>DBGEOK010000090.1:0-52198 GCA_048370855.1 Candidatus Limiplasma sp. | reverse complement strand
CCCTGCGTTTCGGATGCGGAAAAAGCGCCCATGGCGCGGATGAAGCTTCCGGATGCCTGGCCGGCCAGGTGCTGAGGGGGCTGCGACGAAACAGCCCCCGTTTTTGATCCCTGAAACAAAGTGTTGGATAAAGTGTTGTACGGGCAAAAAAATAAACCCAGCAAATCGTTGATTTACAAGGTTTAAAGCATGGTAGCTCCAAGGGGAATCGAACCCCTGATTTCGCCTTGAGAGGGCGACGTCTTAACCGCTTGACCATGGAGCCAAATGGCTGGGGAACTAGGATTCGAACCTAGACAATACGAGTCAGAGTCGTAGGTGCTGCCGTTACACAATTCCCCATCAACCGTGGTGCGAGGGTTATTATACGCCGTCGCAAAGCGGATGTCAAGCTTTTTTTCAAACTTGTTGCAAACTTGTTTCAAGCCTGCCATATCGTTGGATCAACACGCACAAGGCTTACAAGAAAACGCGTTGGGAAAAATAACCTTTCGTCCGCGATTAGCGGTAAGGCGTGGCAGGGTTTCGGCCTGTCGCTTCAGGCTGTCAAAACCCCTTTTGAGGGTGGATGGAGGGGCGGCGGGAAACATATCGCCCGACCGACCTGCGGTCGGCCATTGCTCCGGCACATTGCCATGCGCAGCGCCCGGGCCGGCGGGGCATTTCGGACCTGACCGAAACATTTCCGATGAAAAGGGCGCAAATCAGCCGCCGTGTCTGATGATATAGGGCGCGCTCATCGTCGCTGCGCTCCGCTTCCTGCGCCACGGCTGAGCTTCGGGATCATCCCCGCCAACGCAAGGCCGCTGAGACGCGCGTGCGAACGGGCGACGCGGCATAGGCTTCCCTCCTTTTTGCTCTGTCAAGCCCCGCGCCCGGGATTCGGCTTTGCAAAGCGGTAAGCCGCGTGCTATAATAGACCGGTGCGTATAACGAGGGAGGTGCCGGCGTGATCATCGGCCAATTCTGCGAGACCTACCCGCCGACGCTGGACGGCGTGGGCCGCGTGATGCTCGCCTATTGTCAAACGTTGACGGAGCTGGGGCACAAGTGCCTGTATATCGCGCCGGAAAACCCCGCCTATCAGGAAGAAGCCGGCTGCGACGCGCTGCTTTATCCTGGGATAGGCGTTCCGGGGCAGCCCTATCGCGTCGGATTGCCGGCGTTCAGCGGGCGCTACCGCCGCGCGGCAAAGGAGCTTTCGTTTGATCTGGTGCATGCGCACAGCCCTTTCCTTGCGGGGCGGGCGGCCCGGAGCATTGCCCGCAGGCGGCGCATACCGCTTGTCGCTACCTTTCACAGCAAGTATTACGACGATTTTTACCGCGCCACGCATTCCAGGGTCTTATCAAAACTGGCGCTTCGATATGTGCTTGCGTTTTACCGCTCCTGCGACGAGGTATGGGCGGTAAACGCGCAGACCGCGCGGGTGCTGCGGGAATACGGCTTTAAGGGCGAGATCGCCGTCATGCCCAACGGTACCAATCCCCAGAGCGTAACTGGGGAGGAGTACGCGGCGGCGCTGCGCCGCTATCCCCTGCGGGAGGGCGTTCCAACGCTGATCTTTGTGGGGCAGATGGACATGAAGAAAAACACGCACAGCATTCTGCGCGCGTGCGCGCTGCTTCAAAGCCGCGGCGCCGATTTTCAGCTACTGATGGTTGGCGACGGGCAGGACGCGCGGCGCCTGCGATCGCTGTGCGCGGAGCTTGGGCTGGATCGGCGCGTCTGCTTCACGGGCTTTATCGGCGACCGGTCGGTAACGCTTTCGCTTTACAAAAGAGCGGACCTGCTCGTCTTTCCCTCCGTTTATGATAACGCGCCCATGGTGGTGCGGGAGGCCGCCGCGATGGGCACGCCCGCGCTGCTGGTGGAGGGAAGCTGCGCTGCCGAGGGCGTGACGCATGGGGTCAATGGCTTTTTGTGCCAAAATTCCGTGGAAAGCATTGCCGACGGCATCCTGGAGGCGCTGCCCCTTTCGCGCGAGGCGGGAGAGCGTGCCAGGCAAAGCATACCTGTCCCGTGGGACAGTATTATGCGGGAGGTCCTCCGGCGCTACGAGCGCCTGATTTCTCTGAAGGGCGAAAGGAGCCATCCATGAAACCAGGCGCGCGCAAGCTGCTGAGCTTCCTGTTTATTCTTGCCACGCTGGGCTTAGTCGTCGTTGTCGCCTTCAGCAACAACGAGATGACCAACGCCTGGGAGACGCTGTTCACGCTCGACCCGCTCTGGCTGGCGGCCGCGCTGGGCTGCTGGTTTTGCTACCTGCTTTTTGACGCTCTGGGCTATCACTACTTTTTGCGCAAGCAAAATCATGGAATGCCCGTGGGCTTTACGCTGTATATTTCGCTCGTGGGCTTTTATTACGGCAATATTACGCCGGGGGCCAGCGGCGGACAGCCCATGCAGATTTATTACATGAAAAAGCGCGGCGTTCCTATTGGCATCAGCACCTCCGGCATCTCTATGAAATTTATGTGCAACCAGATGATGACGGTTCTTTTTGCAACCGTGCTCTGGGCTGTCAACGCCGCCTTTATTGACGTCCAGCTAGCGGGAGCGAAGTGGGCGGTGGTGATCGGATGGATCGTGAACTTTGCCGCCGTGCCCCTGATTTTGCTTGTCGCCCTGCACCGCCCGCTCATCCAGGCGGTCGTCAATTTTGGCGTGCGCGTGGGAACGAGGCTTAGGCTGATCAAGGACCCAGAGGTTGCGTGCGTGCGCGTGAATACTACCTTGGATACCTATCACGCCAGCGTGCTGCGTTTGGGCCGCCATCCCAGGCAGATCGCCGTGCAGTTGCTGCTGTCCGGGCTTAGCATGCTGGGGCTGATGAGCGTGGTCATCTGCGTTTATCAGGCGTTCGGCCTCTCCGGAACGCCGTGGTATCGGCTGCTGACGGTTTCCTTCCTGCTGTTTTTAAGCGCGAGCTATACGCCCCTGCCGGGAGCGAGCGGGGCGCAGGAAGGCGGCTTTCTGGTCTTTTACCGGGGTCTGTTTACCTCGGGCACTATCGGCCTGGCGCTGCTGGTTTGGCGCTTTATGACCTATTATCTGTTTTTGCTGGTAGGGGCCGCGGTCACCATTGCCGTTCAGCTCCGGTCGGGCGGAAGAAAAACGCTTGAAAAAAATGGCGCGGGCGAGTCAAACGCGCCCGCGCCCGATGAACCGGAGTGAGGAGGCTTTATCGAAAAAGCCGACGAAAGGCTATTGCCCGCAGGCGGCGAGCAGCCCGTCCGCGTCCCCGTTTTTAACGAGGGGCAACAGCTCTTTCAGGCGCTCCCGCGGAAGATCCCACCAGCGGAGGGCTTCCAGCCTGGAGACGGTGGCCTGGTCAAAACGCCTGCGGATTGGCTTGGCCGGTACTCCGCCCACAATGGTATAAGGCGCGACATCCTTGGTTACCACGGCCCGCGCCCCGACGACCGCGCCGTCGCCAATGTGAACGCCGGACAGAACGACGGCCTCGTAGCCAATCCACACGTCGTTGCCAACAACGATGTCCCCCTTGAAATCCCAGGCCGCGGATACCTCCGCAACAGAGGTATCCCATTCCTCATAGAACAGCGGGAAGGGATAGGTGGACAAAGAGCGCATGGTATGGTTCGCGCTTGTAAAAAGAAACTTTGCGCCGCAGGCAATCGAGCAGAACTTGCCGATGACCAGGCGGTCTCCATTGACGGGGTAGTGATACAGCACGTTGTTTTTTTCAAACTCCGTCGGATCGTTAACAAAATCGTTGTATATGGTATAGGCGCCGACGGAAATCGCGGGATTTTTGACAACGGCGTCAAGGTAAACGGTTTGCTTGTCCTGGGAACGCGGGTATATTTTTTCTGCCGGAATAGACATGACGTTTCCTCCTTGCTATGCTGATCTTCAACGCTATTCCGGCTTCTGCAATGCACCGTTTCATTGTGTCTCCTGCCTTTCCTCCGCGCGGACAGACCGGCGGACGGCTATCCTTCCTGCGGCGGGTATTGCGCCCGGCCGCCGCCGATGTAGGGGAGCCGGGAATAAGCCATGACCACATGCGCCATGCCAACCCTGGCTTCGCCGTCTCCCATGCGCAGAGGGACGGCTACGGGGCGGATATGCATGCCTACCAGCGTATCCCCGATATCGACCGCGGCGTCCGCCTGTATGCTCAGGGCCATGGCGGGCTCCCGAAAGCGCAGGTAAGCGGCCGCCGCTGCGCTCCCGCCGGCCTTGGGCACGGGCATGACGTTTACGCGCGTCAGCCGCAGGCGCTCAAGCACCTCGCGTTCCATCACCAGGGCCCGGTTCAGGTGCTCGCAGCACTGAAAAACGGGATGAACTTTAAGCTGGGCGCAAGTCCCCAGCGCGGCTTCCGCCAGGGCGTCGCCCAGCTCCGGCACGCTGTTTTTGCCGATGCGCCCGCCGGCAACCTCGCTTGTGCTTATTCCCAGCACGATGACCGATCTGGGGGCGAGCCCGGCGGCGGAGGCCAAATAGCGCAGGCAGGCGCTTAGCTGCTCCGCAGGTACGCGGTATTCCTCTTTCATCGCTTTTTCCAACCTTTCTATGTCTATGTCAGTCAGGGCCGGCGCGCATAAACGAATACGCGCCGATCCCCACCGCGATGGCCAGGTTCAACGAATCAATCCGGTCGCTGTGCGGGATGCGCACCGCGCGTCCCCATTGAGCAAATTCCGGCGGAAGGCCGCTGCCCTCGTTCCCAAATACCAGCGAGAAGGGCTCGCGCCGTCGGCGGACCGCCTCCTCCAGCGCCACGGACCCGTCCAGCATAAAGGGGTACAGGGTATGATGGGGATACTCGGCGCGATACGCCTCAAACGTGTCATATTGCTTGACGCGAAGGGAAAAGAGGGCCCCCATCGTGGCGCGGACGACCTTGGGGTCAAACGCGTCGGCGGCGGGCTTGATGATGGCAATATCGAGTATGCCAAGGCCCAGCAGCGTGCGCTGAATGGTTCCCAGGTTTCCCTCGTCCATCGGATGGTGAAGCGCCACGTGAGGCGCGGCGGGGTTCAGCTCGCTTTGCCATTTTTCAAACACCACCGCGGCATAACAATTCTGCTTGCCGCTGATCCGGCTCAGGGCTTTATCGGCGATCTCCTCCCGAACGTCCCGCGCACGGCACAGCGCGCGCAGCTTCTCCACGCCTTCGCCTTGCGCGCGCGAGCTTACCAGCAGCCGCAGGGCGCGCTCCGGCGCGCGCTGCATAAGCTCGAGAGACGGAAAGACGCCCGGCGCATAGCTGTACGTAAGCCCGGCGTCATAGGGCCTCAACGGCGGCATATCCCTCACCTCCATCGGCGCGGCCTGCGCAACGGCCCGCTTTCAACTCTGCCAATCGCAAGCTGCGGCACGGCTCGTCTGTCGCGGCCCCGCCTGGCGGCGTTCATGCGGGGCGCGACGCGACAACGTATGAAAAGCCACGATCTTCAGGCACGAGGCTGATTTTCTGGTCGGCGGAAGAAAAGCGCGGCGCTGGGCTGTGGGGAGCTCAGTGGCCCCAATGCGTGGCACGAGGCGCGGGCTTTCGTTGCAAAGCCGCGAACCCAACAGCGGGACCGGCGGGCAGCGTTCCCCGCCCAGCGTCCCGCTTTGCCGCTCAGTTGTCGTCGCTCTTGCCGCTGTCCTCGCCGCGGCCTTCCTCCGCGCCATCATGCGGGCGGTCGTCCCGCCGTCCGCCGTCATAGGGCGCGCCGTCCATTCCCATTTGCTGTAAACGGCTGCTCATTTCGGATTTCGCCGCGTCCATGCCTTCCGGGCTGCTGACCGTAAGATAGAAGGAGGCGCAGGCTCCGTTCATGTAGGTGGAGATGGCCAACTGCATGAACTGCGCCGCGACCAGCGCCACAATCATGCTGATGGAAGCCAGCAGCATTTGCGCTATCATCGCAAGAATGATCCATCCATAAAAGCTTAGCATGAGAACGAAGTAGCTCAGCTTCAAATCCTTCATGGCGTTTTTGCTCTTTTCGATCGCCTCGCCGGCGCTGAGCCCGGGGTCCTCCGCAAGATAATAGGGCGCCATGCTGTAACGGATCGCCGCGATAACGCCGGGTACGATCAGCAGCAGGGACCAAAGAAAAACGCGCACGCCCATATACACATAGAGCCAAAGCGCCTTGAGGAAGCAGCGCGCGCGGCTGAACAGGCCGGCAAAGCCCAGCTCCTCCCCCTTGAGGCGGCGCACGAAATAATGGTTGCATCCAAGCGCCAGCATGGGCGAAAGCAGGAATGAAAGCAGGTTGAGGATGTAAAACGCCGTCCAGGTTCCCGAGGGAATCCTGGCCCATTCGGCATAGAGCCTGTCAAACGCGCCGCTCCCGACATAGGCGAGCACATCCGGAAAGGCGGCGCTTTCCAGAAGACTGGACACCGTCATAAAGAGGCCGGAAAAAAACGTGATGAGCAGCGCGGTCTGCCAGTTGCCCTTGAGCGCTTCCTTCGCTTTTTGCTTAAAATAAAACGATCCCAATATCATCCTTATCCCTCCTTCATGGCCCGGGTTCAGCCGGGCGCGACCGGCGCGGGGAAGGCTTCTCCGTGCCGGCGGTCTTGTATGGCTAGTCCATCAGGGCGGAAACAAACTCCTTGGCGTTAAACGCCTGAAGGTCCTCGATGCCTTCCCCGACGCCGACATACATGACCGGGACCCCCAGCTCGCGCACGATTGAGAACGCGATCCCGCCCTTAGCGGTGCCGTCCAGCTTGGTTAACACAATGCCGTTGATACCCGCGGCCTCGCGGAAGGCCCGCGCCTGCTGCAAGCCGTTTTGGCCCGTGGTCGCGTCAACCACAAGCAGACAGCGCACCGTGGCTTCCGGGTATTCGCGGTCAATCACGCGGCGCATTTTCTCCATTTCGTCCATGAGGTTTTTCTTGTTGTGAAGGCGGCCCGCGGTATCCACAATCAAAAGGTCCGCCTTGCGGGATTTTGCCGCCTGAACGCCGTCAAACACAACGCCGGCGGGGTCCGCGCCTTCCTTATGGCGGACGATGGGACACTTGGCGCGCTGGGCCCACACCTCCAGTTGGTCCGCGGCGGCGGCGCGGAAGGTATCGGCGGCGCAGAGCATGATGGTGCGGCCCAAGCCCTGGAAGCGCAGCGCGAGCTTCCCAATGGTGGTGGTTTTGCCCACGCCGTTGACCCCGACCATGAGGATGACCATTGGCCATTGAAGCGGAGCCTTCTCCACCTCCAGCATTCCGACCAAGATATTCTTGAGCGCTTCCTTGGCCTGCCCGGCTTCCTTCAGCTTTTCATCCTTGATCCGCGCTTTGAGCCGTTCGATGGCCTCGCCGGCGCACGCCGCGCCCATATCCGATAAAATCAGCGCGTCCAGCAGGTCGTCAAAAAAATCCTCGTCGATGGGGCGGTGATCCCGCATCGCGTCGTCCATTGCCACGGACATATGCTCGCGGCTTTTCAACAGCCCGTCGCGCAGCCGGGAAAACAATCCTTTTTTTTCGGTCATGGAACAGGTGCCTCCTTGCTTCCTAAAGGGTGACGCAAAAGCGCTATCGGCGGCTACTCATAATCCGTCAGGTTGACGCTGACCATGCTGCTGACGCCGCGCTCCTCCATGGCCACGCCGAACAGGGTATCGCAGCGCTCCATCGTGCCTTTGCGGTGCGTGACGACAATAAACTGCGTATCGCGGCTGAATTCCTTTAAATAGTCCGCAAAATAGCCAATGTTGGCGTCGTCGAGCGCGGCCTCGATCTCATCCAGAATACAAAACGGCGTGGGCTTGAGTTTGAGCATGGCGAACAGGATTGCGATGGCGGTCAGGGCGCGTTCCCCGCCGCTGAACAGGCTGAGGAGCTGGCGTTTTTTCCCCGGCGGCTGCACGATGATCTCGATGCCGCAGTTGAGCGGGTCGGCGGGGTTGCTCAGGCTGATTTCGCCGCGCCCGCCGCCGAACAGGCGCGTAAAGGTTTCGGCGAAATAGGTTTGTAAAAGGCTGAACTGTCCGACGAAGACCGTTTCCATCTGCTCCAGAAGGCGCGTTATCAGCGATTGCAAATCGCCCTTGGCCCGTTCCAGGTCGTCCTTTTGGGACTGTAGCTGGGTAAAGCGCTCGTGCATCTGCGCATATTCCTCAATCGCGCCTACGTTTACCGCTCCCATTGCGCGGATGCGGTCCCGCATTTGCTGGGCCTGCCGGTCGGCCGCCTGCTCGTCAAAGGCCGGGGATACGCTTACGGTTTCGCCGCGCGCCGCTCCTTCCCCTGCTTGGGAGGCGCGAAAGGTTTCGCGGGCCTCCGCCGCCCCGGCATAGGTGAGCTCATATGTATCCCACAGGCGGTCGGTGAGCTGGCCCAAATCGTTCCGGATTTTGGACAGCGCCATTTCCTGACGATGCACGCGCTCTGTCTCATGCGCCACAAGCTGCTGCGACGCGTCAATTTCGCTCTGAAGCTCCTTTTGGCGCCGCTGCTTTTCATCCCGCTTGAGCTCCGTCGCGCTTACATGCTCCCGCGCGGCCTCCACCGCCTTTTCGCCGCTTGCAATGCGGACGAGCGCCGCTTGCCGATCCTCCGCCGCCGTGGCCAGGTCCGCTTGCACACGCTCACTTTTCTTGGCCAAGGCGTCAAGCTCCTGCCGGCAGGCGTCGCCGTCGCTACCAAGGCGCTTTTGGTCCCGCCGGATGCGGTCGCAGTCGTGCTCGGCGTTTTGCAAGGTAAGCAGCGCGTCGGTCAAGGCTTCCTGAGCGTTTTCCCGCTGCCGGCGCGCCTTGTCCAACCGGAGGGACAGCTCCTCGGTTCGCGCGTTCAGCTCGTCCGCGCTTACCTCGTCCGCGCTGCTTTGACGCTCGATGCGCCTGCCCTCCTGCTCCAGCTCGCCGATGCTCTCGTCGAGCTGGGCGACTGCCGCGCGCAGGCCCTCCATGCGCTGCGCGTGCGCGTCGTAGTCCGCCTGCGCGGCCTTCAGGCGTTCGGTATCGCGCACAACGGCGATCTCCTGCTGATGCAGCTCGTATTGCGCGGCTTCCCTGCGTCCCTTTTCATCCGCCCGGCGCGCCTCCATTTGCGCCGCCTCGGCCTGCGCGGCCTTCAAACGTTCGGTAAGCTCCGCCAGGCCGGCTTCCAGCTCCTTCATTTCGCGCTCGCGCCCCAGAAGGTTTTGCGCCTTTTGCTGAATGCTGCCGCCCGTGATGCTTCCGCCGGAGTGCATCACGTCGCCCTTAAGCGTAACCAGCCGAAAGGCGTGCCCTCCCGCGCGCATGATCTGGATGCCGCTGTCCAGGTCCTCCGCCACAACCGTGCGGCCTAACAGGCTTTCCACAACGCCGCGATAGATAGGATCAAACGTGCAAAGCTCGCTCGCCACGCCCACGCAGCCCTTCATGGAAAGGACCTCGCGCTCGCGGGCGGACAGCGTGCGGCCGCGGACGGCGGACAGCGGCAGGAAGGTCGCCCGCCCAAGCCGGTTCTGGCGCAGGTAGTCGATCATTTGCTTGGCGTCCTGCTCGGTTTCCGTCACAATGTTTTGCATCGCGCCGCCGAGCGCCATATCCATGGCGATCTCATACTCGCGCGGCACGTGGAGGAGCATTGCGACCACGTCGTGAACGCCGGACAGGCGCTGCCGCTTGGCGTAGGTCAGCGCGTTTTTGACGGCATATTGATACCCCTCGTAGCCGTCCTGAAGCTCCCGAAGGGTTTTCAGGCGGGTATCCATGGCGCGCGCGCTCTGCGCGTCCTCCTGCATCTGCTTTTGGCGGGCAAGAATATCGCTCAGCAGCTCTTTGGTGGAGCGCTCAAACGCCTCCGCGTCGCTTTTCAGGGCGTCCAGCCGTTCCTGCTCGTGAGTCAGGTTGCCGCGCGCCGCCTCCAAAGCCCCGGCAAGCGATTCCCCGCCGCTGGCATCGGCTTCCAATTGCGCCTTGATTTCAAGCCGGCGCGCCGTCATCTGCTGCAACATGGCCGATTGACGGGCCTGGGCGGTTCGCACGTCCTGCATGCGGTTCATGCGATCCATGATCTCGGCCTTATGGGCGGAGAGCTTGTCCTCCAAATCCTGAGCCGCCGAGGTCGCGGCGGCGTGAGCGGCCTTGCGCGCCTCCAGCGCTTCTCCCGCCTTTTGGCGAAGCGCCTCCGCCTCGCTCAGGCCGCCGTCGCTTTGCGTCATGGTCGCTTTAATCAGCGCCATGCGCGCGCGAAGGCTTTCCTCTTCCGCTTTCAGCCGCGCCATGGTTTCCGCGCCGTTGACCAGGCGGTTTTCAATCGCCGCGGCTTCATCGCGCACGGCGTGCAGACGGTCGTTTTGGGCAAGCAGCCCGTCATGCGCCTCGGCCAAGGCGCGCTGGACGGCTTCCAGCTCCTCCTCGCCGCGCTCGCGGCGCGCCAGGCTGTCGTTGAGGCGCGCTTCCGCCTCGCCCAGCGCGTCCTTTCCTTGCAGCAGCGCCTGTTCCGCGTCACCTTCTCTGACGTGCAAGCGGTCGTAACGCGACAGAAACAAGCGGATATCCAGCTCCCTGAGCGTATCGCTCAGGGAAAGATATTCCCGCGCGGTCTCCGCCTGGCGCTTCAGAGGCGTCAAATGCGTCTCCAACTCCTCCAAAACATCCAGCACGCGCACCAGGTTTTCTTCCGCCCGCTTCAGGCGGCCTTCCGCCTCCTCCTTGCGCGTGCGATAGCGGCTGATGCCCGCCGCCTCCTCGAAAACCGCGCGCCGGTCCTCTCCGCGCTGGCTCAGGATCTCGTCGATCCGGCCCTGGCCAATGATGGAATAGCCTTCCTTGCCCACGCCCGTATCGCGGAAGAGGTCCACGATATCCTTCAGGCGGCAGCTTCCGCCGTTCATCAGGTATTCGCTGTCGCCGCTGCGGTAAACGCGCCGGGTGATGCAGACCTCCTCAAACGCCACGGGGAGCTGGTGGTCGCCGTTATCAAATACCAGCGTGACCTCGCAGTAGTTCATGGGCTTTTTGGACTCGGTACCGTTAAAGATCACATCCGCCATGCTGTTGCCCCTCAGCATTTTCGCGCTCTGCTCTCCCAGCACCCAGCGCACGGCGTCGCTGATATTGCTCTTGCCGCTGCCGTTGGGGCCCACAATGCCCGTCACGTTTTGCGGAAATACGATCTCCGTGCGCTTGGCAAAGGATTTAAAGCCGTATATTTCCAACTTGGTAAGGCGCATCTGTACACTCCTTTGGGGATTTTGAGCCCGCGGCCCCTTCCGCGGCCCCGGAGGGGAACCCTAGGCCTGGCCGTATGCCTTCAGGGCCTCCCTAGCGGCGGCCTGCTCCGCCGCCTTCTTGCTGTTGCCCTCTCCCGTGGCGACCGCTTTGCCAAGTACGCTGACGCGCGCGGTAAAGCGGCGGTTATGATCCGGCCCCTCCTGGCTTACGATTTCGTATTCGGGAAGCGCAAGCTCGTGCGCCTGCGTATACTCCTGAAGCGCGCCCTTGTCGTCCTGACCGCGCCATGCGATCAGGCTTTCCTCCTGGCTGAACAGGCGGGAAATGACCCCGCGCGCGGCTTCATACCCGCCGTCCACATAAATGGCGGCGAGCACGGCTTCCATCGCGTCCGCAAGGATGCTGGGCTTTTCACGCCCGCCGGTCTGCTCCTCGCCATGCCCCATAAGCAGGCAGCGGCCAAGCCCCAGCGAACCGGCGATGAGGCTGAGCGTGCGCTCGCATACAAGGGCGGCGCGGCGCGCGGTGAGCTCGCCTTCGTGAAGGTCCGGGTATTTCCGGTACAGCATGTCGCTGACGCAAAACTCCAGGACAGCGTCTCCCAGAAACTCCAGCCTCTGGTTATCGGGCAGCTTTGTGGAGGGATGCGTCAACGCCAGGCGCAGGTGGGCCGGGTTGCGAAAGGTATAGCCAATGGCTTGCTGAAAAGCTTGCATAAAATTCTCCTTTGCCGGATGGCGGGGATTGGTCGAAGCGCGGCGGGCCTAAAGTCATCCGTCTCCTTAGCCGCGCAGGCGGCGGAAAAAAGCCCGCTGCCTACAAGGTTCCCAACGCCCCCAACGGCTATGCCGTTGGGGGCGCCGGAAAGAAAATTCAATGCCCTTACTGGTGCTTTTCAATATAACCGACCACGTCCCCGACGGTTTTGAGCTGAAGGATGACCTCGTCCTCCACCTCGATGCCAAACTCGCTTTCCAGCTCCAGAATCATCACCATCACGTTGGCGCTGTCCGCCTTGAGATCCTCCACCAGCCGGCTTTCCGGGGTAATGGAAGCTGCGTCCACCTGAAGCTGGGAGGCGATCATATCGCGTACCTTTTCAAAAACCATGGGATTTGTCCTCCTTTTATTGCGTAATTGATTATGGCGAGAACGCCTATCTATTCGGAGGGGCTTTGCGCCTCCGCACAGACCAGAAGCCGCTCGATCTTGCCCACCACGTCGCCTTCGACCATCGAAACGGCCTGCTTAACCGCGCAGGCTATCGCGTGACCGCTGGACGAGCCGTGCGCCTTAATCACATTGCCGCGCACGCCCAGGAGGGGGGCTCCGCCTACCTCGCTGTAATCCATGGTTTTCTTGACGCGGCGGAACGCGGGCTTGGCAAGCAGCGCGCCCAGCTTGCTTTTGAAATCGCTCGTAAGCTCCCGCTTGATAATGCCCATCAGCGTGCCCGCGACGCCTTCCATGAACTTGAGGATCACGTTGCCCACAAAGCCGTCGCACACGATGACGTCCGCGGCGTCGTGCGTAATCTCGCGCGCCTCCACATTGCCGGTAAAGTTCAGGCGCTTATCTGCGGCAAGCAGGGCGTAGGCATCCTTGGTAAGCGCGCAGCCCTTCTCCGCCTCGGCCCCGTTGTTCACCAGCCCGACGCGGGGGTTTTTGATTCCACGCATGCCTTGCATATAGGCGCTTCCCATCATGGCAAACTGATGAAGGTATTCCGGGCGACAATCCACGTTTGCGCCGCAGTCGATCAGCAGAAAGTAGTCCTTGCCGTTGGGAAGCAGCGGGGCCAGCGCCGGACGCTCGATGCCTGGAATGCGCCCCAGCCGGAACATCCCCCCGGAAAGCACCGCGCCCGTGCTGCCGGCCGAGACGAAGGCGTCCGCCTGGCCGTCGCGCAGCTTCAGCATTCCGTCCACAATGGCGCTGCGCTTCTTTTTGCGCACGGCCATGACGGGAGCCTCGCAGTTTTCGATTACCTCAGGGCAATCGGTCAGGATCAGCCGTCCGCGCAGCCTGGGCTCCGCCTGCGCGAAGACGCGGTCCACCGTTTCCTTTACGGCGTTAAGCGGTCCGGCCAACTCTATGGAAAGCTCGGGGTATTCGGCGAGGGCTTCCAGCGCCCCCTCGGCAGGCGCCTGGGGCGCGTTGTCGCCGCCCATGGCATCCAGGTAGATTCTCATGGAAACGCCTCTTTCGTTACTCTATTTTAATGCAGTAAACCGCGCCTGTATTCTTTCCAGTTGTGCCGATAATCAGCAGATTGCCGTATACGGCAGGGGACGCCTCGATTTCGCCCTCCAGCTTCAGCGTGTTGAGGATGTCTCCGGTTTTGCCGTCCATCAAATGCACGCTGCCGTCGCTCTCGGCCTGGATAATCCAGGCGTCGCCATCCTTGTTGTACACGGCGACGGGGCTGGAAACCGTATTGCTTTCTAGCTGGGTCTGCCACGCGACGGAGCCGTTTTGTTTATGGAAGGCGATCACCTCCGAACCGTCCTTGCCTTTGCTGAGCGTGAAAATGACAAGGTCGTCAATGGACTGCTGACCCACCACCGGGCTGGCTTCGCAGCCGACGGGGTATTCGGTGGTGTAGGCAAGCTCAGGCGCCTCATAGGACCAATCCTCTTCACCGGTAAGCGCGTTCAGGCGGCGGATGGTGCATACGCCGCTCTTGCCCTGGTTGAGGATCGTATTGCCGGTGTAGAGCGCGAGGGTCTGCCCGTCCTCCATATCCAAGGCCGGCGTCGCGTCTACGTTATCGCCGGTATTGACCGCCCAGACCGGCTGAAGGGTATTGACGTCCACGCACTGGACAATGCCGGACTGGTCCGCGTAGTACACGTAATGATCGTACATGGCGACGCTTGCGTCAATGTTGGTATTTTTCTTTTCCTGCTTGGCCGCCAGCGTTTTGTAGCCCTGGCGGGACGTTCCCAGCGCCAGCTTCCCGGTCTGGTAATCGTAAACCTCCTTTTGAGGTCCAAGCTCGGCGACATACAGCACGCCGTTTTGGCTGCCGAAAATCATCGCGCCGCTTGCGCTGTCAAACAGCGCCGCGCCGGTCGCGCCGGTGTAGTTGCTGTTTTTGTCCTTGCCGTCGCACTCGATCAGCCGGAGCTTTTCGTTGGTCAGAAGGTTAATAATATGGTAGCCGTTTTTGACGGTCTTGCTGGCAAGCCGGCTGTGGCTCTGGCCCACGCCGAGGATCGGCGTGCCGTTGGTGGCTACGGACAGGCCTCCCGCGCTGGGAGCGCCCAGCTTCAGCGGGTCGCGGGTCGCCGTGCCGTCCAGCAGGTTGTAGAAGTAGAGGTTGCCGTCCTGACCCGCCACGATCACTTCCTTGAGGGCGGTAACCTTCTTCATTTCATCCGAGATCCCCATGCGCTGCCGAACCTCGGTCGGCCACTTCACGATGACCGCCTGTCCCGGAGCGCCTATTCCATATAGCGTGGCCTTATTCACCTTCATGCTGCCGACGGGCTGGCTCCATAGCTGGGACAGCGCCTTTTTTTCCACCTCGACGGTGCCGTAGCTGGCGTTTTGGCGGAACGGCCCGCTGCGGAAGGTGAGCACGCCCGCCTGCTTCCACACGGCGTAATCGCTTCCGCCCTCATAGGTGGTGAAGGGATTGAGCATGGAAATGGTCTTGGTGCGGGAGTAGCTCTTGGCGGTCTTGCCGTCCTGGTACAGCGTTGCCGTCAGCTTGATCGCGTCCGGCGCGGCTGTCTCGCTTGCCTCCGCGGTCAGGCTGGGCAAGGGCGTAGAGGTTGGCTGCGGCGTGGCGGTAGGCTCCGGCGTCGCCGTCGGGACGGGCGTGGCCGGAATAATCGGCTGGTCGGTGCTCGCCGGGGCGGCGACGCCGGTCAACCCGCTGTCATCCGAGGACGGCTCCGCGCCTTCCGTAGGCGAGGGATCATTTTCATCTCCAACGTCCGGCTCCTGCTCGCCGGAGGTCAGCTCCACGCTGGCGGTATAATCCGAGCTGGTAAAGTTCAGATCCCCGTTATCCGTTTGGTATTGCGCCGTATAATCGCCCGCATAGGGGGAATCGACGTCGGCGTAGAGGGTCCATTCCCGCGTGTCGCCCCGGTCGGTCATCACGCCGCTTTCACCGCCGGATTCCGCCGCGTAAAGGGTTACGACGGGCGCGTTGTACTGATCGGCGATGCGAACGGCGGCCACCTCGGCGGAGGTCGTCAGCGTGAAGGTCAGGCGTGTCGGCACGACGCCCTCCGCGGGGTCTAAGGAAAAGCTTTGCACGGGCGGGGCGACCGGCCTCGGCGCGTCGATGGTCAGGGTATGGTCGCTGCGCACGCCCTCGCTTTCGGCGCCGTCCTGCTTTTGCGCATAAACGGTAAAGCCGCCTGTGTAGGCATCCTCCATCGTAAAGGAAGGCTTCCAAATCAGCGCGTTGCTGTTTTCAATCACCTCGCCGGCGAGCGAAAGGTCGTCGGGCGAATAAGCCCGGTTGTACACGGTCCGTCCGTTGTCGTCGGCGATGCGGATGCCCGCGACGGTTTTGGAGGTTTGCACCGTAAACATGACCGCGGACGGCGCGAAGGCCTCGGCCGCCGCCGCGGTGAAGCTCTTGACGGGCTCCTCCTCGGGGGCGATCATGTTCTTGACGCTGGAAAAGACGGACATGACGGAGGACTTGACGGACCCCATCGCCGTGCCTAACCCGCCGCCCATGCCCTGCCAGTCCGGCAGGCAGATGCCCGCCAGCAACACGCCGACAACCAGCAGCACGGCTAAAATCGGAATCAGCGCGCCGTGCCCGCGAGCGGGCTCGTCCTCCTCGTCGTCCTCAAACTCATACCGTTTGCGCTTAACCGACGCGTGCGGATTAAACTCATCCGGGTCCTCGTCCCTGGGAAGCGGCGGACCGCCGCGATAGGCGGGGCGGCCTGAAACGGCCGCTTCGGGGAGCTGCCGCCGGACGGGAACGCCCGCACTTTGCGCATAACCCTGCGCGCCGAGCGGAGCCCCCTGCGGCGGAACGGGACGCTGCCCGGCGGGCCGCTGTCCCTGCGGCGACGGCCTTTGCCCCTGAGGAGCTCTTGCGGCGGGAGGCCGCTGTCCCTGCGACGCGGGGGCACGTCCCGCCGGGGGCCGCTGCCCCTGCGCGGCGGGCCTCTGAGCTCCGGGCCGTTGTCCCTGAGGGGGAACCTGGCGGCGAGGCTGTGTCGGAACGGGCCTCTGTTCCCTTGGGGGAAGCTCGTCCACGGCGGGCTCCGACGGCCCCGAAAAAGATGCGGGCGCCACGCGGGCGCGCTCCGAAGCGCTTCTTCCCGGCCGGGCCTGAACGCCGCCAGAGGGCATGGCGGTACGCGGTCCGGTATAACGGCCTCCCGGCGTCGCCGCGCGGCGCTCCGGCCGCGCGGCGGCTGAGGCCGCTTGCGGCATTTCGGTATCCCCCGCCTGGAACGGGTCAAAGACGGGTTGTTCGTCGGCCTCGGCAGGCATCGTCTGCTGCCCGGCGGTTTCGGCGGCACGACGGTCCATGCGCCGCCTGCGGCGGACGGGCGCTTCCCCGCCGTTTGATTGCGCGTCGGCGGGCCGGGCATTTACGGCGGCCTCGGGCAGCGCGTCGGCGTCCGTTTCCGGCTGGCCGCCGGATTGCGGCGGAGGCGCGAAGGCTGTCTGGGCCGCGCGTTCCACGGTGGTGCGCTTGCTAACCTTCTGCGCGGCGACGACGGGGCGGGCTATGCGCGTGGGCGCGGAGTCCCCTTGCTCCCGGAAGCTGGCGTCGGCGTCCTGAGCGCTTGTAAAAAGCGGTACGCCGCCCTGCTGCAGCTCCGCGCCGAAAGGCATGGGATCGTCCGTCAGGAATCCGCCCCCCGACGGCCTGCGCCAGGCGGCAAACTCGTCCCCGCCCTCCGGCATGGGAGCCGAAGGATCGTCGTAGGCCGCGAAGGGGTCCGCGCCCGGTCCGAACGGGTCGCCTTCCGGAGCGTAGCTTCCAAGTGGAGCGCCGTACAGCTCCTGAGCCTGAGGGTCCGCCCCCGCGCCCTGGTCGGGCGGAAGGAAGGAATCGCCGGGAGTTGGTTGGTTGCGGTAAAAATCGCTCAAGTTTTCGCACTCCTTATCATTGGTTCCGGGTTGGGTATGGCCCGCGGAAGCATCGGGCAGGTTACGCCTTGCGGCGGATGATTGCGAATGATAGCGGCGGGGCCTTCGACGCCCCGTGGCAAGCGCGCGCTTTACACCAGTGCCAATGCTTATTATACCAATAATCCCGGAAGTCTACAACCCCTTTTGTTTTGGGAGCCCCCTGGACCGGGGGGCCGGGCGGCGGGAACGGCTGAGGAAACGGCCCGCCGAAAATGTAAATCTTTCGGCAAGGGCGTATCCGCCGCGAAAAACCGGTCTTTCTTGAAGGATTTTCAGGCGCCCGCGAAGAATATTGTTCAGAATCCGAAACGGGCGTCATTCGCTCGCGGCCTGATCTCTTCCCGACGGCAAGAAGGAGGAAGCCATGCAAGATACCATTCTCGTGCTTAGCCGCAACGCAAGCCTGGCGGGGCTGATTGCCCGCACGCTTCGCTGGCGGCAGGTGTATTGCACGCTGCTGCCCTTTGAAACCACGGCGGCGGAGGCTTCCGCGCTCGCGCCGCGCGGGATTGTGCTGGCGGCTGACGAGGGTTCGGAGGAATCGCTTGACGGGCTGGATTTTTCCCTGCTGACGGCGGGGGTTCCCGTATTGGCGCTGGGAGGCGCGGCCGTGGCCCTTTGCACGCATTACGGCGGGGAAGCGGGCAGGCCTGACGACGCCTCCGGGGCGGTTACGCTTGGCCTGGAGAAAGGCCCGCTGTTTGAGGGAATCAACGGCGGCGAGCATGTGCTGCGGGGTATTTCCGCGCTCACGCTGCCGGACGCGCTGACCTCTGTGGCGACCGCGACCGAGAGGGTGATCGGGTTCCGCCATAACCTTTTGCCGCTGTACGCCGTCCAATATCCAATTGAGCGCAACGATCCGGATTCCGCGCAGATTTTGTTTAATTTTGCCTGCGGCATTTGCGGGTGCAAGGCGGATTGGGACGAGGACACCATCATCGACCGGGCCGTCGCCCGCATTCGCGCCGCCGCGCCAGAGGGGCGCGTGCTGTGCGCGGTATCCGGCGGCGTGGACAGCGCGGTATGCGCCAAGCTTGCGCATATGGCGGTCGGCGACAGGCTGATCTGCGTTTTTGTGGATACGGGGCTGTTCCGCCTGGACGAGCCGCAGTCGGTCATAAGCACCTTTATGGACGCCATGGGGCTTGTGGTCGCGCATGTGGACGCGAGGGAAGCGTTCCTGAGGGCGCTCTCGGGCGTAACCAGCTCCGATGATAAGGAGCGCATCACCTCCTTACTGATGATACAGGTTTTGTTAAAGCAGCTCACCTTCGAGCCGGATATTCACACCTTCATCATGGGAACCACCTTTAACGACGCCCTTTTCGGGTTTTCCCCAAGCGCGGAGATCGACGGCGCGAAGGGCGAGGCGAGGCTTACCGTCTGCGAGCCCGTGCGCGACCTGTTCAAGGACGAGGTGCGCCGTCTGGCGCTGGCGCTGAAGCTGCCGGCCTCGGTGGCGGAAAGGCGGCCTTTTCCGGCCAGCGGTCTGGCGCTGCGCATCATGGATAACGTGACCGAGGAACGGCTGAATGTGCTTCGGGCCGCCGACGCCATTTTGATGGAGGAAATTCGCCAGGGTGGCTACGAAAAGCGCCTTTGGCAATACTACGCCACGCTGGCGCGGAACCCGGACCGGCCGGAGGGCTACGCGGTCTGCCTGCGCGCGCTGCAAGCCGCGCAGGGCGGCGCTTACGCGGCGCGGCTGCCGTTTGACGTGCTGGAACGCGTGACCGACCGCGTGCGCACGGAGGTACACGGCATCGCGCGCGTGCTGTACGACCTGACGCCCAGCGCCCATTATGGCGAGCTGGAATAGCATCGACTTCCCGGGCATAGCCATTGGCCGAGGGAGGCGGCGAACATGCTGATTTGCGATACTCATGCCGATACGCTTTACGCCATGCAGAACAAGGCGCGTAGGCCGGAGGACCCCCTTGACGTTACCGTGGAGCGCCTGACGGGCACAAGCGACGTGCGCGTCCAGGCGCTCGCCCTTTTCGTGGGCGCGAACGGCATGCGGGGCGACGACGCCGATATTGTGGCGCGCGAGCTGGCGGCGTTTGAACAACTGAAAAGCCAGGGCTTTTTCCAGGTGACGGAGCTTACCCAGGCAAAGGAAGGCGTGGCCAACGCCATGCTGACCATCGAGGGCGGCGAGGCGTTCGGCGACGATCCCGCGAGCGTGGAGCGCTTTGCCGGCTTGGGCGTGCGCGCGGCGGGCCTGGTATGGAACCATGAAAACCGCCTCGCCCAGCCGGCAAAGGGCGGAAACGGCGCGGGACTGACCCCCTTTGGGCGAGAGGTGGTTTTCCGCATGCGCCAATACCGCATGGCGGTGGACGTATCGCACTTAAACGAGCGCGGAATGTGGGAGACGCTGGACGGGCCCGCGCCGCCCATGGCGTCGCATAGCTGCGCGCGGGCGCTGTGCAACCACCCCCGGAATCTGACGGACCCCCAGCTTCGCGCTCTTTTTCAGGCGGGCGGCTACGTGGGAGTCAATTTCTATCCCTGGTTTTTGGACGATAGCGGAAAAGCGGATATCGACCGGGTCATTGACCATATCGCGCATATGTGCGACAGGGGCGGCGAGCGCTGCGTGGGGCTGGGCAGCGATTTTGACGGTATCGACGAATACCCCTTGGGGCTTCGGCACGCGGGCGACGTGCCCGCGCTGCTGGAACGCATGCGCGCCCGCGGATTCGGCGAGCCGCTTGTGAGGGCCGTCGCGGGTGAAAACTTTGCCCGCTATTTGAGCGCTCTGTAAAACATCGGCCCCATTCTTGACATCCCGTCTTCGCGCATGGTATGCTTCTTCCGTATCTGAAACAAAGGGCTGAAACGGTTTGGAGAGATACCGAAGAAGGGCCGGAGGGTCCGCGAAAGGGGAGGAATCTCCATGGGTGAAAACACCGAACAAATTCAACTGATCGCCATGCGCATCCGCGACCTGCGGGACATCGCGGGCCTGACGGCCGAGGAAACGGCGCGGCAAGCGGGGATTGATCCCGCCGAGTACGAGGCGTATGAGACGGGCACGCGTGATTTTTCTTTTTCTCACCTGTTTAATATCGCAGAGGTGCTGGGCGTGGATATCAGCGACCTGCTGACGGGCGAAAGCCCCAGGCTGCATGGCTATATCCTTACGCGCAAGGGCCGCGGCCTCAGGTTTAACCGGCGCCGGCAGTATGAATATCACCACCTTGCTTACAATTTCCGCGACAAGCTGGCGGAGCCGTTTATCGTGACCGTCCGGCAGGACGAGCCCGACGCCGTCAAGCAGGCGCACAGCCACGAGGGGCAGGAGTTCGACTATGTGCTGGAGGGCACGCTGAAAATGGAGCTGGGCGGCAACGAGCTGTATTTGAAGGAGGGCGACAGCGTCTATTATGACAGCAGCCTGCCGCATGTGATGTACGCGGTGGAGGGCGACTGCCGCTTCATCGCCGTGGTGGTCAAAGAGGGGGCGAAGGCGTGATGAAGCCCGTCTGCTACGATTACCTTGACTGTCCCACAGAATTTTCCACTTATGACGACTTTAACAAAAAATTCCGCATCACCCGGCCGGAAAGCTTTAACTTCGCCTATGACGTCGCGGACCGGATCGCGGAACGGGAGCCCGAGCGCCTGGCCGTGCTCTGGACGGATGAAACGGGCGCCTGCGTCCGTTATACCTTTGGGCAGCTAAAGGCGGAAAGCGACCGGGCGGCCAACCTGTTTCGTTCGCTGGGCGTAAAGAAGGGCGACAAGGTCATGCTCATTCTGCGCCGCCATCTCCAGTTCTGGCCCATCATGATGGCGCTTCATAAGCTGGGCGCGGTCGCGGTGCCCGCCACGCATCTGCTGACTGAAAAGGACGTGCTGTACCGCGTAAACGCGGCCAGGATTCAAATGGTGGTCATCTCCCACAAGGACGAGGGCGTGCTTCAATCCGCCGAGACGGCCATGCGCGAATGCGAAAGCCTGCGGCATGCGATGGTCTTATCAGGGGAGCGCAAGGGCTTTCACAGCTATGAAAGGGAAATGCCGCTCCAAAGCCCCGTTTGGGACAAGCCCGTTGGCGAGGCGTATCCGTGCAACCACGACCTTCTGCTCCTCTATTTTACCAGCGGCACCACGGGGATGCCCAAAATGGTCACGCACGACCATTACTATCCGCTGGGCCATATCGTGACCAGCCTGTACTGGCAGCAGTGCGTCGACGGCGGGCTGCATTTCACCATCAGCGAGACGGGCTGGGCCAAAAGCGTTTGGGGCAAGCTGTACGGCCAATGGCTGACCGGCAGCGCCGTGTTCGTTTACGAGTTTGAGCGCTTCATCGCCAAGGATATCCTTCGGCAGATGGCGGACTATGGCGTGACCACCTTCTGCGCCCCGCCCACCATGTACCGCTATATGCTTCAGGAAAACTTCGCCGGCTATGACCTGAGCAGGCTTCGGCACTGCGCCGTCGCCGGCGAGCCGCTGAACCCGGATATGGCGGCCGAATGGCTCAAACGCACAGGCATCCCTCTGCTGGAGGCTTTCGGCCAGACGGAGCTGGTGGTGACGCTGGCCACCTTCCCCTTTATGAAGGTGTGTCCCGGCAGCATGGGTAAGCCAAGCCCCATCTTTGACGTGGACCTGGTGGACGACGGGGGCAATAGCTGCCCGGCGGGCGTGACGGGCGAAATCGTGATCCGCACGGACGGCGACGCGCTGCCCATCGGCATGTTCTCCGGCTATTACGAGGACCCGGAGCTGACAAGGACCGTTTGGGACAACGGCGTCTACCATACGGGGGACGTGGCGTGGCGCGATGAATGGGGTTACTACTGGTATGTGGGCCGCGCGGACGACGTTATCAAATCCAGCGGCTACCGCATCGGGCCGTTTGAGGTGGAGAGCGCGCTGCTGGAGCATCCGGCGGTGCTGGAAACCGCTATTACCGCGGTTCCGGACGAGCTACGCGGCCAGGTGGTCAAGGCGACCATCGTGCTCAAGCCCGGCTACGAGGCGGGCGAGGCGCTGAAAAAGGAGCTTCAGGAGCACGTCAAGCGCACCACGGCGCCCTATAAATACCCGCGCGTCATCGAATTTGTCAGCGAGCTCCCAAAGACCATCAGCGGAAAAATCCGCCGCGTGGAGCTGCGTCAGAAGGATCAACACTAACCAATGGAGGGTACGCACCATGAAAAGGACGATTCAAAGAACCATGGCGATTCTTTTAACCGCCCTGCTGTCGGTTTCCCTGTTGCCCGCCGCCGCGTCCGCCAAAACGGTCGCGGAATGGCTGGAAGGCTACGATACGGGCGAGGTTTGGTTTGGCGAGGACTTTGCCTACGATATCACGGACGAGGAAGCCTGCTGGGAGCTGCTAATGAAGCCCATCACCGTGCTGGACGTGGATCAGAAGGAATATGTCTACCCGCGCGTAACGCCCGACGGGGAAAAGGTGAACAACGACAAGCTTGGCGGCTTCATTAACGGCACCTCCGCCGCGGTGCATGTGCTGGGCGAGGACGAGGACGGCTGGACGCTGATCGAGGGCCTGGATTATTACAACCGCGTCATCCGCGGCTACGTCAAGACCAGGCTGCTCAAGACCGTTACCCCAAGCGACGAGTACGGCATCATCATCGACAAGCTGACGCAGCAGCTTCACGTGTTTGTCAAGGGCAAGTATTGGTCAAGCTGCGCGGTTTCCACCGGCCTGCCCAACGACAAGCAGCCGTACAACGAGACGGCCGCGGGCGAATACCTGACCGTCAGCCGCGTGGGCGCGTTTGACAGCGAGGGTATGATCTGCGATATGGCCATCCGCTTCAACGGCGGCGATATGATCCATCAGGTTCCCTACAACCTGCTGGCGGACGGGACCAAGCGCTTTACCAAATGGGAGGAGCAGCTTGGACAGAGGGCCAGCCACGGCTGCGTGCGCACCGCCCGCATCGCCAACGAGGATGGCCTCAGCATCCGCTGGCTTTGGGATCACTATCAAAAGAACACCAAGGTGATCGTTTGGGACGACCGCGGCAGGACGCTGCCCTATCCGGACGACGAAACAGAGCTGTATTATAACCCGGACAGAGGCTCGTACTATCATTCCACGGCCACCTGCGGCAGCGTGAAAAAGCAATACCTGCCGCTGACGGGTTTCCGATACGGCGAACTGGACACGGCGGATTTCGCCAAGCTGGACCCATGCCCAAGCTGTACGCCGGTCAAGCGTAAAAGCGTGATAGACCAGGAAAACCTGGCGCGCGGGTCGGTGACGGAGGCGGAGCTTGCCGCCAACGCCTCCCAGGGCTCCGAAACGGACCCAGAGGACGCGGGGCAGAAGGTTTTGGATACCGGCTCCAGCAATGTGCAGATTACCATTCGCAACGCCGAATAGGGAGCTTCGGGCGGGGTTTACGCGCGAAGAACGAAGGATGCTAAGGTGCCCCCTGCGACTCCGACAAGGATCGCCATCTCAATCGCCGCCCGTTGCCCGACAGGGCAGCGGGCTTTTTAAAGCCATAAACTCGGCCTCAGAAAAAGGGTTCTGTGGGCGAAGCCCTCAGGCCGTTGACAAACCCATTTTGGAGTGGCTTGGAGGGGCCTCGGTCCCTCCAAATGAAATCGGTTCGCCTGGCTGGGGAATTTCGGCCTTGGCCGAAACATCAATTCGAGTCGGAAAAAATAGCCGTAAGGCGAGCTTCGCCCCTTCCCGCCAAAAATCTTCCCGGCCGCTTCCGGAAGGGGCCGCGGCGCATTTCTCTGCCGCGATTGTTCAAAACTACCCGTTTATGGTATACTATTCCCGCGTGAGATTTGACAGGAAAGCGGGGGAACGCATGCGCTTTACCAAAATGGAAGGCATCGGGAACGATTATCTCTACATCAACGGCTTTGAGGAAGAGGTTCAGGACCCCGCCGCGCTCAGCGTGCGCATGAGCCGTTACCACTTCGGCTGCGGAGCCGACGGGCTTATTATGATCCTGCCGAGCGACCGGGCGGACTTTCGCATGCGGATGTTTAACAACGACGGCAGCGAAAGCGGGATGTGCGGCAACGGAATCCGGTGCGTGGCGAAGTATTGCCACGATCGCGGGCTGACGGACAAAACGGATTTCACCATTGAAACCGGCGGGAAGATCAAGAAGGTGCGCTGCACCTTGGCCGGCGGCAAGGTGCGCAGCGTGCGCGTGGACATGGGCACGCCGGAGCTGAGCGGGCCCTCCATACCGTCCAAGGCGGAGGGGAACCCCGTCCTCGGGCTTCCGTTGAGCGTAGAGGGCCGCGAATATGCCGTTACGCTGGTCAATATGGGAAACCCTCATGCGGTGACGTTTGTGGAGGACCCGCGAACCGCGCCGGTGACAACCGACGGTCCGCTGCTGGAAAACCATCCTCTTTTTCCCCAAAAAACAAACGTGGAGTTTGTTCAGGCATTGGACCGATCGCACATCCGCATGCGCGTGTGGGAGCGCGGCACGGGCGAGACCCTTGCCTGCGGGACCGGCGCGTGCGCCGCGATGGTCGCCTCTGTGCTTAACGGCTTATGCGGGCGCGCCGCGGAGGTGGAGCTGCCCGGCGGGAAGCTGATGATCGAATGGGACGAAACCGAGGGTCATGTATACATGACCGGCCCCGCGACCTTCGTGTACGACGGGGTATGGCTCCAGGACGTTTGAGGGAGGACATGCGATGCTGAAGGTGAACCCAAACTATGAAAAGCTGCCCGGCAGCTATCTTTTTGCCGAAATCGCCCGGCGCGTAAAGGAATACTCGTCCGCCAATCCCGGCGTGGACCTGATCCGCCTGGGTATTGGCGACGTCACGCGCCCGCTCGCGCCCGCCGTGGCAGAGGCGATGGAGAAGGCCGCGCGCGGGATGGGACGGGCCGAAACCTTTCATGGCTACGGCCCGGATTATGGATATGGTTTTTTGGTAGACGCGATCCTGGAGCACGATTATCGCGCCCTCGGCATCCAATTCGCCGCTGACGAGGTGTTTGTTTCGGACGGCGCAAAATGCGACGTCTCCAACGTCCAGGAGCTATTCAGCGACGACGCGGTTATCGCCGTCACCGACCCGGTGTATCCCGTGTATGTGGATTCCAACGCCATGGCGGGCCGCGCCGGAACCTATGTCAACGACCGGTGGGATCAGCTGTGCTATCTGCCGTGCAACGAGGAAAACGGCTTTGTCCCCCCCCTGCCCGACCGCCCCGTGGATGTGATCTACCTTTGCTATCCCAACAACCCCACGGGGACTACGCTCACCAGGGAGCAGCTCGGAGCCTTTGTGGATTACGCGCGGAGGAACGGCAGCGTCATTGTGTACGACGCCGCTTACAAGGCGTTTATCACCTCCGGCGCGCCCAGGAGCATCTACGAGGTGGAGGGCGCCCGCGAGGTTGCGATCGAGTGCTGCAGCTACTCCAAAACCGCCGGCTTTACAGGCACGAGGTGCGGCTTCATGGTGATCCCTCATGCGGTGAAGGGACTGAACGGACGGGGGGAACCGGTGGAGCTCAACCAGATGTGGAAGCGGCGCATGGGCTCCAAGTTTAACGGCGTGAGCTATCCGGTTCAGCGCGCGGCTGAGGCGGTATACAGCCCCGACGGCGCTTCCCAGTGCCGGGAAACCATCGCCTATTATCTCAAAAACGCGGAGGTAATCCGCGAGGGTTTGCGGCAGGCGGGTTTTACGGTGTTCGGCGGCGTGGACGCTCCGTATATCTGGATGAAAACGCCGGACGGTATGGATAGCTGGACGTTTTTTGACAGGCTGCTGGAGCGGGTCGGCGTGGTCGGGACGCCCGGCGCGGGCTTCGGCCCCTGCGGCGAGGGTTACTTCCGGCTTACGGCCTTCAACACCCGTGAAAAGACGGAGCAAGCCGTAGAACGAATCCGAAAGGGCTTCTAAAGGGGCTTGGAGCCTTCCGGCCAGAAAAAACAGAAAACGCCGCTGACGAGCGCCAAGGGGAAGCCGCCACAGGGCGTCGGAAAAGCTCGCCAAGGCGATCTTTTTCGATGAGGACTGCCGGTATGGTTGCGCCGGAGGCGCAACCTCCCCAGCCAGGGTTTCAATCACCGATTTCAAATCGGTGATTGAAATTTTCGCCAAAGGCGAAAACAGTCTGCCGGTGTCTGCACAGGCAGACTGCCCACCGCCGGCAAAGCCAGGCGAACCGATTTCATTTGAAAGGGCCTCGGCCCCTCCAAGCCACTCCAAAATGAGTTTGTCAACGGTCTGAGGCGGCATGGTCGAAGGGCCATGCCGCCATGCCTTTTCCTGCGCGAAGAACTGTCCCCGGCGCATGAGCGCCCGCTTCGCCTTTTCTCCGGCGGACCTCGCCGGAAGCCTGCCGGGCTTGACATCATTGTTTTTGCGCTATCCGATACGCAAGCCCTTCGGGCGTTACGATCCGCGCCTCTTGCATCGCGTATGTTAAAACGGATGGGCGAAGGAGGATGGCAAGCCCGCAAACGAAGGCGCGTTTCCTGATAAAATCCTTACAATTGCCTGTTATCATAGCGGTGAGCAATCGAAAGGGGGCAATTTGTAATGGCGGGGAAAGCAAGGAAAAAACGGCGCCGGGTATGGCTGATCGTAGGATGTCTGTGCGCGGCGCTGGCTTTGGCGGCGTCGGTTTTCATGCGTTTCGGGGGCTTCGGCACAGGGGAGAGCGCGAATCCGGAGGAGTTTGCGGCTTACGCCGGGACGTTGGAGGACATTTCCATACCAGAGCGCGCCGAAATCATCGCTTTGGGCGAAGCCACGCATGGAAGCGTGGAATTTCAGGAGCTGAAATCAGACGTATTCAAACGCCTGGTGGAAAACGACGGCGTGCGCGCTTTCGCGCTGGAGGGAGACTATGGCGGCTGCGAGCGGGTGAACCGGTACATCCACGGCGGCGAGGGCACGGCCCGTCAGGCCGCGGCCGCTATCGGCTTTGCTATATACCGCACGGAGCAGATGGCGGAGCTGATAACGTTTATGCGCGAGTATAACCTGAGCGCCGCGGAGGGCGACGACCTGCGCTTCTACGGCTTTGACATGCAGAGATACGCTTATTCCTTCTCCTACCTGATGGAAGCCTGCGGGGAGCTGGGCGTGGATACCGGGGAGCTGGAAAAGCTCATGGACGGCGGCGGCTGGAGCGGCGCGTATGACGATACCGCCCGGGTGGAGGCCCTCGCCCAAATCAAAAGCGAGCTGGCGGGCAAGGAAAACTCCGCGCGGGCCGTACACCTCGCGGATATGCTGCTGCAATATTGCGAGCTGCAAAGCGCGCCGGGCGAGGATCAAGCCGACCTGAGGGACAGGCTCATGACGGAGAACGTCCTGTGGATCGCAAATCAGGAGCGGAAGGCCGGACACGGACGAATTTTCGTCTCCGGGCATAACGTCCACGTGGCCAGGTGGGGCAGCTACGACTCCATGGGAAGGCTGCTGGCAAAGGCAATGGACGGGCGTTATTATGTCATCGGCACGGATTTTTATAAAACCTGCTCAAACATGCCCGACGCGTCCTCCGGCAAACGCGCCAACCAGGTCTTTTACTCCCATGATCCGCTGGCCAAGGCGGCCAAACAGGCGGGGCTGGATATTTGCTGGCTGGATTTTGCAGAGGCGTCCGAAAGCCCGGAGCTGGCGGAACTGATTTCACAGTACCTGTATATGGGCAATCTCGGAGAGCGCTACGCCTGGTTTATGCGCCTTCTGCCGCCAAGCTACCGGATGTTTCAGCCGCCTGCGGTGTTGTACGATGGAATGATATACGTGACCGAGGCGAACCCGACGACGATCCTCGACGAGGGTTAAATGAACGGCGTCGCGCATCTGCCCGAGCCGTTCTGCCAAACGATTTTTCACTTGCACGCCCTCGGTCGCCCCAGCTTTGCCAAGCCGATGGTTTCTCAGGGGGGAGGCAAAGGCCGTACAAGGATTACGCAAGGAGGAAAGACAATGTCTAGGCTGCTGGTGGTTGACGATGATCCCGACATGCTGGCCCTGCTTCGCGCCGCCCTGGAAAAAGACGGCCATCAGGTAGATACCGAAGCGGACGCGTCCGCCGTGCGGCCCGGCCGGTGCCGGCTTTACGACCTTTTGCTGCTTGATGTGATGATGCCCGGCGAGGACGGCTTTTCCCTCTGCGCCCGTCTCCGCGCCGAGGTGGATTGCCCCATTCTCTTTTTGACCGCCCGAACAGAGGACGCGGCTTTGGTACGGGGCTTTGGGCTGGGCGCTGATGATTATATCAAGAAGCCGTTCGGCGTGGCGGAGCTGCGCGCGCGGGTAAACGCCCACCTGCGCCGGCAGGCGCGCCTGCCGGTCCGCACCCTGTGCCGGGGCGGCGTGCGCTTTGACATGCGGGCAAAGGCCGCCTCCGCCGATGAGCGCGCGCTGCCGCTCACCAAAGGCGAATATGCCATTTGCGAGCACCTGGCCCTGCATGCGGGACAGGTGTTTACCAAAGAACAATTATACGAGGCGGTTTTCGGCTATGACGCCGAAGGCGGCCCGTCAGCCGTGACGGAGCATATCAAGAATATCCGCGCCAAGCTGAAAGCGGTTGATCTACATCCCATAGAGACCGTTTGGGGGGTGGGCTATCAATGGCGAAAAGACGACGCTCTGTAAGCCTTTCCTTTGTGCTTTTGCGCTTCGCTGCGGTGATGCTCGGCTGTATGCTGCTGTGCTGCCTGATATGGCTGGCCGTCCAGGCGCGGCTCCAAAGCGCCGGCGTTGTTTATGAGGGGGCCGTCTCCAACCGGCAGGCGGAGCAGATGCTTGCCGGGGAACCAACCGCCTTTTCCGCTCCCGGCGATGATTTTTTAGCTGAGTACGCGCGGTTCGGCCCAAACGGCGAAGCGCTGGAAAGCAACGTGGAGGGAAAGAAGCGGGAGGAGCTGGTCAGGCTCTTTCAGGAGGATGTACGCGACGTTCATATTTCGCGACACACCTACGCGGACGGAAGCGCCATTATCCTTCGCTGGAATTACCGGAAGGAGTTTGCGGACCCCGCGCTGCGGCGCGCGCTGCCCCCCTTTGAATCCCTGTGGTGGGCTTCTCTTGGCTTGGCGTGCCTGCTTTGCTTGGCGTTCAATACCCTATGGCTGCGCCGCAGTCTCGCCGCCAAGCTGAAGCTGTTCAGCGACGTAAGCGAGAAAATAGGCGCTCGGGAGCTGGATTTTGTCGTTCCCCGCGCGGGCATACGGGAGTACGATCAGGCGCTCGACGCCATGGAACGCATGCGGGAGGCGCTGTACAGCTCCTTGTCCGCCCAGTGGGCGGCGCAGCGGGAGCGGGAAGCGGAAATAGCGGCGCTCGCGCATGATTTGAAAACCCCGCTCACGTTGGTGGGGGGCAACGCCGAGCTATTGCTGGATGAAGAGCTGCCGCCGGGCTGGCGCAAAAGGGTGGAAACCATCGCGGCAAGCATCGACCGGGCCAGGCAGTATGTCGCCAAACTGCTGGAAACCTCCGCGGGCATGGACGAGGCGTTTGAAAACGCCGATCTGCCCGCCCTGTTTGACGAGCTTTGCCGGTACGCGCTGCCCGTTGCGGAAGCCGGGGGCGTTTGCCTGCGAACCCAAAACGGCCTGCGGGGCGCCGCGCGTATACAGAAAAGCCAATTGCTGCGCGCGCTTGGCAATGTGGCGCAGAATGCCGTCGAGCATACGCCGCCGGGCGGAAACGTCTGTTTGGAAGGCCGCATGACAGAAGGAGGCTGGAAGGTGACGGTTTGCGACGAGGGCCCCGGCTTCAGCAAGGCGGCGCTGCGCCACGCGACAGAGCGTCTGTGGCGCGGGGACGCGGCCCGCGGCGCCGACGGGCATCACGGCCTTGGCCTTTGGTTTGCGTCGCAGGTGGTCAAGAGGCACGCGGGACGGCTGGAGCTGGACAACAGCGATGCCGGCGGCGTGGTTATTGTAAGCTTTGCCAAGCCGTCTGAAACGCCTCAAAGCGCAAAAACGGCTTGATTTGTGCGCTGATCCGAGCGCGCAAACCGGCTGAGAGCTTCTTGCGGCGACCAAATATTCTTGGCAAAACCGCCGCCGCTTTGGGCAAGCGCCGTACCCGGACGCCCTGCGGCGGAAGCAGACTGCCTTAATTTTCAGCGCCTCAGGGTTGCCGCTCCCCTCCGTCGATTTCAATTCTACTTGGGCCGCGAGCAGCCCAAGCAAAGGGATTCCTGAGGACAGAGCCCATAGGCGGCGGGCTTGGAAGGCAGCGCCTCCCAACGTTTTTTCGCGTTAAGCCCTACCCACAGGCGGAACGCGGTTAAAGGGCGGCGGCCCTCCGACGCCTCCCCAAAGGGTGAGGCAATAGGCTAAGCGGCGGGCTGTCGAAAAAAGCCCGCCTTTCGGCGAGCTTCACGCTGCGGCGGGCCGCCCCCAAAAGGATCGGCCCGCCGCTTTATAGCGCCGCGGATTATGAAGCTTTCCCGCAGAATGATTGGTTTCGCCGCGCTTCACGGTCAGGCGGGCCTCAGCGCTTGATGCCCGTCAGCTTGACGCGCCGCATCAAGGGGATCAGCACCGCGCCGATCACCACGCCGCTCAGCCCTTGCACCAGGTTTGGGACAATCGCGGCCAAAGCGGTTTCCAGGCTGGCGACGATGATGAGCCATTCTACAAGAAAATAACCCGCGACCATGACCAGCTCGGCCAGCGCCAGCAGCAATATGGTAAGCCAGTAGGGCTTGTGATTGCTTGTGGCCCATACGGCGACGGCGGCTACCGCGGCCTTGATGAGGAACGTCGGCAGGCAATAGACCGTATAGCCGCCCAGCAAGTCCGCCAGCATGCTGCCGATAGCCGCGGCCGGAACGGAGGTCCACCCCAGCAGCGCCGCCCCCAGCAGGATAAAGCCGTCGCCAAGGTGAATATAGCCGCCGGTAACCGGATTGATCGGCAGATGCAGGAAATAGGTCGCCACGAACACCAAAGCGGCCATCATGCCGCCGTAGGCCAGCGTCATCACACGCGCGCTGTCGTTTCTTTCGTTGCTCATAAGCCAAAGCCCTCTTTCGCTACATGGTGGTTACATCGAAGCCTGCCCCTCCAGCTCGCTCAAATGCTTGTCCTCCTCGGCGGCAATCATCAAAAGCGCGGCTCGCGCGCCCTTGTTTACGGCAACGGCCGCAAACTCACGATACTTTTGGGCGGATGCGGCCTCCGCCTGGATGGCGAAACGCAGCATCGCATCCACATCGTCCAGAAGCCCCCGGCGCGCCGCGCCCATCAATCCGCCCTCAAACAGCACGCCCTCCGCTATGGCGGAAAGGGCCAGGCGCTGCTCGATAGGGGCGTCTAGGCCTGTGTACAGGGAACGAAACCGGCGCAGATGCTCCAGCTCGTCGCTATGCATGAAGGAAAGCTGGCGGTAGAGGGGTTCGCCGGCGCGGCCCTGCTGTTCCATCACGCGCATAGCCCGTTCATAAAGCTGAACGGCGTTGCTCTCCATTTCACAGGCAACAAAAAGGGCCTCCTGTTCCGACTCCACCAGCATTCGTCCACATCCTCCCCATGCGTTATCCTTTGTATTGCCGGCCTTCCGTCATCGGCCTGGAAGGCTGCCGGACGGCGAACGCGTTTCAGCCCTTCGCTTCCAAATACTCGTTCAGCTTCGTCACCAGCGCGTCGGCGTCGACGCCATGCGCCGCGCACGCGTCCTCGATGGCTTCCGCGGTCGCGTGCGGGCAGCCCAGGCAATGCATGCCAACGCTCATAAAAATACTCGCGGCGCCGCGGTCCATCCCCAGCACTTCGCTAATGGACATTCTCTTATTTACTGTCATGGTCCATTTCCTCCCTTTTCTTTGGCCCGGCATGTCGCGCGCGGGCTGTGCCTATCTTACCATCGGGGTTGACGCTTGTCAATGCGCCGCGTCCCGGCAATGCCTGGTCCGCGAGGCAAAAAAGGCAAGACGGGCGCGCGGACGCTCACGTCCTTCGCCGGTTTCTATGCCCGCCGGCGTATTCGCAGCAGGCGGGCGGTCGTCCGTCCAAGCGCGCCTTGGTACAGGGCAAGATAGTCCTCGAAGCTCAGGGGCGAACCGTCGCTAAGCAAATCCATGTCCACCCCGAAAACCGTAACGCGCAGACCGGAATCCACAAAGCCGTTGCGAAGGTAAAACGCCTTTCTGCGCAGGCGCTGGTCAGCGTTGGGGGCGCTCTCGTCCGGCGATTCAATTTCCAAAAACAGCCGCTTTTTGGCATACCTTTTTCGCAAAAGCGAAAGCGCGCCTGTACCGATCCCCTGGCCGCGCTTCCCGGGAAGCACGGCAAAGTAATCCAGGAGCGCCAAGTCGGCGTGCTTCAATACGATCGCCAGCCCCCGAAAGCCGTCGCTAATCACGGTCAGCACTTCGCATATCCCTTTGCGGCGCAGCCGTAAAATGTGAGAAAAGGTCTTGCGCTCCGCAGCGGGAAAAGAAGCCTCGTACAGCTCCTTGACCTGGGCAAGGTCCCGCTCTCGCGCCTCGTTCAGCGTCAGCATGATCGATCCCTTCCGCCCGCTTTGGCCGGCGGCCCCTCCAAATGAAATCGGTTCGCCCGGCTGACCTGCGGTCGGCAATTGTTCCGGTGGTTTTGCTGTGCGCATAACCCGGGCGGGCCGGGAGCCTGCGCCTCCAGCGCAAACATGACCCGTATGATCCGTAAAACGCGCGGCCTTTTGGGACGCAAAGCAGGGAGGGCCGCCCGCTTTGGCCGGCGGCCCTCCCTTACCCCCTTCCGGGAACGGCTTACTGAATGGTAATGCGGCCCTGCGGCTCGGCGTATTCGTCCCCGATTACGCCGTCTAGCGCGGTCTGCGTATAGTTGACCAGCGCGTCCTCCAGCGCCACGCCGGTCTTATAGCCGGAGGTCTGGTAGGGATACTTGAAAGCGTAATAGGTGTCGCCGCCCGCGGCGGTAAAGTCATTGGTTGCGATATTGTACAGCTTTTCGGGGTCGAAGGGCTCCCCGCCGACGGTAGCGATGGTGACGCGGCTGCCGGGCTTGGCGGGCGCGTAATACGTGCTGTCGGGGTACAGCTCCCCGTTTTCATAGGGGACCGAGGTGTCGATGGTAAACTCGATGCCCGCCACCTGCGGGAACGCGCCGATCGCGTCCGGGGTGGTACAGGTCGCCGCCTCCAGCGCTTCCAGCAGCTCCGCCCCGGTTACCGTAAGCACGGCGATCTCGTTGCCGAAGGGGAAAACGGTCTTCATGGTGAGCATCGTAACCTCGCCGGCCTCGATGCTTTCACGAATGCCGCCGCCATTGGTCACGGCGGCCGCTACCTGATCCTCGCCAAGGGCTTGACGCGCGGCCCAGAGGATCGCGTCGCACGCGAAATCGCCAAGGTTGGTTTCCATGGTGCGCACGCCGGGGTCCCGCTCGCCGTTGAGCTTCACGTTGCTTACGCCGAACGCGGCGGAAAGCTGATCGTTCGTTTCCTTGTCAATGCCGGAAACCAAGGCCTCCACCTCGGGCTCAATGCCGGTGTACAGCCCGGCGGTCAGGTTCTTCTCGCTGTCCGCCAGCACATATCCAAGGGTTTGGCCATAGCAGCCGGTGCTGGTCAGCAGCGCGCCGCCGACGGTCTTGCCTCCCTCGATGACCGTATGGCTATGGCCGTCGATGAACAGGTCGATGCCCGTCGTTTTCTCCAGAACGTCGGTGGAACGGTTTGGCGCGCTCTCGTCCGCGACGCCCAGGTGGCCCAGCGCGACGACCAGGTCGCAGCCGGCCGCTTTCAGCTCGTCCGCTTGCGCCTGCGCGCAGGCGTAGAGCTCGTCCTCCATGGCGAAGGTGATGCCCTTTACCTTGTCGGGATGGGCCTTGGTCATGGTTTCGGGCGTCGCCAGGCCGAATACGCCGACCTTCATTCCGTTGGGCATGTCAAAAATTTGGTTGGGGGTAAAGACGGTTTCGCCGCTCACCTTGTCGGTAATATTGGCGCAAAGCATGGGAAACGCCGCTACGTCCCGGTTTTGGAGCAGGTTGTCCAAGCCCCAGTCAAACTCGTGGTTGCCAACGGTCATGGCGTCGTAGCCCGCCGCGTTCATAAATTCCATGGCGGTCTTGCCCTGGCTCAGGTTCACAATCGGCGTGCCCTGGGAAGCGTCGCCCGCGTCCAGCAGCAGCACGCTCGCGCCCAGCCTCTGCAAATCCTTCTTGGCCTGGGCGACCCGGGAGTAACCCAAGACGCCGTCTCCGCCAACCGCGCGGCCATGCACGTCGTTGGTATGAAGAATCACCAGCTTGCCGGTCAGGTCGATGGGCTGCGCGTCCTGCGCAAGCGCGGGCAGTACGCAGCATAACGCCATGGCCAGCGCCAACACGAGGGAAAGAAGGCCTTTTCTGCTCATAAGAATCTCCCGTCCTTTCTCCTGTTCGGTTGTCAGTCGTGAAGGGAACGCTCCGTTCCTTGCCATTACTATGATAACAAAAGCGCTGCCGCGCGTCAATCCATTTCAAGAAAAAACTGCCTGACGAAAGGATTTATGGTATACTGGAACGGATGTCCCGCAAAACCTTTGCCGATTGGGAGGAACGCCGATGAACGAACCCTTTGTTTATTCCCTGGAACCGGAGATGTGCTCCGTCGATTTTACGGGCCGCTGGCAGCCCGGCTCCATTTTCCGCGCGATGCAAGAGGCGGGGGAGGGGCATTGCCGCCTTCTCCGCCTGACGTTTGAGGAGCTCCGGCGGCTGGGCCTGGCTTGGGTGCTCACGCGCGCGCATGTTCAGATGGACGAGTACCCGCGGTTGGGCCAAAAAGTGACGGTTCGCACCTGGCCGGGCGCGACGCGGCATACCTTTTTTCCGCGCTACTATACCTTTGAGTCCGACGGTCGCGCGATGGGCCGGGCCTCCGTGCTCTATGTGCTGCTGGACCTTGAAACGCGCAAAATTGCGCCCCCATCCCGCCTGGAAGGAGAAATTCCCAGCTATGACCTTCCCGCGCCCCTTCCGTTTCCAGGCGCCATACGGCGGCTTGAGGGAGAAAGCAGGAGCGTTTCGTATACGCCCGTTTATACCGATTTTGATATGAACGGTCACGTCAACAACACGCGCTATATCGACTGGTACATGAACCTGTTCCCCTATGAAAAGCATGAGCGCGAGACGCTCCGGGATCTGCTGGTTCATTACCATTTTGAAATCAGGCCGGAGGAATCCCTGCTTTTCCAGCTTTGCTCCCAGGGGAATATAAGCGTGATGCAAGGCATGAGCGGCGACCGCGCCTGCTTTGCCATCGAGGGGACCTGGCGCCCCAGGGCGCCGGAAATTCTGTGACCGCCGTGACGGGGCGGGCCGCGCGGGGCTTTTGCCTTTTTGCTCTTGCCATGCTATAATGTCCTGTCCTATGTTGTATACCGGAACGGGTAAGGAGGTTCCCCCATGTCCTTTGCCATCGACCCCGTGCTGCTAAGCCGCGCGCTTCCGCGGCGGAAGCGCTTTGACTACGCCCTTTTTTTGAGCTGCCTGGCCGTCGCGGCGTTCAGCCTGTTTATGTTCCATTGGGAGTACGGGTTTGAAAACGCCGACCTGTATACGCATGCCAGAATTGCCAGCGAATTTGACTTTACCGATCTGCACTCCATCACCAGCCGCCTGGCCTATCCCCTGTGGCATGTGTTTGTTTCGGCGTTGTACCAGCTTGGCGTGCCGCTGGTCTGGGCCTCCGCCGTCGTCTGCGCGGCGTGCAAGGTGGCCGGCATGCTGCTTACGCACCGCATGGTCCGCGTTTTGGCGGGAGAGAATATATCCAGGGGCCTTGTGACGCTGGCCGCCTTCCTGCTGATGTTTGTGACCGGCATCTGCATCCCTTCCATTAACCGCTACGTTTACCGCCCCATCGGCTCGCCCACGGTGTGGCATAACCCCACGCAGCTAGCCGTCATTGTCACGATGCTGCTTTGCGTGCCCTATACCGTGCATTGCTGGTATGCCTTTGCGCGCAAGCGGGACGCGGGAGAGGCGCGTCCCATGCTGCCCTGGGCCAAGGTTGTGGCGCTGGCGGCGCTGCTCATGCTCAGCCTGGCGGCCAAGCCCACCTTCCTTCAGGCGCTGATTCCGGCGGCGGCCGTGTTTTTCCTTGTGGAATGGGCCCGCAATCCCAGACACTGGCGCTTCTTTTTGCAGATGATCCTGGCATACCTGCCCTCCGTGCTGTATTTCCTGCTGCAATACCTGTATTATACAGGCGTCGTGGTGCCCTATACCAGCGGCGTGCAAATCCTCATCACCGACGTCAGCCTGCGGGAAACGCTGCGCAACGTGCTGATGATGAACGCCTTTCCGCTGTTCGCAATCGTATGCTGCTACCGCAAGGGTATGTTTCAGGATCGCCAGCTCGTGCTTTGCCTGCTGATGCTTTTTGTAAGCGCGCTGGAGGCCATGACCTTCCGCGAAACCGGGATGCGCGACGGGCACGGCAACTTCTTCTGGGCGGGCATGAGCGTATCGCTGATGCTGTGGATTCATATGCTGTCCGTCTATATGCGCGAGGCGGCCGCGTTTCTCAAAGCGCCGCGCAGACCCGCGCTGCGCTGGGCGGGCTACGGAGCCGGCCTCGCGCTGATGCTCTGGCATTTTGGGTCGGGCTTCTATTATCTCTATTCGATTTTGAGCAGAGGAGCAAGCTTCTAGCAATGACAAATTCATATGACTATACGGACCTGAATGCCGAAACGGTCGACCGCTGGGTTGAACAGGGGTGGGAATGGGGCACGCCGGTTACTCACGAGCGGTTTTTGGCGGCGAAGGCCGGGGATTGGCAGGTTTTGCTGACGCCGACCAAGCCCGTGCCCCGCTCCTGGTTCGGCGGGCTGAAGGGCCGGCGCGTGTTGGGGCTCGCCAGCGGCGGCGCGCAGCAGATGCCCGTTTTCAGCGCGGCGGGCGCGGAGTGTACGGTGCTGGATTACAGCCTGAGGCAAATTGAAAGCGAGCGGAAAGCAGCGGAACGGGAGGGGTACCGGATCAACGCCATTCGCGCGGATATGACGAAGCCCTTGCCGTTTAAGGACGAAACGTTCGATTTGATTTTTCATCCCGTCTCCAATTGCTATATTCAGGACGTATGCGCCGTCTGGCGCGAATGCTTCCGCGTCCTGCGAAAAGGGGGCCGGCTGCTCGCCGGCGTCAATAACGGCATTTCCTATGCGTATGACGACGACGAACGCGAGCTTGTCCGCTCCCTCCCCTTTGATCCCCTGCAGGACAAGGCCCTTTACGAGGAATGCGTTGCGAAGGATTGGGGCGTTCAGTTTTCGCATACCATCGAGGAGCAGGTGGGCGGACAGCTCCGCGCCGGCTTCCGTCTTCTGGACATTTATCAGGATACCGCTGGCTCCGGCGGGCTTCACGAGCATGGGGTTCCGAGCTACTATGCAACGCTTTCCGTTAAGGATTAAAAGCCTTCCGCCTCCAGGGCGTTGAGGAAGCCCGCCTTTCGGCGATCGTTTCCGACGAGAATTGACGCTTCGGACCGAGCCGAAGCTCCCCGGCCAGGCGAGCCGATTTTATTTGGAGGGGCCTCGGCCCCTCCAAACCACTCTAAAATGGGTTTGTCGACAGTCGCTTTCCGCCTTCCTTATGATCCGCTTATGCGGGGAGGAGGGCGGTTTTGTTGTTACATATTCTACATTTGTAGAAAAAAGCTTGACACAATCTTTCTACGAATGTAGAATGAACATGATCTAAGACGCTTGTAGAAGGAGTGGAAAAATGGACTCATTCAGAAGACTGCCCGACAGCGAGTTTGAATTGATGAAAATTATTTGGTCTAACCCGTCTCCCATCTCCACCAATCAGATCATGGCGCAGTTGGAGGCGGAACGCGATTGGAAGCCGCAAACCGCGCTTACCCTCCTGACTCGCTTGATCGAGCGCGGCTTTCTGCGCAGCGAACGGGCGGGCAAGGAGCGGATCTATTATCCGCTGGTCCGCCGGGAGGAATATATCAAATTTGAGAGCGGGGCGTTTCTGGAGCGGTTCCATAATAACTCCTTCCTCAACCTTGTCAATACGCTGTACGAGGACCGCAAGGTGAGCGAGGAGGACCTGGACGCGCTCAAGCGTTGGCTGGACGGCAAGGAGTGAGCGGATGGATTTTCTGAACACGTGGGCTCAGAACGCCCTTTGCATGTCGGCGGTGATCTGCCTTTTGCTATTGCTTCGACCGTTGATGGAAAAGCGGTTCGGCCCGGGCGCGCGGTATTATGCCTGGCTGGTGGTGGCGGTAGGCTTGCTGGTGCCCTTTCGGCTGACGCCCGCCGCGCCCTTATGGACCATTTCAACGCCCGCGCAAAAGCCTCCCGTGGTGGTTGAGACGCCGGCGCCCTTCAGCGGAGAGCGGCTGCTGGGCCTGTCTGGCGATACCGTCGGAACGGTCGAGGCGCGGGCGCGGAGGTCGGCTGGCCCGGCGGACGCCGCCCCCGGCCCGGATCGACCGGCCAATCCGTCCCAGGCGGCGCTGCTCTCTCGCGCAGTCGGGCCCGACGTCCGGCTTCAGCTCCCGGACCCCTATACCCTGGGCGTGATAATCTGGCTGGCTGGCGTGGCGGCGGCGCTCGTCATTCAGGCGGTACGACATATTCGGTTTTTTCATATGGCTAAACGGTGGCGCGGGGAGCCGGACGCGACGCAGCGCGCCGTGCTCGACGAGGAAGCGGCTAGTCTCGGCCTCCGCCACGCGCCCCGTCTTTGGCGCTGTGCGTGCGTGTCAAGTCCCCTGCTGGCGGGGCTCTTCCGCCCGGTCATGCTCATGCCGGAGGCGGACCTGTCCGAGGATGAGCTTCGCATGGTCGTTCGGCATGAGCTCACGCACCTCAAGCGCCGCGATCTTTGGGTGAAGGCGCTCATGCTGCTAAGCCTGGCCGTCCATTGGTATAACCCGCTTGTGTACGTCATGGCGCGCACCATGGCGTTGGACTGTGAAATGTCCTGCGACGCTTCCGTATTGGCCAATTCGGATTTGCCGCAGCGCAAGCGATACGGCGAAGCCATTCTGGGCGTGATCCGCAGGCAGCGCAAGCAGCATATCGCGCTTTCCACATATTTTTATGAAGGGAAGAACGATATGAAGAAACGGTTTGAAACCATGCTGGACACCCGGCCCCGCCCCAAGGGGGGCGCGCTGGTCGCCTTCGCGCTCGCGCTCACGCTGCTATCCGGCGGCGTCATCGCCGTGGCGCAGCCCGCCGCTTCGGACGCGCCGGTCGGACTTGGCCAGGCGGCCTCCGGCGCATCCCTGAACGCCTGGGTCCCCGAGGACTGGATGGAGCACAGAACTCCCTCTGTTTTTGGCATTACAACGCAGGAGCTGACAGGCGCGTTTGTCAAGGAAGCGTATCAGGTGCCGGAAACCTGGAACCGCGATCTCTCCCGTGCGGAATGGATGCGGCTGTTCGACCTGTATTACCAGTACGACCGTAACGGCATGCGTGCCGAAGCGCCGGCGGAGCCGGCGGGCCAGGACGATACGGGCGGACGGTTCGTCCTGTCCCGAACCGTGGAGGAGCTGGCAGCGCTGTTCCCCATGGAGGAACGGTTGACAAACGGCGGCTACACCGAGCTATGGGCCCCCGCAAGGGAAGCGGGAGCGCTTCCCTTCCTGCTGTTTCCAACCGAGAGGGAAATGGAGGATGAGGAGCTGCTGCAGCTCATCGAGGTCATCGACGCGTTTGACGTGCTGGTTCCCTATGTGGACGTATGGCGCGAGAAGGAGCCTGAGGAATACAATAACCGGGATATGACCCGCGCGGAAATGATCCGCTATGAGGAGATTTATGACCGCTGCCTGCGGGACGAGGCGTTCCGCCCGGCATACGGGCTTTCCAGCTCGCCGGATGCCAGCGTGTACATCAAGGGCTACAACGGCGGCGGGGAAAAGCTCTACCACTTCCCCGAGGACCGGGAGATGACCGACGAAGAGCTCCTTGCCGTCGCCTATGAGAGCGCCAAGACGAGGCTGTCCTACATGGCTCAGGAGGCATACTATGACCAAAAAATCGCTCCAATCGAGGACGAAAGCCCGGAGCGGCGCGTGGGAACAAAGGAGGAGGCGGTGAGCCGCGCGCTCGCGCTGCTGGGCGTGGACGGGGCGAACGTCTATGCGCCGGATCTCTCCGATCCGCCCTGGTACAACGAAGAAAACGGGACCTGGCAGGTGACCCTGTACGAGGGCCTGCCTCTGGGGGCGGGCAGCCGGTATTTCAGCGTGACGCTGGACCTGGCGACCGGCGATGTGACGCGGCTTTCCCAAACGTACTTTTCCGGGGTGAATCTCATCAGTTACCTGGGGGAAATCAGCGCCAACCGCTTGATGGCGAAGCCGGCGGACGCGACCGATCCTCGCTGGACGGAGCTGGCCAGAGGCTATCTGGAGCGGGTCGAGCTATACACAGGCTCCGGCCTGAAGCGCGTGTACAGCGACGACCAGCTCCAGGTCAACGGCTTCAGTCTTTGGGCGGAGTATGAGGACGGCATGATGGCCCGGATCGAGGCCGACCCTGTAACCGGCGAGCTGAAAACCTACAGTCTGATGAGCCGTGCGGAGATCCAGGAATTGTGGGGGAATCCCGTTAACGAGTAACGAACGGGACAGTCAAGAGGCCGCCGCGCGGAAACGCGCGACGGCCTCAGGCCGTCGAAAAAGCCCGCCCTTCGGCGAGCTTTTCCGCCGAGGACTGTCGGAAGTGTTTGTGGCAAAGCCGCAAACTCCCCGCCCGCCTGGCAAAGCCAGGCGATACGATTTCATTTGGCGGGGCTGTCGCCCCTCCAAACCACCCCCAAATCGGTTTATCAACAATCTGAGGCCGCCGCGCGGAAACGCGCGACGGCCTCAGATTGTTAACAGACCCTATTGGGAGGCGGGGTTTCAGCGGGGGGGACGTTGGGAGGCTCCGCCTCCCAAGCCCTCCGCCTAAGGGCTTTGCCCTTAGGTATCCCGTTTTTGAGCCGCGTTCGCGGCCCAAGGATAGGGCTAGAACCCTTGCCGATGCCACTGACGGGAGCCCCAAACGCAATGCCTCGCGGGCCGCGCCCTTCCGTCAGGTCAGGATTTTGCGAAAATCGCTGCCGGGCCCCTCCTCGGGGAAGACCAGAAAGTCCCGTACCTCCAGGCTGACTTGCTTCCCCTTTTTAACGCCCATGCTGTCATAGGGGTCCGCGATGACGCGCAGCTCTTTCCCTCCGCCCAAATCCACGCGGCAGTCGTCCACATCGCCCAGGTAAAAGTGAGAGTTGACGATGCCGTTGAGCATACCCCGGCCCTCCGGGACATACCTGACGCGCTCCGGACGAATCCCCACGATGACGCGGCCTTTTTGATCGCCTTCATAGGGCAGGCTTTGTTCGCAGCCGTCCAGTTGAATGCGCCCCGCCTTGACCTCGCCCTCCAGAAAGTCGATTTTGCCCACAAAGTCCGCTACAAACGGATTGGCTGGGTTGTTATAAATATCCTTCGGATCGCCGATCTGCTGAATCACGCCGCGGTTGATGACCACGATACGGTCGCTCATCGCCATGGCTTCGGTTTGGTCGTGCGTCACATAGACCACCGTAATGCCGGATTCGCGCTGTATCTCTTTAATTTCAAAGCGCATGCTTTCGCGCAGCTTGGCGTCCAGGTTGGAGAGCGGCTCGTCCAGCAGAAGCAGCGCGGGCTCCGCCACCAGCGCGCGCGCAAGCGCCACCCGCTGCTGTTGGCCGCCGGAAAGCTGGCTGGGGATACGCTCGGCGTATTGCGTCAGGTGAACCACCCCCATGACGCGCTCTACCTTCTCCTGAATCGTCTGTTTATCCACGCGCTTGATTCTAAGCGGATAGGCGATGTTTTCCGCCACGGTCATGTGAGGCCACACAGCGTAGCTCTGGAACACCATGCCGATATCCCGTCTTTCCGGGGGGATAAACACCTTATCGCCGCTGACCATGCGTTTGTCAAACATCACGCAGCCTGAGGTGGGCTTCTCAAAGCCAGCGATGATGCGCAGCATGGTCGTTTTCCCGCACCCCGAGGGTCCGAGCAAAGTAATAAATTCCCCGTTGTCAAAGGTGGCGTCAAAATTTTCAAGAACCAGGGTATTCCCAAAGCTCTTGGAGACATTTTGGATGGTTACGCTGGACATAGATCCATCTCCCTCTTGCTGTAATCTGTAAACGGCCGGCCGGACCAACGGACCGTCTCGCTCATATGGAAAACTCGCCCTTTGTCAGCTTGTTGAGCACAAAGTTGAGCGCCACGACAACCAGCAGGATGCCGAACGCCATCGCCGCCGCCTGCTGCTGGCTGGTATAGGTCCAATAATAATGCAGCATGTAGCCGATGACCTGCGTATCCCGGCTGTACAGCAGCGTGGACATGCTCAGCTCGTAGAAGCAGGGGATAAAGATCAGGAACCAGCCGGCCGCGATGGAGGGAAAGATCAGCGGAACCGTCACCTTGGCCATGGTTCTCAGCCAGCCCGCGCCGGAAGCCTGGGAGCTTTCCTCCAAAGACACGTGAATCTGCGACATGGCGGACACCACCGTGCGCATACCCATCATCAGGTACTTGATCAGGTAGGCGATAATCATGATAGCCGCCGTGTTGTAAAGGTTGATGCCGAACTTGCCGTTCATCGTCATGATAAGGCCGAGGGCGATGACCACGCTGGGCGTGCCCGAGCCAAGGGTGATGAGGAAATCCGGAATTTTTCGCCCCCTGACCTTGGTGCGCTGAAGCAGGTATGCCATCGTAAAGGAGATGACGATGCCGATGGTCGCCGCCGCCACCGCGAACAGGATGCTGTTTCGCAGGCTTTCCAGAATATCGGGCCGGCTGAAAATCTTCGTCCAGTGCATGGTGGTGAAGTTGTTCGCCTCAAACAAGCCCTTGCCGAGGTTCTTTTTAAACGAGGTGGTGAGAATCGTAATAAACGGAAGGATGATGACGACAAAGGAAAACAGGCTGACCGCCGCCGTTGTAAACCAGCGCCATTTTCCCAGGTCCACGATATTGGGGCGCGTGGACTTGCCGGATACGGTAATATATTGCTTGCGCGCCACAACCACGTCGGAGATGTACAAAATGATGATCGCCATAATCATCAGAAACACGGCCAGCCCCGTGGCGTCGTTGATGCCGTCCGTGCCAAGGCCCATATACTCCACAATCCGGGTGGTAACGGTGTGTACCTTTCCCGGCGCGCCCACGATGGACGGAATGCCGTAGCAGCTCGCCGCGCACACGAATACCAGCAGCGCGCCGGCAATCAGGCTGGGCGTCATCATGGGCAAGGTGACGGTGAACACGGTTTTGAGCGGGGAAGCGCCGGAAATCCGGGCCGCCTCCTCCAGCGACGGGTCCATCTTTTCCATCGCCCGGCTGATGGTGATGAAGGCGTAGGGATAGTAAAACGTCGTCAGCACCCAGATCATGCCGCCCAGCGTATAAATGTTCATGGGGCCGGTCTTGGTTTGCAGGTCAAACAGGCCGCGCAGGAACACGTTGATGGTGCCCACGTTTTGGTTTAAAAGCCGCGACCATGCCATGGCCCCCAAGTAAGGCGGAACCATGTAGGTAAGCACAAACAGGCCGCGGAAAAACTTTTTGCCGTACATGTTGGTGCGGCCCACCAGCCAGGCCAGGGGGAAGGCCAGCAGCGTTCCGAACACCATCGTCAGCGACGCGGCAATCAGCGTATTGGAAAGCGCCCCCCAGTTCATTCCATAGGAATAGAGGCGCTCAAATGTCGATAGCGAAAAGGTATCCTCCGGGAAAAACGCCTTAACAAGCATGTAAAGGAGGGGAAATATTTGAAATATCAGCAGAAAAGCAACGATTGCGACGATGATTAGCCATTTGACGTCAAAATGAAAGCTCCTGCGGGCTGTAATCGGCTTGGCGGGTACGGTGTTCTGTGCCATATTGACCCTCCCCGGTTCTTGGGTTCTCGCCATACGGCGCGGAGGCGGGACGCGCCCGCCTCCGGCACGCTTGAATCGGATTATTCGACGGTTACCTTCTCCTGGAACATGGTGCGGATGGTGTCGCGCTCCTTATAGCACTTCTCCCAATCCACGGGGATATCCTTGCCCTTCAGGTCCACGGTGGACGCGCCGTCGTAGGGCTCGGTGGGGTAGTCGGTCAGCACGCTGTGCATCCAGCCCTTGACGATGTAGCTCTGGCCTTCCTCGGAGAGCAGCCAGTCGGTGATGGCTTCGCACGCGGCCGCGTTGCTGTTGGCGCTCTTGGCCGGATCCACGGTCATAACCGTGGAGGGCACCAGCACGTTGCCGTCGTCGGGAATGAACCACTCCAGCGTGGAGCCTTCCTCCTCGCGCTTTTTCAGCACGGATTCCTCCAGAATCATAATGACCTTGCACTCGCCGGTTTCCAGCTTGGCAAGCGCGGAGGAACCGCTCTCGATCATCACGTTCTGCTTGCCCAGGGCGTCAAAGTACTCCTCGCCGTACTTGTCCAGCAGGCCCACGATGGTCGCCATGGCGGTGCCGCTGGTCAGCGGGTTGGACATGGAGATCATGCCGGCGGCCTCGGTGTCATAGGCGAAGGCTTCATACGAGGTGGGAATCTCTTCCTTGGCGTACATATCCGGGTTATAGGCCAGGCCCATGGAGCATACGCGCACGCAATACCAGTAGCCCTCCTCGTCGTAGTCGAACCGCATGTTGTTGCGCGCCTCGGTCAGATAGGGATGCAGCCAGCCGCCATCCTTGAGCTCGAGCGAGTAGGCGGGCTCCGCGACCATCAGCATGTCGCAGCCCAGCTTGCCGCTTTCCATCTCTCCGGCAATCTTGGTCTGGAGCGTGCCGGTGCCGCCCTGGAAAAACTCGATTTCACAGTTGGGGAACTCCGCTTTGAGCGCCTCGCTCATCATGTCGCAGATATCCTGGTACATGGAGGTGTAGATGATGACCTTGCCGGAAACCTCCGTGTTGGACGCCAGGGCGCTCGAGCCGCCCAGCAGCAGGGCGAGGGTCAGAAGGGTTGCCAAGAGCTTTTTCATGGGTTCCGTTCCTCCTTGTTGAATTGTATACTCATCGCCGGCTGCGCTGCCAGCGTATGATTTTCCTTTGTCTGATACGATCGCTGTTTCTCCAGCTCATTATATCGCAAATCAAATGTAATGTAAAGGGTTTGACAGGCCGGATGGCAAGGAAATTTGGCGGTTTGACACAAAAGCCCTCGAATGATATGATACACGGGATAACAGGGGGAGCGCTTGGAAACCGCTTGGGAGGATTTGAGAAATATGGCGAAGGAAGGCTATCGGGTTTGCACGCGCTGCGTGATGGACAGCAGCGACCCCGGCGTTACCTTTGATGAAAACGGCGTATGCAGTAGCTGTACGCGCTATCTGGAGGCCCGGGCGCTCAGCGGCTACCGGCCCGGCGTAAGCGAAAAGGAGCTGGAGCATACCGTATCCGTGATGAAGGAACGCAGCCGGGGGCTTGCCTATGACTGCATCCTGGGCATTTCCGGCGGCGTGGACAGCGCCTATATGCTTTCCGTCGCCAGCAAGCTGGGCCTTCGTGTGCTGGCCGTGCACGTGGACAGCGGCTGGAACAGCGAAACGGCGGTTCGCAACATCGAGCGCATGTGCCAGAAGCTGGGCGTTCAGCTTCATACCTATGTGGTGGATTGGCCTACGATGAAGGAGCTCCAGCGGGCATACATGCTCTCCGGCGTGGCGAACCTGGACGTGCCGCAGGATCACCTCTTTTGCGCGGCCGTTTACCAGGCGGCGCGGAAATACAAGGTACGGTATATCCTCAACGGCAGCAACCTGGCGACCGAGGGCGCGGCTCCTCCTTTCACCATGCAGCACAGCTACCGGGATACCTGGCATTTAAACAGCATATACAGGAAGCACGGGCGGGGGAAAAGCCTCAGAAAATATCCCCGGCTGTCGCTGTGGGAGGCTTGGATGGGCCTGCCGGGCGTCACCAAGATCAACCTGCTGGACAGCGTGCCCTATTCCAAAAAGGAAGCCATTGAAACGCTTTCCCGGGAATTTGGCTGGGAGTATTACGGCGGCAAGCATTTTGAGAGCCGATTCACCAAGTATTTCCAAAGCGTCTATTTGCCGCGCAAGTTTGGGTACGACAAGCGCCGCTACCACCTGAGCTGCCTGGTGATGAACGGCGAGATGACGCGCGCGGAGGCGCTGAACGAGCTGGAGCAGCCGCCCTATCCCGTGGAGCAGCAGCGCGAGGACGAGGCGTATATCCTCAAAAAGCTGGAATTGGACCCGGAAGAATGGCGGAAAATCCTGGACGCGCCCCCTACGCCCGACGACGCCTATTTCTCCCAAGCCAAGCTGTTTAACCTGGCGCAGAGGCTGCTTGGGCGCAAGGGCCTGGACCGGATTAAGAAGAAGCGGTACAGCGTGCGCTGACCGCCTCGGCGCGGCGAATGGTTCCCCTTTGGGGCTGCCTGGAGGGGCCGCGATCCCTCCAAATGAAATCGGTTCGCACGGTTGACCTGCGCTCGGCAACGCTTTAGGCGCTTTCGCGGTACGCGCCGTCCGGGCGGAGCGTATCGGCCCTGTCCGAAGCGTTTCCGAAAGTCCATGGCGCAAAAAAAACGCTGACAGGCGGATTTCGGCCTGAGTTTGAGCCTCCGGCGCAAACACTTTCCGTATCATCAGTAAAAGACGCGTCCTTTTCTGACGCGCTGTCAAGGACAAAGCGCTTGCCCGGGTCGCAGGCGGGAAGCCTTTATCGTCCTTCGCGCTTCACGCCGCGGCCCTCCGACGCCTCCCAAAAGGGTTCGTCAAAAGCCTGAACGGCACGGCGCGCTCACCGCTGTCCCGCGTCCGCTTGCAAAAACAAGACAAAAGGGTTAGAATACAAACTGTATTTATATCGCCTAATTTGGGTCGTCGACCCACCGCAAGGAGGACAACGCATGAATCCCTATGTCTTTATGACCGACTCCGACTCCGACCTGCCCCACCGCTATGTGGACGAGCTGGACCTGACCATGGTGTACATGCCCTATATTGTGGACGGCCAGGAATACCTGGACGACCTGGGGCGCAGCGGGAAGCAGAAGGACTATTTTGACAACATGCGCGCGGGCGCCGCCCCCGTCACCTCGCTGCTGCCCACAGCCGTCTACCTGGAGTACTTTGAGCCCTGCTTCGCCGCGGGCAAGGATATCCTGTTCGTCGCCTTTTCCAGCCAGCTTTCCAGCACCATCAACAACGTCTATGCCGCGCGGGAGGAGCTGCTTGCCAAATATCCCGAGCGCAAAATGATCGTGGTGGACACGCTGAGCATTTCCGCGCCCCAAAGCATCCTCATCCTCAAGGCGCACGCGCTGTACCGCGAGGGCAAGGCCATGGAGGAAGTCGCGGATTGGCTGGAGCGGAACAAGGCGCGCGCCCAGGCGTGGTTTACCGTGGACGACCTGAAATACCTCCGGCGCGGCGGGCGCATCGGAGCCGTGGCCGCGACCGTCGGCTCCATGCTGGATCTGAAGCCGATTATTACGGAAAGCAAATCGGGCAAGCTCATCAACGTGGACAAGGTACAGGGCCGCAAGCGCGCCCTGCGCGTGCTTGCGGAAAAGGCGGCGGAAAATATAGACGACCCGGCGGACGCAAATCCGATTATTCTCCACGCCGACGCGCCCGAGGATGCCGCGCGCCTGGAGGCGCTGGTTCGGGAGCGCGTTCCCAGCCTTGGCGATATCCAAACCTATTACGTCGGCCCCGTTATCGGCGCGCACTGCGGGCCCGGCACCGTTGCCGTTTGCTTCTTTGGCAAGGAGCGCCCGAACTGACAGGCTCCGCGCTCACGCGGGCGCAATGCGTTTGACGCGCCGCCATACGAAATCGACGTGCTGCGACAAAAAAACGCCTTTTTCCCCAAAGCCCGTAAAGCATGCATCAATTATGGCTAATGGGATCTTTTCGGTTTCCAAAGGCGTTGATATATTATGTAGCATGGATATTATTCGATAGGGGGGACCCTGCCATGGATTACGTCGATTTGGGAAGGCGCGTGCGCAAGCAGCGCACAAGCCTGGGCTGGACGCAGGAGCAGCTCGCGGAAAAAATTAACGTCAGCACCTCGTTTGTGGGGCACGTGGAACGCGGCTCGCGTAAGGCAAGCCTGGAAACCCTCGTTTCCCTCGCAAACGCGCTGGAGGTAAGCCTGGACTACCTGATGGCCGGCAGCCTGAGCAACAACGGGCTGGGGCCCATGCCGCAAAGCCTGAACCGCCATCAGCGCATCGCGCTTCAGGAAATTTTATCGACCATTCAAAGCCATCTGGGCGAGTGGAACGAACCGACGGAATAAGCGGGCTTCATCGCAGCATTTCTGTGACGACGTCTTGCATCGTGTACAGGCCCGCGGGCTTTCCCTGAAGGAACCGCGCGGCCCGCAGCGCGCCCTGCGCAAAAAGCGAGCGGTTTTCCGCCCGGTGGGTGAGCAGAATTTGCTCTCCGTTTCCATAGAACCCAACCTCGTGCTCCCCCGTAACGCTTCCGCCGCGCACCGCGTGAATGCCAATTTCATGCGGCGCGCGTTTTTGCGTGCGCCCATACCTTCCATAGACGGCCTCCGCCTGGGAATCCCGTTCGGCCGCGGCGGCGTCGTACAGCATGATCGCCGTTCCGCTGGGGCTGTCGACCTTCATGCGGTGGTGCTTTTCGATAATTTCAATATCAAAATCCTCTCCGAGCGCCTTGGCGGCCATCGCAACGAGCTGCCGCATCACATTGACGCCAAGGCTCATGTTGGCGCTGCGCAAAATCGGAATTTCCGCAGCCGCTCGCTCGATGGATTTTACCTCGACATCCGTATAGCCCGTCGCGCAGAGCACCGTGGGCATCCGCTTTTGACAGGCCAATTGCAGCAGCTCCGGCAGCGCCTCCGGACGGGAAAAATCAATCAGGGCGTCGGCGTCCGCTTCCACCCGGTCAAAGCCCGTCACAATCGGGAAATCAGCGGGCTGCCCGCTGAATTTTACGTCCACGCCGCAGGTCACGCCAAAGCCGGCAGCCTCCGCCGCCAGCGCCACCTCTCGTCCCATGCGCCCAAGCGCGCCGCCGATAATCAAATTCATACCCCACGCTCCTTTGGAAGCGTTCGCTCCGCCCTCAGCATGAAACGCCGAGCGCCCTCAGCGCCTCCGTCATCTTTTGCTTTGCGCCCTCGCTCGCCTCTACCAGCGGCAGCCGCAGCTCCCCGCCGCACAGCCCCATGGCCTCCATGGCAAATTTGCACGGAATGGGGCTGACCTCGGCGAACAGCGCGCGCACCAGGGGCAGCAGGCGGGTTTGCCGCTCCAGAGCGGCCGACGTGTCGCCGCTGAAATAGGCGTCCACCAGCCCGCGCACCTCCCCTGGCAGCAGGTTGGCCATCACCGATACGACGCCCTGCGCGCCCAGGCCCAGCAGCGGATAGATCATGTCGTCATTTCCGCTGTACAGCGTGATCTTTCCCTCCATGGCGCTCAGCTTTTCCATCACATACGGGACGTTGTAGCTGCTCTCCTTCAGAGCGATGAACCGGCCGCTGGGCGCGAGCCTGCTCAGCGTTTCAGGCGCGATTTCCAGGTTCGTCCTGCTGGGCACGTTATACAGGATAATCGGCAGCTCGGTATTCTCCGCGACCGCCATAAAATGCGCGTAGAGCCCCTCCTGCGTAGTCTTGTTGTAATACGGCGTAACGACAAGCTGCGCCGCGCATCCCAACCCGCGGTAACGTCTTTCGGCGTCGATGACGCTCTGGGTGCAGTTGCTCCCCGTGCCGCAAATGACCGGCACGCGGCCGGCGGCGGCGTCCACCGTCTCGCGGATGACCGTCTCCCGCTCGTCCGGCGTGAGGGTGGAGGGCTCGCCGGTGGTGCCGCAGGAGACGATCGCCGCCGTGCCGTTGTCAATTTGAAAGTTCACCAGCCTGCGCAGCGCAGGAACATCCACCCGACCCTCCCGCAGAGGGGTGACCAGCGCGACCGCGCTGCCGCGGAACAAAGGCCTTGTCGCCATACCGAAACCTCCCGTCAAGCGCTCTGATGAGAAATATACCCCAGCCTGCACAAATATTCCGCGCTCAGGACGCCGCCGCCGGCCGCGCCGCGAAGCGTGTTATGGCTGAGGCAAACGAACTTATAATCCATAACCGGGTCCTCACGAAGCCGGCCAATCGAAATCCCCATGCCGTTTTCCAGGTCGCGGTCCAGCCGCGTTTGCGGGCGCGAGGGATCTTCAAAATAGGTCAGGAACCTTTCCGGGGCGGAGGGCAGCCCCAGGCCGGCGGTCGCGGGCTTCGCGTTCGCCCAGCGTTCCAGGATCGCCTCCCTGGCGGGCTTACGGGCAAACTTCACGCTGACGGCGGCCAGGTGGCCGTCGGCGCACGCCACGCGCACGCACTGCGCGCTGATGCGCGGGCCGGGCGCGTCCAGAATGCGTCCGTTTTCAACGCGGCCATAAATCTTCAGGGGCTCCCGCTCGCTCTTTTCGTCCTCCCCGCCGATATAGGGAATGACGTTGTCCACCATTTCCGGCCACGTTGCAAAGGTTTTTCCCGCGCCGCTGATGGCCTGATAGGTGCAGACCATCACGCTTTCAGGGCCGTAATCCAACAGCGGCCACAGGGCCGGCACATAGCTCTGGATGCTGCAATTGGGCTTGACGGCGATAAAGCCCCTCCTGACGCCAAGCCGCGCGCGCTGCGCCTCGATCACCCCGGCATGCGCGCCGTTGATTTCGGGAATCAGCATGGGAACATCCGGCGTATGCCGGTTCGCGCTGTTGTTGCTGACGACCGGTATCTCCGCCTTCGCATAGCGTTCCTCCAGCGCGAGGATTTCAACCTTTTTCATATCCACGGCGCAAAAAACGAAGTCCACAAGCGAGGCGACCTTTTCCACCTCTGACGCGTCCAGTACGGGCAGGGCGGCAATTTCCGCCGGCACGTCCTTATCCTGAAACGCCCAGCGGCCCCGCACAGCCTCTTCATAGGTTTTGCCGGCGCTGCGGCTGCTCGCCGCCACACATGTAACCCTGAACCATGGGTGGTTTTGCAAAAGCAATACAAAGCGCTGCCCCACCATCCCCGTCGCGCCGATGATTCCCACGCGATACTGTTGCATTCCAACGACCTCGTTTCTGATTGCTTATCTCAGGCTTCCCCGCCGCCATACGCCTTATCACCCTATGCCAAAAAGCGCATGGCGTGCGCCGGCATGCGGCTTCGGTAAAGCATAGCATGGCGCCGTTCGGTTGTCAACTTCCGGCCCGGGCGCGCGATTGGCAAGTCTGCCAAACAGGCTGGACCCGCCCGCCCGGGGGAGAAAAGCCCAAAACGCACGCTGATTATTCTTCCAGCCAGTCTCGGTAACGCTCCGGCGGGTAGATGGAGCGAACCATGCGCTTCATAAATGAAAGCTCCTCCGCGGTAAAGTAAGCGGCATATTTTTGATATAGCACACGGAGCGCCGACAGGCTTTCCACACGAAGGCTGTAATCGTTCAGCTTGATAAAATTCGCGGAAAACGGCGTCAGCTTGTCAAAGAGGACCCCCATCAACTCGTCGGTAAGCTCTGCGATTTCCGTTAGCCCCAGCCGGACGCTGTGATAGTTGTCGCTCAGCACGGTCATGCTGCCGCGCGTCAGACGGTTCAGGCTTGTGACCAGAAAGCTTTCCAGCTCGTCCCGCATGCTTTCCAGCGTCTGGCGGTAAGGGGCGTAGGCGCGCAGCCTCGCCGTTAGCTGCGCGGCGAGCGTATTGGAGGTCAAAAACAGAGAGCCGAGCCTGGGTCTGAGCACGCTTTCCACGTCCTCATGCCCAATAGGGATCGCCATACCCCCGCTCCCTCCTGACTGCGCAACGGAACCGCCGTTGATTATGGGTAGGATTTCTACGGAATTTGTCGCTATTCCTTGTTTTTTTCATTAAGAAAAATAGTAAACTAGTAAT
>DBGEOK010000089.1:0-5002 GCA_048370855.1 Candidatus Limiplasma sp. | reverse complement strand
TAAATGATAATTTAGAAGCAACTGCCCATCAGGTCTTTTTTCATATTAATATCACAGCATGGAAATGTCAAACAACCCATTTCGTTTCATAATTTCATGCTACTATTCCAACCATGTTTATTTCCTTGGCCACCAATTGGGCACAATTTTACCCCTTGCAAAAGTGTATTGCCCACAGTGGAAGTGTTGATTTTATTGGCTTTTTCGGCAGGGAAAAAGGTTGTGTCCGAAAGGCAGAGGCCCGCGCGGCGCGGCTGCCTTACGCTGGAGAAGGGAGGAGGCCGTTCTCATATTCCTCGCGGCTTTCGTAGCCGTAAGCGACGTATTGGTCCGAAAGATAGATCAGAAAGCGGTCATCCAAGCGTTTTGTGACGGGGAGAACCCCCAGGTCTGCCGTGCGGAACATCAGAAAAAATGGGCCGTCTGGCTGGATGGAGTCATGCGCCTTGGCTTGCAGCCAGGGATAGAGCTCGTCCAAGCCGGAGACTCCTTGGTTCGGCCAGATATACATGTCGATCGCGCCGTTGGAAAGCTCTGTCAGGGTGTTGCCGCCAAACCAGAAGGTGGAGTACCCGCTGGTATAGCCCGAATCGACCATTTCCCGCGCGATCTCGGCAAACTCAACCGCGTCGCCACGAAGGGACAGGCGGGATTCCCCGTCCTCGGTGTGCGCGAAATCCCAATAGCCGATTGCCCCGCAGATCAAAAGGAGGGCGGCGGATAGGGCCGCGCAGCAACGGACGGACCATTTTTTCCAATCGGCCTTCTCCAGCCAGGCGCCAATGAGAAGATAGGTGAAAACCATAAAGGGAACCTGATAGGTATTGTAGTAGGGGCTATCGGTAAAGGCGTACAGCAGGATAAAGACGAGCGAGGCGGCCATGGTATAAACAGCGAGCATGGAATGCTCCAGAACGTCGCCGGGGCGCGTTCTCAAGGCAAAGCGATGAACGGCGGCCGCCACGACGGCAAGCAGGATGAGCGTCAGCAGGTTTTGCAGCAGCGCGGTAGAGGCGAACGCGCCCGGCTGATAGCCGAAAAAGGCGAGAAAGTCCCTGAGGACGGCCACGATGCGGTCCGGCTCGAGGGGCGTAAAAGAAAACACGGTATAGTCCGAAAAGCTATAAAACCGCGCAAGAACCAGCTTGTTGACCAGAAACCCAAGGACGGTCAACGCGGCGGCCAGCATCGCGCCCTGCAGCAGACGGAAGGACGGCAACGCCGACCGGTCCCCATCCGTCAGCCTTTTGGGCCCCCTCTTGAAAAGAAGGATTGCCATCAGCGCGGCGGGAACATAGAAAACGGCCAGTTGCCGAACGCCGCCCAGGCCCGCCACGAAGGACAGCGCGGCTATGCCGCAGCAAAGCGCCAGCCGGCTTCCGCGGCGCTCCGCGCGCATCAATTGCGCCAGCATGCCCATCATGACAAAGGAGATGGCCGCATGGGGGATATAATACACGCCCCGCAGGATATTGTTAAAATAGGGGACGCTCAGCGGCGTGAGCAGCAGAATGCCGACCACGGGAAACATGCGCCGGATTTTCAACTGACGGCAACAGTAATAAGCGCTCGCCAGGAGAATCAGGTACAGGATGACGCTGCCGGCCACGCGCACGGTATGCCAGTCCTCCGTAATCCAAAACAGCGGCGCAAAGACAAGCTGGGTATTCAGCACGCGAAGCTCGGTGGAGTAATACCAATTGGGGGAGATCATCCGCTTCTCCTGGGACAGAAGCCTTGCGAGCACCAGCTCGCTGGACATGTCCGCATCCAGCAGGCCGTCGACCCTCGTTTCCATAAAGACGCACAGCCCGATCAAAGTAAGGGCGAGGAGAATCCATACGATGAATGAAACGCATTTTTTCATACTTCCCTCCATAAAACGGCATGTATGCCTTCGATTGTAGCAAAATTACGCCGGGGAAGCAAGGCCGGATGCGAGATCCTGACCTGTGAAGTTTGCTTGCATTGCGCGACTAAAAGGAATATAATGGTGGCGTCAACGGTAGGATCGCTTCGTTTGCCCCCGCGGCGCTGAAAAAGCCGGCGCGCGGGTCTGCTTTGCCCTTAACGATGATAACAACCTTGGCGTATCCAACTGATTTCATGCCGAGCAGATGGACAAAACCGGCATGCTTCGCATTCCAGAGCGTTCAGACCGAGACGTCGAACGATCGGATTGTTACCGTGGAGAGGGCCGGCGTTACCTTTTTCACCTCAATTGCCTCCATGGAAAGATGTTTTTGATTGTAATGCTGGATTTGGGCCATCTTTCCACCAAGGAATTGGGCCGCGTCAGGACGCTTGCCTCACTGTTGCGGGTAAGCATCAAAACCGGCCCGAAAGAAAAAATTTCCACTCGCTTTAAAAGACTTATTCGCAGCTGTTACTCGCGCGTTATCAGCTTGTCGCTGAAGGATGGCGCTAATCAGCCGCCATGAAGATGCCGTGGCGCGCCTCCGAGTAACGCGTGGCGGAAAGCGTAAAATTTGGCCTTTTGAAGCTCACAGAGCCAGCGCGATAACGCTTCGGCGCAGGGCTTTCGCGCGCCGCCCCAGGAAGCGGCTGGGAGGGCTTGCCTGCCTTACGCGTCCAGCCTTCCGCGCCGGTAAGCCAGGGCAAAGAGCGCAAACCCGCCGACCAGCCACGCGGCGATCACCAGCCAGGGCATAGCGGAGGCCGGGCCGCCCGTGTAGACAAGCTGCATCATGGAATAGGTTGGGATGAATTGGGCAAACCGGGCCACCGTATCGTTCATCGACGCGAACATCGTCGGCACCATCAGCAAAAGGGCGACCGGAGCGGCCAGCGTGCCGGTGGACATCTGGTTTTTACAAACCATACCGATTACGGCCCCGAGCAGCAGCATGCAAAGCGCCGTCAGAGTGGTAACAAGCAAAAACATCGGCAGGCCGGAAAGAGGCGTTCCCGCAAGGAAAAACACAATCAGATCCACGGCCTCCAAAAGCAGGAGGGCGACCAGGCATTTGCTCGTAAGAAATTCCACCGCGCTCACGTTGGAAAGCATGAGCGTGCGGAGGGTGTTCTTTTCCTTTTCCTCCGCGATCATCATGCTCAGAAGCGCAACGGGCAGCAGGGAAAGGTTCATCAAAACGCCGATTAACGATACAAACTCGCGCGGCATGGGCATGCCCTCGATGGGCATGATCCTGTAAAGAAGGGTCATCGCAAGCGGAAGCACCGCCAGGATCATCCCGTTGCCGTTCCTCAGCGTATCCTTTAAGTCCTTCAAAAACAAAACGCGGATTTTGGACAAATGCGCGCTCATAGCAGCTTCCTCCCCGTCAGCGTCAGAAAAACTTCCTCCAAATCAGGCTCCTGAGAGTGCAGGGTGGAAATGGCCTTGCCCTCAAAGGCCCGGCTTAATTCCGCAAGCCCTGCGGAGCTCTTTTCCGCCGTCAGGCGCCGGCCGTCCTCGCCCACGGCGACCAGCAGGTTGGGCGCATGGCTGAGCTTGAGCGCCCGCGGGCTGTCGCATGCGGCGATCACTCCCTCGTTGAGGAAGGCGACGCGCCCGCACAGGCGGTCCGCCTCTTCCATGCGGTGGGTGGTCAGAAAGATGGTGGTTCCCTCATGGTTTAACTCCAACAGCAGATCCTGTACGGCGCGGGAGGTGGCGGGGTCCAGCGCGGCCGTGGGCTCGTCCAGGAAGAGCAGGCGGGGCTTATGAAGCACCGCGCGGGCCAGCATCACCCGCTGCGCCATGCCCCGGGAAAGCTTTTTAGCGGGCTTTTTTTCCTCGCCGGCCAGCCCTACGCGCTCCAGCGCCTCCCGCACGCGCGCGCGGGGAACGCCCTTTAAATCCGCGAACAGGTTCAGATTATCCTCTACCGACAGGCGCTCGTACAGGCCGCTGGTATCCGTCAGCACGCCGATTTGATCAAAGGCGGCGGCGGGAAGGGTTTCAACCGGCGCGCCAAACAGCCGGACGCTGCCGCCCTGCGGGCGCAATTGCCGCGTCAACAGCTTGATGGTAGTTGTTTTACCCGCGCCGCTGGGCCCGAGAAAACCAAAGATTTCCCCTGTGCGGACCTCGAAGCTGACCTCGCGCAGGGCAGGCTTCTGACCGAAGGAAACGACCGCCCGTTCCACTTGAATCACAAATTCAGACACGCAATACCCCCTTATGTTCCGCGGTGGTGTTCATCATAGCAGAAACGGGGGCAATCCGCAACCATACCGCGGCTCAACGATACGTTTGAGAGGTTCAAAAGACAAAACCGGGCAAAGAGCCGGAGCCTGAAGCGCCGATCCGGACGTTAACAAGCGCCGCCGCCCGGTTTGGGCGGCGGCGCTCGAGCTGTCAGGGCGCTATTTCCGCATGGCTTTGCGAAACTGATAGCGCGTTTTCCAAAAGCGGGAATCCGCCTTGATGCGGCTGAACAGGTCCCCGCCCAGGAACAGCAGAACGTTTAGCAGAGAGAAGATAATCGCGGCGCGGGTGCTCCAAGGGCCGACGATGAGCTGCCACAGAAACAGCGCGCCGTCCAGCAGGGCGAGCCACTTCATTTTGACGGGAAGGATAAAAAACACCAGGATTTGATAATCCGGCCAGGTAGCGGCAAACGCGAAAAACAACGACAGGTTGAGGTAGGTATTGACCGCGTACCCCGTGATCAGCGCCGCCAGAAGGTTGCCGAGCACCCCCACCAGATAAAACAGGGTAAAGCGCGCCGAACCCCAGTAGTTTTCCAGCGCGGAGCAGATCATCCAGTAAAAATACAGGCTGAGGATCACCCACAGCGGCGAGGAGCTGGGCGGCAGAAAGACGAAGGTAATCAGCCGCCAGACCTGGCCCTGGCCCACCAGGGGCAGGGATAAGGTAAGCGCCTGCGACAGCCTCAGCCCCATCAGGTCTCCCAGGTACACAATGGCCATGCCAAAGATGAGGTAGTTCATCAAGTGGGGGATGGCAAACCGCCGCGTTTTCCGTTCAAGGGCGTCAAGCCATTTCATGCGGTGCGCCTCCTTTGCTCAATCG
>DBGEOK010000088.1:0-34396 GCA_048370855.1 Candidatus Limiplasma sp. | reverse complement strand
GTGGGAAAGCTTCAAAAGGATCAGCCTCCTTGCGGATGGTATGGGCGGAATATCTTCTTTAACGCGCCCGCAGCGAAAAATCCTGCCTCAAAATGGCGTAGAGCTCGACGTCGGCATAGCGACCCTTGTTATAGATGCGCTGCCGGAGGGTACCCTCATACCGCATGCCCGCGTTATGCATTACCCGCCCGCTGGCAGGGTTGTCGCTTTCATGCTGGGCCTCGATCCGGTTCAGGTTCAGCTTGACAAAGCCAAACTCGATCACGGCGCGAAGCGCCTCGCTCATGATGCCGCGGTTCCAGTAGGCTCGGCTCAGGCTGTAGCCGACCTCGGCGGAGCGGTTTTCCTGCTGAAGCCACATAAAGCCGATGGTCCCGATCACCTTGTCAGTATCCCGCAGGGCGATGACAAAGGTGCCCGGGGCGGCGCTGCGGTACTGGCGGAGCAGGAAGCGGATATAGGCCCGCGTTTGATGAATGGAGCGGTGCGCGTCCCAGAGCACATGCCGGGCAACCTCGGGGTCGCGGGAATATTCGTAAAGGTCCTGCGCATCCGTCATGCGTACCGGACGCAGAATCAGCCGTTCGGTTTTGATGACCGGCAGATGGGAAAAAATTTCCAAATAGGTCTGCATGGCGAGGGTTCCTTTCCCTTTCCTTAGGCGGCCAGGGCGGGCAACGCTATAAACGGAGGCAGCGTAAGCCCAAGCACAAGCAGACAGACGCCCAGCGCAAGCAGTACAAACAGCGCTGCAAGCCATAGGCGGAAGGGCGTAAGAATTTTTCGTTTCGGCCTGGTTTCCAACTGGGACATTTGGGATCTCCTTCCAAGCGTTTGAAAAATGGCGGGAATCCGGGAACCTTTCGGGGTTGCCAATCGTTTTTATAGATACGGCGGGGCGGCGCTTCAGCCATGGAGCGCCTGCCAGGCCATCAGCAGGCCGAGCGCGGTCTTGGCGTCGCTCAGCTCCCCGCTCATCACGCGGGCGACGGCCTCGCTTAGCGGCATGCGGACGACGTTTAAAAACTCGTCCGCGTCCGGATGGGTTTCGTGCTGGCTGAGCCCTGTGGCTAGGTACAGGCCGATGCGCTCCGTGCAGAAGCCGGGCGTGGTCACCACATGGGTCAGCAGACGCATGCTTTCCGCCCGCAGGCCGGTTTCCTCCTCCAGCTCGCGCACGGCGCAGTCAAGGGGGTCCTCCCCGGCATAGTCTAGCTTACCGGCGGGAATTTCCAGCGTCATCAGGTCTACCGCCACGCGGTGCTGGCGCACTAGGTACACGCGCTCGCCGTCGTCCACGGGCACGACGGCGGCCGCTCCCTTATGACGGACGATTTCGCGCATCGCGGTTTCGCCGTTGGGCAGACGGACCTGCATATGGCTTACGTCGATCAGGATTCCGTTAAAAACGGGGTCGTCGCTCAGCGGGATTTCCCTAAGCCCCGCATCCTCGGGCATCAAAATCGCCTCCCCAATTTCATTCCTGATAGTATTCGATGCCCGCCGCCCGCACCCCTTGCGCCCCGAAAAAAAGTATCGGCTTTTTCCCGGGACGCAATTGTAAAAACCGACCCGGGACGACAGGAACTTCCTGCCGCGCTTCCTTGACACACCTATACAAACCCCGTACAATATAGGCAGTCACCGCTTGACAGCGAACTGGACGGCCAGAAGATACGGATAAGCCTTTTGGAATAGAAGGAGGAATCAGGATGACCCGACATCTTCCCCAAAGCGTCAGGCGCGCGGCGGCGCTCGTGACGAGCCTGCTGCTCGTCGTGGCCCAGCTTGCGCTGCCGGCGGCCGCGCTTGCGACCGACGTGGATACCGCGCTGCTTCCCGTGGTTACGCTGTATTATCAGCTTACGGCGGAGGAAACGCCTTCCCCGTCGCCGATCTTTGCCAGCGTATACGGAGGCCAGCCGATCTATTGGGCGCAGCTTCCCGAGCAGGCGTTTGCCAATCCCATCACCGTTGATGTGATGGGAAGCGTCGAGGACCCGTCGTATACCTACGGGCCGGCTTCCGGCACGCAGCTTCCGGCCTTGAACGCGGCGGTTGTGGACGGCTCGTCCTTTGCGGCGAATATTGAAATTTATCAAAACGGCGCGCTGACGGCGGCATATCCGTTGTACCTGTCCAGCATCCCTCTCCCTGCGGAGGAAGCGCAGGCGTTCCCGGTACAGGTCAAGTATATGGGCACGGACGACGTTTCGCTGCTGGACGACGTGCAGATGCTCGCTCCGGGCGTCCATCCCCTTACGCCGGGCCGGGCGGCCGAGGCGGAGGCGATGGGCTATGCCCTTCAGGAGCCTTCCACGGTGGAGGTGACGGTCAACGCGGACGGAACGTATTCGCCCATGCCCGTGACGTTCTATTTTTCGCCTCCCCAGAGGTCCGCGACCGTAGAGATCGCTTACATGGGCCCGGACGGCATGCTGTGGAGCGACGTCAGGGAGAACGTGGAGCCCGGCACGCATACCTTCTCCGCCGACCGCCGGGGCGAGGCGGAGGCGATGGGCTACGTTCTTCAGGGGCCGGATTCGGTGGAGGTGACGGTCAACGCGGACGGCACGTATTCGCCCGCGCCCGTAACGTTTACCTTCCAGAAGGAGGAGCCGGAAGTTAAGACGGCCCGGGTGGAGATTCAGTATATCAGCGCGGAGGACGGCTCCACGCTGTTAAGCGACGTCCGGGAGTTCGTTCCCGGAGGGCCGTACAGCCTGACGGCGGACCGCGCGGGCGAGCTGCCGGAATACGCGCTTCAGGGGGCGGCCACGGCGGAGGTGACGGTCTATGACGACGGCACGTATTCGCCCTCGCCTGTGACGTTTACCTTCCAGCGCACGGGCCAGACCGACCCAAGCCAGCCCGGCACGGGCGAGGGCGAGGGCGGAGGCGAAGAGGGCGGCGAGGCTGTGCCTCCGGCAGAGAGCGCGGTCAACCGCTACGGGATCACCAACAAGGGCGGCCTCAATTTCCGAAAGGAAACCAACACCAGCGACAACAGCAACAGGGTGTTTACCGGCGTGAGCAAGGGCGAGTACGTGTGGGTGTACGCGTCCCTGACGGTGGACGGCAAGGAGTGGCTCCGCATTCGCTACAAGGATACGGACTGCTTCGTGATGGCCGAGTTCATTGACGTGCTCAGCCAGGAGGACAGCGACAAATATGAAGCGGCCGGGGCCGAGCCGGTTAAGGTAGAGGTCAACTATATCGACGAGGCCACCGGAGAGGCTTTTTATCAGGAGTTCGCGGTCTGCGCCGTCTACACCCAAACGACCGTCAGCGTGAAGCCGGAGATGGCCCAGGGCTATACGCTGGTCGGCGACAGCAGCGTGACGGTCGACGTGGACCGGGACGGCAACGCGGACCCGGCGTCCGTGACCTTCAGCTTTACCCGCGAGCAGCGGTCGGCGGATGTCTATATGAGCTATGTGGACGAAGACGGCGAGTTTGCCGGCGAGACGGTCACGTTTCCCGAGGGCGAGCATGACGTAAGCCCGAACGCGAACCTTGTGCCGGAAGGCTATACGCTTGTGAACGCGTCGGCTAAGAGCGTCAGGGTGGAGGCGGACGGCACGGCCGCGCCCGGCTCCGTCACCTTTACCTACCAAAAGCCCGCCGTGACCGGGACCGTCACCTTCCGCTACCTTGACGAGGACGGCAATCCCATTGCGGAGGACCGCGTGGAAACCCTGGCAAAGGGCGAGCATGCCGCGTCCGATTATCAGATGGCCGCCCCGGAGGGCTACGCCTACCAGGGCGCGAGCGCGGAAACGGTGACGATTGACGACGGCGGAAACGCCAACCCGCAGACCGTCGTGTTTACCTACCTGAAAAACCCCGTGACGGGCGTTATTACGCTGCGCTATCTGTCCACCGAGGGCGGGCAGGTCGCCGATGAGCGGACCGAGACGCTGGGCGAGGGTACGTACAGCGCGTCCTCCTTCGCCATCACGCCGCCGGAGGGCTACGCCTATCAAGGCGTAAGCGCCGAGAGCTTTGTCATCGACTCAAACGGCGTCGCTGCGCCGGATACCCTTACCTTCACCTACGCGCCCGCGGAGACGCCGATCAAGCCGGCGGAGCTGACCGTTTCCTATATCGACCAGGAGACGGGCGCGCCTGTGGCGGAGCCCTCCGTCAGGACGCTGGAGCCGGGCTCCTACGGCGCGGGGGAATTTGCCATCGCCGTGCCGGAGGGCTACGAGTACCTGGGCGCAAGCGCGGAGCAGGTTGTGGTCGGCAAGGACGGCGTCGCCAACCCGGCAGCGCTCACCTTCACCTACGTCAAGGTAGAGGCGCCCGCCGTCAAGGCGGAGGTGACGTTTACCTTCGTGTCCTCCGCCGGCCAGGCCCTTGTGGACCCGATGACGGTGGAGCTGGAGGCCGGCGAGCACCCGACCGCCGAGTATGCCGCCGTGGTAGACGGATATACCCTGCAAGGCGCGTCCGCCGATACCGTAACCGTGGACCAGAAAGGCGTCGCCAACCCGGCGAGCGTGGTCTTTACCTATACCGAGAACAAGACCAGCGCCCGGCTGGAGGTGCGCTATACCAACGCTTTTGGGGAGGAGTTCCCCAATTCGCCGCAGGTGATGGAGCTGGGCGCGGGCACGTACAACATTACGCCCGACGCCTCGTATGTACCGGCCGGCTATTCGCTGCGCCCGGGCAGCGCGTCAAGCTATCAGGTAACGGTGGGCGCGAACCTCGTGGCCACGCCGAACCAGATCACGTTCAGCTATTACGACGCCAGCGTGACCGGCTTGGTAAAGATCAACTATATCGACGCGAGCACCGGACAGACGATCGTGTCGGAGGACCGGAAGCTTCCTCCCGGCACAACCGTCGTTACGCCCGACGCCTCGCTGGTGCCCTCCTCCTATAAGCGCAGCGACGCGGACACGGAATCCGTCCCCGTGACGGTGACCGAAACCGGCGTGACTACGCCGACGCAGGTTGCGTTTTACTACCAGCCGGTAAATATCGACATGTACATTGGCTATGCCGTCACCACTACGCAGACGGCGCTTCGCAGCAACCCGAATTCTGCGGACAGCTATATCAAGCAGACGCTGCCCGCCGGCACGCTGCTGTATGTCAACGGCCAGCATACCTCCGGCAGCGTGGTGTGGGACAGCGTGCAGCTTCCGCTGGGCGGCAGCGCGAGCGGCTTTGTGCTGGACAGCGCCACCCGCCATATTTCCGGCGCCGAGGCCCAGAAGATCATTGACGACTATAACCAGAACAACCCCAGCCACCCGGAGCAGAGCAGCGGCTACTATATCACCATCGGCAGCAACGTGCCGCTGCGCGCCGTGGCGGACCCCTACGCCTCAGCCTATCAATACCTGTCCATTGACACGGTGGTCTATGTTTCCGGACAGACGTATACCGCGAACGACACCGTGGGCTGGCATGTGTCCACCTACGACGGGTTTACGGGCTATATCCGCACGGATCAGCTTCGCAAGATGACGACCTCCGAGGTGGAGGCGTACCTGAGCAGCATCAAGACCACGGCGCCCACCCATACCAACACGCCCGCGCCCTACGACCCATACGCCAAGTCCAGCTACGGCTATGTGACCAGCTCCACCGTCAACTTCCGCGCCACGCCCAATGGCACAAAGCTCAAAACCCTGAACAAATATGCTTTCGGGCTGATTTTGGGCACCAAGGAGGTTAACGGCGTCACCTGGTATAACGTCAACCAGAGCGGCACCATTGGGTGGATTCACGGCAGCTACTTCCATCAGCTCAACCTGACGGAGCTGTCCAGCTTCCTCAACAGCAGCGAGTACCTGCAAGGCTTGCAAAACAATTCCAAGCCGAGCTCCGGGGGTTCCTCGGGCGGCTCCGGTTCTTCCTCGGGCGGCTCCACATCCGGCGGTTCCTCGGGTTCCGCCACCCAGGGCAATATCTCCTCCGTGGAGGATTGGAACGTGGGCACCTGGCAGAACACCGGCGTGACCACGCCGACCAGCTATGCCCCGTTCAATCCCTACGCCACGCCCGGCGCGACGGCGAGCGTATCGCCTTCCGCATCGGTCGCGCCGACCTCCACCTTCGTCATCGGCACGATGATTCCCATTAACTATGAGGACGAAAGTAAGGAGACGCAAACCGGCTCCGTGCCTTGGGGATTGATCGGCGCGGGCGTGGTGCTGATTGGCGGCGCGGGCGGCGTGTACGCATACGCCCTGAACCAGAACAAAAAGCGCAAGGCGGCGGCCGCGCGCGCGGCGGCAAGCCGGCGCGCCGGCGTCAACGGCGCGGGCGCAACCGGCGGGCAGCAGGCGCAAAGCCCTTACGCCCGGCGCGCGGTGGCGGCCCCGCCCGTGAGCGGAACAACCAGGCAAAACGACGATAAGCAAAACCCGGGCGCAACGCCAGGAGGAGCCGGCGGCGCGACGTTTGGCGGAGTGAAAAACCCGTACAGCGCCGGCAGCATTACAGGCGCGGGCACAAACGCGGCAAGCCCGTATGGGAGGCCGCAGGGCGGCGCGGGCACGCCGGGCTATCCCAGCCCCTACGGCTCCGGCGCGACGGGAACGATTCAGCCCGCCTATGGCGCGGGAAGCGCGGAGACCAAGCCGGCCCCGTATGGAACAGGGAGCGGAACGGGAACCGCCGGAGCGCCGGGCGGCAAAACGACGTCGCCCCAGATGACGCCGCCGGCCATCAAACCGGGCGCTTCCACGGGGACCAACCCGTACGCACGCCCTCTTGGCACGCAAACGCCTTCCGCCCCCACGGCTGAGGACGCGTCCGCGCCGCGGCGCGCAACGCGCATGCAGCGTTACCACGCCGCCGAGGATGGAGAGGACCACGGCGATAAGGCATAATGAGCTAAGGCTCGGAGGCAAGCCGGCCGCATAGCGGGAAAACCGCGCGCGGTCGGCTTCGCCTTTGGGCGCGGGCAGGGTGGATTCTGTTGAAACACGGAGGGTCACAGGCGGGTACAATCCGAAGCCAAACCGCGGACGCTTGGCAATGCCATCAGGGGCCTGGCCGATATCGGCCAGGTCCCTCAGATTGTTGACAAACCTATTGGGGGGTGGCTTGGAGGGACGACAGCCCCTCCAAATGAAATTGGTTCGCCTGGCTTCGACAGCGGTGAGCGGTGCGCCCGCGCCGGCACGGGCGCACTGTTTTCGCCTTTGGCGAAGATTTCAACCACCGATTTCAAATCGGTGATTGAAACCCTGGCTGGGGAGTTTCGGCTTTAGCCGAAGCGTTTCCCACAGTTTTCGACGCCGCTCGGGCTGTTCAAAAAAACTTGGGGAAAAAGGGCGCATGGCCGGTTTTACCCGGCTTATATCCCTTCGACACCTGAGGAGGCGAGCCTGGGGGGCGGAGCCTTCCAACGTCCGGGCCCCTTTACGGAGCGCCTGGGGAAAAACGCGGGGCGGCCTGTACCGGCGCTCTGCTCCTGCGGCTACGCGGCAAACTGGCTGCGATAAAGCTGCGCGTAGAAGCCGTTTTTCGCCAGCAGCTCCTCATGCGTGCCCTGTTCGACGACGTTGCCCTGGTTCATGACGAGGATCACGTCCGCCGTCTGGATGGTGGAAAGCCTGTGCGCCACGATAAAGCTGGTGCGGCCCGCCATCAGCTTTTCAAAGGCGCGCTGGATGCGCTGCTCTGTTCGCGTGTCTATCGAGGAGGTCGCTTCGTCCAAAATCAGCATGGGCGGCAGAAGAAGCATCACGCGCGTAATGCAAAGAAGCTGCTTTTGCCCCTGACTCAGATTGCCGCCGTCTTCCTCGATGACGGTGTCATACCCGTTGGGCAGGCGCTTGATGAAGCTGTGCGCATGCGTGGCCTTGGCCGCCGCCACAATTTCTTCGTCCGTCGCGTCCTCGCGGCCCATGATGATATTCTCGCGGATCGTGCCGCTTTTCAGCCAGGTTTCCTGGAGCACCATGCCATAGCACCGGCGGAGGCTTTTTCGCGTGACGTCCGTAATGCGCCGCCCGCTCACCTCGATATATCCATCGTCTACATCGTAAAATCTCATCAGAAGGTTAATCAGCGTGGTTTTGCCACAGCCCGTCGGTCCGACAATCGCCACGCGCTGGCCGGGCCGCACGCTTAGATTGAAATTCTGAATCAGCTTTTGATCTGGCGAATAGGAGAAGCTCACGCGCTCCAGCAGCACCGATCCGTCCACATCAGAAAGCTCGGCGGACGGCTCGCGGTCAGGCGTTTCCACCGGCTGCTCGATCAGGTCCAGCACGCGCCGCGCGCATGCCAAAGCGCCCTGCAGCTCGGTGACGACGCCGGATATTTCGTTAAAGGGCTTGGTGTACTGGTTTGCGTAGCTGAGGAACGCGGAAAGCTGGCCCACGGTTATGCCGCCCGTGGTAATGGCCACCAGCGCGCCCGCCACGCCCACGCAGGCATAAACCAGCGCGTTGATAAAGCGCGTGGCGGGGTTGGTGAGCGAGGAGTAGAAAATTGCGCGCAGGCTGTATTTTTCCAGCCGCGCGTTTACCTCGTCAAAGCGGGACTGCGTCCGTTCCTCCATGGAAAACGCGCGGACGACCTTCTGGTTGCCAACCATTTCGTCGATGAGGGAGGTTTGTTCTCCGCGCGTCTTTGCCTGCAGGGTGAACATGCGGAAGGTGCGCTTGGCAATAAACGCGGCCGCCAGCAGCGACAGCGGGGTGATGACCACCACGGCGGTGGCGATCGCCGCGTTGACCGAATACATGAAAAACAGCGTGCCAAGGATGGTCAGCACCCCGGTAAAGAGCTGGGTAAAGCCCATCAGCAGGCCGTCGGCAAGCTGGTCCACATCCGTGATGACGCGGCTGACAAGGTCGCCCGTCGGGCTCTGGTCCAGGATGGACAGAGGCATGCGCTGAATGCGGCGGAAGGCGTCGCGGCGGATATCCCGGACGGTGCGGAAGGTCATGCGGTTGTTGCAAAGCCCCATCAGCCACTGGGAGACGGCGGTCACGGCCACCAGCGCGCCGATTTGGACGAGCAGCGGCGCCAGCGAGGCAAAATCCACCTGGCCGGGGCCGAGCAATCCGTCCACTACCCGGCCCGTTACGATTGGCACGTACAGCGTGGAGCCGACCGCTACGACGCACAGCGCGAGAGAGGCGGCCAGATACCCCCGATACCGGCCCACATAGCGCAGCACCGAGCGAAGGGTTTGCTTGCGGGATGGGTCCTTGTTCATCAGACGGCCTCCTTTGGGTACTGGGAATAGTAAATTTCCTGATAGACGGGGCAGGTCTGAAGCAATTGCTCGTGCGTTCCTAAGCCCGCGAGCCGGCCGTCGTCCATAACGAGGATACAGTCGGCGAAGCGCACGGAGCTCGCGCGCTGGGAAACTATGAATACCGTCGCGGGAGATTCCATTTCGCGCAGCGCCTTGCGGAGCGCCGCGTCGGTCGCGTAATCCAGGGCGGACGCGCTGTCATCCAAAATGAGGATGTCCGGCTTTTTCACCAGCGCGCGCGCAATGGTCAGGCGCTGCCGTTGCCCGCCGGAAAGATTGCGGCCGTTCTGCTCGATGGGCTCGTCCAGGCCCATCGCCTTCCCGCGCACAACCTCCGCGGCCTGCGCGGTTTCCAGGGCCTCCCACAGGTCGTCGTCGCTCGCGTCCCGCTTGCCCCAGCGCAGGTTTTCGCGGATGCTGCCTTCAAACAGTACCGCTTTCTGCGGCACGACGGCGATTTTTTCACGGAGCGCCGACAGCGCCTGATGCTTGACGTTCACGCCGTTTACCAGCACTTCGCCGGAGCTGGCGTCATAGAAGCGCGGAATCAGGTTGACCAGCGTGGTTTTGCCGGACCCCGTGCCGCCGATGACCCCGACGGTCTGTCCGCGCAGCGCCGTAAAGCTGATTTCCGTCAGGGAATCGGCGCCCGCTCCCTGATAGCGCATGGATACATTGCGAAACTGCACGCGTTCCGGCGCGTCGGTCCGCGCCGGCAAGGGACGGGAGGGTTCCCCCATGGAGGATTCCCGGCGCAGCACGGCTTCGAGGCGGCCCGCGCAGGCGACGGCCTTTGTCATGGTCACAATCAGGTTGGCCAGCTTAATCAGCTCCACCAGGATTTGAGACAGATAGCTGACAAGCGCCACGACGGCGCCCTGCGAGAGCGCTCCCGCCTGGACCTGCCATCCGCCGCTCCACAGAAGCACGATCAGCGCGCTGTTGACCAGCACGTAGGTCAACGGATTCATCAGCGCCGAAATGCGGCCCGCCTGGCGCTGCATTTCACAGAGACGGTCGTTTTCGCCGTCAAACCGGGCTTCTTCGCTCTCCTGCTTGTTAAAGGCGCGCAGCACGCGCGCGCCTGTGAGGTTTTCGCGCGTGCGCAGGAGAACGCGGTCAAGCTGTCCCTGCGTTTGCCTGTGGCGCGGCAGCGTCAGCCGCATGACGCCGACGACGACCGCCGCCAGCAGCGGAATCAGAGCCACAAAAATCAGCGCGGCCGACGCGTCCACCGTAAAGGCCATGACCATGGCGCCGAACACGATAAACGGCGAGCGCAGCAGCAGGCGAAGCGTCATGTTCACGCCGGTCTGCACCTGGTTTACGTCCGTGGTCATGCGGTTGATTAAGGTCGGCGCGCCAAGCGCGTCCAGCTCGGTATAAGAAAAGGCCTGAATGTGGGAAAACAGCGCGGATTTCAGCCTGGCTGCAAAGCCCACGGCCGCTTTGGCGGCAAAAAACTGCGCCGTTGCGGAGCTGGCAAAGCCAAGAAGGCCGAGGGCCGCCAGCAGGAGGCCCATGCGCAAAACATAGTCCTGGTCGCGGGCATGGATGCCGTTGTCGATGATGGCGGCCATCATCAGCGGCACCAGCAGCTCCAGCACCGCCTCCAGCAGCTTAAAAAGCGGGCTGAGGACGCACTGCTTGCGATAGGGCTTTAAAAAGGGCAAGAGGGTTTTCATGGGCATGCTCCTTCACTGTCGGAATCAGCGCGAATAAACGCCTGGGAAAGCGCGCCGGAAGCTTACAGCGTTACGATGCGCTGTCTCAGCATCAGTCCGGCGGGCACGCCGGCCCCCAGCGCCCATAGGTCGTAGGCACGGAGATCCAGGCTGTACAGCGGATTGGAAAGGTCAAAATCGGCGGCCTTGGATACGACGGGAATCCGGCTTTTCCTAAGCGCGGACAACAGGTCGGCGCTCTGCTTCCGAAAGCCAAGAAGCCGCACGTATTCGGGCAGCGGGTGGTCGATGAGGAGCCGGTCCGTCATCCCCAGCAGCGCGTGACAGCATAGGCGGTTCAAGCGGGAATGGGCATATCGCTTGGTCTTCAGCGCCGACAAAAGCTGCTCGCGCGTTACGGCGGCGCGCGAGCAGGCGAACAGCCTGTTTTCCAGCCCTTCAGAGCATTGGGGCAGCCGCGCCAGCGCCCCGGGCGGCGCGGACCTGAGCTTAAAAAGCAGCACGCGATCCAGCGCGGAGGGAGGGCAGACGGGAAATACGGGCAGCGCGTAGCCGCATGCGTCGCTGGCGGCGTCCGGGTTGCCGCCGAGGAAAGCCGCGCGTACCGCCGTGGCGGAAGGATAGCCATCCGGCTCAAGCGCGGAGGCGTGATAGGCCCCGGCGCGCCGGACGGGAAGGGGCTCCAGCGGGCTTGGCAGGCGGAGAAGCGCGCGAAGGTAGCACAACGCAAGAATGTTGTTTGGCTTGGAAAAAAGCGCGGCGCACTCCGGCATGCGGGCAGACAGGGCCCGGCCCCGGGCCGCAGCCGGGGAGAGGCCGGAGCGCAAGCCGCCGCGAACCGCGTCCTCAAACGCCGCGTCCGGCTGCTCCAGCAGGGCGGCCGCCGGCCCCAGGGCCAGGGCGTCGTCCTCCGCGCCAAAGGACAGATGGGTTACGAAGCCCAGGCGGTCCAGGATACTGACGCCGCCCAGCGCAAAGCCCTCCGCGTCGCGCACGGAAAAGGCGCACGGCAGCTCCAGCACCAGGTCCGCGCCCGCCCGAAGCGCGGCCTCCGCGCGCGAGGCCGGCGTATGCAGGGCGGGCATGCCGCGCTGGGTAAAGCAGCCGCTCATCAGGCAGAGGATCGCGGCTCCCGGCAGCCGGGTCCGGATCAGCTCAAACTGGCGCTGATGCCCCAGGTGAAAGGGATCATACTCGCAAAGAATGCCGACGACTGGTCGCATGGCATGCCGTTCATGGAAGCGCGGCCCGGCTCCGGCTGCGGAGGCCATGCCGTTCGTTTCCATGCTTTTTGGCCTTCCCCCTTTCCTTTATGGGAAAAACGGTGTATACTGTTTGGGCTGAAAACAGATACACTCCGTATTTTAACACATAAGGGAGGAAAGTACCATGTCCGCTATTGAGAAAATCAAGGCAAAGGCCAAGTCGAGCGTCAAGCGCATCGTTTTGCCCGAGGGAACCGAGCCGCGCACCGTGCAGGCCGCCGCGAAAATTACCGCCCAGGGCATCGCTAGGGTGACGCTTCTTGGCAATCCGGAGGATGTGCGGCGGGTTGCCGCCGAAACCGGCGCGGATCTGGCCGGCATTTCGGTTATCGACCCCGCCTCGGATGAAAAGAGCGCCGCCTACGCGGAGCTGCTTTTTGAACTGCGCAAGGCCAAGGGGATGACCGAGGATCAGGCGCGCGAGCTTGTGACCGGCAATCCGCTGTACTATGGCGCGGTGATGCTCAAGGCGGGCGACGCGGACGGCATGGTCGCCGGCGCTATCAACTCCACGGGCAACGTGCTGCGCCCGGCTTTGCAGATTATTAAAACCGCGCCCGGCATCAAGGTGGTTTCAAGCTGCTTTATCATGGAGCTGCCCGACGCCAAATGGGGGGACGACGGCGTGATGGTCTTTGGCGATTGCGCCGTCATTCCCAACCCGAGCGCCGAGGAGCTGGCCGCCATCGCCCTGGCAAGCGCGGAATCCGGAAGGCAGCTTGTGGACCTTGAACCTCGCGTGGCGATGCTCTCCTTCTCCACCAAGGGCAGCGCGAAGCATGAAAACGTGACAAAGGTCCAAGAGGCTACCAAGCTGGCGCACGAGCTCGCGCCGGAGCTTCCGCTGGACGGCGAGCTTCAGGCGGACGCGGCGCTGGTGGAGAGCGTCGGTCAGCTCAAAAGCCCCGGCAGCGCGGTTGCCGGCCATGCCAACGTGCTGGTGTTCCCCGACCTTCAGGCCGGCAATATTGGCTATAAGCTGGTCCAGCGCCTGGCGGGCGCGGAAGCCATCGGACCGATCATCCAGGGGCTTGCCAAGCCGGTGAGCGACCTGAGCCGCGGCTGTTCGGTGGACGATATTGTGAGCGTCGTCGCCATTACCGCGGTTAAAGCGCAGGCGTAAGGCATTCCGGCCCGTGACGGGGCGACCCGGGGAGCATCACTTTTAAAGGAGAGCGGCCAATGAAAATCCTCATTCTCAACGCGGGTTCTTCCTCTTTAAAATATCAACTGATTGACATGGAAGGCGAAAAGCTGCTGGCCAAGGGGCTGGTGGAGCGCATCGGCATCGAGGGAAGCAAGATTACGCAAAAGGCGAACGGGAAGGAAATTTCAATCGAAACGCCGATGCAAACGCACACCGACGGCATCGAGCTGATGCTCAAGGCCCTGACCGACCCCGAAAAGGGCGCGGTCAAGGATATGAGCGAGATTGGCGCGGTAGGGCACCGCGTGCTGCACGGCGGGGAGGCGTTCACCGCCAGCGTGCTGGTCAACGAGGAGGTCAAGGAGGCCATCCGGGCCAACATTCCGCTGGGCCCGCTTCATAACCCCGCCAACCTGATGGGAATCGAGGCCTGCGAGAAGGTGATGCCGAACACCCCGAACGTGGCGGTGTTCGATACGGCCTTCCATCAGACCATGCCGCCCAAGGCTTACCTCTACGGCGTGCCGATGGAGTATTACGAGCGCCTTCATGTGCGCCGCTACGGCTTCCATGGCACCAGCCACCGCTATGTGAGCAAGCGGGCGTGCGAGTTTTTAGGCCTTGACCGGTCCAAGACCCGCGTGATTACCTGCCATCTGGGCAACGGCTCCAGCATGGCGGCGGTCGACGGCGGCAAATGCGTGGATACCAGCATGGGCATCACCCCGCTGGAGGGCGTCCTGATGGGCACCCGCTCCGGAAGCATGGACCCCGCCGTGGTGCAGTACATTGCCAACAACGACCACCTCACGGTGGACGAGGTGCTCGGTATTCTCAATAAGAAGAGCGGCCTGCTCGGCATCAGCGGCATCAGCAGCGATATGCGCGATATCGACGCCGCCGCGGACGAGGGGAACGAACGCGCCGTGATTGCCCGCGACATGCTGGTGGCCGGCATCCGCAAGTATATCGGCTCTTACGCGGCGGTGATGAACGGCGTGGACGTCATTGTGTTTACCGCCGGCATAGGGGAAAATAACGACGCGCTGCGCGCCCGCGTGATGGAGGGCTTTGAATTTTTGGGCGCAAAGCTCGACCCCGAGCGGAACCGCCAGAACCGTCAGGAAACCGTCATATCCGCAGACGACAGCAAGGTGAAAATCGTCGTCATCCCCACGGACGAGGAGATCGTCATCGCGCGCGACACGCTGTGCATTGTGACGGGCAAGGAAATTGAATAAAAGCCGAAACGCAGATATACCGCTCGCCCGCTTTGCGACGAGCGGTATATCCGCTTGTGCGGGAAAGCCGCGTCTACGCAGGCGTGAAAACCAATGAGAACGATAGGGTGTTATGAACCAATGCAAAAGCGCCATGAACGCGTCAGCCGGATTGTGGGAGTATCGCTGCTGGCTTGCCTGACTACCTTTGCCCTTGGGCTGGACATGTCCGTTGACCTGCCGGCCAAGCTGACCGCCACTTTGCGTGAAGGCGATTTTTTTGGACAGATTAACAACCTGCTTGTTGTGCTCAACCATTTTCACACAATGGATCATCTGACGGGGATGCTGGCGCTGATCGCCTGCTTTTACCTGTACGACAAATATCTTGCGCTGGCGCGCGGCAGGCTGGGCGAATATCTTCTCAGCGGCTTTTTCGCGCTTGCCATGCTCGTCAGCGAGGCGGCTGCGACCGAGGAGACGGTCGCCTGCCTGTGGGCGGGCAGCACGCAATGCGTAAAAGCCGTTCTTTACCTGATGGGAATGCAGCCGCTGTTTTTGGCCGGAATACGTCTGCTTGACGACGGGCTGAAAAAAATGAGCGGGCTAACGCCATTGCGAAAAGGCACGGCGTGGGACAGGCATCCGTTTGCCCTGCCGCTGGCCGTGATGGCAATATGCTGGGTTCCCTTTCTGGCGATGAAGTATCCGGGCGGCATGTCCCCCGATGTGACGGTACAGATTCAGGAGTACCTTGGAAACGCGATTACTGCGTCCCATCCGCCGTTTTCCACGATTGTATATGGGACTCTTTATCAGCTTGGGGTTCGTTTAGGCAATCCCAATTGGGGTATATTTTTCATCACGCTGCTTCAAACAATCTGCTACTTGTGCGTATTGGCCTATGCCTGCCTGAAAATGCGGCGCTGGGGCGTGCCCGCTTTGGCGTATGGGGCTGTTTTATCCTTATTCTGCCTGTCTGTGAACTATTCCGGCTGGACAACTTGCCTGGTCAAGGATGTGCCCTATGTGATCGCGTGCATTTTACTGTGCGTATTGCTCATCGACATGTCCGTGACAGGAGAGGCTTTTTTCCATAGCAGGAGCAGTATGGCCCTTGTGTTTGTCGCGTTTGTAAACTGCTGGCTATGGCGCAGGAACGGGCCGGCGATGGCGCTGGGATGCGCGCTGGCAATGCTTCTGTTCTCCCGTCCGGGCAGAGGCGGGAATAAGCCCGGCAGGCGGAGAGGGCTTTTCCTTTCGCTGGCGGCGGCATTGGTTTTCTGCGTGGGAATCAACGCGGCGATCAACGAGGCTTGGACCATTGGTCCGGCGGCTAAGCGCGAGGTTTATTCGCATTTGCTGCAAATGACCGGACGGGTGGTTAAGGAGCATGGAGAAGCGATGACGGACGAGGAAATCGCGGTCATTGATAAGGTGCTGGAGTATGATAGCCTTGCGGAGGGATACGATCCCATCATTACGGACGGGGTGAAGGCTTTGTTTCATGAGAACGCCACGCAGGAAGAGTATGGCGCATACAGAAGGCTTGTACTCGAGCAATTCAGACGCTATCCGTTCGATTACCTGGACGCATACCTGAACCTGACCTACCGCCTGTTTGATATTCGGTCGGATCGGGGCGATTACATCCAGCGGCGCGAGATATCCCATCCTTATTATATCCGCTCTTACACCAATCAGCTCTACCGTCAGGAGGAGCTGCATGGGCTGGACGCCGCTCAGGAGGCGGTGGAAGCCTATCATTATTGGTTTGCCGACCTGCCGCTTGTCGGACTTTTTTCCAATGTCGGTCTATGTACGGACGTTATGCTTGCGATAGGGTATCTGTTTTACAGGAAGAAGAAACGGGGGCTCGCGTCGATTTTGCCCGCGGCGCTGACAGCAATATTCTGCCTTGGATCGCCCCTGGTCTATATTCGCTATGCGCTGCCGATCACCGCTACGCTGCCGTTGTGGTTTGCCGCCTGGGTGGCGCTTCCGGGCGGCGGGACTGAGGAGTAGGAGCTGGACGCGGAGACAAAGCGGAAAGGGAGGCGGAACGGTTGGCAAAGAGAACGGGAAGGGCGGCTGTCGCGGCGTTTTTTCTTGGATTGCTGCTGATTGGCCTCGCTACGGTCACGGATTATGCGGGATCATATGACGAGATTGCTGAACAGGCGATTCTGAACTCCAATTACAAAGAATATGCCGTACAGCTCCAGCGCGCGGGGATTAGGTGGGAGTATGGGCTGACGCTTGCTGTGGAACCGATCTCCGAGAGCGTTGAGCGGGATCACGGGATCAGCGCGTATTATCCTTATGCGCTGCTTCTTTCATGGACGAACGGTTCGGAATGGTGGCGGTACACGCTATGGAGCGTCGTTACCTGGCTGTGGTTTATGGCGGGGGTTTACAGCCTGTATGCCATTTCAAGAAGCCTGGGCCTATCGCGGCCTCTGAGCTGTGTTTCGGCTTTGCTTTTGTATCTATCGCCCCGTTTTTTTGCTCAAGGGCACTTCAACAACAAGGATATGGTGCTGTTATGCCAAATGCTGCTTTGCGTCTGGCAAGGGGCGCGTTTTCTACAAAAAATGTCTTTTTCAAGGGGATTGCTTTTTTCGGTATGCGGCGCGCTTGCATGCAATACAAAGATCGTTGGCGCGCTGCCGTGGGGTATCATCGGGCTTTGCGTGCTCTGCAAACTGACGCTGGAGCACGGCTGGACGCTCCAAAAAGCGGGCGCCGCCCTGGGCTCCGTTCTGTCCTTTGCGGTCGTCTATATCCTGTTGACGCCCGCGGCGTGGAACCGGCCCCTGGAGTTTTTTACCTATCTCATCGGCAATGCGGCGGCGTTCTCCCGCTGGAACGGCGTTCTGTATTTTCGCGGGGCTGCTTTTGATCTTTCGCGCCAGAGGCTTCCATTTTATTATTTGCCATACATGATGCTTGTAACGCTACCGCTTTATACGCTACCGCTTGCCCTGACGGGGCAGGCCGCCGCCGTTTGGGAGGCGTGGCGCGACCGGAAGGCGTATTTTGCACAGCCCAAAGGCTGGCTGCTGGTTTGCGCAACGCTCTGTTGGCTGCTGCCGGTAGCGGCCTACGTTGGAATCAGGCCGCTGATATACAACGGCTGGAGGCACTTTTATTTCTGCTATGCCGGCATAGCCGTGCTGGCGGGTTACGGAGCGGGCGTTTTATGGAAGCGATGCGCCCGCAAGGGCTGGTTAAAGGGCTGTTTCGTGGCCGCGCTGTGCCTCTGCCTTGGCACGACCGCCGTTGAAATGGCGCTGAACCATCCCTATCAAGCATCGTATTACAATCCGCTGGCCAGCCGGGAAACGATGGAGACGGATTATTGGAATACCGGGGGCACAGCCGCCCTAAAAAGGCTGGCCGGCTGCGAATGGCGCAATGCCGGCCTTCCGCTGGAGGTCGGCTGCTATTTCTTCGATATCCAAAACGCTCGGTTCAAGCTGGACGATGGGCTGAAAAGCAAGCTGACCACCACGGTGAAGAAAGACTCGCCCTATCTGTACTACATCGAAAACTATGTGCAGGTATATAACATAGAGCGGCCGGAGGGGTATCATGTGCTGTTCCCCGTTTATAGCTATGGCAGGCTGATTGGAACCATGTACGAGCGGGATCAATAACCGGACAAGGCAGGGGAAGAAACCGTCATGGAGGGATGAAGATGACGCTGTTGATTTTATTCGCGGTTTTTTTATCGGGCGCTGTGTTTTGCTCCGCGATTTTTGGAAAAAGAGCCGAGAGCGTTTTGCCGCTGTCGTTTTTCGCTATCGTTTTTTTGCTGTATGGGTGCGGCTTATTCGGTTTCCTGGAGCAGGGCGTATACGGCGTTTTGGCGCTCAGCGTTGTTTTGTACGGCTGGTCCCTCGCGGCGGTGTGGCGCAAAAGGGCTTTCAGGGCCTTTGCGAATAATCTTTTTACGCCGGGCTTCTTTGTATACGCGTTGCTGTTTGTCGCGGTCTGGTACAGCAACCGAGGAAAACTCCTCCATTTTTATGACGAGTTTACCCACTGGGGAGACGTGGTAAAGGTCATGTGCCAGTTTAACGACTTTGCCACGCATCCTGGTTCGGGATCGATGTTTGCCACCTATCCGCCGGCAATGGCGCTTTTGCAATATTTTTCACAAAAGGTAAACATGCTGGCGTCCGGCAGCCCGGCGATGGACGAGGGGCTGCTTTACATGGCGTATCAATGGACGCTCCTGTCATTGTACATGCCTTTCCTGGCGCGGCTGACCTTCCGCCGTCCCTGGCAAATCGTCCTGGCGACGGGCATGATTTTTAGCCTTCCCTTATTCTCATTTTTAAGCTCCGCTTATGCCTTGATCTATATTGATTCTTTCCTGGGGGCGATGGGCGGCTTTGTCTGCCTGTACGCGTTTTTGTGCAAACGAACGGACCATGTGGAGCTCACCATGCTTTTTCTTGCGCTGTTTACCATGACGCTCACCAAAGACGTCGGCCTGCTGTTTGCGTTCGCGGGGGCGGGGATTTTTCTTGCGGGACAGCTTACGACAGGGGCTTTTTCGGGCGACGCCAAAAAAGCGGAGTGGACGCGCGCCATCCTCGTTTTTGCGGCGGTGGTAATCGCCAAAGCGTCCTGGTCGATTCATGTGTCTATTCGCGGCGCGGCGGTCATGCAGGAGAGCTTTTTGCAGCCGGTCGATGTTCATGAGCTCATCCGCGTCCTTGCCGGAACCTCCGAGCATGCCTGGCGGAAAACGGTGCTCAATAAGTACGTCAATCAATTCTTTAACCCAATTTTTCGCCTGTTCGCCACAGACGGATATATTACGCACGCGGCGCTGCTCATCCTCATAGGGGCGGGCTTGGCCTGGCTGAAGGGGATCTACGCGAAGGAGGATTTGAAATGCGGCGATCACTTCGGATGGCTGGCCGTTATTTGGGGATTAGCAACGGCGCTTTATATTGCGGGTATGGGAGTTTTATATCTGTTTAAATACAATTGGGAAGAAGCCATGGTGCTTTCGGCTTGGAACCGGTATATGGACACGCTGATTTGCCTGGGTTTTTTCATCCTTGCCGCCGGGTGCATGCTCGCCTTTCAAAAAAAATTGCTGCAAAGAAACGCAAAAATAATCGTTATCGCGGCGCTGCTTCTGCTGACGCCGTGGCAAGGCGTAATAAACGTATTGAGCCGGGCCGAGGCGAACAGCGCGATTTCCTCTCAGCAGCCCTACGTGGCGCTGGCTGAGGAGATGCACGCTATCGTACAACGGGAGGGATCGGAGGCGCAAGGCGTCTATCTTGTGTTTTCCGAAGATACGCAGCCGTATTTGTCCATGCGCTATCGCTTGAGGCCCCTCCGGGTGAACGACGAGGCATGGCCGTTGGGCAAGCTGAAGGCGGAGGAGGACGCCGGGGAGGAGCTGCCGGATGCCTCGGAGTTAAAGCGGCTGTTGCTGAAAGAGTATGATTACGTTATTTTATGCTCCGTCGATGAGCGGTTTACAGAAGCCTATGCGCCGTTGTTCGGCGCTGAAGAAGCAATCCGGGAGGGATGCATTTATCGGGTGGACCGACAGACCGGCTCGCTTGAAATGGTACGCTGACCGGCCTTTTCAGGTGACTACCAAACGATCGCAGCGCGCAACGGAGGGGGTACATCCCAATGCCTGCGCGGACAAGCCGCCGCTTCCCAGATAGGCTGAAACGCCGTATGCGATCGCGTTGGCGCAGCGAAATACCGTTTTCGTTTGGCACATCAAACGGAGGGAAAAATCCCATTCGCGCTTGTCGATGATCTCCGGGCGTGTGGTTGGAGGTCCCCGTCTTCAAGAGAAAGGATGGTGTGCGGACGCGTTGAATATTGATGCTCAAAGTTCCGTGCCCTCGCAAAGAAAAGCCTTGACAAAGGGCCTGGCCCATTCTATAATACAAATTGGTCACGCTGCAAGGAGGAAACCATGGAGCTGGATGTTTCAACGGCATTCTTGAAACCCGCAGAGCCGTTTCCCTTTGAGGCGGAGGTAAGCCTGGAGCCGCAGGATGTGAACGGGGAGACGGTCGCTTTCGACCCGGTGAAGGTAGAAGGCTCGTTTTACGTGCTGGACGACGCCGTTCGCCTGGAGGGCGAGCTGCAAACCGTCGCGCATGGCACGTGCGCCCTTTGCCTGGAACGAGCCGACGCGCCGGTCGTCGTCAGTTTTTCGGAAACGTTCCGCAAGGACGCCAACGAAACGGAGGACGAATGCTTCCGCTATGAAGGCAAGGCCGTGCCGCTTGACCATATGACGCTTACGCTTGTCATGCTCAACCTGCCGATGCGTTTTGTGTGCAAGGCGGGATGCCAGGGCGGGCCGGAGCTGAGGGCGTGGAGGAACGAAGCTCCCCTAAGCCCGGACGCGGACGGGCCGCGAACCAGGCGTCCCTTTGAAGCGTTGCAGAGCTTGTTAGACGAGGAGGCCGGAGCGTCTGCCGAGACTCCGGCGAAAGGGTCGCCCAAGGGCGAATGAAATGCAAGTCCGCGCCGCCCTCCCGGGGATGGCGGCGGACCGATGAGGAGGTGTAACTATGGCTCTTCCTAAGGGAAAAGTATCCAAGGCCCGTGGCCGCAGCCGCCGCGCCAACTGGAAGCTGAGCCTGCCCGGCATCGTCGAGTGCCCGCAGTGCCATGAAAAGAAGCTTTCCCACCGTGTGTGTAAGCATTGCGGTTACTACAACGGCGTACAGGTTGTTGACATGACCGAGAAAAAGGAGAACGCCTGAGTTCTATCCTCTATCCGTTCGGCTGCTTAGCTTGTAAGCGGCCTTGCGGCATTTGCCCCGGGAACAGGAGGAGTACGCGCGTCCGTCGCCTGGCAGAGAGAACGGCCCGTCGGCTGAGAGGCGGTTCGGATGGACGGCGCGCGGAAGGTCGCCTGGGAGGGCGCGAAGCGAACGGCTCGGCCATAGCTTCGCCGTGCGCGCACGTTACAGCGCATAGAGGCGGCGCACAGCGCCGCAAATAAAGGTGGTACCACGGAGCCGCTCCGTCCTTTGGGACGCGGGCGGCTTTTGCGATCAACATAACAACCAATCCGAAAGGGAGCGTTGCGGATGAACTGGGAAAGGGTGCTGGCGCGGTTGAGCGTCCCGGGGCTGACGCTGCTTGTGCTGGGCGTGCTGACCTGCGCGCAGTCGGCCAAGCTGTGCCGGCTGGTGCTGAAGGAAAAGGGCGAACGCGCGATTCTGCCGGTGAAGGTCGCCGGGCTGGCAATGGCAATCCTGGGCGCGGTGATCCTGCTGGACCTGATCCCAGGGCTGTAAGCGGGCGCGCCCGGCGGCCAACAAATAGCGTAGATGGAGGAGAAGAATGATGCCATCGGAATTTGAAATGGAAAAGGTATACAACCCAAAGGCCATTGAAGATAAGCTTTATCAAATGTGGGAGGAAAGCGGCGCGTTTGAGGCGCGGCGGGAGGAGGGGAAGAAGCCCTTCACCATCGTGATGCCGCCGCCCAACATAACCGGCCAGCTCCATATGGGCCATGCCATGGACTGCCTGCTCCAGGACGCGCCTGTACGCTACCATCGCATGAAGGGCGACCCTACCCTTTGGCTGCCCGGAACCGATCATGCCTCGATCGCCACAGAGGTTAAGATCGTGGAGCAGATGAAGAAAGAAGGGCTTACCAAGGAGGACGTGGGACGCGAGGGCTTCCTGGAGCGCGCGTGGAAGTGGAAGGCCGAATACGGCGGCCGAATCAACCGCCAGCAGCGCCGGATGGGCGCAAGCTGTGATTGGAGCCGCGAGCGCTTTACCATGGACGAGGGCTGCAACGAGGCGGTGCGCGAGGTGTTTGTGCGCCTATACGAAAAAGGGCTTATCTATCGCGGCGATCGTATTATCAACTGGTGCCCGGTTTGCCAGACCGCCTTGTCAGACGCGGAGGTGGAATATGAGGATCAGGCAAGCCATCTCTGGCATATCCGCTATCCCGGCGCCGACGGCGGCGAAGGCGTGGTGGTGGCGACCACGAGGCCGGAAACCATGCTCGGCGATACCGGCGTTGCCGTAAACCCCAAAGACGGACGCTATGCCGGATTGGTGGGTCAAAAAGTAATTTTGCCCATTATGAACCGGGAGATCCCCGTGGTGGCGGACGACTATGTGGATATGGAATTTGGCACAGGCGCGGTCAAGATGACGCCCGCCCATGACCCCAACGACTTTGAGATAGGCAAGCGCCATCACCTGGAGATCATCCGCGTGACCAATGACGACGGCACCATGAACCGCAACGCGGGCCGCTTTGAGGGCATGACCGCGCTGGAATGCCGCAGGGCCGTGGTGGACGAGCTGGAGAAGGGCGGTTATCTCGTTAAAATTGAGGACTATACCCATCGTGTGGGGACGTGCTACCGCTGTCACCAAACGGTGGACCCCGTCACCAGCACTCAGTGGTTTGTGAAGATGGAGCCGCTGGCGAAACCCGCTATCGAGGCGGTTAAAAGCGGTAAAACAAAGTTTGTGCCGGAGCGCTTTGCCAAAACCTATTTCAACTGGATGGAGAATATCCGCGACTGGTGCATCAGCCGTCAGCTCTGGTGGGGGCATCGCATTCCCGCCTGGTACTGCGAAAATTGCGGCGAAACCATTGTGCGCAAGGAAGCGCCTGCCGCGTGTCCCAAATGCGGCGGCAAGCGCCTTCGCCAGGATGAAGACGTGCTGGATACCTGGTTCTCCTCCGCGCTGTGGCCGTTCAGCACCTTGGGCTGGCCGCGGGAGACCGAGGATTTGAAGTATTTCTATCCTACGGATATGCTGGTGACCGGCTATGACATCATTTTCTTCTGGGTGGCGCGGATGATCTTCAGCGGCATCGAGCAGACGGGCGAGCCGCCCTTCCATACGGTGCTCATTCACGGCCTGGTGCGCGACGCCCAGGGCCGCAAGATGTCCAAAAGCCTCGGCAACGGCGTGGACCCTCTGGAGGTTGTGGACAAGTACGGCGCGGACGCGCTTCGCTTCTCGCTGGCCATGGGCGTTAGCCCAGGCAACGACACCCGGTACTCGGATGAAAAAACGGAAAGCGCCCGCAACTTTGCCAACAAAGTATGGAACGCCTCGCGCTTTGTGCTGATGAACGTGCGGACGCGCGAGACCATTGACCCGCAAGCGCTGCTCCTGCCCGACCGGTGGATTCTTTCCCGTATGAACAAGGCGGTGGCCGAGATCAGCGCCCATATGGAGGACGGCGATTTCGGCATGGCCGCGCAGAAGATTTACGACTTCGCGTGGAGCGAGTTCTGCGACTGGTACATCGAGCTTGCCAAGGGCCGGCTGACGGGCGAGGACGAGGGGCAGAAGCGCAACGTGCGCGCCGTGCTGACGTATGTGCTGGAAGGCCTGATTAAGCTGCTGCATCCCTTTATGCCCTACCTGACCGAGGAAATTTACCAGCATTTGCCCAGCCATGACGGCATGCTGATTGTGGCCCAATGGCCCGAGGCGAAGCCGGAATATGATTTTGCCGAAGAGGAGCGCCAAATGGAGGGCCTCATGGAAATCATCCGGACCATTCGGAACCTTAGGGCTGAGATGAATGTACAGGCGGGCAAGCGCACGCACATCACTTTGATCCCCGAGGCGGGCTGGGAGGAAACCCTCTCCCTGGCCGAGCCTTACCTCCAGCGCCTCGCGGGGGCGAGCGACGCAAAAATGGGCGGGAAGGACGCGCTGTCCGGGGAAAAGGTGGTCAGCGCCGTGTGCGCCGCGGGCGAAATTCGTATTCCCCTGGGCGAGCTTGTGGATTTTGAGAAGGAAGCCGCAAGGCTGGAAAAGGAAAAGAAGAACCTGGAGGCGGAAATCGCCCGCGCCAAAGGAAAGCTTGCCAATGAGGGCTTCCTGTCCAAAGCGCCCGCCGCTCTGGTGGAGCAGGAGCGTGAAAAGCTGAAAACCAACGAAAGCATGCTTGGCTCCCTGGAGCAGCGGATTGCGGAACTGAAAGAAAACGCCTGAAGGAAGGCTGGGACGGTCGTCGCCGGCCCGCCTTCTCTTGGAATGGAGCTGCATGATGACGACAGGCTTTCATCACCGCCCCGTGATGCTGGAAGAGGTAATCGGGTGGATCATGCCAAGAGCCGGCGGGGCGTATGCGGACGGCACGCTGGGCGGCGGGGGGCATAGCGAAGAAATCCTGAGACGCTCCGGCGGGGCGGTCGCGCTGTATGGCATCGACCGCGACGAGGCGGCCATCGAGGCCGCGACGGCCAGGCTTTCCCGTTATCCCGGCTTTCGCGCGATCCATGGAAATTTTCATCAGGCAAAGGCGCTGCTGGGCGCCGCGGGCGCGCCGCCGCTGGACGGCGCCCTGCTGGACCTGGGCGTGAGCAGCCACCAGCTTGACACGGCTGAACGCGGCTTTAGTTACCATGAGGACGCGCCGCTGGATATGCGCATGGACAGATCCCGGGGAGAAACGGCCGCGGACTATCTTGCCCGCGTTACGCCGCAGGAGTTTTGCCGCATTCTAAGCGAGTATGGCGAGGAAAAATGGGCCGCCCGGATTGCAAAAATTTTTGAAGAAAAGCGGGAAGAAAAGCCTATCCTGACCACAGGCGACCTTGTGGCGGTGGTGGACGCCGCAATCCCCAGGGCGGTTCGACGCAGGGACGAGGGACACCCCGCCCGCAGAACGTTTCAGGCGGTGCGCATCGCGTTGAATGACGAGCTGGCGCCTCTCTCTCAGGCGCTGCGCGATTTCGTCGATCTGCTCGCCCCCGGCGGAAGGCTGTTGGTGATTACGTTCCACTCGCTGGAGGATCGGATCGTGAAGAACACGTTTCGGGATATGCAGAACCCCTGTACCTGTCCGCCAAAAGCGCCCGTTTGCACCTGCGGCCTGAAGCCCTTGGGCAAAGCGCTGGGAGGCGGGGCGGTAAAACCCTCGCGGGAGGAAACCGAGGAAAACCCTCGGGCAAGGAGCGCAAAGCTTCGCATTTTTGAAAAGAAGCAAGCATAGGAGGCCGGTTATGCCCATCCTGTACGTCGTCGCCACGCCCATTGGCAACCTTGGCGACCTCTCTCCGCGCGCGGTGGAGACGCTCAAGCGCGTCGGCCTGATCGCTGCGGAGGATACGCGCGTTACCAGTAAGCTGCTGAACGCCTATGGGATTCGGACGCCGCTGACAAGCTGCCACGAGCATAATGAACGCTCCAAGGCGGCGCAGATTATCCGCCGAATGCTGGAGGAGGATATCGACGTCGCCGTGACGACGGACGCGGGGACCCCCTGTATCAGCGATCCCGGAAGCATGCTGGTAGCCGAGGCGGCGAGCGCGTGCATCGAGGTTGCGGCGGTCGCCGGGCCGACGGCGATGGCGGCGGCGCTTTCGGTCAGCGGAATGCAAATTGAGGAATTTACGTTTTTTGGGTTTTTACCGCGGCAAAAGAACGAGCTGCGGGCAAAGCTTTTGGAGATGGCGCGGCGGTCCAAAATTGCGGTGGTTCACGAATCGCCGCATCGAGTGGCCGGCTTGCTGGCCTGTGTGCGGGAGGCGTTGCCCAACACGAGGGTCAGCGCAAGCTGCGACCTGACCAAAAAGCATGAATGCACCTTGCGCGGGCCGGTGGAGGAGGTGCTTGCGGCGCTGGAACAAAACCCAAACGCGGAAAAAGGGGAGTACTGCGTTGTGCTGGAATGGTCGGCGGGGGATCTTCCAGCCCCGGAAACGCCGGCGGCTGGTTTTTCACTGGAGGCCAGGCTGTTTGAGGGGCTGGTGAACGGGCTTTCCCTGCGGGATAGCATGGACGCGCTGCTTGCGCGGGGAGAGAGGAAGAACGCCGTGTATGCGGCCAGTCTCCAGGTAAAGCGGCTTATGGGCACGGAGCTCTGACGGGTCGATTTGAAAGGACGGGATATCCATGCGAAAACGAACGGGCGCCGGAGAACCGTGGCTCGGATGGGCGATAGAGCTGCAGAGCATCGGCCAGTGCGGCTTAGCCTATGCCAAGGACGTATATGATATTGAACGGTATGAACGCCTGCGCGATATCGCGGCGGAGATGCTGAGCTATGAATCGCAGATTCCCCTGGAAAAGGTCAAAACCTTGTTTTGCCAGGAGCAGGGCTACCAAACCCCGAAGCTGGATACGAGAGCGGCCGTTTTCAGGCAGGATAAAATTCTGCTTGTCCATGAAAATTCAGGCGCGTGGTCGCTGCCCGGGGGATGGGTAGACGTGCTGGAAAGCGTGGCCTCCAATACGGTTAAGGAGGTGTGGGAGGAGGCGGGACTGGTGGTGGAGCCGGAGCGCGTCATCGCCGTTCAGGACCGGAACCGCCACAACACGCCGCCCTACGCGTATGGCGTTATCAAAATTTTTATGCTTTGCACGGAAAAGGGCGGGGCGTTCCAACAGAACAGCGAGACGACGGAATCGGGCTATTTCGGGCTGGAGCGGCTGCCGCCGCTTGCGGAGGAGAAATGCACACAAGAGCAAATCCGGATGTGCTTTGAGGCTAACCGGAGCGGGGACTGGAAGACGCTGTTTGATTAGTCGTATCTCTCCGGGAAAGCGCGCGCATGCGCAAGCGCTCAGGCCGGAGCCCGTCCGTCGGCTAGCTTCTCCGACGAGGACTGCCGGTCTGTTTGCGCCGAGGCGCACACGCTCCAGCCAGGGTTTCAATCACCGATTTCAAATAGGCGATTGAAATTTTCGACAAAGGCGAAAAAGGCTGCCCGCGCCTTCCCACCGCCGGCGTAGCCGGGCGGACCGATTCTATTTGGAGGGCCTCGGCCCTTCCAAGCCACCTTCAGAAAGGGTTTTTGACAGACGGGAGGGTCTCGTCCCCATGGCGTCCCGATAAGGGCTTCTGCGCAAGATCAATCGACGCATTGGCCGCTTGCTTGTTTCGCGCTTTCGCAACTATCGGCGCTCCGGGCGCAGCCGTACCCGGCTCTGGTATTTGCTCGCGCCTGACCGTCGCCTTGCGGAAAGTGGCCGCAGGCCGCACGCTTCGCTTCGACGCGCTTCCATTCGCTTTCGCCTCCGGCGAACAGAACACCGGGCTGACGCTCATTTCCAGCGTCACAGAGCTGCCGCTCCCTTCCGTCACCCGCAAGCTCAATCGTCGCCCGTTGCCCTGCCGGGCAGCGTTCTCGTTTCGCTTGATATCCTGCGGGTCGCTTTCGCCTTCGGCGAATGGCCCACAGGGCCAACGCTCCCTTCCGTCACCCGCAAGTTCAATTGTCGTCCGTTGCCCTGCCGGGCAGCGTTCTCGTTTCGCTTGATATCCTGCGGGCCGCTTTCGCCTTCGGCGGATGGCCCACAGGGCCAACGCTCCCTTCCGCCAACTCTTGACCGCTTTTGGGCCGCGAATGCGGCCCAAACAAAGGGATTCCTAAGGGCGAAGCCCTTAGGCGGTAGGTTTGGGAGGCGGCGCCTCCCAACGTCCCTTCCCGCGACAGCCACTTGCTGCCCTGAAAGGGGCTGCTTTTTTATACCGCCGTTTATGCGATAGAAAAAACCCGCTCTCAAGCGGCGCCTGAGAGCGGATGATGGGGACGTATTTGAACCTTCGGCGCTTGTGCCTGCCGCGCCCCGCTATTCCTCTTCCTCCTCCTCGGGAAGCTCCGCGTTATGCCACACGTTCTGCACATCGTCGTTATCCTCAAGCATTTCCAAAAGCTTTTGGATTTTTTCCAGCGTTTCCCCGTCGGCCGGCTCGACGGTATTTTGCGGGATCATCTGCACCTCGGCGCTCAGGAAGGAAATCCCTTCCGCCTCGAGCTTTTCCCGCACGGCGGAGAAGTCGTTCGGGTCGGTCGTCACCTCAAAAGCGTCATCCAAAGTTTGCATATCCTCCGCGCCGGCGTCCAGCACGGTCATCATCAGCTCGTCCTCGTCGGAGTCGGGGGTGCGCTCGATCACCAGCACGCCTTTTTTGTCAAACATAAAGCTGACGCTGCCCGTGACGCCAAGCGTGCCGCCGTTTTTGGAAAAACAGTGGCGCACGTCGCTGGCCGTGCGGTTTCGGCTGTCGGTGATGGTTTCCACAATCAAAGCCACGCCGCCAGGACCGTAGCCTTCATAGGTAATCTCTTCATATTCCACCTTGCCAAGCTCGCCAGCGGCCTTTTTAATGGAACGTTGAATGTTGTCGTTGGGCATGTTGTTGCTCTTGGCTTTGGCGATTACGTCCCGCAGTTTGGAGTTGCTCTCGGGGTTGCCGCCGCCCTCCCGTACCGCGATGGCAATTTCACGGCCGATTTTGGTAAATATCTTGCCGCGTATTGCGTCCGTCTTGCCCTTCTTCACCTTAATGTTGGCCCATTTGCTGTGTCCGGACATCGTATCAGCCTTTCTGTTGGTCTTGTTGAGGGAGGAACCGATGGGAAAGGCATCGATGCCAAGCCCTTTTCGGCAAAATATTATACCATACACGCCACGCTTGGTCAAACCGGCGGATGCTTGGGACGCGGCCGGCCCGCTTGGCGGAGCGAATCCGGTTACATTACCAAATGCTTGAATGTAACCGGATCGTTCGCAGCCGCCATTTTGCTTCGTCATTGCTTGAAGCCGTAAGAAAATCCTTCCGAACGCCTAAAGTTACATGGGTAAAATCGTGTAACCTTTGGCGAATCGGGGGCGTCAGGTGCGTTTCATGGTTTCCCTGATTTGGGAAAAGACATTGAGGTATGAATCCTTATAGCCCAACGGATAGACGATTTCAAGGCTATAAAGCACCTTGTCGATGCAAACGTAATGGATGCGCCCGCCGATTTCGGTGCCGTTTGCGAGCTTGCCGGTATAGTTCGCGTAAACGCCCTTGCTTCCCATCAGATAACGGGTCGCGGTCAGGCTGGGCTTCCATTCGATAAAATTGGTCGCGCCAAGGGCGTCCAGCCGCTGCGTCACCTCGGTCTTCAGGTTGCTTTCCGAATAGTTGTTGGCAACGGGAACCGCGGAGATGGTCACGACGCATTGCTGCCCTTCCTTGATCTGCTCCACGGGCTCGGATAAGGTGAAGAGCTCGCTCTGGCTTTCATCCGTCAGCCAGCCGGTCGGCGCTTCAAAGGACACGCCGATGGAGGCCGTATAAGCGCCGTAGGTAAAGCTCAGCTCCGGTCGCGGCGTGGGAGAGGGCATGTCCACGGGGTCCAGGGGGATCGGCGTGCTGCCCGCGTAAGGATAATAGGTGCTCTCGGCGTTGTCGTTGTATCCCGCGCCCTCGTCGTATGGGTCCACATAGCCTTCTTCGCCCAGGGCATCCTCCGGCGTAAAGCCGCCGCCCTCGTCCGGCACATCATAGGGGTTATTGGAAAAAATGCTTGGGTCCCCGCCGTCTTGAAGGTCTGGCTCTCCGGCTTGCGGAACGGGCGTATTCGTCAGGTTCGGCCCCAGGTTCTGTGTTACCTCCGCAAATTGAGGCGGATCGTTGCCGCCCCCGGCGCAGGCGGATAGCGTTACCGCGGCCAGCAACAGGCACAGCGCGAGCTTCCATTGGCGTTTCATGCGTTTATCCTCCCATAGCGGCCGTAGCCGCAAGGCTTGGCGGCCGGCGGCCGCGCGGGGGTTCCCATCAACATAACGGATCGAAAAGGGGGATTCTTCATTCCGTCATGGTATTGTAACATTTTGGGCATCGTTCGTCAACCATCCGCCATACCTTCGCCGCTTTCCTCGACCGCGTCGTACTCGGCCCGATAGAGGCGGCGGTCCAGGGACCAAATTTTTTCACTGAAAACGCCGGGCTTCAGCTTGCCGATAGCGGTCTGCATTTCGTTCATCCGCGCGTCCAGCAGATCCAACCAATGCAGAACCTCGGCTTCGGGAAACATGGGCTTGCGGGGGCTGCCGAACTCCGCCTCCCCATGATGGCTCAGCAGCATATGCTGAAGCAGGAGAACCGGCTCGCCCGCAAGGCCCAGGTCGTTGGCCGCCTCCTGGACGCGCGCCACGCCCAGCACCAGATGCCCCAGAAGGAGACCTTCCCGGCTATAATCGCGCACGACGCCCAGCGGGTCGCTGTCCATTTCTTCCGTTTTGCAAAGGTCGTGCAGGATCACGCCGGCATAAAGAAGGTCGGTATGAAGCCAAGGATAGATGGGCGCAAGCGCCTTAGCGGCGCGCAGCATTCCAAGGGTATGGTGAAGAAGGCCGCTGCGCTCGGCATGGTGAATGCGCTGGGCGGCGGGGTAATAACGCAGCTTTTCTTCATTGCGGCGCAGCAGCTCCCGCGTCAAAAGGCGCAGGGGCTCGCTTTGAAAGGCGTCGATTGTTAGCTCCAGCTCGGCGAGCATGCTCTCGGGAGGCTCGGGCGCGCAGGGAGCCAGCGAGGTCATCTCCACGTCGTCGTCCGGCGCGGAAAGACGAATCTTCTCCACGCGAAGCTGAAGGCGGCCGTTATATTCCAGCGTGCCGCCTCGGACCTTGACCACCGATCCGGGCGCTGGCGGCGGCACGCTGCCGTCCCATACCTTGGCGTTGATTTCCCCGGTGCGGTCCGCCAGGTTAAGGTCCAGGTACTTTGCGCCGTTGCCGCCGGTGCGCTGGTCGGAGGTGCGTACCAGCAGGAATCCCTCAAACCGCTGGTCCTTTGCAAGCTCGCATACTTTCTGCTGTGCCATGGGTCGCTCCTTTTCAGCCTTCTTTTTCCAGGTACATAGCCACGCGGGTGCCGGGCAGGTTGGCGTAGCGAGCAAATTCCGCCTGCCACTCCACCTTTACCGTGCCCACGGGACCGTTGCGCTGCTTGGCAACGATGACCTCGCCGTCGCTATCGTCCGGCTTGGGGCCGTCCTCCGCTCCGGCGGAGGCGTAATAACCTTCCCGGTGCAAAAACAGAACTACGTCCGCATCCTGCTCAATGCTGCCGGAGTCGCGCAGGTCGCTTAGCATGGGGCGTTTATCCGTTCTGGAGGCGGGCGCGCGGCTGAGCTGCGCGCAGGCGAGCACGGGAATTTTGAGCTCCAGCGCGATGGCCTTTAACTGGCGGCTGATCTCGCTTACCTCCAACTGCCGGTTTTCCACGCGCTTATCCGTGCCCATCAGCCCCAGGTAATCAATCACGGCAAGATCCAATCCCTGCTCCATCATCAGCCGGCGGCAGCGGCTCCTCAACTGGGAAGGCGTCAGCCCCGGCGTATCGTCGATAAAAAGACGGTAAGGGCTAAGCTCGTTGATGCAGTCGCCAAGCTTGATCCATTCGTCGTCTGCGAGCATACCGCTGCGGACGCGCTGCATGTTGATATTGGCGGCGGAGCACAAAATGCGCAGGCCAATCTGTTCGCTGGGCATTTCCATGCTGAACACCGCCACGCACCGTTTTCCCTTGACGGCGGCAAACTGGGCCGCTCCAAGCGCCAGGGAGGTTTTGCCCATCGCCGGGCGAGCGCCCACCAGCACCAACTCGCCTCCGTGCAAGCCCGTAAGCATGCGGTCCAGGTCGTACAGACCTGTGGGCACGCCGCCCAGCCGCCCCTTCAGCCGGCTGAGTATCTCAATTTGGTCAAATGTGGAAAGCAGAACCTTTTTCAAAGGCACCAGGGTTTCCGCGCCGCTGCGCTTCATGACAATATCAAAGATCAGGCGCTCCGCATCGCGCAGAATGACCGGCAGGGGCTCGGATTGGGCATAGCACTGCTCCGAGATGCGCTGCGCGGCGGATATCAGCTTGCGAAGCGTGGATTTTTCCAGCACAATTTCGATATAGGTACGGGTATTGGCCGTTGTGGGCACAAAGCGTAAGGCTTGCAGAAGATAGGGCGCTCCGCCTACGCTTTCCAGCGTTCCGCGCCGGGAAAGCTCGTTGCCGACGGTCATGATGTCAATGGGGCTGCCGCCGATATGAAGCGTCCGCATGGCCCCAAAAATTTCCTTATGCTCGGCGGAGTAGAAATCCTCCGGCATGAGGGCTTCAAAGGCCAGGGTAGCCGCGCCGGCATCCTGCAGCACGGCGCCCAGCACGGAGCGCTCGGCGTCGATGCTGCTGGGCGGCAGGGCTGCGGCAAGGATTCCGCTTTGCAAGGCGACCCCTCCTTTATCTGCTTTGCCGGACCGCCCTTACTTGGCGGCGGGCTGTACGTTCACCTTCATCGGCGTGGTAATGCCGGCGTAAATCCAAACGTTGATATCGACCTCGCCGGTCTGGCGGATCGGGTCGCACTCGATCTTGCGCTTGTCGATTTCCACGCCGTGCTGGTCTTTCAGGGCCGCGGCAATTTCCTGGCTGGTGATGCTGCCGTACAAGCGGCCCTTTTCCCCGCATTTTACCTGCAGGGTAATCACCTTGCCCCGCAGGGCGTCCGCGGTTTGCTGGGCCTGACGGCGGCGCTCCGCCTCCAGCTTTTCCTCTGCCGCGCGCTTGCGCTCGATTTCCTTTACGGCCGCGGGCGTGGCTTCGGCCGCCCATTTGCGGGGAAACAGGAAGTTGCGGGCATATCCGTCCGAAACGTTCAGGATATCATCCTTTTTGCCGGAGCCCTTGACATCGCAAAGTAAAATGACCTTCATGGCTACTCCTCCTCTTGTTGAAACAGCGTTTTAGAGCGAAAGTGCAGGATCGGGTCCAGGATGCCGATCAGGAACAGCGCGACGGGAAAGACGAGGTAAACGAGCGCGGCCAAAAGACCAAAGAGGCCCTTGCGGTCCGGGTGGCGCGCGGAAAGCAGGCAGACCATCACCGCGGCGCCGATAAGCTCGTAAACGCACAGGAAAGCCGTATACAACAGGAGGCTTAGCTGCTGCGCCAAAGCGCTTGGAGTCAGGGAAAAAAGCAGGGCGCAAAGAGCCATGAGCGCGGTGGGCCAGCGGAGGAAGGGCGGAAGCTGAAGCATGCTGAAGCCCGGTGAAACCGCAATTTGAACCTTGTCCGCGCTTTCCGGGGCGGGGGGCTGCCCGTCCACCAGCAGGTATGAATGGTTGAGCCGCTGAACGCGCAGGGCGGTAAAGACGCCCCCGATTATACAGCTTTGAACGAACAGCGACGGAAGGATTTGATGAAAGGCCAGGTTGAGCGATAGCCGGAGCGAAAGCAAAAGCTGCCGCGCCAGAACCGGGTCCAGCATGAATGAGAGGGCGCCGGCGTTTTGATAAGCCTTCGGCACGCCGATAACGCCGGAGGCGGCTAGCTGGTACAGCGTAGCGCCTGCGTTGGGAGAGGAGCGGACGGAGGCGGTCAGCAGATCGGAAAGGCCGTCGGCAAGACCGCCGCCGAACAGCCTCGCGGCGCATGCCGCAACCGCCAGCAGCGCCGCCGCGTACGCGCAGATGTAGTAAAGAAACGCGAGGGCGGCGCCGGCCTTGCGCGTGGAGCGCAAATGCTCCGCAAGCGCGGCCGGCAGGCCGCACAGCAGAAACAGGCTTGCCGAGTAAAGCGCGTCAAAGCCGTTGAGCAGCGAAATGAGCGTCGGCGCCGGAAGCGCAAGAAAAACTGCCCACTGCTGCTTCAGCCCGATGAGCGGACAAGAAAAGAGCGGAATCAGCAGGCATAGCGGCAGGCAAAGAACGGGAAACAGGAGCATGCCGCCAACGCAAAGCGCAAGTCCGACGAGCTGGGTCGTGATTTGCCAGCGTTGGGGACGAAGCGCGATGGCATGCATGGGTTTCCTCCTTCCTTCCGTTGGAACAGCGACCTCTGACAAGGCTACCCTTTATTATACGTTGCGTCGGGTAGGAAGTCAACCGTCCCGCGAAGATCGGGCAGGGCGGAGTTGTACGGGCGTCAAGGATAGGTAACGAAGAGAGCCAAGCAGGAGGTCAAGGGAAGGGTGGAGATTTGCGAAGCAAATACGACCCGACCTTGACCAAGGGAGAAAGAGAAGAATGGAGGGGGCTGGTTGGGCAGAACTGAC
>DBGEOK010000087.1:0-7524 GCA_048370855.1 Candidatus Limiplasma sp. | reverse complement strand
GAGATGGTGATGCCCGGCGACAACATCGACATGGAGATCACGCTGATTACGCCGATCGCCATCGAGCAGGGCCTGCGCTTCGCCATCCGCGAGGGCGGCCGCACGGTCGGCTCCGGCGTTGTGTCCAAGGTGATCGAGTAAGAGGGGTTCGGCCCTCCGCGCCCCGTTTCACGCCGGGCGGCGTCTGGATTTCAGACGGCCTGCGCGCTAAGCGGGGTTCGGAATGACGTTATACGAGCTTCCGCCCGCTTCCACGCGGGGGCGGGCGGGACTTTCCCACATCGAGTAGGAGGTGGCGAACGTGGCAAGCGTTGCCCGCAATAAGGTGATGCTGGCGTGCACCGAGTGCAAGCAGCGGAACTATAATTCCATGAAAAACAAGAAAAACACCCCCGACCGCATCGAGCTGAACAAATACTGCCGCTTTTGCAAAAAGCATACGGTCCATCGCGAGACCAAGTAAACAGGCGGAGGACCCGCTTGCAAGGCTGGCAGGGGTAAGCCCTGAAAAAGGATGTGAAAACCAATGACTGATAAGAAGGCGGCGGCCAAAAACAAAAAGCCGAATTTCTTCGTCCGCTTCGGGCGCGGTTTTGTGCGGTTCTTCGTCCGGATCGGCAACGCGTTCAAAAACATGTGGCATGAGCTGCGCAAGGTCACATGGCCGACCCGTGAGAAGCTGGTCAACTACACGGTCATCGTGGTGCTGTTTATGGTGTTTATGATGGTCATTATCGGCCTGCTGGACACCGGCGCGACCCAGCTTGTCAACCTGATCATGACCACGTTCAGCGCGTAAGGAGAGAGCCATGGCCGAACACAGCAAAGAGCCTTGCTGGTATGTTGTGCATACCTACTCCGGCTACGAAAACAAGGTCAAGGACAACATCGAAAAGTCCGTCGAGAACAACGGCATGCAAAACCTGATCTTCGACGTGCGCGTTCCCGTTGAGGACGTGGTGGAGATCAAGGGCAACAAGCGCGTCAAGTCTCAGCGCAAGGTATACCCGGGCTATGTGCTTGTGCATATGATTGAAACCAGCGAAAGCTGGTATCTGGTGCGCAACACGCGCGGCGTGACCGGCTTTGTCGGCCCCGATTCCAAGCCCGTGGCCCTGACCCCCGAGGAGGTTGAGATGATGCTTTCCACGCAGGAAAACAGCGTGGAGTTCGGCATCGCCATCGGGGAGGAGGTTCGCATTCTTTCCGGCCCGCTGGAGAACTTTACCGGCGTGGTGGAGGATGTGGATACCGTGCGGCAGAAGCTGACCGTAAAGGTGAAGATGTTCCTGGGCCGCGAAATGCCCGTGGAGGTAGACCTGCAGGACGTCGAAAAGCTGCAGTAAGCCGAGACAGTCGCCCGGCCGCCCCGGCGGGCGGGCAGTGGGAGGAATGCGGACGCATTCCGCCATGACCACATTGAAGGAGGTGCCATTCCCATGGCAAAGAAAGTCAAATCCATGATTAAGCTTCAGGTTCCCGCCGCGAAGGCGACGCCCGCGCCGCCTATCGGCCCCGCGCTGGGCCAGCATGGCGTGAACATTCCCGGTTTCTGTAAGGAGTTTAACGAGCGCACTCAGAAGGACGCGGGCATGATTATTCCCGTCGTTATCACGGTGTACACGGATAATACCTTTACCTTCATCACCAAGACGCCTCCCGTCCCCGTGCTCATCAAGAAGGAGCTGAACCTGCAAACCGCCAGCGGACGGCCTAACCGCGATAAGGTTGGCAGCCTTACCAAGGAACAGCTTCAAAAGATCGCGGAGATCAAGAAGCCCGACGTGAACGCCACCGAGCTTGACGCCATCATGAGCATGATTAAGGGCACCGCGCGCTCCATGGGCATCACGGTAGAGGAATAAGACGATAGTGTGGGAGGACGTTGTGCCGCTAGCACCACAGGAAGGACAGAAACATGAAACATGGAAAGAAGTATGTCGACAGCGCAAAGCTGATTGATTCCCTCGCGGCGTATGATCCCGCCGACGCCTGCGACCTCGTCTGCAAAACCAGCAAGGCCAAGTTTGATGAGACCATTGAGATTTCCGTTCGCTTGGGCGTCGATCCCCGCCATGCCGACCAGCAGGTCCGCGGCGCGGTGGTTTTGCCGCATGGCACAGGCCGCACGGTTCGCGTGCTGGTGGTGACCAAGGGCGATAAGGTGAAGGAAGCGGAAGCGGCCGGCGCTGATTTCGTCGGCGGCGAGGAAATGGTACAGAAAATTCAGACGGAAAACTGGTTCGGCTTTGACGTGATGATCGCCACCCCCGACATGATGGGCGTGGTGGGCCGCATCGGCCGCATCCTGGGCCCCAAGGGCCTGATGCCGAACCCCAAGAGCGGCACCGTCACCATGGACGTGGCCAAGGCCATTACCGATATTAAGGCCGGTAAGGTCGAGTACCGCGTGGACAAGACCGCTATCGTGCATTGCCCCATCGGCAAGGCTTCCTTTGGCCCCGAGAAGCTTGGAGAGAACCTTCAGGTTTTGATGGACGCCATCAACAAGGCAAAGCCCTCGGCGGCGAAGGGCACCTATGTGCGCTCGCTCTACCTGAGCGCCACCATGGGCCCGGCCGTCAGGGTCAACCCGCTGAAGTTTTGAGCGGGCAACCAAAAAGAGCGAAGGCAGCGCCGCGTTGCCTTCGCTCTTTTTGGTTGCGGTCTATCAGGGGCCGTGGCGCCAGGAATGAAGGACGTGAGGGGGTTTTGCCCCTAAACCCCGACAAGGGTTTCTCCGCAAGCTCAATCGACGCCCGCCGCCCTGCCCGGGCAGCGTTCTCGTTTCGCTTGATATCCTGCGGGTCGCTTTGCGCTTCGCGCAAGGCCGCACAGCGGGCCCGCTTCCCTCCGTCGCCCGCAAGCTCAATGGACGCCCGCCGCCCTGCCCGGGCAGCGTTCTCGTTTCGCTTGATATCCTGCGGGTCGCTTTCGCCTTCGGCGAATGGCCCACAGGGCCACCGCTTCCCCCCGTCAACCCAAAAAAAGGATTCCTAAGGGCGAAGCCCTTAGGCGGTGGGTTTGGGAGGCGGAGCCTCCCAACGTCCCTTTCATACCCGGCGGCGGCGCAGGGCGGCGGAGCCGGCCAGGGCCAGCAGCGCGAGGGCGAGCCAGAGCGCGGGGCGCGCGCCGTCGCCGGTCTTGGGCGACGGCTCCGGCGCGGCGATCACCGTCAGCACGGCGGCGTCGGAGGCGGCGGCACCCAGGTTGCGCGCCCGGCAGCGGTAGCGCCAGCCGTTCATTTGCGGGGTTGCGGGGTCGGTTGCGTAGGCCGCGCCCGTCGCGCCGGGGATATCGGCCCAGGTACGCCCGCCGTCCCGGCTGAGCTGCCACTGATAGCGCAGGGGGCACGCGGGAACCGGGTTGGAGGCGGACGCGGTAAAGCCCGCTGCCTGTCCCTCGTCCGCGGTCGCGTCCCGGGGTTGTACGGAGAATTGCGGCAGGGGAACCTGGACATAGGAAACCGGCGGCCCCGGCCAACCAGACCCGCCATAGCCCGACGCGCCCTCCGGTACGTAGATCGTGGTCAGGGCGAAGAGAGAAACAATAGAAACACTATCGACCGTCGGCGCGGCCATGCTCTCAAACGCGAGGGTCGTAAGCCCGGAGTAATAGAAAGCGTTGGGGCCGATCTGCTCTAGCGCCTCAGGGAAGGTGAGGGCGGTCAGCAAGGGGCAGCATAAGAAGGTACTGTCCCCAATGTAGGTCACGCTGTCCGGCAGGGAGACGGACGCCAGCTCCAAACAAGCCGAAAAAGCATTGTTTCCAATGCTCATGACGGTTTCCGGCACATCAATCCGCGCGAGCTTATCACAGCCCAAAAACGCGCCATCGCCGATTTCCGTAACGGAAGGCCCGATTGTGACGGAGCGAACCTGGGAATAGGAGTGATAGGATACTCCTTGCGGTCTCCCAGGGAAGATGTAGGATCCGTCGCCGTAGCTCAGCGCGTTCCGCCAGGCGGTGGTCCCGGCGTTGGTATGTACGGTAAGCGCGCCGGCGCTTTCCACCCAGGTAAAATTCGCGTTGGAAATATCCGCGCCTCGCGCGGCGGCGGGGGCCAGCAGGCACGCAAGCAGCGCGGCCAGAAAAAGCAGCGTCAGCGGCGCGCGGCGGGATTCACAGAATTTTCCGGAAAAGGGAGAGGAAATAACTGGAAGCATCCATGGATTCTTAACCTCCGATGGAGAGCGGCTTTGGTATCGGGCGATGGAAACAAACCACTTGCAATGATAGCAGTATACGTCCCGGCGCGGGGCGTGGCAAGGACGGCGGAAAAAGACGCGCTTCCGCCTAAGCGGCGCGCGCCCTTTCCCAAAGGCGGCGCGTGTGGTATACTGGTAGCCGATAGACGGCGGGAAGGAGGCGGGCGCATGTTGCAGCGAGATTATATCCTGCGCATGATCGAGATGATGGGCGACCTGATGCGGCGCGTTGGGGAGCTGCTGGACGAGCTGGAACAACGGAAACTGCTGGACGGCGCGTGCCGCCGGCATTGCGGCATCCCGCTGAAGGCGGTGGAGGCGCTCAGCGCCGAAAGCCTGAAGGAGCTGCTGGCCCCCACGCCCCGACTGTTTGCGTCGGAACTGCTGTACGCGCGCGCGACCGCGTTTCCCAAGCCCCTGGAGGATGAGGAGGCGCTGCTGCTGAAAAGCCTGCGCCTGCTGGTATCCCTATGGGAAGAGGGCGAGCTGTGCGAGCTGCGCGCCGCCCGCGCGCTTGAAATGAAGGAGAGGCTGATGCCCCTGCTGCTGCCGGACGACCTGATGCAGTGCGCCGTGTTTTTCAGCCGGGCCGGCGAATACGCCGACATGGAGGACGCGCTTTTTCAGGCGGCGGAGCTCGCGCGGGGCGCGGAGCGTCAGGCCGCCGCGGCGCTGGGGGCGTCGCTTCTGCGCGAGGCGGCCAAAGCGGGGGAGGCGGCGCTGGCGCTGGCGCGCACCTCCGGCCATGAGCTGAGGGAGGCCGCGCGCGAGCTGGAGGAAACGGCGGCGGAAACGTAACGCGTATGGCGTCGCGCGCCCGCGGAAGATCGAATAGGCGAGGGGAACCCGGATGATATTGCTATCGGTACAGAATGTGGAAAAGAGCTTCGGCGCGCACGAGGTTCTGCGCGACGTGAGCTTCAGCCTTCAAAAAGGGGAGAAAATGGGCCTTGTCGGGGTCAACGGCTGCGGCAAGACCACGCTGATGCGCTTGCTGACCGGCGAGCTGGAGCCGGACGCGGGCATGATTCACCGCGGCAAGGAGCTTCGCGTCGGCTATTTAAAGCAGGTGGACGATATCGCCCTGACGGATACCGTTTGGGGCGCGTTGCTGCGCGTATTTGAGCCCGTGCTTGCCATGGAAAAGCGCATGGGCGAGCTGGAACGCGAGCTGGAAGCGTGCGCGGGCGACGGCGAACGAGCCGTCAGGCTGGCGGGAGAGTATCAGCGCGTATCGGAGCGGTTTGCGCAGATGGAGGGCTACGCCTACCAGGGCGAAATGCTGGGCGTGCTAAGCGGCCTGGGCCTGAAGCCTGAGATGCATAACCGCACGGTGGGCACCTTGTCCGGCGGGGAACGCACGCGGCTGTCGCTGGCGAAGCTGCTGCTGCAAAGGCCGGATATGATTTTGATGGATGAGCCGACCAACCACCTGGACCTGGAGGCCATCGAGTGGCTTCAAAATTATTTGACGGATTATAAGGGTTCGCTGCTGCTCATCAGCCACGACCGCTACTTTCTGGACCATGTGTGCTCCACCATGGGCGAGCTGCTGGGCGGACGCATGCTCAAGTTCACCGGCAACTATTCCGAATATATGAAAAAGCGAACCGCGGACTTTGAGACGCGCATGAAGGCTTATCACCTTCAGCAAAAGGAGATCGAGCGCGAAAAGGCGATCATCGAGCGCTACCGGAGCTTTAACCGGGAAAAAAGCATCAAGGCGGCGGAGAGCCGACAGAAGCGCTTGGACAAGATCGAGCGCCTGGAAAAGCCCGCGGAGGAGGGTCGCGTGCGGTTCAGCTTTGATGCCAGGCGGCGCAGCGGGGAAGAGGCGCTGGAGGTCAAAGGGCTGGAAAAAAGCTTCGAGGGGCGGACGGTCTTTCGCAACATCAGCTTCAAGCTGCGCACGGGCGACCGGGTCGCGCTGATCGGCCCCAACGGCGTGGGAAAAAGCACGCTGTTTCAAATCCTCACGGGCAGGCTCGCGCCAGACCGGGGCAGCGTGAGGTTTGGCGCCAACGTCGACATCGGCTATTACGACCAGCACCAGCAGGGGCTAAACCCGGCCAATACCGTGCTGGACGAGGTGTGGAACAGCTTTCCGGCGATGGAACAGGCGCGGGTTCGCGGCGCGCTCGGCTTGTTCCTGTTTTCGGGGGACGATGTGTTCGCAACCATTGAAAGCCTCTCGGGCGGCGAGCGCGGGCGGGTGGCCCTGACCAAGCTGATGCTCAAAAAGGACAACCTGCTGCTGCTGGACGAGCCGACCAACCACCTGGATATGGACAGCCGTGAGGTGCTGGAGGACGCGCTTCAGGACTTCCCCGGCACCATCCTCGCCATCAGCCACGACCGGTATTTTATCAACCGCTTTGCCGACCGCGTGATGGTGATGGACGAGGACGGCGTGACCGAACACCTGGGGAATTTTGACGATTATGTGGAAAAGCGGGACAGGCCACAGCCGCCCGTAATAGCCGGAGGCACGGATGCGACGCGCACGGCCATCACGCGCGAGCGCAAGCGAGACAGGCAGCAGTCCGCGCGGATACGGGAGCTGCGCACGCAGGTGAAAAAGGCCGAGGAGGCCATCGAGGAAAACGAACGGAGGCTTGCGGAGCTGGAGGCGCTGCTGAGCGATCCGGATACCTACGCCGACGCGGAACGGACGCGCGAAGCGACAGAGCGCTACCAGGCTGAACAGGAGAAAAGCGCCGCCCTGTACGATGCGCTGGACGCGGCGGAAAGGGAGGCGGCCCAGGCCGAGGAGGAATGACGGCGGCTCTCGGGGAGGATAATGCTGCCTCCCAAGGAGCGGTCGATCAAGCAGTACGTTCTCCTTAAGCCGCGTCAGTGTGTCCGGCCCGAAGCCGTTGCGCTGAGGAGCTGTTTCGACGTCAAATTGCTATGTCGAGCCAGGGCTGCGCCACGAAGCACGAAAGACGTTAGGACTTTCTCGCACCATAACTCTGGCAAGGGTCTTCCTATAAGCATAATCGCCGCCCGACATCCCCCCGGCATAGCATTGGGGCCGCGATTGCGGCTCCAAAACGGGATTCAAAAGGGCAAAGCCCTTTGGCGGAGGGTTTGGGAGGCGGAGCCTTCCAACGTCCTTTATCGTTGCAATCCTCGCAATTGGTTATCTCTTTAGCGAATGGAAGCGGGGCAGCGTTTCCCTCTGTCTACGTTAGAGTTAGCATTGGGGCCACGATTGCGGCCCCAAAACGGGATTCCAAAGGGCAAAGCCCTTTGGCGGAGGGTTTGGGAGGCGGAGCCTTCCAACGTCCTTTATCGTTGCAATCCTCGCAATTGG
>DBGEOK010000086.1:0-4080 GCA_048370855.1 Candidatus Limiplasma sp. | reverse complement strand
ATTTCCTTGCATTTGCAAAAGTACCATAACAACATGTTACATTGCATATGCGCGCCGTACATGCTATACTTCCGTCATCCGCAAGCATTGCCAAGAAAGGAGCAACCCCGGATGAAACCAGGAAAAAACCGCCGCGCGCCGCGCTTTTTATGGCGCAGTCTCGCGCTGGCTTCGCTTTTATGGCTGGGCATCGGACAGGGAGGTGCCCCGGAACCCCTTTCCGCCAGCGAAGGCGCAAGCGCCGAAAAATCCCGCGGGCGCACCGCCGCCTATGTGTATGACCGTCCCGGCCTCACCTTTTCGGACGCCGACGCCGGCAACCTCGATCAACTCAACTTCTCCTTTGCGCTCATCAAAAACGGCCGGGTGAGCGGCGACCACTGGAGCTCCATCAGCGCCTTCCAAGCGTTTGTCGTAAAGCACCCCAACATTCTGCCCGTGCTGTCGGTCGGCGGCTGGGGCGCGGACGGCTTCTCGCAGGCCGCCGCTACGGCTGAGGGACGGGAACGCTTTGTTAAAAGCGCTCTGAGCCTGATGCAGAAGCATGGCTTTATGGGCCTGGACATCGACTGGGAATACCCCGGTTCCTCCGCCGCCGGCATTGCCTCCAGCGCCAACGACCGGGAGAATTTTACGCTGCTGCTTCGGGCGCTGCGCGAAGGTCTGGACGGCCTCGCCCGAGAGGATGGAAAGCCCCGTCTGTTGGCCGTCGCCCTGGGGGTGGACGCCTCTTTGATCAAGCGCATCGACTGCGAGGCCATTGGGGAAATCGTGGACCAAGTGAATCTGATGACCTATGACCTGCATACGGCTAAGGTCGCCAGCCACCATTCCCCTCTCTACGCTTCGGACGACCGCTATCCGCTCTCCGCGGATTACGCCGTGCGCGCCTACGCTGAAGCCGGCATTCCCAAGTCGAAAATGATGCTCGGCGCCGCGTTTTACGGCCGTGTATTTACAATGAAAGCCTCCTCCTCCAGCCCGCTTTATACCCCCGCCACAGACAGCGGCGCAAAGACCCTCAACTATTCCAAGCTGATGGCGGACGCCTCGTTCAGCCACGCCTTTGACGAACAGGCCAAGGCGCCCTACGCGACGGATGGCAAGAAGTTCGTCACCTACGACAACCCGGCATCCATCCGGCACAAGGGCGCCTATGCGGCTCAGCACGGTCTCATGGGAATGATGTGCTGGGAATATGGCGGCGATTCCAGCGGCGAGCTGCTTCGCGCCATGCGCCAGGGGCTGGACCAATAGCCCTTACAGCGCGGCCTGAAGCGGCGTCAGATCCACGCCGTCCTCTTCGCCAATCGCCTCGCTGAGCTTGCCCAGCACGGCCTTCACCCCGCCGGGCACGTCGCTTTCCGCGTTCAGCGGCATCACCGGGTCGTGTACGCTCAGGCGAAGCAGGAACCACGCGCTGTTCAGTTCTCCGCCGATATCGAAGGAAATGCGCACGCCCTCGCGGTTGTCGGGGGCGATATGCCATTCCTCATGCCCGCTGGCGTATTCCAGCACATGCTCGATGGTCTGCTTGGCCGCCACGGCAAAATCCTCGGCCAATACCGGAAGGCGGATTTCCACGCTTTCCACAGGCTCCCTCAGGCCGTCCAGCAGCCTTCCAAGCGTCTCGCCCTGCTGCTTCATTTGCATGGCTTTAATTAAAAGCAGCGTGACGAGGTACATGCCGTCGTCTAAAAAATGATTGTCCCGCAAGGCCGCGTGCCCGCTCGTCTCGATGGCGAGCGGGCAGTTGATTCCCGCTTGGTTCAGGCGGATCGCCTCGTCGATCACATTGCGGTAGCCGCGTTTATAGCGGTAGTGCTCGCCGCCCCACTCCTTGATAAAATCTGACAGTCCGGAGGAGGTGACCGAGTCCGTTACAATCGTCGCGCCGGGCGTCTCATCCAGCAGGATCGCGCTGATCATAGCGATCAGGCGGTTGCGGTTGATCTCCTTGCCCGTCTGGTCCACAATGGCGGCCCGGTCGCAGTCGGCGTCAAAAATCACGCCCAGGTCCGCGCCCACGCGCTTGACCGCCGCGGATACGGAGGCCATGGCTTCCCGGTTTTCAGGGTTGGGAATATGGTTGGGAAATTTTCCGTCCGGTTCTAAAAACTGGCTTCCCTCTACCCACGCGCCAAGCTCCTCCAGCAAATCCGCATAAAACCCTCCCGCGCCGTTTCCGGCGTCTACCACCACATGCAAGCCCAGGAGGGGTTTAGGTACCTCCGGCGAAATGCCGGAGATAATCAGCCGTTTGAGATGGTCCTGGTAGGTCGGCAGGAAGGGAACCTCCCTGATGTCGCCGGTGGCCTCAGGCGCGCCTTTTTCCAAGCCCTGCGCCATCTCCAGCACCTCGTCCAGCTCGTGAAAGCCAAGCCCGCCCTGCGCCGAAAAAAACTTCAGCCCGTTTAGCTGCCAGGGGTGATGGCTCGCCGTTACCATCACCGACCCGTCGGGCCTGAATCCGTCCGTTAGGATCGCCATGTACATGGCGGGCGTGGTACACATGCCGTAATCCAGCGCCGTCGCGCCCGTCGCCGCGACGCCCTCCGCCGCCGCGCGCAGCAAGGCGGGGCCGGAAACCCGGCTGTCGCGCCCCAGCGCGATGCTGATTTCGACCGTCGGCTTCCCGGTTTTGCCGGCTACATAGCGGGCAAACGCCATTCCGAGCGTCTTTGCCGCATCCGCCGTCAGCGCCGCCCCCTCGCCCACGGCGACGCCTCGCACATCCGAACCACTTTTGAGCTTTTTGTAATCCATCTTCGCACTCCCTCACTCATGCGTCCATCCGGGCCATTCCCTCGTCCGCCGCCGTGCGCAGCAGCTCGTATAACGGCTTCAGCCTAAGGTAATCCCTGGACACGGTCTCCACCAATTCGCTCGTATAGCATAGGGACAACGGCGTGCCGACGCGCTTGACATAGATCTCCTTAGCGGGATACAGCGCCTCGAGCTCCTTAGGCTGCCCCGGTGGGGGCGGCATGCGCTTGTAGCGATCCCCGTAGATTTGCAGCGTATTATCCGGGATGCCGCACTTCTTCAGAATATCGCAGATTTCCTGCGGATTTTGCCTCATCCGGCGTCTCAGCGCGTCCATCGCCGGCCTATTGTAGCTCCAAAAGCCCACGCCCCACTCCGCCGCCTCGGGCGAAAGCTCGAACCAGTACATCACCGCCGTTTCGCGGGGCTCCCCGCCTCTGCGCAGCAGCAGCCACATGTGATCCCGAAACGGAGATTTATCCTTGGTAAAGCGGGTGTCGCGGCGAATGCGGGCCAGGCATTTGGCGGGCCGGGTTTCCATGTCCTCCGAAATTAACCGCGCGGTTGGGGCCAAGGCTTCCACAAACGCGGAAAACGGCTCCTTTACATAGGCGCGGTAATCGTCCTCATGCTCCTTGAAAAAGGAGGTATTGTTGTGAAACCGGAGGTCCAGGAAGAATCGGACCGTCTCCTCCGGAAAGCCCTCAAACATAATGTTCGTCACCCTTTCACGGGCTATTATACCTGAATTTCCAGCGAATTTCAAGCGCGCGGGACGGAGGGACGGCCTTCCCGCACGCTTCCTCCAAAGTGAAAAGCCCCGCCCCGGCTTGGCCGGAACGGGGCTTGGATTGCGTAGGAATCAGTACTTACGCTTACGTGCAGCCTCTGCTTTCTTCTTGCGTTTCACACTGGGCTTTTCATAATGCTCGCGCTTGCGAGCCTCTGCCAAAACACCTGTGCGAGCACATTGACGTTTGAACCGCTTCAGAGCGCTTTCCAGGGATTCGTTTTCGCGGATGCGTACCTCGGACACTGTTATCCCTCCCCTCGCTCATACCGCCCGCCGCCTTCCAGACCTACGGCCACATAAAAGCATGGGCGACCTTGTATCTATTATAGCGCGTATCTGCCAAGCCGTCAACCATGAATTTTGATTCGCGGGCAAAATCCTGTACGGGCGTCAAGGATAGGTAACGAAGAGAGCCAAGCAGGAGGTCAAGGGAAGGGTGGAGATTTGCGAAGCAAATACGACCCGACCTTGACCAAGGGAGAAAGAGAAGAATGGAGGGGGCTGGTTGGGCAGAACTGACC
>DBGEOK010000085.1:0-10059 GCA_048370855.1 Candidatus Limiplasma sp. | reverse complement strand
GAAATATCGAAAGGCCAAGAGCCAAAACCGCCGGGAAAGGCTTTGGCGGAGTCGGTATGAACGGCTGCTGACAGCGGCGGGGGAAACCCTGATCGCCTTTGATTTCAAAACGGAAAAGGTATGGACCAGCGCCAATTTCCAGGACGTTTTTGGAGCGGAGGCGGATTTTTGGCGGCTGCTTTCCCCTGAGGGGATTCATCCCGAGGACTTGTCCGGGCTAAAGCGGACTTCGGACCGGCCGGCGTCGTTTGACGGGGAAATCCGCCTGAAAACCGGGCGGGGAACCTACCGGTGGTTCCGCGTGACAGCCCAAAGCTGGAAAGAGGAGGAAACGGAAGGCATGCTCTGCCGCCTGACGGATATCGACCGCCGGAAGGGGGAGCTGGAGGCGCTGCGCTACCGGTCCCAGAGAGACGGGGCGACGGGCCTATACAGCAAGGAAACGACGGAACGGCTCGTCTCGCGGAGCCTGGAGGAGCATCCCTCGGGGCTGAAGGCGCTGATGCTGGCGGATATCGACGACCTGAAGGCCGTTAACGACACGTATGGCCACCGCGAGGGGGATCGCGCCATTCAGGCGTGCGCGGAAGTTCTTCGCGCGCAGCTTGCGGACGCGGGCGTCGTCGGGCGCGTCGGCGGCGATGAGTTTATGGCCTTTCTGCCCTCCGTACCGAACGCTGAATGGGCCCGGGAAAGGTTTGGCGCGCTGGTTCAAGGCTTAAACCGCCAGGCGATTGGCACAAATCCGGAGCATACGTTCCGCGCCAGCGTGGGGATGGCCTTGGCCGACGGACGGACGACCTTTGAGCGGCTGTACCAGGAGGCGGACCAGGCGCTATACGAGGAAAAGCGCGCTCGAAAGAGCGGGCCCGCGGCGGATGGCGGGGCCGGGAACGGCGCAGATCCCGCCGGGGGCCTGGACGGGCTCGGCGTTTAAACGGCTTTTTCGTCAGAGGACGCTTTTTTACGGAAAAAAATCGAAAGACTGTCAAGGACCGGGAACAGAAAAAGGCGGAGAAATTTTTTGCCGGCTGGGGCTCGGCTTGCCTTCCGCTTTCGGCCCGCCCGTGGGAAGGCTCGGGCAAGGCCTACAGCCTTGCTCGGACTTTGACAAATCCATTTTGGGGGTGGCTTGGAGGGGCCCCGGCCTCTCCAAATGAAATCGGTTCGCCTGGCTGACCTGCGGTCGGCAATTGATCCGGTGCTTTTGATGTGCGCAGCACCCAGGCGGGCGGGGAGCTTTCGGCTTTGCCGCAAACACCAGTCCTCGTCGGAAAAGATCGCCGAAAGGCAAGCTTTTTCGACGCCCTGGGCAAGGCTTACGGCCTTGTTGCGCATAAGGATGCTCTAAGCGTTCTTGCAGTCCCGCGCCCGAGCGGGCCGAAATGCGCCGGGGAGGCCGCTCTGAAGCGCCCTCCAAAGGGCTTGGGAATCCATAACGCAAACGTCTCGCCAAAGCATGAAAACATGGAAAGAACGCCAACGGGATTGGAGCCGGGCGAAACCGGCCATACGCCCTGATTTGCGCGGGCTTTCAGGGCCGACCGGAGGGGCCGCCGCTTGAGCGTCTTTTTGCGCACGCCGCCGGCCATCGGGCGTCTGACGGCGCGGAGGCCAGTCCGGCAAAAGGTTCCCGCGTCCGCGAAGGGGTGGCTTGTGAAATTTGAAACAAAATTTTGATAGGCAGGAGGAGAAAGACAGTGAAGCGCGAATTATTTGAATTAGGGCGAAGTTGTAACTTCGTCCGGCAACAACTGTCTCGGCAGCAAGCTGCCATTCCATGAGCATAGAGGAGGAAACCCATCATGAGTCTGGATCTGTCGTACCTGGGCATCATCGAATCCAAGGCTGTCTACCGCAATCTCCCGGCGAGCCGCCTGACCGAGTTCGCGCTTGCGCGCGGCGAGGGCACGTTGAGCAATACCGGCGCGCTGGTTGTCAATACCGGTAAGTATACGGGCCGTTCGCCCGACGACCGTTTCGTGGTCGACGAACCCTCCGTTCACGACGAAATTGCGTGGGGCAAGGTCAACGTCCCGATCAGCGTTGAAAAGTTCAACAACATTTATAACCGTATGTGCGCCTACCTTCAAAACCGCGAGCTTTTCGTATTTGACGGCTTTGCGGGCGCGGACAGGAAATACCGCATCGGCGTGCGCGTCGTCAACGAGCTGGCCAGCCAAAACATGTTCATCCATCAGCTTCTGGTTCGCCCCACCGAGGAAGAGCTTGACAGCTTCGCGGCGGACTTTACCATTGTGGCGGCCCCCGGCTTCAAGTGCATCCCCGAGCTGGACGGCGTCCACAGCGAGGCGGCCATCATCGTTTCCTTTGAGAAGAAGATGGTCATTGTGGCGGGCAGCCAGTATGCCGGCGAAATCAAGAAGAGCGTGTTCAGCGTGATGAACTATCTTTTGCCCAAGCGCGGCGTGTTTAGCATGCACTGCTCGGCCAACGTGGGCGAAAACGGCGACAGCGCTATTTTCTTTGGCCTCTCCGGCACCGGCAAAACCACCCTTTCCGCCGACCCCAACCGTTACCTGATCGGCGACGACGAGCACGGCTGGAGCGACGACGGCATCTTCAACATCGAGGGCGGCTGCTACGCCAAGTGCATCAAGCTGAGCAAGGAGCATGAGCCCGAAATTTACGGCGCCATCAAGTTCGGCGCGCTGGTGGAGAACGTCGTGATGGACCCCGAAACCCGCGAGCTTGATTTTGACGACGACAGCCTGACCGAGAACACCCGCGTGGGCTATCCCGTGGAATACATTTCCAACGCGAAGATCCCCGGCATCGCCGGCATCCCCAGCACGGTCATCTTCCTGACGGCGGACGCCTTCGGCGTGCTGCCCCCGGTCAGCAAGCTCAGCCGTGAGGCCGCGATGTACCACTATGTAAGCGGCTATACCGCGAAGCTGGCCGGCACCGAGCGCGGCGTGACCGAGCCCCAGGCCACCTTCTCAACGTGCTTCGGCGCGCCCTTCCTGCCGCTGCCGGCGTCGCGCTATGCCGAGCTGCTTGGCGAGAAGATTTCCAAAACCGGCGCGAACGTGTACCTGGTCAACACCGGCTGGAGCGGCGGCAGCTACGGCAAGGGCGGCAAGCGCATGAGCCTGCCCTATACCCGCGCCATGGTGACCGCGTGCCTCAACGGCGACCTGGAGAAGAGCGAGTTTGAGCTGGACCCCATCTTTAACGTGATGGTGCCCAAGACCTGCCCCGGCGTGCCCGACGAGGTGCTTTCGCCGAAGAAGACCTGGTCCGACCCCGCCGCCTACGACGAGACAGCGAAAAAGCTGGCCGGCTTGTTCCAAAAGAACTTCGAGAAGTATGAGAATATGGACCGGAAGATCGTGGAGGCGGGCCCCAAGGCCTGACGCCCCAATCGCCCCCGGTACGACGCCCCTGCCGCAAGCCATGCGGCAGGGGCGCTTTTTTAAAATGACGGAGGGAGCGGAGGCCCTGCGGCGCTGAAAAAGAGCCCGCCGCCTGGCAGGGCGGCGGGCTCAGATTGAGTTTTTAGGAAATCCGTCATCGGGGTTTTGGAGGTGAAATCCCTCATGCCCTTCGTTCTTCGCGCCGCAGCCTCCCGCCCGTATTGTCTGCAAAACGCGCGCGGTATTTTCACGCGCCAAGGCGCTTGAAGGGGAAACGGTTGACCTTGATTACAGCGCGAGCTTATATACCTCCATGCAATCCGACGCCTTGAGAGGCGCGAACGTGCCGACCGTGCCGCCCATCATGGCGGCGCAGCGCTCCGCCATACGGGCGAAATCCTTGTCCCCGATGCCGCATTCGTGGAGCGTGGTGACAAGCCCCAGCGAACGGTAGAAGGCTTCCAGCTTCTGAATCCCCTCGAGGGCGACGGCGGCTTCGTCGCCCGGTTTCTCCGGCACGTCAAATACGCGGACGGCAAACTGGGCCAGCTTTCCGGCCCCACCGCGCGGCAGCACATATTTCATCCACGCGGGGAATACGACGGCCAGCCCAGCGCCGTGGGCGATATCGTACAACGCGCTCAGCTCGTGCTCCAGCTTATGGCTCGCCCAATCTCCCACGCGGCCCGTCTGAAACAGCGTGTTGTGCGCCAGGCAGCCGGCCCACATGATTTCCGCCCGGGCATCGTAGTTATCAGGCTCGCGCATCGCAATCGCCGCGTTATGGATCACCGTTTTCAGCGCGCCCTCCGCCATGCGGTCGGTCAGCTCCACATGATCCACCCGCGTAAAGTATCGCTCCATGATATGGGCCATGATATCCACACAGCCGCACGCGGTTTGGAAGGGCGGCAAGGTATAGGTGAGCTCGGGGTTGAGGATGGAGAATTTTGGAAAATTGAGCGGCGTGTTGCGCCCGCGCTTGCATTGGTCCTCCTCGCGGGTGATAACGCTGGAGTCGCTCATTTCGCTTCCGGCGGCGGGGATGGTCACGACGGTTCCCACCGGGAGCGCTTCCGTGTTGCGGCCCTTGCCGGTGAAGAGGTCCCAGACGTCGCCGTCGTAGCGCGCGCCGTTGGCGATGGCCTTGGCGGTGTCGATCGCGCTGCCGCCGCCCACGGCCAGCACAAGGCTGATATCCTTTTCACGGCAGGTTTTGATGCCTTCATAGACGGGCCCAAGCCGCGGATTGGGCTTCACGCCGCCAAGCTCCCATACCTCCGCGCCGACGCCGCCGAGGATTTTCATCACGCGGTCGTACAGGCCGCTCCGCTTGATGCTGCCGCCGCCATAGACCAGAAGAACCTTGCGCCCATACCGGGAGACCTCGTTCCCAAGCTGTTCCAGGGAGGTTTTGCCAAAGATGATTTTGGTGGGGTTGCAAAAGGTGAAATCGATCATGCGCTTAGCTCCTTATCCCGTAAATCATGCGCCTTTATTGTATCACGGATCGAAGGATTTTTGAAGGGGTTCCGCGCGGGGAGCGTTCAAACAAGCAGTTAAAGGAAGCCAAAGAGCGATCAAGGAGCTGCGGCGCGTGGACGACGGGAGCGAAAACAGATATAACCTAAGGAGGGCGAAGCGCCCGTTGAAGCTGACGCGCCTATTGAGACCGATGAATCTGTCGAGGACGAAGTGATACCCGACGACGTCCCATCTGCCGTGGAAGAACCCCCGCGTCGGGCCTGCACCTCCGGGCTTGGCTGGTGGGCATCGCGGGGGGCGGCCCTGTTCCGTCCGCTGATCTACTGAAAGACGAAAGGCCAAGAAGTACCGCCTCGATGTGGAGTACGGCTCGGCGCGCTGAGGTGCTTCGGACGGTTTTTGCAAAGGTATGACGAGCGGGAGAGACAAAAGCGGCAAAACGCCCCTCTCCTGCCCGGGAGCCGCTCGAGCTGTCGGAGAGAGGCAATCATATAAGGAAGCGCCTTATGGGGTCACATTTTCGAGACGCGGCCCTGCGCGGCCGCTTTGCGCCGCTTGAGCACGGGATTCAGGATATCCTTGAGCACCACGATTAACAGCAGCACGATGAGCGCCAGCGAGATAGGCCGCGTTACAAACGGCAACAGGCTGCCCTTGCCCGCCAAAACGGCGCGGCGGAAGTTGGAGTCGATCAGCTCCTTGCCCACCACCAAGCCCAGCACCATGGGCGAAATGGGTATCTTAGCCTTTTTCATCAAAAGGCCAATGATCCCGAACACGAACATCACCACGATATCGCTCTCGCGGGAAGAATTGCTGAACGCGCCCATGGAGCACAGGCAGATGACCGTGGCCATGATGATCGGCAGCGGGGCGGACAGCGCCTTGAGGATTGGTCTGCACAAAAAGGTGCCGATTAGCACAAAGAAAAATCCTGCCAGCAGGATGCTCAGCACCAGCAGATAGATGAAATGAGGGTTGTTGTTGGCAAAGGTCGCGCCTGTTTGAATGCCCTTGACAGTCAGCACGCCAAGGATGATCGCTGTAATGCCGTCTCCGGGGATGCCCAAAGCGAGCAATGGCGCATACGCGCCCGGTGCGCAGGCGTTGTTGGACGCTTCCGAACCAATGAGGCCCTCCACGCAGCCTTTGCCAAAGTCCTCCTTATGCTTACTGCCGGATTGCGCTTGATTGTAACCGACCCACGAAGCGATGTTTGCGCCCACGCCGGGCACCACGCCAATCAAAAAGCCGACGACCGACACCTTGAGCGCCGTCCACTTATACTTCCATACCTCGGCAAAGGCAAACAGCTTTCCCTTGCGCACCTCCATGGGCCGCGCGCCACTGTTGGTGAGCGTGCTGAACACCTCGCTCATGCCGTAGAGTCCCACCATTGCGGGAATCAGACCGATGCCGTCCTTGAGCGCACGGATCCCCAAGGTAAAGCGCATGCCGCCGGAGCCAAAGATGGGATCGGAGCCTACAAAGGAGAAGGTCAGCCCCAGGCATGCCGACAAAAGCCCCTTCTTAAAATCGCCGCGCGAAAGCTGAGCACAGATCACAAGACCAAAGATGGAAAACCAAAACATTTCCCAGGAGCCAAAGTACAAAACCACGCTTAGCGTGACCGGGAACACCAGGAGCAGCAGAATAGCGCCGATGGTATTGCCCCAAAACGATGCGGCCACATTGACGGCCAAGGCACGCTGCCCCTCGCCGCGCAGCGCCATGGGATACGCTTCGATGGCCGTGGCTGCCGACGCGGGCGTGCCCGGTATGTTGAGGATGGAGGCGGAGATGCTGCCGCCATAGGTGCTGCCCACCTGTGTGGCAGCCATGAACATGACCGCATGCGTTACGTCCATGGTGAGTGCAAACGTCGCCATCAGCGCAGCGGTCGTCGTGGAGGAGATGCCCGGCAGCGCGCCGCCGACGATGCCCACAGCCACGCCGATCATCAGCAGAAAAAAGATATCCGGCGAAAGCGCCTCCCCCAGTATCCGGAGAATACTCATGTATGTATACCTCCCTTGCTCAACGCAGCCGCATGCCAAAGGCAACCGCAAAGATCAGATATAGGACGCCCGTAACGGCCAGCGCGATCAGCACCGCCCACCACGGCTTGATGCGGCGCACATAGCCCAGCGTGACGCCAAGCACCAATAGGCCGCTGCTCACATAAAACCCCAGATACGGAATACCCAGCAAAATGTAGACGGCAACAATACCAATGGCGAGCGCTGTGCGGCGCGTCTGCGCATCGGCCACCGTGACCAGAAACGACGCCTTTATTTTGGCGGGAGTCGGCCGGCCGTTGTTGCAGACGCTTTGCACGATGCCCGCGGCCGAGAGAAAAAACATGCAGCCCTCCACGATAAAAGGCAGGAGCCGGGGGCTTTCCATCGCTGTGGAGCCGCGCGGCTTGATCTGAAAGGTCAGCGCAAAGAGCACCAGCGTGACCAGCATGAGCACAGAATAGATGAGGACCTCTTTGTCCTCCTTGGTCAGGCGCATTCGCCCTCCCCCTTTCGGAATGATAAAGGCTGCGGAAGGCCGTGAAGGGCCTTCCGCAATGTGAAAGCAAAAGAGTGGGATCACTCCTCCCAGCGCAGCACGCCTACCTCGGCGGGGTCGCGCGTTCCGTCGCCCAGATCGTACAGCAGGTAGGAGCTGATGCGGCTGGTCATTTCAAAGATGTGCTGGGCGTCCTCGCCGTAGGCCACATCCTCAAAATTAATGTTGTTGTTGGCTAGCAGAGTCTTGAACTCATCTGTGTTGATGACATGGCGGAACGCCTCGGTGAGCTTGGCTTTGATGTGATCCGGCGTCTCCTTGCTCACGGCGAAGCCGCGCCAGCCGCCGATGACGTCCGCGGTATCAGCCATAGCGGGCACATAGTCCGTGATGGGAGGCATAACGCCGAACTCCTTGTCGTTGTAGGACTCGCTGCTGAACACCGCCAGCATCTTGCAAAGACCCTGACGCATGTATTCGCCGGCGTTGATCGCGTCGATGGCGCTCCAGTCCACCTCGCCCTGCGCCACGGCCAGAGCGGTCTTGTTGCCGCTGTCATAGGGCACAAAGGTCACCTTGTCCGAGCAGCCCAGCTTGGAGGCCAGCTCCGCCGCCGGGATATGCCACATGCTGCCCACGCCCGCAGTGGAGGCGGTGGTCTCGTGCGTAGTCACATACTCGATGAATTCCTCAATGGTATTGATGCCGAGCTCCGCGTTGACCACGATGCCGGTGTTGCGCACCACGAACGGCATGGCCAGCATATCGAGCTGAAGGTAGGAATTGTCGCTGCTCTCGGTGGTGGAGAAGGCACACATGGACGAGCTGGTGCCCAGAATGGTCATACCATTGGGTTCCTCGTCCAGCACATAGTCCGTGGCGATGCCGGAGCTGGCTCCGGGCATGTTTTCAACGATCACATCACAGCCGAGGTATTCGGCCAGTGCCGGCGCAGCCGTGCGGCACATGGTATCGATGCCGCCGCCGGCGCTGAAGCCCAGAATGATGCGGATGGTGCCCTCGGGCTTCCATTCCTGCTCCGCTGTCGCAGCCGCGCTGAGCGAGCACAGCAGCATAGCGGTCAATACGAGTGCCAGAACCTTTTTCATTTGAGTCCCCTCCTGTTTTTTTATACTTCGGACGAGGGCGCGCCCTCTTTTCCAACCTTGTTCGTTTTACGCCAGACCCAGTGATTTGAGCGCGAATATCCACAGAAAAAAGGATAGTGTGCACAGCACAGAGGTGAGTACGACCATCAAAGCCGCCAGCTCGCCATCGCCGCCCATCTGCTGCGCCATAGCGTAGGAGGCTGTTGCACACGGTCCCCCAAATACGGCCATCAGCGCGACGAGCATCTCGTTTCGGAAACCCGCCAGCGCGCATATCGTGACTGCTACAGCCGGTAGAAGCACCAGCTTGCCTGCCACGCCCCAAAAAAGCGGCTTGCGGTAGAGGGACACATTTCCCAGCTTGAAGGATGCGCCGATCACAACCAGCGCAAATGGTGTGCCGACCTTAGCAATGCTCCGGGTGGCCTCGGGCAGAGGGTCCAACTGGAGCGCTTTGGCGGCAAATGCCAGCAGCGTGCCAACAATAATGGGGTTCCTGGCAACGCTCGCCATCAGACGGCTCGCCTTGGGCTTGCCGCCGCGAAACGTTTCCAGCGCTACCACGGACAGCGCATTCATCAGCGGGATGGTCACAGCCGCCAGCAGCACCGTGGGCGCCAGGCGTTGCGTGCCGTACAGCGACGTAACGATGGAGACGCCAAACACCAAAAAATTGCTTCGGAAGATTCCCTGTACCAGCACGCCCCGCTTGGCGTTGTCGTGTTCAAAGCGCGGCACTAGCAGCATGAGCACAATGAAGGAGCTCACGATCAGCGCCACCGCTGTGGCGACCAGCCGGGCATCCATGCCTGCGCTGAAATCGCTGTCCATCACATTGGCAAACATCATGAACGGAAAGAACACCTTGTAGATCAACCCGTTCATTTCCTTCAGGCCGTTGTCGGTCACCAGCCCCAGCCGCCGGACGGTCATTCCCAGCGCCAGCATCGCCAAAAGCGGATAGACCGCGCGCAAGGAAGCCAGCAGGTTTTCCATGCATGTTCCCCTCTTCTTTTGGAAGACTCCTCCTCAGCTCTTGAACTGATCCTTGTCCGCGGGGCTTTTGATGATGACGCAGCGGCACGGCTCGTCATAGGGGTTGTAGGTGGCGTGTACCACGCCCGCAGGGACATGCGCCACATAGCCGGGGTGCAGGTCGATGCGGCCCGTCTGCGTTTCGGATACAGCATTGCCGCTGAGCACAAAGATGATCTCCTCCTGCTCGGGGTGCACGTGGGTGGAATGCTGGAAATGCGGCAGGTATTCCGTGATCTTTACCAGCACATTGTCGGACTGGGCCACGCAGAAGCGGCCTACCAGCTCCATGGTCCGTCCCCAAGCCACCTTGGCGAAGGGCATGTCCTGCGTGTTTTGTACAGTGCGGTCTCTTTCCATCGCTTTGTTTCTTCCTCCTCCGTATGTTGCGTTTGTGCTTTTGGTTTCGTTTCTTTTTCGCTAATTTGTTGATCTTGATGCCATTATACATAAGCTTTTTCCGATTGTCAAGATATTTGATATTTAATATTTAATCTTGTTTCCCTCGGAAAGCCCGGCAGAGCGCTCACCGC
>DBGEOK010000084.1:0-13329 GCA_048370855.1 Candidatus Limiplasma sp. | reverse complement strand
TTTTTGACATCTTTCCCAGTTCCAAAGCACGGTCCCTGTCCGCGCGCCCGATCCCGGCGCACTAAAAAAACGGATCTAAACAATCCGTTTCATGCTGTCAAAGAACCCCTTTGGAAAAAGGGGCTCAGGGCGCTGAAAAAGCTCGCCTGCCGGCGAGCTTCAGGCCGTCGAAAAAGCCCGCCTTTCGGCGAGCTTTTCCGACGAGGACGGTCGGATTGTTTGCGCCGGAGGCGCAAACTCCCCGCCCGCCTGGGTGCTGCGCACATCAAAAGCACCGGATCAATTGCCGACCGCAGGTCAGCCAGGCGAACCGATTTCATTTGGAGGGGGCCCCGGCCCCTCCAAACCACCCTACAAAGGGGTCGGCCTGACCGAAGGGCTGTGCCCGACGGAACCCCTTTTGGGGGGCAGAGGCCGCGGCCTCAACGTCGGGCGACGGCTCCGGCGCTTTCGCCATGCGCGCCGCGCGGGCGGGCTTCGGTCCAAGCCCGGCCCAGTGCGCATGGCTGAAACCGCCTTACTCGTCCGTGCGGATGCGGGTGCTGATATCCTCGATGGCGCGGAGCATATGGTAATGCATGGCCTCCACGGCCTCCTCCTCGCTCTGTTTGCGGAAGGCGGCGATCAGCCGGCGGTGCGGCTCGATGGCGTTGGCGTAGGTGCCATCGTCGTTAAAGGAGGCGTAGCGGTAGCCGTTAAACGCCTCGGTCAGCATCTTGCCGATATTGAGCAGCAGCGCGTTGCCCGTCGCCTGGAAGATGGACATATGAAACTGCTCGTCCAGCCGGATGAGCGCCTGCCGGTCGCAGGCGCTGTTGGCGTCCACAAAGGCGGCGAAGTTGGCCTCCAGCTCCTCCGTCAGCTCCGGGCCGGAGCGCTGCGCCGCCAGCCGCGCCGCCAGCTCCTCGATCGGCGCGCGCACGTCCATCAGGTCCCGGAAGCTGCCCGGCGAAAAGGAAGCCCAGTAATTATCCTTGTCGATCTTCGTCACGCGGGCGACGAAGGCCCCGCGCCCCGGGAGCATGCGGATATACCCCTCCGTAGCCAGAATCCTCAAGGCCTCCCGCACCACGGTACGGCTGACGTTGAGCTGCTGGCAAAGCTTATTTTCCGTGGACAGCTTGTCCCCCACCTTATACTCGCCCTCCAGGATGGACTTGCGGATCGCGCGGGTTGTCAATTCCGTCACCGATATCTTCTCAATTTTGTTCATAAGGACCTGCCGGTCTCCTTCCGTATTCGCGCATTATGCCAAGGGAATCCGCCTTTATTCTATGAGGCCGGGCCGCATTTGTCAATGGAAAGGCGGGCGAACTTGTCAGCCGCGCCTTTTATATCCAGCAAAAAAAGCTTCGGAGCCCTCTTGACAAGCGCCGGGGGCGTGCTATAATAACCTCGCAATAGTTTCCCGGGACAATGAGATAAGGCGTTTCAAGGGCGTTTTTCGTCTGTTTTTTGTTGCATGCATCAAAAAACAGATTTTTTTTGCGTTTGGAGGACGAACCGTGCTTGAAACCATGAAAGCCGTAGCCGCCGTGGAGTGCGGGAGAACGGCGGTCGTCGAAATCCCGCGGCCTGTTCCGGGCGATTACGAATGTCTGACCAAAATTTTGTACTGCGGCATCTGCAACGGTACGGACCTGAAGCTGATCAACGACCAGGTGACGGACCTGAAGATCCCATACCCGACGGTGCTGGGCCATGAAAGCGTAGGGCGCGTTGTGGCTGTCGGCAAGAAGGTGCGCTACTGGAAGGTTGGCGACCGGGTGGTCTCCCCCGTTGGGATGGTCGCGCCGGAAAGCGGTTTTCACAGCCATTACGGGCAGATGGCGGAGTACGGCGTTACCCACGATATCCGGGCCATGACGGAGGACCATATCGACCTGGGCCGGCAGCCGCCCATCCCGGATTACCGGGGGAAGCGCATCCCGGACGGCATGAGCATGCGGGACGCCGTGATGCTTTTGACCTTTAAGGAAAATTACAGCGCGCTTGACAATTTTGGCTTCCGGCCGGGCATGGACGTGCTGGTTTGCGGCGACGGGCCCGTGGCCATGGGCATCTGCCGCATCGCAAAGGCGCGCGGCGCGGCCAGCGTGCGGTGCGTAGGGCACCACGACCGGCGTTTACGGCACATCCTCGACTGCGCGGAGGTGGACGGCGTCGTGAACTCCCGGAACCGGCGCGCCGTGGACGCGCTTGACGGGCAGGAGCTGGACATGATTGTGGACGCGGTCGGGGACCTGAACACGGACCGCGAGCTTGCGCCGCTGCTAAGGCCCGGCGGAGTGCTCGGGCTGTACGGCGTGCTGTCCAGGGAGCGCGCCGATATGAACCTGTTTGAGTGGCCCAACAACATTCGCATTCACATCCTGAACTGGCCCTATGGGGAGCACCGGGCGCACGAGGCGGTCACGGCGCTGGTAGCGCGCGGCGCGCTGACGCCCTCCCAGTATTACAGCCACGTTTTGCCCATGGAGGAAGCGCAGCGGGGCTTTGAGCTAATCGCAAGCCGGGAGGCCTTCAAGGTCATCCTGCAAATGCCGGGCGCGGACGAGGCGTAGCGGGAGCGCGCGAAGGGACGTTGGGAGGCCCGCCGCCTGGGGGCTTCGCCCTCGGGACAGATTGTTGACAAACCGATTTGGGGGTGGCTTGAAGGGGCGATCGCCCCTTCAAATGAAATCGGTTCGCCTGGCTGACCTGCGGCCGGCAATTGATCCGGTGCTTTTGATGTGCTAAGCACCCAGGCGGGCGGGTTGGCGGGGGAGCGGAAGGGCGACGGTCGGGCTTGCGATTACCGTCCTTCGTTCTGAGGGCTGAAACCCCAGGCTTGCTATACGTGCCGCCGCAGGAACGCCGTCGCGCGGCCCGTCCCGTTTGGCCCGCGTTTGGGCAAAAAAGAGAGGAGGGTTTTTCCATGCCGTTATCGGATTTGCTCGCAAGGGACCGCAGCTACCGGGGGTTCAGGCAAACGCCCAGGCCGAGCTACGAACAGCTTTGCCATTTGGCGGCGCTGACCCGGCTTTGCCCCTCCAGCGGCAACGTGCAGCCGCTGAAATACCGCCCGGTCTGCGACGATCAGACCAACGCGCTGATCCTGTCCCTGACCCGCTGGGCCGGACGGATGAAAACGCCTAAGCTGCCGCGCGAGGGCATGGCCCCCACGGCGTACCTGGTCGTGCTGCACGACGTAGACGTTTCGCCAAACCCCGTCGCCTTTTACAAGGATGTGGGCATCGCGGCGCACACGATGCTCCTGGGCGCGGTGGAGATGGGCTTCGGCGGATGCATGCTGGGCGGCTTTTCGGCGGAGCGCCTGTCCGAGGCGTTGGCGCTGCCCCAGCATCTGAAGCCGGTGCTGGTCATCGCCCTGGGCGCGCCGGCGGAACGGATCGTGCTGGAGGACGCCCCCGTGGGCTTTGTGGACCGCGACCACGCCTATTACCGGGACGCGGAGGACGTTCATCACGTTTGGAAGCGAACTCTGGAAGAACTGATTGTATAAACCAATGAAAGAAGGCCCTGCCGCATGACGGAACTCTTTCCTTCCAAAAAGCTTGGCTTTGGCCTGATGCGCCTGCCGACCCAGGGGGACGGCTCCATCGACCTGAAGCTCCTGTGCCGGATGGCCGACCGGTTTCTGGGCGCGGGCTTCACCTATTTCGATACCGCCTACGTCTACCACGACGGCGAATCCGAACGGGCCTTCCGGCGCGCGGTGACGGAGCGCTATCCGCGCGACCGCTTCCTGCTGGCCACGAAAATGCCGCACAACTTCCTGGAGAAAAGCGAGGATGTGGACGCTACGTTTCAGGAGCAGCTCCGCCGCACGGGCGCCGGTTATTTTGACTTTTACCTGATGCATGGGGTGAACAACCGCAACTGGGAGCGCTACGAGCGCTTCGGCTGCTGGGAGCATGCCGCCCGCATGAAGCGGGAGGGGCTGATTCGGCGGCTGGGCTTTTCCTTTCACGGCACGCCGGCGCTTTTGGAGCAAACGCTGCGCGACCATCCCGAGGCGGAGTTTGTGCAGCTTCAAATCAACTACGCGGACTGGGAAAGCCCCCGCGTCCGCTCGCGGGAATGCTATGAAATCGTCCGCCGCCACGGGCTGCCGATTTCGGTGATGGAGCCGGTCAAGGGCGGCATGCTCGCCAGCCTGCCCGACGCCGCCGCCGAAATCCTGCATAAGGCCGCGCCGGGGGCCTCGCAGGCCTCCTGGGCGCTGCGCTTTGCCGCGGGGCTCAAGGGCGTGGGGATGGTGCTGTCCGGCATGAACGCCATGGAGCAGTTGGAGGACAACATCGCCGTGCTGAGCGAGCCGGGGGCGCTGGACGGGGCCGAGCGGGAAGCGCTGGAAAGGGCGGCCGCCAGCCTGCTTTCCTCGCCTACGGAGCCATGCACCGGCTGCCGCTATTGCGTCAAGGGCTGCCCCGCCGGGCTGGAAATTCCCGCGCTGCTCGCCGCGCTGAACAACTGCCGGCTGTTTCCGGGCGCGCCGAGCGCTAAAAGCCAATGGGAGCAGGCCACGCAAAAGGGAGCCGCGCCCGCGCGCTGCGTCGCCTGCGGCCAATGCGAGGCCGCGTGCCCGCAGCATCTGCCCATCGTATCGCTCCTGAAGGAGCTGAAATCCGCGTTTTAATATCCATACGAAAGGGAGGGGACCCCATATGAAAAGCTATCCGAACGGCGTTTGGCCCGTCATGCTGACCCCGTTTACCCAAAAGGGAGAGGTGGACGAGGAGGGCCTGTACGCGCTGGTGGAATGGTATATTGAAAAAGGGGTGGACGGCCTGTTCGCCTCCTGCCAAAGCAGCGAGATTTTCCATATGACGTTTGAGGAGCGCATGCGCATCGCCCGCGTCACGGTGGACGCGGCGCGCGGGCGCGTGCCGGTGATCGGCTCCGGCTTTACGGACTACCGCATGGCCGAGCAGGAGCGCAATGTGTACGCCATGAAGGATGCCGGCGTGGACGCGGTCATCCTGCTGACCAACCGCCTGGCCTGCGAGGGCGAGGACGACGACGCGCTGCTCGGGCGCGCGGACGAGCTGCTCAAGCATGTGGACGCCTCCATCCCGCTGGGCCTGTACGAATGCCCGTTTCCCTACAAGCGGCTGCTGTCGCCGCGCGTGGTCCGGCGGCTGGGCGAAACGGGACGGTTTTATTTTTTGAAGGACACCTGCCTGAACGCGCCGCAGATCCGGGAAAAGCTGGCGGTTATGAAGGGCACGAGCCTGAAGCTGTACAACGCGCATATCGCCACGCTGCTGGAATCCATGCGGGACGGCGCTTCCGGCTTCTCCGGCATCATGGCCAACTTTCATCCGCAGGCATACGTATGGCTGACCCGCAACCTCTACCACCCCAACGCGGAAAAGGTACAGCGGGTTTTGACGGCCGCCTCGCTGCTGGAGCGCCAGCTTTACCCCGCCAACGCGAAGTACTTCCTCAAGGAAATTGCCGGGCTGCCGATCGCCACGCGCTGCCGCGTACAGGACGACCGGCTGCTGACGCCAAACTTCCGCGAGGAGATCCGGCAGGTTTCCACGCTGGTGGACGAAGCCTGCGCGGCGCTGTGTACCTGACGAAGATCAGCTTTGACCCGTTAACAGAAAACGCGTCCGCGAACCGGCCCTGGTCGACCGTCCCTTGGGGGCGGAAAAGGGCCGGCGCGAGCGCCGGAGCGGATGCGATTGCGAAAGGAAGCGAGCCTCGGTGAAAAAACCGCGAATCCTTGTGGTGGGAAGCTTTGTGATGGATATGATCTTTCGCGCGGAACGCTTTGTGGGGCCGGGTGAAACCATCCTCGGCGAGGACTTTCACTCCGCCCCCGGCGGAAAGGGCGCGAACCAGGCCGTGCAAGCCGCCCGGCTGGGCGCGGAGGTGACGATGGTGGGCAAGGTGGGCGACGACGCCTACGGCGAGGCCATGACCGCCTCCCTCCGGGAAGCGGGCGTGCGCACGGATCAGGTCATCGTAACCGGCGGGTGTCCCTCCGGCATGAGCAACATCCAAATCCAGGCCGGCGGCGGCGGCACGCAAAACCGCATCATCGTCATCCCGGGGGCGAACATGGCCATTACGCCCGGGGATGTGGCGTACTTGGAGGAAGCGGTCGCGGGCTACGACATGGTGATGCTCCAGCTCGAAATCCCCATGGAAATCAACGAGCTGGTCGCGCGGTACGCCTGGGCCAAGGGCGTTCCCGTCATGCTCAACCCCGCGCCGTCCGCGCCGCTCGGCCGGGAGCTGCTCAGCCATCTCCAGTACCTGTCCCCCAACGAGCATGAGGCGGAGGACCTGACCGGCGTAAGGCCGGAGGGGGAGGCGACGACCCGCCGGGCGGCGGAGCTGCTTCACAAGCGCGGCGCGGCGGGCGTGCTGGTTACGCTGGGTCAGTCCGGCGCGGCCTACTGGGACGGCAGCCGCTTTGTGCTCAGCCCCGCCGTGCCCTGCGGCCATCCGGTTGACCCGACCGCGGCGGGAGACAGCTTCATCGGCGCGTTCTGTACAGCGGCGTGCGCCGGGATGCCGGTGGAAGACGCCATGGCCTTTGCCAACCAGGCGGCCAGCCTGACGGTATCCCGGATGGGCGCGCAGCCCAGCCTGCCGGGGCTCGACGAGGTGAACGCGGCGCTTAAAGCCGCGGGGCGCGCGACGCTTTGCTACGACGAAGGGAGGCGCGCGCGGGCATGAGCGCTTTGGATGATTTTTTGGCGGCCACCGGCGACGAGGTGCGCGGGATTCTCTCCACGCTGGACCGGAAGGCGCTTCAAAACGCCGCCGCCCTCATCTGGGAGGCGGAGGAGCGGGGGGGCCGGGTGCATATCACGGGCATCGGCAAGCCCGCGCATGTGGCCTCCTATCTGGCGTCGCTGATGTCCTCCACGGGCACGCCGACGTATTTTCTTCACGGCACGGAGGCCGTTCACGGCTCCTGCGGCCAGCTTGTGCCGGGCGACGTGGTCATCTGCATCTCCAACAGCGGCGAAACCCAGGAGCTGAAGGCGACCGCGGAGGCCGTGCGGAGCAACGGCTGTAAGATCGTCGCCGTTACCGGAAACCGGCGATCCTGGCTGTACCGCTTCGCCGACGCGGGCATACCGGCGGGCGTTACCCGGGAGGGGGGGCCGCTGGGCCGCGCGCCCCGCGCCTCTATCCTGGTTGAAACCATCGCCCTTCAGGCCCTTTCCGTACTCCTGCAGGAAAAGCGCGGGCTGACGCCTCAGGAATACGTGGCGCGCCATCCCGGCGGCGCGCTGGGAAAGCTGAGGGAGGACGAACAGACGGGCTGAGCGCCCGCCGCCGCTCCCGGAACGAGGGACGGCAGGGGGCCTTTCCCACGGCCCCGGCAAGTGCTTCTCCGCAAAAGCTGTCGCCGCCCGCCGCCGCTCCCCATGCCCTGTGGGGCCGCGAACGCGGCCCCACAGGCCGTCGAAAAAGCCCGCCTTTCGGCGATCTTTTCCGACGAGAACTGTCGGATTGTTTGCGCCGGAGGCGCAAACTCCCCGCCCGCCTGGGTGCTGCGCACATCAAAAGCACCGAATCAATTGCCGACCGCAGGTCAGCCAGGCGATACGATTTCATTTGAAGGGGCTGTCGCCCCTCCAAACCACCCCCAAATAGGTCTTACTGTTTTTTTCATTGCAAATACCTCTTTCATTCGCTTTCAGGCCATGAATCCAGAAATCTTTCTTCCCAAAAATCATAAATCAATAGGGGTGAAAACTGTTCGCATATCGCCTCCAGTTCTTCTTCGTCAAGGTCCATGATGTTTTGTTCAGAATCAACGGCATAAGGACAATGATATTCCATCAGCGTTACGTTTTTCTGTCCTTCTTCGGAGGGCTTTCCCCTGCTGCCGTAGTAAATGAAATAAGGCGCAAAATCTGTGCGCAATACAACCTCGTCTTCGGCAAAGCACGAAGCAAGCGGGAAAAGCAAACTCATGATGATGAAACTTACCAGCACAAAACGAATCTTTCTCATTCATTTTCAACCCCCTTTTCATTTACAATTATATCCATACGCTGAAAAAAGTCAATGGATTTCATTATAAAGGGAGTGACCAAAAGCGCAGCTTTTCATGTCCCTATTATATCACAATCTCTCTTTTGGGGACACTCCCGGTTTCTGTACCTGCAGTTCGCTCATCTATGCTGTAAATAAGGGTATGCTGAGGTCGTCCGAGGGGCGTTTCAAATGTCACGGGAGTCATGGCCTGCGCGAATTCAAATTTGCCTTGCTGCAGACGCTACCCTCTGAGTAACAAATGCAACACGCATATAACAGGAGGCGGCCACATGTATCCTATCACCTACGGGTATGCCCGCGTATCATCGCATGACCAAAATCCAGAGAGGCAACTGATTGCGCTGAACGCTTTTGGAATAGAGCCAAAGCGGATTTATTGCGACGCTCAGTCCGGCAAGGACTTCGACAGGCCAAAGTACAAAGCGCTGATGCGGAAATTGAAAAAGGGCGATACGCTGGTTGTGAAAAGCATCGACCGGTTAGGCAGAAATTATGAGGAAATCATCGGGCAATGGAAAACCATCACCAGAAAAATCCAAGCGAGCATTGTCGTGTTGGATATGCCCCTGCTCGATACGCGCAGGGAACAGGACCTGACGGGCACGCTCATCGCGGACATTGTATTGCAGCTCTTATCCTACGTGGCCCAAACGGAGCGGGAGTTCATCCATCAACGGCAGGCCGAGGGCATCGCCGCGGCCAAAGCGCGCGGAATCCGGTTTGGCGCCATGCCGAAGGAACGCCCGAGCGCGTATTGGGATTGCCTGAAACAATGGCAGGACGGAAATCTGTCGGCCAGGGCGGCGGCACGAGAGCTGCACATTTCGCACAAGACCTTTTTATGCTGGGCAAATTCTGAAAAAGATGGAACGCAAGGTAGACTTTGGTATCCGCCGTCCAGCGCCGTATGAGCTGTAGGCGGAGCGTTTAACCGGCTCCATCCAAGCTTCCTCGGATGCATTATACATGATCCGGCTCTAAAAGTCTACGTTTGTCCCCACCGGGACGTCGCGGGCCAAGGCCGAAGCGGCCGCGCCCGGCGATGCGCAAGCGCGCGGGTGCCGCGCCATGACGCCCGGAAAAAACGTCACGTAAGAGAGAGGAAGCACATGAGAGACGTCGCCATTGTCGTCACGCGGAACCGAAGGCAATTGCTGGAAAAGTGCCTGACAGCCCTAATGAACCAGACGCAAGAGGACTGTGATATCTGGGTGATCGACAACGCCTCGGGCGACGGGACTGCGGAGCTGGTCCGCTCTCTCAACGCGGCTCCGCGCAAGCTGCGCTATACCAACACGGGCGATAATCTCGGCGGCGCGGGGGGATTCTCCCTCGGCGTCCGCTTAGCCGTGGAGACGGGCTATGAAGGGCTTTGGCTGATGGACGACGACGTGGTTCCCCAAAAAGACGCGCTGGAGCGCCTTGTGGAAGCGGATCGCCTGCTGAATGGGGAATATGGGTTTCTGTCCAGCGTCGCGCTTTGGAAGGACGGCGCCCCGTGCAGGATGAACCGGCAGAAGCTGGCGCCCCATTTTTTTCAGAGCGTCGGCTTGCTTGCATATGGCCTTTTACCAATCAACCAGGCAAGCTTTGTCTCTCTCTTTCTCCGCGCGGATACGGTCTTGACGGTTGGTCTCCCCGTCAAGGCGTTTTTTATCTGGGGAGACGACGTCGAGTATACCCGCAGAATCAGCGTTCATTTTGATATGCCCTGCTATCTATGTGGAAAAAGCGTCGTCACCCATATGACGAACAATAACGAGGGGTCCAACGTCGCCACCGACGCGCGCGAGCGGATTCCGCGCTACCATTACGCCTATCGCAACGAGTTTTTCGTCTACCGGAAAGAGGGCGTCCGCGGAATCCTCTATTACTTTGCAAAATGCGCCCTTCACCTGTTCCGCATCGTGGTAAGGGGAAAAGGGTTCCGATGCAAAAGAGCCGGCGCCCTGCTCCGCGGCATGGCGGAGGGCCTTGTTTTCTTTCCAAAGATCGAAACGATACGGAATGGCTCCGGGGAGGAAGCGCGCGGATTTTTTCCGGCCGATCCCTCCTAGCGCTGCAAAAACAGACGTTTACGCTTGTGAACCTGGAAAGGAGGGCCCGCTGTGCAGCAGCGCCCAATTGATTTTGTGATCGCATGGGTAGACGGCGGCGACGAAGCCTGGGTGCGGGAAAAAGAGCGCTATGCCGGCGAGAACCACGAACGCTTTCTGGCGAAATGGAACGACAACGACGTCCGGTACCGTGATTGGGGATTGCTGCCCTATTGGTTCCGGGGCGTTGAAAAATTCGCCCCATGGGTTCGTACCGTCCATTTTGTGACCTGCGGCCATCTGCCGACCTGGTTAAACGTCGCTCATCCGAAGCTTCACGTCGTCAGGCATAGCGATTACATCCCTCCGCAGTACCTTCCAACCTTCAGCTCTCACTGCATCGAGCTGTTCATGCACCGAATCCCGGGGCTGTCCGAGCAATTTGTCTACTTTAACGACGACATGTTTGTGACCGCGCCCACATCCCCAAGCGATTTTTTTATCAACGGCCTGCCGCGCGGAACCGCCGCGCTTGCGCCGGTCCAGCTTGTTCAAAACGGAATCCGCGCCGAAATCAACGATCTGTATGTCATCAACCGCTGTTTTCGGAAAAGGGACGTCATGATAAAGAATTTCGCCAAATGGTTTTCGCCCCGGTATGGACGGCTGCTCGTTAAAACGCTTCTGCTGACGCCGTTCCGGCTTTTTCCGGGGCTGTATATCTCGCATCTGCCCTGCGCCTACGTGAAAAAAACCCTGGAGCAGGTATGGCAGGCAGCGCCGGAGGAATTGGGTGCGACCTGCAGCCATCGCTTCCGCACCACAACGGATGTGAACCAATGGTTGTTTGAATACTGGCAATACGCAACGGGCCGGTTTCACCCGCGGTCGCCGAGGGTGGGCAGGATGTTTGAGGGAAGCGCGGCGCTTCCCCAGATGTGCGAGAGCGTCCGCCGGCAGCGATACAAGCTGATTTGCTGCAACGACGCGCGGGACATCGAGGACTTTGCCGCCGCCAGGCGCGAGGCGCAGAGCGCCTTCCAAGCCATTTTGCCCGACGCCTGCGCCTTTGAGCGGGGAAATTCTCAATCTGTCCAGGCTTACGGCGTGCAAGCGGCGCATGGCGTATCAGCGGGAGCATAGGAGGCTGACGATGGAGGACATTGATTTCGTTATCACCTGGGTGGACGGCTCGGACCCCGCGTGGCGATCCGAGCGGCAAAAATACGCGTCCTGCGAGGGCGATCAACAGGAGGTCCGCTTCCGGGATTGGGGCTTGCTTCGTTACTGGTTCCGGGGCGTCGCGCAATATGCCCCCTGGGTCCGAAAAATCCATTTCGTTACCTGGGGACACGTCCCCGACTGGCTGAATGACGGCAACCCAAAGCTGCATATCGTCAGGCACAGCGATTTTATTCCGCCCGAGTACCTGCCCACGTTTAACTCGCATACCATCGAGCTGAATCTGCATCGAATACCGGGTTTGGCGGAACAATTTGTGTATTTTAACGACGATGTTTTTTTAACCAAGCCCTCCTCTCCCACTCTTTTCTTTCAGCACGGCTTGCCTTGCGACTGTTTTGGACTGGATAGTATTTATTTCAGTTCAAACAGTATTGGCCGGATCAGCAGTTCTGGAATAGCTGTTTTAAACGATGTATTTTCTCTCCATGACGTACTGAACAATCATTGGAAAAAGGTATTTTCAATCAGGAACGGCTTTAAAAAAGTGCTTAAAACGGCCTTTTTTTCAAAGTGCTATCCTTGGTTCCCAGGGCTTTTTCATTGGCATCTTTCTTTTTCGTTTCATAAAACGACTTTTTTAACTGTGTGGGCCGAGATTGAAAAGGAATTGGACGCCACGTGCCGCTCAAAGTTCCGTGAAGCGAACAGCCTCGGACCGACCGTAATGAAGTATTGGCAGCTCGCATGCGGCGCCTTCATCCCCACTAATACAAAAAACGGTTATTACATTCAGCTTACAGACCAGCGAATTGATGAAGCTTGCGCTTGCATAACAAGCGCGAAATACAATCTTTTATGCCTAAATGACGTGGATGGGTGTAAAAATGTAGAACTTGCAAAGCAAAAGCTTAAAAATGCTTTTAAAACGGCGTATCCAATATGCAGCAGTTTTGAGAAAACCACTTGAATACGGCACGAAAAGCGATGTGATATAAAGGAGGAAGCATCATGAGAAAAAATGATTACCCAAGCAATAAAAATTTTTTGTTTTCAATGATTGTATCCGTTTATAATGTTGAACCATTTATACGGGAGGCACTAGATAGTATTATACGTCAAGATATCGGCTTTCAAAAGCATATTCAGATTGTTTTAGTTGATGACGGCTCAACAGACGGTAGTGGAAAAATTTGCGATCAGTATCAAAGCGAATACCCTCAAAACATACTCGTAATCCATAAAGAAAACGGAGGATTGTCCAGCGCGCGTAACGAAGGCATGAAGCACGCTATTGGCAAATACATTAACTTTGTTGATCCGGATGACAGATTATCCGCTCATACGGCAAGCGCTGTTTATGCATTCTTTCGGGAATACACGGATATCGGCATTGCGTCTATTCCAATGTATTTTTTTGACGGTGCGAAAGGCAGTCACCCCACAAATTATGGTAAATATCAAAAAAATGGTATGGCTAGAGTCATTAATCTGGAAGAAAACTTTGAGCTTTTGCAGACTAGTTGTGCCTCTTGTTTTATAAAGCGGGAATTACTGCAAGACATCGTTTTTGACGAGAGGTTATGCTCAATGGAGGATGCAAAGTTTCTTATTCAAGTATTTCTAAATACACCATGCTACGGCGCCGTAGGAAATTGTATGTATGAATACCGCAAAAGGAGTACGGGCGAGTCGTCTTTGTCACAGGGTGCATCAAAGCAAAAAAGATGGTACTTGCAACATCTAGAATTGTTTTCAGAAAAAGTCATTAAAATTGCCATTGCAAAAAAAGGTTATCTTCCAAAATTTGTACAATATGTTGTAATGTATGATTTACAGTGGAAATTTAAACAAAAGCAACTGCCTATCGACCTGTTTAAACCTGGAGAAATGGAAGCATATAAGAAAAAGTTGTTTGGATTATTACAGTTTATAGAAGACGATGCTATTTTAAAGCAGCGTTCTTTATACTCGGAACACTTTGCATATATTTTTTCAAAAAAATATCCGGATGGATTTAAAATCGCACAGTTTAATAATGATTTATATTATTTGGCAAATGATAAAATACTTT
>DBGEOK010000083.1:0-10817 GCA_048370855.1 Candidatus Limiplasma sp. | reverse complement strand
ATGGCCGCTGGTCCACGATTATCTCACCGGCCAATCTGTTTTTAAGGCGATGGATAGATGAAACGCTTTTAACCGAGGACAGCGAATTATACCGTCTTTTTAAGCAAGCGGAACAGTTGCTGGAAAGGGAAGAGATGTCCTGTATCCTGATGGATTGGTTTATCTTTTATATGAATACTGAACGGTTGACAAAGTAATCCGCGCCTGTTTGAATGGCGGACTGGCCGTCCGTGTGGCGCTGATGGGCGCTTTTTAGCTGCGAGTGGTATTGTATATATGAGGTGATTCAATGCAAACGAAGCCGTCGAAACCGCTGAAGAAAAAGATCTGTATTTCTCTTGACCCGGAGGTTGTCGACGGGGTCGAGGAGCTGGCGGCTAAAAATCACCGCACGATGTCCGCGTATATCAATCTCCTGCTTATCAAGCATATCAGCGCGAAGAAGGGCAAATCAGTTACGCCGTAACGCTGAACGCGCCGGGCGCTTGACCAAAGTAGGATTGCTTAAAAACCCGATCTTGGGCCGCGAACGCGGCCCAAAAAAGGGATTCCTAAGAGCGAAGCCCTTAGGCGGAGGGTTTGGGAGGCGGAGCCTCCCAACGTCCCTTAACACGCGACGGCCATCCCCGAAGGGATGGCCGTCTTGTTGGCTGGCGCTGCTCTTGAGCGCCGTCCTTTTTAGCTTCAGGGGTTCTGGGCCGCGTCTACCGTTACTTTGATGGTGGCGGTCTGCGGCACTTGGTTATCCGGATTGGTTACCCCGTCGGGCAGGGTGACCGCGCCCTCCATCGTAAAGGCTTGAGAGTCGGGCGAGGCGCTGTCATACGCCGGCTTGACTGTGAGAGGGTCCCAAACGACGTTTGCCGTAGCCGTCGCGCCTGTCGAGGTGGTAATCTCCACCGTTTTGGGAAGCTTGGCAATGATCTCCTCGATCGTCATGCCGTTGACAATGCCGACCGCCGCGCCCGTCACCGGCGCGGGATTCGTAATGCCGGTGAGGGTGATGTCGGGGGTAATGTCGTTCGAGATGGGAGCGACGTTCGCCGCGCTTACCGTCACGCTGACGCTGACGTTGAGCGATACGTTGCTCGGGTTGGTCACGCCGACAGGCAGCGTCACCGTGCCGGGGATGGTGAAGGTCTGCTCCGTCGTGGCGCTCTGGTTATAGGCCGGGCTGGCGCCCGCGCGGTTCCACGTCACATCGGCGGTCGCGGTTCCGGTGCTGGTCACGATGTCAACCGACGCGGGAAGGTTGATGCTGTTGATGTCCGTGCCGTTGTCGATGCCCGTGAGCGCCGACGGGGACGTGATACTGGTCAGGGTCACGGCGGGAGCGCCCGCCGCGTTTACCGTCACGCTGACGCTGACGTCGAGCGATACGTTGCTTGGGTTGCTCACGCCGCCGGGCAGCGTTACCTTGCCGGGGATGGCGAAGGTCTGTTCCGTCGTGGCGCTCTGGTTATAAGTCGGGTTGGCGCTCGCGCGGTCCCAGGTCACATTGGCGTTAGTCTCCCCGCCGGAGGTTACAAGCGTCACCGTCGCGGGCAGGGTAATGTCGTTGATGTCCGTGCCGTTAGCGATACCCGTCACCGCCGCCGGAGCCTTAACGCCCGTCAGGGTTACGCTGGCCGTAGCCGGGAACACGGCCGTTATGGAGCCGCTGTTGGCCGCGTTTGTCGCCGTCGCGCCGGCAACCTTAAACTGGTTCTGCGCAACGCCCGTCAGGGTATAGTCGGTCAGGGGCGAAAGGGTGATGGTCGCGGTATACGCCGTGCCGGCCTGGAACGTCGCGTCGTTGGGCGACCAGGATACCGCGCCGCTGTACTCGGCGGTCGGGGCGATCGACGTGACGGGCGTACCGCCCGCGGCGGGCGTCGGAACGCCCTGGATATCGAAGAGCGTAACGGTCTTGAGCTGCGTTGCGGGCTTCACCGTCTTGGTGATGGTTCCGGTATAAGAGCCGGTTCCCGATGCCGTCAGGGTAATGGTCTTGCCCGCATAGTTCGGGGTAATCGTCAGCGTCGAGGCCGCGCCTATCTTGATGCTACCCAGCCACCACGCGTAGCTGACCGTTGCCGTCGAAGGCAGGTAGGTCGCCTTCAGCGTGTCGCCCACGTTGGGCGCGGTGACGGTCGCGTCCGTGTTGTTGGCCTGGTTCGTGACGCTTACGCTCTGCAGCGTGCCGGATTGGGTAACCGGCTGCGTAAGCCCGCTGCTGGCCCAGCCCGTGAACACGCCCGTGCCGGTCACAATCAGCTCGATCTGCTTGTTCAGGTCCGCGGCCTTGACCGTATAGGTCTTGCCGTTGCTCACCTGCATGCCGCCGACCTTCCAGGCGTAAATCACCTTCGCTCCGGCGGGATCGATCGTCGCCGTCAGCGTGTTGCCCACCACAGGCAGCATGGTGTTCAGGGCCACGCCGACGATCTCGGTATTGCTGACCACGACGTTGGTTTCGGGGCTGGTGGCGCTTCCGGTATAATTGCCGGTACCCGTCACCTTGAGCTGAATCTTCTTGCCGATATCGGAGGAATCCACCGTATAGGTGGAAGCCGTGCCCTTCTGCACGCCGCCGACCAGCCAGCTATAGCTGACCGTCGCCTGCGAGGGCGTCAGGCCCTGCACCGCCAGCACGTTGCCAACCACGGGGTTGGCGTTGTTGAGGCGCACGTCCGTAACGACGTTGGAGGAATAGTAGCTGAGGAACTCGTTCATCATCCAGCCGATGCGGCTTCCCACCTGGATGCGGTCCCACACGGCGCCCTTTTCCAGCACGGCGACCGTGGTGCCCACGCTGTAAACGCCGATCTTGGCATAGCCCTTGCCGGGGCCGGTGCGCAGCCGCACGCCGTAGCCGTTGCGGCTCCAAATGGTGGCGTAGCAGAGCACCTCTGTGCCGCCGCCCCCGCCGCCGCCGAAGTTGAGGAACTGGTTCATCATATAGCCGACGGTTCCGGCGATGTTCAGCTTCGACCAGTAGGAGCCGCGCTGGAGCACCGTCGCAGGCGTACCGACGGGGTACACCTTAATAATGCGGTAGCCGGTGCCGGGGCCGGTACGCAGCCGCACGCCGTAGCCGTTATGGCTGGTGACCACGGCGGTGCCTTCCCCGCCGCCCCCGCCGCCGCCGTTAAAGCTCAGGTAGCTGCCGTACATATAGCCGGTACGGTTGTCAGGCGTTTCCACGCGGTACCAGCTTCCGCTGGTACCGAGAACCTTCACCTGCGTGCCGGTGTAGTAGCTGGTGATGGTCGTCGCCGAGAAGTTTGGCTCGGCGCGCAGCCGCAGCCACCCGCCGATGACCGTGGCATACTGCGTCGCAGCCATCGAGGTCGCGGGCGCCAGGCTTAGCAGCAGCGTGGCCGCCAGCAGGATTGCCAGAAAACGTTTCATCTGTTATCCCTCCGATTTACACGATTGCCCGAAGGCTGTTACGCCTATATGACGTAATGCCCCAGCGAAATCTTCCCACTTCAGGAACCCATTGTACAATAATTTGAGAAGCTTTGTAAATAGCGCGAAACGGGATTTAAGGCCGTTTTCGGGCCGAAACAGGCGGCAAAAGGGGCGCTCCCGTCACATTTGTAACGCTTTTCGGCATGCGGCAAAAAACCGCTGAAAGGCGCTCAAAGGCCCGTCCGCCTTGGGTTTTGGCTGGAAGGGTCCATCATTGTAAATTGGGAATGTTACTTTTTACCATATTAAAATCAAACGGCTGCCAACCTCTTTTGAGAGGAGCCGGGCTTAAACGCGAGAAACAAAAGACGACGGAGGTTTCCCGCCTGAAAGCCAGGCAAGGGCTTTTCGGGAATCTCGATCGCCACTCGCCGTCTCGCCGGGCGGCGTTCTCGTTTCGCTTGATATGCTGCAGGTCGCTTTCGCCTTCGGCGAATGGCCCACAGGGCCACCGCTTCCCTCCGTCCCCCGCAAGCTCAATCGTCGCCCGCCGCCCTCCCAGGCGGCGTTCTCGTTTCGCTTGATATCCTGCGGGTCGCTTTCGCCTTCGGCGAATGGCCCACAGGGCCACCGCTTCCCTCCGTCAACCCTGGGGCCGCGAACGCGGCCCCAAAACGGGATTCCCAAGGGCAACGCCCTTGGGCGGCGGGCTTGGGAGGCGGCGCCTCCCAACGTCCCCACGGGCCGCGGCCCCGCCGTCACGCCTTTTGCGTAAAGCTGTTGTGGCAGCGGCTGCACGTCACCGTCACAACGCCCGTGCCGCGCGGCACCCGCAGCCATGTCTTGCACCCCGGGCATTTGAAATACTTGTATTTCTTCCGGTTTTCAAAGCGAACCCGCGCCTGCCTGCGGCTTGTTTTGCGCCGCTCCCTCATGCTCAGGTAACGGCGGTTTTCCGCGTCGCGCTTCTCATTGTTGCGCGAAAAGATGCGGAAAATCGCAAAGAGGTAGGCCGCAAAGCCGGCCAGGTTGAGCAATATTCCCAACAGCGCCCACAGCGCGGACCCCCGGATGGAGCCGACGATCGACCCCAGAAGATAGCTGGCCAACCCGCCCCAAAGAAGCGCCATGGTAAGCTGATCCGCCCCGTGTCTGCCGCTCATGAACGAGCGGAACCCCTGTTTCATCCTTCCCCAAAACGACATTGATCTTTCCCTCTTTACTGCTTTACTGGGTTAACAGAAATAGCCGCGACCGCCGATATTGCAGCAGCAGTTGCACACCGCGTTGGCGACGCATAGCGTCAGGCACGGATTCGAGCAGCAAAACGTGGAAAAACCGCCTTGCGTCCCGCGCTGCCCGTAAGCCTGTCCGCCGGCGTTGAGCTGCGCCAGCAGCTCGCGGTAGGCCGGCTCGTCAGGCGCCATTTCCGCCGCCCTGCGGGCGTCGTCCAGCGCGGCAATCCGGTTGCCAAGCCCCATGTTGGCCCGGGCGCTCCAGTAATACCAGCCTGCCTTGCGCGCCCCCAGGGACCGAAGGAGCCTCAGCGCTTCCTCGTAACGGCCCGCCAGCACGGCGCTTTCCACGGTTTTAAACTGCGGGTCGTGCTCGGTATAAGCGGTCGTCCGGTAATTCCGCCGCGCCCCGCCGCCGAAAAGATCCTCAAAATCAAAGCCGAATCCGCCAAAATCAAACCCGCCGCCGTTTCCGCCGCTGCCGGAGCCCTGGCCGCCCTGGCCATAACCTCCGCCGCCATAGCCGCCCTGGCCATAACCGTTTCCGCCGTAGCCGTTCTGTCCGTAGCCTCCGCCGCTTCCGTAGCCGCCCTGGCCGTACCCGCCCGCGCTTTGGCCCTTATGCTTGATGAGAATGGTGTAGGCCTCGTTGACCTCCTTCATCTTGGCCTCGGCCTCGGCCGAGCCGCCGTTCAGGTCCGGATGGTACTTCTTGGCCAGCTTGCGGTAGGCGGCCTTGATCTCATCGTCCGACGCGCCCGGGGATACGCCCAGTACCTCATAGGGGTCTCTCATGCCCCGTCCTCCTTATGCGTTGCGCGGCATAGGCTGCCGCAGGCCCGCGGCCCGCGCGCCCGCGCGGGCTCGAGCTCTCCGCTTCCCTGTCCGCGCTGAAGCCGGATCTGGCGGTAGCGCGTCCAGCACCCAGCATACAGGATATTTCGCAAAATGTCCATATCCTGAACCGTCGGAAGCGTCTCAAACGCGTCGGCGCATTCGGAAATCAGCAGCGTCAGGCTATCCTTGATAAACGCCTCGTAATCCTCCCGGTCGGCATAGGCCTTCAACGGGTTATAGCGGCCCTTCTTCAGGTCGCGGGGCAGATCCTCCCATGCGTCCATCAGGTAAATATAGCGTCCCAGCGCCTCGCCCATGCGCTGCAGCGTATCCGCCCACAAATCCTCTCGGTAGCGGTACACCGCGCCCAGCATCCGGGCGGTCAGGTTGGCGGGCGCGTCCGGCTCCGGGCTGCCCTCCCGCTCCAGCGTCGAAATCTCGTTCAGGCGCCGTTCGATTTCCGCGCATCGATCGGGATACGCGGCCCGGACGCGCTCATACGCGGGCCTGAGCCGCGCGGCCTGCCAGCGGGCCGCCTGGCTGCGGTCGTCCCGCCAGTCGTCCAGCAGCTTGTGATACGCCAGCGCCACGTTCATATCCGCGCAGTATTCGCTTACGGCGCTGCAGGCAAACGCATGGGGTTTGAACGGATGCGGCGCGCACCGCTCCCGCCCCACCGTTTCCTCCGGCTCATACAGCGAGCTTAGCAAAAGCAGGAGGAAGGTCATATCGTAGCTGAGCGTCGCTCGCCCAAGCTGCCCGTGCCGTGCCTTCAGGGTATGGCACAGCCCGCAGTAGCACGCGCGGTAGCGGTCGCGGCGCTCGGGTTCCAGCGCGTCCGGCGCGATGGTAACATATCCGAACAAGGCGTGCCTCCTCCCTTCGCGCCAGGGGCGCGCCTACTCCTTGCCTTGGCCCTCCCGGTCGCCGCTGGCGGAGGTGAAATCCGCGTCCATCGCGCCGTCCTCGGTGGCGGAATCGCTGTTGTCCACAAACCGGCCCGCCGCCTGGAGCGCGGCGGTCAGCTCGTCGCACGCTTCCTTGAGCCCGCGGTCGTCCTTATCGTCCATCGCGCGCTTGACGCGCTTGCGAAGCCCCTCGATGCGCTCCTTATCCTCGGCGCTCAGCTTTTTCTGCGCGGCTTTGGCCTGGTAAAGCAATTCCTCGCCCCGGTTCCGCAGCTCGATGGACTGCTTGCGCGCCCGGTCCTCCTCGGCGTAGCGCTCCGCGTCGCGGACGGCCTGGTCAATTTCCGCCGAGGTCATGTTGGAGCTTTGCGTCAGCGTGATCTCCTGGCGCTTGCCGGTGCCCAGGTCCTTCGCCGCGACGTTGACGATGCCGTTGGCGTCGATGGAGAACGTCACCTCGATCTGCGGCACGCCCCTTAGCGCGCGTCGGATGCCGTTTAAGCGGAAGCGCCCGAGCGTCTTGTTGCAGCTTGCGATTTCGCGCTCGCCCTGCAGGACGTGGATATCCACCGACGTCTGAAAATTTGCCGCGGTGGTGAAAACCTGGCTGCGCTGAACCGGCAGCGTGGTATTTCGGTCAATGATGCGGCTGAATACGTCCCCCATGGTTTCAATGCCCAGGGAGAGCGGCGTTACGTCCAGCAGCAGCAGGCCCTTGACCTCGCCCAGCAGCACGCCGCCCTGGAGCGTCGCGCCCATGGCCACGCATTCGTCCGGGTTGATATCCTTGCTGGGCTCCCGCCCGGTAAACCGCTTCACGGCCGCCTGAACCGCCGGGATGCGCGTGGAGCCGCCCACCAGCAGCACGCGCCCTAAATCGCCGGGCTTCAGGCCCGCGTCGTCCATCGCCTGCCGCACCGGGCCCATGGTGGCTTCCACCAGGTGGGCGGTCAGCTCGTCAAACTTCGCCCGGGTAAGCGTCATCTCCAGATGCTTGGCCCCGTTTTGATTGGAGGTAAGAAAGGGCAGGTTGATGGTCGCAGTCGTGGCGGCGCTCAGCTCGATTTTCGCCTTTTCAGCCGCCTCGCGCACGCGGCTCATGGCCGTCTCGTCGCGGGTAAGGTCGATACGTTCCTTCTTTTTAAACTCCTCCGCCAGATAGCTTACCACGCAGCCGTCAAAATCATCGCCGCCCAGGCGATTATTGCCAGCCGTGGCAAGCACCTCGATGACGTCGTTGTTGATGTCCAGGATGCTTACGTCAAACGTGCCTCCGCCCAGGTCGTAAACCATGATCTTCTGCGCCCCGCCCTTATCCATGCCGTAGGCCAGCGCGGCGGCGGTCGGTTCGTTGATAATGCGCAAAACGTTAAGTCCGGCGATCTTTCCGGCGTCCTTGGTGGCTTGGCGCTGGCCGTCGCTGAAATAGGCCGGCACGGTGATCACCGCGTCGGTTACGCTTTCGCCGAGGTAGGCCTCCGCGTCCTTTTTCAGCTTTTGCAGAATAATGGCGGATATTTCTTGCGGCGTATAGCTTTTGCCGTCGATCTTCACACGGTTGTCCGTGCCCATTTCGCGCTTGATGGATGAAATGGTGCGGGAGCTGTTGGTCACGGCCTGGCGCTTGGCCGCCGCGCCTACGATTCGCTCGCCGTCCTTGGTAAACGCCACGACGGACGGCGTCGTCCGTCCGCCCTCCGCGTTGGGGATGACGACCGGGTCGCCGTTTTCCATAAAAGCAACGCAGGAGTTTGTGGTTCCCAAATCAATGCCGATGGTCTTGCCCATGCGTTTGTTCCTCCCATGCCCCGGCTTTTTCCTCCGGGTTATTCAGTAGCATAGCCCTTCGGAATGGACAATGTATAGCTGAAAAATGAAGAAACGGTAAACTTTTCGCGGCGTTACATAGCCTCCCGCCCATGTGGAACACTCATGATGCCGACCATGCCTGTCAGAGGCGTGCCGATACGCGGAAAAGCCCATGGCGCGAGGTGTTCTGTGTGAACCTGTATTTTCTCTTTTTTTCAGCGTACGCGCTGCTGATTACCCCCATTACCGTCCGCTGGAGCCTGCGTCTGGGCCGCCGCTCGGGCTATCAGGTGCGCGTACAGGCGGCGGGCCTTCCCTTTGTGCGCAAGCGGGACGACGACGACCCCGCCGAGGAGCGGCCCATCCGGGAACAGGACGTGGCCGAATCGCTTGCCTCGACAGACCGGGCGCTGCTGCGCGCGGCGCTGGACCCGCGCGTTCGGCAGCAGGCGCTCCGCTGCCTTAGGCTCCAAAAGCTATTCGTCTATGCCCGCTTCTCCTTTGAGGACGCATGCGCGACCGCCCTTTGCTATGCCGCCGCCCGCACAGCCGTGCAGACGCTGGCCCTCTGCCATCCGGCTCCCGGCGTGCTCAGCGGGCGGGTGGAGGCGGATTTTCACGCCAAGGGCTCCGAGGTGCTGGTGAGGGGTATAGTCGGCGCGCGTTTGGGAAGCCTAGGGCTTACGGCAATCCTGTTCGGCGCGGCGTTCATCCGGCAGCGCGGCAGGCAGTCCCGAGCGAAGGAGGAGCAGTATGCAACAGCATCCCATTGACAACATGATGCAGACCACCATGGAAAACATTCGCGGCATGGTGGACGTCAACACGGTGGTCGGTTCGCCGGTGCTTGGCAGCAAGGGCACCACCATTATCCCGATCTCGAAGGTGAGCTTCGGGTTCATCGCCGGAGGGGGCGAATACGCGGCCGAGGACGCCAAAAACCGCGCCATCCCCACGGAGAGCTTTCCCTTCGCCGGAGGCACAGGCGCGGGCGTGTCCGTCCAGCCGGTCGGTTTTCTGGTGGTAGGCGACGGCACGGTCAAAATGCTTCCCGCGCAGACCAGCGGAGCCATGGAGCGCGTGGTGGAGCTGCTGCCGCAGCTCTTGGAGGACTTCGGCCAGAATGGCGAAAAAAGCAGCAAGAAAAAGGCCGGCAAGGTCGTAAAGACTGAGGTGGAAACCTTTGACTTTGGCGGCGGGGAGGATGACCCGCAGGCATGAGCGACAGGCCGTTTCAAAAACTGCGCTCGCTCGTCCTGCTGCTGTTTTGCGCGGTGCTGACGCTGCTCAACGGCAACGCGCGCGCCGAGGCCGGACAGGGCGACGCCGTGGATTCCTCCGCCAAGTCGGCGGTATTGATCGAGCGCGGTACGGGCATGGTGCTGCTGAAGTGCAATGAAAACCAGCCGCTTCCGATGGCCTCCACCACCAAGGTGATGACCGCTCTCATGGCCCTGGAGAAGGGCAATCTGGACGATGTGGTGACGGTGGGGCGCAACGCCTACGGCGTGCCCGGAACCAGCATCTATCTGTCCCTGGGCGAACAAATCACACTGCGGGACCTGCTCTACGGGCTGATGCTGGCCAGCGGCAACGACGCCGCGGTGGCGATTGCCGAGCATATCGGCGGCGACGTGGACGCCTTCTGCCGCATGATGACCGAGCGGGCGGCCGAGCTTGGATGCGAGAATACGGTATTTGTCAACCCGAACGGCCTGCCGGTGGACGGCCATCACACCACCGCCTATGACCTGGCGCTGATTGCGCGGGAGGCCATGAACCACGAGCTTTTCCGCGAGATCGTATCCACCAGGCGCGCCTCCATCCCCTGGGAAGGACGCAGCTATAACCGCATTTTGAACAACAAAAACCGATTGCTCTCCGAATATGAGGGCGCGACGGGCATCAAGACCGGGTATACCCGCGCGGCGGGGCGCTGCCTGGTGTTTGGAGCCAAGCGGGACGGGATGGAGGTCATCGGAGTGGTGCTCAACTGCGGCGATTGGTTCAACGAGGCCAAGCGTTTAATGGACCTTGGATTTGAGCGCTATGAACAATTTACCGCGCTGGGAGCGGGCGAAACCGTCCGCGTGCTTCCGGTAAAAGAGGGCACGCAGGAAACCGCGTATATCTGCGCCGCGGGCGAGCTGAGCGCGCCCGTGCCGCGCGGGGAAATTCCCGTGCTGGAATATGACATACCGAACGAATTGACCGCCGGCATGAGCCTGGGCGAGCAGGTGGGCGAGGCGCGCATCCTGTTGGACGGCAAAACGCTGGCAAGCGTGCCGTTGGTGCTCACCGAAAGCCTCGGAACCCGTGATTACGGTTTCGAGCTGGAGCGGGTTCTCCGCTTCTGGCCGCTTTCCGGGGTTGAGGCGACGGAATAGACGGCGCATAACCCCAACGACCTTCTCTGTTCCGCCTGCCGTCCGGCGGTATACACAATAAAAATCGGCGCGAATCCAGGCGTCCGCTTCCCTCGGGAAACGGACGCCTTTCAGATTGTTGACAAACCTATTTGGGGGTGGTTTGGAGGGGCGACAGCCCCTCCAAATAAAATCGGTTCGCCTGGCTGACCTGCGGTCGGCAATTGATCCGGTGCTTTTGATGTGCTAAGCACCCAGGCGGGCGG
>DBGEOK010000082.1:0-34533 GCA_048370855.1 Candidatus Limiplasma sp. | reverse complement strand
TTTTCCTTTGCGGGATGGCTTGGTTGGTCGCAGACATATCGACAATCCCTTCTTTATTCAGGATAGCGGCGGCGGGGGAACCGCCGACTTGCTAAATCATAAGTCGGCTAACTATGCCTGTCAAGGGAAAGGCGCTCAAATGTCGGTCGGCGCGGATGATTTTACAGTTTAGACACACTCGGGAACGCTTGCCGTCCGCAACGTCTGGATGCGGGGAGGGAATACGAAAGCCGGACGGAGCGTTCCGTCCGGCGAAGGTACCGTTATGCAATTATCCTGCCTGCTCGATTTGGAAACCAGCCTCTATTTAAGCGATCCGCAGATCGATTGTTGAACCAAAGGCGTCCAAATTCGATACGCAATAGGCAACCACTCAAAATGTGGCGTTAGTCGTCGAGTTGTTCGTCCGAATCAAAATCGGCTTGTACCACTTCAATGAGTTTTTCGAGCAGGTCTTCGTCTTCCACGGGGACAAATTCCTCGATTTCCTCGCCGTCCTCCTCGGATTCCACAACCTTCATGATATAGAGGTTGACGGCTTCTTCCCCGTCCCCGTCCTGGCTACAATGTTCGCAATCACAGGAGCAGTCGCCTTCGTGGGCGTCGCCCAATACAACGTATTCATCCCCGTTGTAGAAGAAATAGCGTACCACTTCCAGCAGGACATTGTTGCCCTCTTCATCGACTCCTTCAATGAGATCCCGGGATTCTTCCTCGGCGGCAGTGCCGCCCATCGGCTGGTCGTCGCTGTACAATGGTATCGCCCCTCTTTCTCTGCTTGATTTCCAACGCCGTTCGGCGTTCCCTCGGTGCGCCATGGGGACAAACGGGAATTGACGAAAGCTTGCACCGAGATCATCGCGCGCTGCCTGCGAGCGCTCCCGCGCTGTCATCGCCGTGTCAACACAGCCTGCGATGGGCATTTTTCGCGCCGCGATGGGAAGCAACGATCTTTTTTCCCTTCCCTCTTGGCTCGTCTTTATTATAACCCATTCCTCCGGTTTGCACAAGGCCTTCTGCAAAAATTTTATGGTTGATTTTTGGCTATTTTTGTGGTATCCTTAAAACGTTGGGGGCAGGCGGTCAAGGCTTGCCCTCTTTCTTTTGCAAAGGCGTCAAGGTTCCGTCCGGCTGCTGGACGCGCACCGCCTCCAGCACGCTTTGCATGTTTTGGCGGAATTGTTGAATGTACTCCTTGCGAAGGGCGTCGCGCTCGGCCTTTTCGGCCTCGGTCAGCTCCCGCGCGCGGCTTTCCCGGGACAGCTCGTTAATCCGTTCGATTTTTTCCTGCTCCATAACTGATCTTCCTTTCCAGACGGGAGGCTGAAACAAATGGTACAAGGCAAATGGTATCCCATGGGCGGCGACCTTACCCAGCCGGCCGCCCTGAGGCGGCGCATTTTTGGACGCGGCCTGGACGACCTGGACGCGCAGGCCTGGCAGGTCGTGGCGCTGCGGGGGGAGGAACCGGTGGGAACGGCGCGCCTGTGGTGGCGGGACGGCGCTTTTTGGCTGGGGGACGTAGGCGTGCTGGAGGAAGCGCGGCGGCAGGGCTTTGGCGACTTGCTGGTGCGCCTGCTGCTGTTTAAGGCGCTGACGCACAGCGCCCGGGTCATCCGCCTTAGCTGTTCCAAGGAAACGGCGCCTTTTTTTGCCCGGTATGGCTTTGCCGCCGACCCGAACGAAAGCGCTGAGGAGGGCGCGCCTATCGTCATGTCCATCCGGGGGGCGGATGTGCGCCTGGGCGGGTGCGGAGGCGCATGCGATGGCTGCGGGCGGGGCGGAGCGGAATAATAGCCAATAGCCCGAAGCGTTCGCGGCCGGACTTCACGCCGCGGGCGCCTGCTTTTGAAATACCCACTTGCGTTGCAGATAGTAGCTCAGGAAAAACAGCGCGATATCCACCGGGATTTTTGCGGTATTGTCGCTCCAGCCCAGCCACAGGTGCATGCTGCTGGTAAGCCCCGCCGACAGCAGCATGATAAATAGGAACACGCCCAGGTATCTCGGAAAGGTTTTGCGGATAGCGGCGCGGTCGGTAAACACAAACTTTCGGTTCAGGAAAAAATTTGTCAGCCCGGAAACGACGCGGGCGATGATGGTCGCCACCGCGATGCGCGAAAGCACGGAGATGAACAAAAAGCGGAACTCATGCTCCAGCGCGGGGAAACGGGCCTTGAAAAGGTTGTTCAGCAGCAGGTAGAGGCCGTAATCCACAAGGAAGCTGACGAGCGAGGCGCTGATAAAGCGGAAAAAGCCGCTGAAGATGACGCCGTAGATGCGAAGGCTGTCCTGAAACGCGCGAAAATGGCTGCCTTCATTGTTGTTTTCATACACGGTCTCGATCGGGAGGGCGCGGATGGGAAGCTTGAGCCCCGCGCATTCAATCAGCATGTTCATTTCATACTCGTACCGGTCTCCCCTGACGGCGAGCATCGTCGGCAGAAGCCCGCGGGAAAAGCCCCTAAGGCCCGTCTGCGTGTCGCCTACCCAGCGGCCGTACAGGAGCTTGAACACCACTGAGGTGATCCGGTTGCCCATACGGCTTTTTTTAGGGACGTCCGCCTGAGAAAAATCACGCGTTCCCAGCAGCAGCCCCTCATGGTTCCCGGACAGGCTTTCGCACATGCGCAGCACGTCTTCAACGGTATGCTGGCCGTCGCTGTCCGCGGTGATGACGAAGTGCTGATCCGGGCACTCGTCCAGGACATAGGCCATGCCGCGCTTGAGCGCGACGCCCTTTCCGCCGTTTGGGGAGTAGGAAAGGATGTGGACGGCCTCGTCTTGCGGGATGCTGTCAAAGAGCGGTCGATACTCCTCGCCGCTTCCATCGTCCACGATCACAATTTTCCCGATTCCGGCCTCGCGCAGCGCCCAAACATACGGCGGCAGCCGGTTATCGGGCTTATACGCGGGAATAATGACGGCGGTTTCTTTTGTGCTGTCCACAGGAGATCATCCTTTCGTGCGATTGGCCCGGGCGGCTTAATTATGAATATAGGTGTCAAGGTAATCCGTGATGAGGGGCGCGAAATCCTCCCCAGTCTCAGAGGATAGCAGAGCCTCAAAATCCTCGCGGCTGGCGCGGCTGAAGGCATAGCGGCGGTAATAGGCTTTTAAAAAGCCGTCCAATCCGCCCTCCATGGCTCTGTCAAGGGCGCAGAGCATTGCCGCGCCCCGGTTATAGACCACCAGGGAGTATTCGCTCATGCTGCTGAAATAGCTCAGCGGCGCGCCGGGCGTCACGCCGCGTGGCACGGTGACGCGCATGGCCGGCTCGATGCGCGTTGCTTCCAGCTCCTTTCGCCGCGATAGGCCGTACACCGTTTCCACGTAGTCCAGGAGGCTGAATTCACAGAGCGCCTCGTCCTGCCATGCCTGGTTGACGGGATCGCTGCCGACCACGGCGTACCACCATTGATGCGCCACCTCGTGGGCGACCACCCATTCCAGCGAGGCTCCGCCGGCGGATAGCTGGGAGGAAGCGATCATCGCCATCGCGGGATATTCCATTCCGCCCATGGGAAAGTCGATTTCAGCCAGCGAAAGGCTCTGGTAGGGGTACTCGCCGTAGCGCTCGCTGTAGCAGCGAAGCGCCTGCCGGGCGTAGCCCAGCGCTTCCCGGGCGCTGGCGGCGCTGGACGCGCTGACGCTGACGAGCACGCCGTCTTCCATGGCCTGAACGGTCTGGAACCGGTCGCTGATAACCAGCGCAAAGTCGCGCACAGCCCGCGCGTGGAAGCGGTAGAGCGTTTGGCCGCCGTCGGCGGGTTCTGTTTCCGGCCATCCGCTGCCGACGCAGCGGTAGCCGTCGGGGGCGGTAACGCTGACGGTATAGTTGGCGCAATCGCTCAGGAAGGGGTCCCCGACCGGCGCGTATTCGTCCGTGCGCCAGCCTCCGTTTTGCCATACGGCGGGAATGGCAAAGGCGTTCCCCAGCGCCCAAAAGCCGTTTTGCCGCCCGAACCGGTACGCGGCTTGGGGAATCTGAACCGTATACCGAAGGGTAAGCTCCACCTGCGCCCCGGCCCGCCAGGAGGCCGGGAGGGGAAGGGAGAGCACGGTTTTCGCGTCGTCGGTATAGCGGTACGCGACAACCTCGCCGTCGCCGCCCTCCATTGCGGCGACCGCTTCGGCCATGACCAGAGCGCCGGAGGAAAAGCCGGCAGGATAGCAGCTCTCGTATAACCCGTCCGTCGCGCAGGGCGAGGTATCAGGGCTTTGAAAGGCGTTGGGCCATGTGCGCAGCACCGCCTCGTTGAGAGCCGCGCCCGTGCGGTTGAGCAAGGTCATATGCTGCCAAACCTCCAGGGAGGCCGTGTCGGGATGAAACGCCGCCTCCACGGCGATGGTATCCAGTCCCTCCGAGGCTTCCACAAGCATGGAGGACGGGGGTTCCGTCCGCGTTTCCCCAGTGAAGGCGCCGCACAGCGCCAGAATGCCGAAAACAGCCGCAACGGCCAGAAAAGCGCCCGATACCGCAAGCGCGCGCCGCCGATTCAACGCGCGCCTCAAATCAGGGACCCCACGTTGGCCAACAGCACCAGCACGCGCTGAAGCACGCCGCTCAACAGCGCGCCGCCGACAAGGCCGTTGATGAAAAGCGTCAGAAGGAGGGACGCGCAGAAGCAGATCATTTTGGCGGGCAGGAGCTGCGCTTCCGTTTTACCGGACACATAGGACATAAGCGCCCCTAGCTGCGTATAGCTTACGGCCATGCCGCAGAGCATCGCCAGCACCGCCAGCCAGGGAGAAAGCAGCGACAGCAGCATAGCCGCGAACGCCACGGCGACCGTCGGCAGTGTTGTGACGGTGATAAAGCCGAACAGCAGCTCCCACGAAAAGCGGATCTTGCATACGGCGCAGAGATAAATCATCATGACCGCGGCGGGAAGCAGCATGGAAAACAACTGGCAGAGGGCGGCGATTCCGCCGACCGACGGCGCGATTCGGCCCGCGATATAGTTGATCCCCTGATTCATGGAAGCGGCGTCGCCCGCGATGCTGACCCCCGTGATGGCGGAGAAGGCGGTAAAAAGGACGCTGATAAACCCGCGAAGCACAACCATGCCGCCCAGAAACGCGAGCAGGAGCATGACGCCGGCGACCAAGGGACAGCTCACCAGGTCGCGGCGCTCCATCAGGCCGCGGAGCACCTCGGCGGGGCTGCGGAAGCTCGTCAGGAAGGATCGCGGAGCCTCGCTTATGGCGTTCCAGAAGGGGTTGCCCTCGCGCGGGGCTGTCTGACCGTAAACATAGGGGGGCTGATAGCCTGCCGGATAACTTCCCTGCTGGCCGTATTGCGCATAGCTCTGCTGAAAGGCGGGCGGCTGTGCGTAATTCTGCTGCTGCGGCTGCGCGTATTCCTGCTGCGGATAGCCGGCGGAATAGCCGCCGACGGGCGGATAGCTGCCGCTTTGCCGCTGCTCAAAGCCTTGCTGCGGATAGCCCGCATAGCCTTCCGCATAGGGCTGCTGTCCATAGCCCGCAGCAAGAGGCTCGTTACAGACCGGGCAAAAAAACACGCCGGGAGCGACAGGACTGCCGCATTTGGGACAGTTCATGGCGGTCCTCCTTTCGGTTGAGCGCATCATCGATACGGGTCATCTTAGCATGGGCAAAGCCGCGCGTCAATCCCGAACGGCCGCGTAGGGCAGAAGCGACCTGTCCAGCAGGTAAAGGCGCATGCCATCCGTCTGGACAATCTGGTCGGGGGGAAGGGCGGAAAGGTAATCGCTGAGGGTGGAAAGCGGATAGTAGCGGTCGTCCCAGAAGGCCGGCTCGGTCGCCACCACGGCGACGTTCATGCTTTCCAGCGCGGCGCCGACTTCCTCGAGCGGCAGGTTCATCAGCGGCACGATAGGGTTGGAGGTCAGCACGTAACCGCGTCCGCGCAGGGCGTATTGATAGCCGACGCGCGTAATGAGGATTTTGCGGTCCTCCGGCACATGCGCCGCCACGTCCATCAGCAGGCCGTATCGCTCCAGAAAGCCGTTGTCCAGCAGAAGGCGTTCATCCTCCATAACGCCCCGGCTGTAGCGGTAGAAGCTGTCGGCATAGCCCGTCTGCTTGACGCCCTGGATGAAACTAAGCGCGCATAAAAGCGCGCAGAGAGCGGCGGGCAGCCTTTTGACGGCCGGCAGGCGCAGGCAGTCGGCGGCGCGTTTGCAAGGCCGCGCTTTCAGCTTGCCCGCATGGCGGCCGGCCCATGCGGACAGGCCCGGCCACAGGTCGGAAAACGCCGAAAGCGCCGTGCAGATCATGACCGCGGCCAGCATAAACCATTGCAGGGTATATCGCTGAAGCTTCAAAAACGATCCGGAGAAGCTGTACAGCCTCGTATCCAGCAGGCCCGTCATGGGGGCGAGGGTGCATAGCGTCATCAACGCGCAGAGCATGACGCTGGAGGCGATTTGCGAGGCGATTCCGTTTCCCGCGCAGAGCGCCACGGCGCGCGGACCGTCCTCCGGCATGGTCTTGAGAAGATCCCGCGCCCGCTTGCGCATGCGGACACGCCGGACGATGAGCCAACTCAGCGCCCCCAGCAGACCGATCAACGCCAGCCGCCAGCCCCAAACGCCGATTGGCGTGGCGTAGCCCATGAGGATATCGTTCTTGGCCTGCCAAAAGTTGAGGTGTGTGGTGGTTTCCTCCAGCTTATACTCGATTTCCATATACCGGTCGTACCACGGGGCGGACGTGAATGTGGTCATCAGACGCCACGGGGAAAGCTCGCCCCATTTGGCATAGCACCATAAATTGCCGGAAAACGCCGCGACTGTACCCGCGGCTCCGGCCAGAGCGATGCCGACGGAGGCCGCCAGCGTGCGCCCGGCGGTGCGGTCGCGCCGCGAAAGCGCCTCAAACCAGCGCCAAAGCACCCATGCGACGACGATAAACGGCAGCACCACAAAGCATACGACATGCGCGCTCATGACGGCAAAGCATACGGTGAAGGCAAGGACGAGCTTCCCGGCATAAAGCTTCCCGCCTCCGCGCGGCTGAAGCCCCGCAAACACGAGCATGCCGATAAACAGCGCCAGAATGCGCCAGATATCACGCGGAGCGGCGGCTACGGAATCATACAGGCCGGGCACAAGGTTGATCAGCAGCATCCCCAGCAGCACCCAGGCCTTGCGCTCGCGGCAAAGAACCAGCAGCAGCGCCAGATAGGCCGCCGCCATATAAAAGGCGAGCAGCCCCAGCCCTGTGAAGGCGGGCTTGTCAAAGGGATAGCCCACCTGCCCGTCCGCATGGAACAATCCGTAGCTCATATATAGCTCCAGGGAGGGAAAATGGCTGTGCCCACGGAAATGACCGACCGTCTCCTCCTTTTCCAGCAGCTTTGCCACGTCGCGGTCCTCGCAGTAGCGTTGCGCAAGCGCCATATACTCTCCGGCGTCGCCCCCGTTCACGCTGTTCATGCTGGACAGAAAGCGCACGCAGGACGGCGCGACAAGGATCGCAAGGCACAGCGCAAAGCAAAGGGCGATCAGGGAGGGACGGTCAAAATGGCACACGCGGCGCAAGAACCGCCAGGCGCGCAAAAGCAGCTCCGGCAACCGCCTGATCCGCCTAAGAAGCATCGTCAGCAGACAGAGCGCCGCCAGGGCGGGCAGCGCGCCGATATAAAAAAACCGCGGCGCAAAGGGCCAGAGGAGGGACAATATCAGCGTCCACAGGTATTGCGCCAGGGGCGTCGCGGCCACGCCGGTAAAGAAGCACGCCGCCCGGCTTTTTTGGCAGAACCAGCCGCGCGCGGCAAACAGCGAGCCCAGCGCCCCCGCCTGGAGCAGGCAGCTCGCCAGGTACAGGTTGCGCCACCCGTTGCCCACGTCAAGCCACGTCATCGGCCCTTCCTCCCCGCTTGAGCCAGGCGGTCTGTCTCCGCCAGGTAATCGCTGTTAATATCGACCTTCGGCGATTTCGCTTGCAGCGGTCGAAGCCGCACGGGCGGGGAACCCGAGAGCGCCCGCGCAAGGCATGAGAAGGAATGCGTGAATTTCATAAGCAATCAGAATCCTCCCGTAACAAGATAGGCGGGAATGCGACCGGAGCCGCGTGAGCTTGAAGCCTGCGCCGCGCCCGGTGCGGTATTCAAGAAGCTTTTCTAATCACACCGGAAGAGATCGCGCGTATACACCTTGTCGGCCACGTCGGCTAACTCGTCATGGTAGCGGTTCGCAATGATGAGGGAACACTCCTGCTTAAAACGGGAAAGATTGTTGTTCACCCTGCTGCCGAAAAAGGAACTGCCATCCGCAAGGGTGGGCTCATATACGATCACGCTTGCGCCCTTGGCCTTCAAGCGCTTCATAATGCCCTGAACGCTGGATTGCCGGAAGTTATCCGATCCGGATTTCATCGTCAGGCGATAGACGCCGATAACCTTGGAAGCCGTGCCGCTGCTGCGATAGCCGTCGCTGGCGCTGTACAAGCCTATTTTTTGAAGAATTTGCTCGGATATAAAATCCTTGCGGGTCCGGTTGCTGTCCACAATCGCTCCGATGATATTTTCCGGCACGTCCCGGTAGTTCGCCAGCAATTGCTTGGTGTCCTTGGGCAGGCAATATCCGCCGTACCCGAAGGAGGGGTTGTTATAATGGGTTCCGATCCGGGGATCGAGGCATACGCCGTTAATAATTTCCCGGGCGTTCAGACCGCGTACCTCGGCATACGTGTCCAGCTCGTTAAAGAAGCAGACGCGCAAGGCGAGATAGCTGTTGGCAAACAGCTTGATGGCTTCCGCTTCCGTCGAGCCGACATAAAGCACGGGTATATCGCCGTCTTCCGCCCCCTCCAAAAGCAGCCCGCCAAAGATACGCGCCGCCTCGCGGGAATCTTCCCCGCCGGAGGGAGCGCCCACGACGATTCGGCTGGGATGGAGGTTGTCATGAAGCGCCCGGCCCTCGCGCAGAAATTCAGGAGAAAAAAGGAGGCGGGGATACCGCTCGCTTAAATGCTGGGTGAAGCCGACGGGCACCGTGGACTTGACGACGATATACGCGTTCGGGTTGCACAACGAGGCTTCCGCGACGACGGATTCCACGGAGGCGGTGTTGAAATAGTTTTTGACAGGGTCATAATCCGTGGGGGTGCAGACGAGGATGAAATCCGCGTTTCGGTACGCCGCCGCCGGGTCGCAGACGGCGGTGAGGTCAAGTGGCTGATGGGCCAGATAATCCTCGATTTCCGGGTCGGAGAGAGGAGAAACGCGTCGGTTAATCATATCCACGCGTTCCGGAGCGATATCCACCGCCGTGACCGAATGGCGGCGGCTTAGCAGAATAGCGTTGGAGAGGCCAACATAGCCGATGCCGACGACCGCGATTCGATAGGGTTGGTTCATAACGAAAATCCCCCTTTTTGTAAAGATGAGCGTATTCTGCGGCAAACCCTTGGCTGCCACGGAACAGGCCGCCGAGCGTATTGGACGCCATGACGAACCCGCGCCCCCGCCTGGAGCGGGCGGCTTTCCAGGTACAGGCTACGCCACCCGCTGCTAACGTCAAGCCGCGTCATCAGCCCTTCCTTCCCGCTTGAGCCAGGCGGTCTGTCTCCGCCAGGTAATAGCTGTTGATATCGACCTTTTCCGACAGCAGCTTCGCCTGCTTTTCGCGGCCAAGCTCGGTAAGCCCGGGCGTCGAGAGCAGCTCCTCCGCCTTTTGGGCGGCCCGCTCATACCGGTCCTCCCCCTCGTGAAAGGGGTACAGCAGATGATAGCGCTCGTTCTGTTCCCGCGTGCTGCCGGAAACGATGGCGTTGACATACAGCGCGTGCGTACCCAGCACGGCGGCTTCGCTGGCCATGGTCGCGCCCTCGCTGAATACGAGCTGGGCAAAGGCGAGCACGTGATGGACCAGCTCGTATGGGGTCGTGAGCCGGTTGGGGCTCAGCTCGTCCGGAAGGTCGCCCTCCGCGCTCACATAAACGCGTCCATAGCGCTCCAGGCGTTTAACCAAGGCGATCTTCCCCTTGTCGTCCAGGCCGCGCTTGCCGATATCATGGCTGGCGTTCCAGGCTACGAAGCGCACAAGGATGTACTTTTCATCCGGGTTGAAGCCCGCGCTGCGCAGCTTCTGCCGGTCGGGCGTGAACACGGAGGGATGGAGATAGAACAGCTCCTTATAGGTATCCAGCCGCTCCTGCTTGGGGCCCAGGTCCGTAAGAAACGTTCGCGGAGTGAGGATTTTGGTGGAGAGCCGCTTACAGATGCGCAGGCTGAACTTGCTGACCTCCGTGTCCTCGTAGATCAGATGGGGCTTGCGGGCAATCCACGCGGCGACCGCCATCATGGGCGAAGCGCGGCCAATGAGGATATCCGGACGGAAGCGGAGGGCGTGCCAGGTAAAGCGAACGCAGAGCCCCAGGAACAGACAGCCCTTCTCCAGCACGTTCCGGCCCGTAGATTTTGCGCAGAGCACATAGGGAATGCCGAAACGATTGAGCAGGATGGTGTCGCCGTCCTTTTCGGCCACGAGGCAGAGCGTATCGTCGCCCCGCTTAGACAGGATAGTCAACAGATGGCGAAACTGATGCACCCATGCGGGATGCTGGAAGCAGATCATAACCTTCATGGCAATCCCCTCTCTATGCCTGCGGGTTGCGGGCATTTGGCCTGGAAGCGACGCCGGGTTCTTCCTGCCCGCACTCCAACTTGCGCACTCGGTATTGCACGTCCTCCAACAGCTTGCGATTATCGCTGATGAGGTCGGCCTGCACGCCGGTGATAAAAATCTGCACGCCGATCATTAAAAGGGACGAGCACAGGATGAGGGATTGTACGTGGCCGCTGCCGGAGCCGGAGAAGAAATAAACGAGAAAGCGCACGCCCAACACCACACCCAGCAGGAAAAACACAGAGCCAATAATGCCAAAAAAGCGCATAGGCTTGTACATGGCGAACGTGCGCACAATCACGGCGGAGGAGCGCTTCATATACCGCCACATGCTGCTGAACAGGCGGGAGGGGCGCAGCTCCGGGTTGGTGCGCACGGGCACGCTGGTCATCGCCGTGCGGTTCCAGCCGGCCTGAATGATGGTTTCCAGGGTATAGGTATATTCATTGACCACGTTCAAGCGCAAGGCGGCCTCGCGGCTGTAGGCGCGGAAGCCGCTTGGCGCGTCCGGGATATCCGTGTTGGAGGCGATGCGCACCACCCAGCTTCCCAGGTGCTGAAACAGCTTCTTACCAGCGGAAAAATGCTCCGTGGCGTCAATGGGACGCTCTCCGATGACAATGTCGGCTTTCTCCTTGAGGATGGGGCGAACCAGCCGCTCGATATCCTCGCCGCAATACTGGTCGTCCGCGTCCGTGTTCACAATGATGTCCGCTCCCAGATGCAGGCACGCGTCCACGCCTGCCATAAAGCCGCGCGCCAGCCCCCGGTTTTGCTTAAAGGAGACGATGTGGTTCACGCCCCATTCACGCGCCACCTGAACCGTATCGTCTGTGGAGCCGTCGTTAATGATAAGCACTTCGAGCTCGTCAATGCCGTCGATGTGCCGGGGCAAATGATCCAGCGCCACGCATAGGGTTTTTGCTTCGTTATAACAGGGGATCTGAATAATGAGCTTCACGGACGGACACTCCCTTCACAATTACGCGTTGTCAGAAGCCACAACAGTAGCGGCGCGCACAGGTACAGCGGCATGGCGTAGCGGAAATAGCCGTTGACCGCCGAAAGCAGGCATCCGGCCAGCGTGAAAAGCGCGGGCACGGCGGCCGGCAGGGCGCGGCGCCCTCCGCGCCCCAACAGCAGGGCCGCCGCAAACAGCGTCAGCCAGCCGTACAGGCCGGGGGACAGCAGCGCGCGGCAGAGCGGATTTTCCGCCAGGCGCGCGTTGAGGGTTTTCAGCGTTTCGGCGCGGGGATTGACGCTGTAATTAAACAGGCCCTTCGCGCTGGCCGTGCGCGTCGATTGGTCCCCAAGGAGCAGCGTGGGCTTAATGACGCTCATGTAGCCGGGGTACAGATAGCCGTAGGTATTGTGGAAGGTGGCGCTCAGGCAGGTGGCCGGATGCTTCCCGAGCAGGGAAAGCCACGTCCTCCAAAAGGCGGCCTTCTCTTCGGCTGTGGCGTCCCCGCGCCACAGCAGCTTGACCGGATCGCTCAGCTCGCCGTTATAGGCGTCTGCAAGCCTGTCCAGCTCCAGCACGCCGTCTATCGCCGCGGCCTCCTCGGGGGCGAGGGGATGGCTGGCCGCCACCCGCGCGACCTGCTGAAGCGGGAGCGAGTAGTTTTCCGTCTCCGGCATGGGCCGGATGTCAAGCCCCGGAAGGATCAGGAGGTGGAGCGCGCCAAAGACCGACAGCGTCGCCAAAAGGCCGAGGGAAGGCGCGAGCCACGCGCCGCGCCCGCGGACGGGCTTGCGAAGCGACCGGCAAAGCAGCATCACAAGCGTCAGCGCCGCAAGATAAACGCCGGCGTTGCGCAGCAGCGCGCACAGCACGGCGGCCAGGGACAGGCACGCGGCGTCCCGCGCGCGGGAACGGTTTCCTTCGGCCCCGCGAAGAAAACGCCAGGCAGACAGCGAAAGAAACAACACCGCCATGGCGAAGTTCGTATCCTTGCCCATGCAGAAGGCGAACGTCGGAAAAACCGGGCAGAACGCGTAAAACGCGAGAGACCCCCACGCCAGCCAGCCGGGCGCGTCGCTCCGCGCCATTTCTGAGGTTAACGAGCCCAGCAGCCAGGCCATCAGCACGGCCTGAACGCCGCAATAAAGCGCGACCGCCGCGTCGGCTCCGCCAAGCCATAGCCCTATCCGGCAGAACAGGCCGATCAGCCAGGTTTGAAAAACGGGGTTGCCGTTTGACATGGGCACAACGCCAAAAAGCTCCTGTATCTGGGTAATGCTGTCGTTGCTGACGGTTCCGGGAAAGGTCGCCAGCCAATACGGCAGCCAGCAAAGCAGCAAAATCCCGGAGCTCAAAACCGCGCGCGGAGCTTTCCTCTCCAGAGGCCCGCGGAGGACGAGGGCGTTGGAAAAAAGGCGCATGACGGCCATATATAGCGGAACCTGCCCGGCAAACGAAAGCAGGGCCTTCAACTGACGAGACGTTACCAACTCCGCCGTACCCACGGCCGCAAAGCTCCGGCCCAGCGTAACCACGCCGGCAAACAGCGCCGCCAGCACCCAAAGGCGAACCGGCGTCAAGGGCCTTTCCAGGCGGAGCCAAGCGCCGTACAGCACCCAGAGGCCGGCAAGCGCGAGCGCCCAGAGAGCCGCGCCGGAAAGAATCGGGGACGACGCTGAGGACGTTTCGGGCAAAAACCCGACCGCGAGCGAAATGAGCGTCAGCGCGCACAGCGCGGCGCGGCCAAGGCGGCGCCAGGACAGGAAATGCGGATTGGACGGCACACGCGTATCCTCCCATGCAGACGAATGCATCTAATCATATCTTTTTTTGCGATATCTGTCAAACGGCGGCGGGAAAAGGCGCATGGCGCGCCATTTTCAATTGACACCTCCGGCGGTTTCCTCTATAATAGTCAAGCGCCTGACGCCGCCGCAAGGCGGTTTATCATACACGCGATATTGAGATCATGTAAGGAGAGACCGCCGATGAAGACCTATACCTCCTCCGAGCTTCGTTCCTTGTTTCTGAAGTTTTTCCAGGATCACGGCCATGCCGTGATTTCCAGCGCGTCCGTGATACCTGAAAACGACCCCACCGTGCTGTTCACCACGGCGGGCATGCATCCGCTGGTTCCTTACCTGATGGGTGCCAGGCATCCCGCCGGCGTCCGGCTCACGGACGTGCAAAAGTGCGTGCGGACTGGGGATATCGACGACGTGGGCGACTTCAGCCATCTTACGTTTTTTGAAATGCTGGGAAACTGGTCGCTGGGGGATTATTTTAAGGAGCAGATGATCCCATGGAGCTGGGAGTTCCTGACCAGCCCCGAGTACCTGGGCATTCCCAAGGACAAGCTTGCCTTCTCCGTGTTCGCGGGGGACGAGGACTGTCCGCGTGACGAGGAGAGCGCGAAGCTGTGGCGCGATTGCGGCGTGTCGGAGGATCGTATCTTCTTTTTGCCAAAGGAAAACAACTGGTGGGGTCCCGCCGGCTTGACCGGCCCCTGCGGCCCGGATTCCGAAATGTTCATCATCACCGATCAGGAGCCCTGCGGCCCGGACTGCTCGCCCGCCTGCTCCTGCGGCCGGTATCTGGAAATCTGGAACGACGTGTTCATGCAGTATAACAAGAAAGCCGACGGCACATTTGAGCCGCTTCAGCAAAAAAACGTCGATACCGGCATGGGCCTGGAGCGCACCATTTGCGTGCTGAACGGGAAGAAAAGCGTCTATGAAACCGACCTGTTTGCCGGCATCCTTGCCAAAATCGCGGAGCTGAGCGGCAGGCGCTACGACGAGGACGCGGAAACCACCAAGGCTTTCCGCATCATTGCCGACCACATGCGCACCGCGACCTTCATCATGGGCGACGACCGCGGCGTCAGCCCCTCCAACGTGGATCAGGGCTATGTGCTCCGCAGGCTTATCCGCCGCGCGGTGCGCTACGGCATGGGCATTGGAATGCCGGACGGCTTTACCGGCGAGGTGGCCAAGGTGGTCATCAGCCAGTATCAGGAGGCGTACCCGGAGCTTACGCGCAACCAGGCCTTTGTGCTGGAACAGCTTTCCTTGGAGGAAAATCGGTTTGCCCGCACGCTCAAGCAGGGCAACCGCGAGTTTGACAAGCTGGCGGAGAAGGTGCAAAACGGGCAGATTGACGGCGTCAGCGCCTTCCACCTGTACGACACCTATGGCTTCCCCGTGGAAATGACCGTGGAGCTGGCGCGGGAACGCGGCCTGACCGTGGATATGGACGGCTTTCATGAATGCTTCAAAAAGCATCAGGCCACCAGCCAGGCGGGCGCGGAGCAGCGCTTCAAGGGAGGGCTGGCGGACCACAGCGCCCAGAGCGCGCGCCTCCATACCGCGACGCACCTGATGCACGCCGCGCTGCGCCGCGTGCTCGGCCCGGAGGTTGCGCAGAAGGGCTCCAATATTACGGCGGAGCGTCTGCGGTTTGACTTCTCCTTTGGCCGCAAGATGACCAAGGAGGAAATTGCCGAGGTGGAGCGGCTGGTGAACGAGGCCATCCAGGCGAAAGCGCCCATTACCTGCCGGGAGATGACGGTTCCCCAGGCAAAGGCCGAGGGCGCGATCGGCCTGTTTGAAAGCAAATACGGGGAACAGGTAAAGGTCTACACCATGGGCGATTTCAGCAAGGAAATCTGCGGCGGGCCTCACGCCGAAAACACCGGGGACTTGAAAAGCTTTAAGATTCAGAAGGAGGAGAGTTCCTCCGCGGGCGTCCGCCGCATTAAGGCGGTCATCGGCGCCACGGCGGACGAGCCGTAAGCGCGGCGAACCATGCCGGGAACGGGCGGGAGGAACGCCGGCCCGCGTCGAAACCCTTTCCCCACGGTTCCATAGGCGTCCAACGGGCTTCGTGGAAACGACAGATCGGGCGGCGGGTTACATTCTGCGCCGCCCGATTCAAAACCTCTGCGCCACCGCATGTTTTGTTAACAGACAGGCAGCCATAGCCTGCCAGGCAAAAGCGGTGGTTTTTTGCACCCCTTTTTATAAAGGGGAAAATCCAAAAAACAGCGGAGGTAGCAATGGAAAGCCGGCAAAACGAATGGAAGGAAGAACAGGCGAACCTGGCGAAGACGCTCGAGGTTGTCAAAAACGAGCGGCAGAAGGCGGAGCGCGAGCTGGGCATCGAGGATGGGAACGACAGGCTGATTCAGGTGATTGACGACGGCAGCGACGACGCGCTGGTGGCTCAGTTTGTTACGCGAATGAAGCTGCGCGGCTTGCACCAGCTCCGGCTGAGCGAGAAACAGCCCTATTTTGCCAGGCTGGACTTTACGCCCGACCCAGGCGCGCCCGTCTATGGAGGAATGAAGGCCGGCGTCAATACGCCGGTCTATGTGGGAAGATGGGGAATCATTGAAACCCCGGCATACAGGATTCGGGTCGCGGACTGGCGCAGCCCCGTCGCCAACCTGTATTATTCCGGTCAGGTTGGGCGGGTGAGCTATGAGGCTCCGGACGGGCGCGTGGAGGGAGCGCTTACGCTCAAGCGTATGTTCTCCATTGAGGACGGCGCGTTGGCAGGCATGCAGGACACCGGGCTTAACGAGCAGGAAAAATTTTTGACCGACACGCTTTCCCAGTTGACGACGGCGCGCTTGCGGGAGGTGGTCACCACCATCCAGGCGGAACAGAACGCCGTAATCAGAAGCGATCCCATGCTGCCGCTGTGCGTTCAGGGCGTGGCGGGCAGCGGGAAAACAACGATTGCGCTCCACCGCGTCGCCTGGATATTATACCGTCTGCAAAAGACCGTCGCCCCGCAGCAGATGCTGATCCTCGCGCCGAACCCGCTGTTTTTAAGCTATATCAGCCGCGTCCTGCCCGACCTGGGCGTGGACGAGGTGAGGCAGACCACCTTCGCGGGGCTCTGCGCCCGGCTGCTGGGCAAGCGAATGCCGTCGCTTGTGGTCAAAGACCGGCTGGCCGAACGGCTGGAGATGCCAAAACCGGCCAGGGACGCGCTGGACGACGTGCTCAGGCGCAAGGGCGCCCTGTCGCTGCGCGAAGAGCTGGCGCGCTTCCTCGCGCGGTGGGAACGGAGCTGTATACCCGAGGCGGGCATCACGGTCGGGAACCGGACGCTCGTTTCGGCGGAAGAACTGCGGCGCCTGTTTCTCAAGGACCTGCGGCACTTTCCCCTGCGGGCCCGCGTGGACGAGGCGCGCAAGGTGGCGGCGTTCAGGCTGAAAAAAGCGCTGGACGCGGCGGCGGAAGCGTTGGAGCAGGCGGTCGGAGACCGGCTGGACGCGCTGCTTCGCGCCATGCCGGACGGGGAAGAACGCCGCGCTCGGGCGCGCAAGCTCCTGGACAGCCGGGACCAGCGGCTTGCCGAAATGAAGGAAATGCAGAAGCGCTTTACCCGGGATTATGAAAAGCAATGGGGCGCGATGGACCTGCTGACGGTCTATGGCGCGTTCTGGCGGGAGATGGCGGAAAAGGACGGGGAAAACAGGCCGGTATTGGAGGCGACGCTGCCGCTCATCCAAAAAAAGCGCGCCGCTCCGGAGGACCTGCCGGCGCTGCTGCTGCTCGCACAAGGGCTGTATGGGGTGAAGCGGCTCGATATCAAGCATGTGGTGATCGACGAAGCGCAGGACGTCTCTCCGCTGCAGGCCAAGGCCCTGCGGGAGCTGTTTGGCCACGACGCCTTTACGCTGGTGGGCGACCTGTGGCAAGGTATTTACGGGGACGAGGGCCTGCGAAGCTGGAAGGATTTGGCCAAAGGCGTATTTGAAGCGCCGGTTGCCCTCGCGGGCCTGAGCACGGCCTATCGCAGCACGGTTGAAATCATGGACGTCGCCTTTCGGGTGATGCGGAGGCATCCGGTTGCGGGCATAGAGCCGGGCAGGCCGGTGCTTAGGCATGGCAGGCGGCCGGGCGTGAAAAGGGTCGACAGCGAAACAGAACGCGCGGCGGAAGCGGCGCGGATTGTGCGCGGCTGGGTTGGCGAGGGGTTCGGCGGCATCGCGGTGGTGGTCAAGACGGAGCGGGCGGCCCGCGCCTTGCATAAGGCCCTGGCCGGCGAGCTTCCGCAGGCCAGGCACGTTACGCGCGGCGACGATACGTTTGTAGGCGGCGTGCAGGTTATGGACGCCGGGGTGGTGAAGGGGTTGGAATTTGACTGCGTGCTTGTGGCGGACGCGGAGGCGTCCAAGTACCCGGACGAGCGCTTCTATGCCAAGCTGTTTTACGTGCTGTGCACCAGGGCGCTCCACCGGCTTTGCTTTCTCAGCCTTGGCGAGCCGGCGAGCCATTTGAGCACGGCCGGCAACGCGCTGGATACGGACGGCCCGGATCGTTAAGGCCGGCAGGAGGGAATCGTATGCCCGTCCTTCCGTCGGAATTGATTCAAAAACAACGGGGATGCCAGGAATTGGCGGCGCTTCTATCAAGTGAGAGCGCCCGCTCAGCCGGAGGTCCCCGCCAGCAGCCCGCTGGCAAAGGCAAAGGCCAGGTTATGCCCGCCGCAGTCCCCGTCCACGTCCAGCACCTCTCCCGCGGCATACAGGCCGGGAACAAGGCGGCTTTCCATGGTGCCGGGGTTGAATTCCGACGTGGAAATTCCCCCGGCGGTGACCTGGGCCGCCGCGAAGCCTCTTGTGCCCAAAACCGGAAGGGAAAAGGCCTCGATCGCGTCCGCGACGGCCTTCCAATCGGACGCGCCGAGCGTGCGGATGGGGCGGGAGAGCGTCTCGAGCCCGGCTGCCCGCAGGATTGCCTTTGCAACGGCGGGCGACGCCGCGCCGGTCAGCAGCTCGGACAAGGGCATCGCGCGCCGCGCCCCGGAACGCCGCTGAAGCCAGGAAAGCGCGTCCCCGTCGCATGCGCGGACGCCCATCAGCGCTTCGCGCAAGTCCATGCGCAAGGTACAGCCGTGCGAACCGAAGCGCGCGAGCTGCATTGCGGCGATACCGCTTACCCCGTCCTCCGCAAAGAGAGCCTCTCCACGGGTTTCATGCACAGGCTCGCCCGCCTCGTTCAGAAGCGTCAGCCGGGCGCGGACGCGCTGGCCGGATAGCCCCGCCAGAGGCGCGGGATCGGTCCGCAGCGCGCAAAGCGCCGGTCGGAGCGGCGTCAGGCTATGGCCGAAAGCGGTCAGCAGGGAGTAGCCGCCGCCATCCGTGCCATGCGCGGGCGCGGCGGCGCCTCCGGCGGCCACGATGATGCGGTCGGCCTCCAACCGAAAGGGACGTTCCTCCACAAGCGGCCCGGCGTCCTTGCGGCCCTTCTTGCGCCCGGGTTCCCCGTAAACGCTTTCAACCGCTTCCATGCAAAACCCGCTTCCGGAAGCGCGGCATAAGGAGACGACGCGCACGCCGGGGAGGACGCGCACGCCCAATGCGGCCGCGCGCAGGTTAAGCGCGTCCACCACCACGCCGGCAAGCAGCGCCGCGGGGTAGACGCGGCCCTCCGCTTCTTCCGTCAAAGATACGCCGAGGGCGTCAAAAAAGGAGAGCAAACGCGCGTAAGGCACGGCGTCCAGCACGCGCAGCGCAAATTCCCGCCCGCCGTAATATACGGGCTCGCCGGAGTTGAGCACGTTGCCGCGGCCGTTGCCCGTCACGCCAAGCTTTTTGAGCGGCCTGCGGTTGCGCTCCAACACGGTTACGCGCCGGCCGCGCTCCGCCGCCGCGATAGCAGCCGCCATCCCCGCCGCGCCGCCCCCAATCACAGCAGTGTGCAACTAAAACGACCTCATTTCATCGATCAGCCGCTGCTCGCGATACAGGGCCTCGAGCATATCGACATTGCCGGCGAGGGCTTCCCCGGCGCTTTGCACAGCGGCGATAAAGCGGTCGCTGAGGGCGCGAAGGCCGCCCCGCTCCATCAGCGGGCAGCAGCACCAGGCGCGCGGGTCCAGCTCCGGCACGACATGGGTTTCCTCTCCCAGCGCGTCCGTCAAAAGCCGGATACGAAGCGGGAACAGGCGGCAAGCAAGCGGCCTGTGTTCGCGGGGACAAACGCCCTCGCAAACGAGACGCTTGCCTCCGCGATAAAGCGTATCGTCAGGAGACAGGCGGTAGGGAAAGCCCGGGATAGGCCGGCGGTAGAACCCATCCTCAAAGGGAAAGAGAAGCATCCCATTTTCGCCCGTTTCATCGGGCTGGCAGCACGCGCCGCCGCAGAGCCTGCCGCAGTCGGCGTTCAGCGGCGTAACCTCCGCAAGCAGCGCGCGCGCCTGGCTTAACGCCTTGAGCGCCCCTGGGCGGGAAAACAAACGCATCAAAACGGGCATCGCGTACCTCCCAAGCATGGATGGACGTATCTTAACAGAGAGACGGTGAATTTGCAAGCGCGCGGACGAGCGAAGCTCCGACCGCCCGGAGACGCGTCGCGGGCAAAAAAACGTTTGCCTCGTCGCGCGGCGGCGCCCGCTACGCTCAGGGAAGGCGTCAGTTCCGCGCTGTAAAAAACGCGTCCAGGATGCCCGCCAGCTTTTCGGGCGCGTCGATATTCACCTCATGACCGGCGTGTTCCACGATGCGCAGCTCCGCGTTTGGGAGGCGCTCCGCCAGCGCAACGGCGGCCCTCCGATTTGCGCGGTCCCTTTCGCCGCAAAGGACCAAGGCCGGGCACGACGCCTTCTCCGCGCCGCCGCGAAAATCCAGGTTGGCCATGGAGGAGGTCAGGGCAAGAAAGGCTTCCTTGTCAAAGCCGGTTTGCGCGAACATGGACCGGGGCATCAGGCGGAACGCCGCGGCCTGGACTGCGAGCAGCGCTCTGGGCATCTTCATTCGCGCGCCGATCAACGCGAGGGAACGCACGCCGGACGGATGCCCGATTGCATAATGGAGGGCGAGGATTCCTCCCAGGGAAAGCCCGCAAAGCGCCGGCGGCTCGGAAAAAGCCCCGCAATACTCCGAAAAGGCGCGGTACAGGCGGGGATAAGAGACCTTTCCTCCCCGGAGCATATCGGATAAATCGGGGCAGACGACGCGCTCCCGCATGGACATGGCCCCGACGGTCTTCTCCCAAGCGGAGGGAGCTTGCCCTAACCCATGCAAAAGGATCAGTTGCATAAAAACGCCTCCTGATGTGAATGCCGCAAATTCCCCTTCATGGACGAAGGGCTTTTCCGGGCCGTTCCATTTTACAATACGCAGGGTGGATTTGTCTATTGCGCGGCTGCCGCGATTGCGCCCCAAGCCGCGACATGATAAAATAAAGGCGCAATGAAAACGCGGCCCGCGCGGCGCGGACGGTGCGGGAAGGGACGGAGGCCGCATATGCCAGAGCTTCGTATCACCATTCCGGAGGAGTTGGCCGGGCATACGGTGGCGCGGGTGGCGTTGCGCGCGCTGCTCATGTCCAATCGTCAGTTCAAGCGCGCCAAGTTTCACGGCGAGGTGCTCCTCAACGGTAAAGCCGCGCTGGCCAACGCGCGCGTGACCGCGGGGCAGGAGCTGCTGATCCGCGTGCCGGAGAAGCAAAGCGCGCGGCCTGTTTCATACGCCGCGTCCCTTTCGGTCCCCTATGAGGACGAGGCTTTTCTCGTTGTTGACAAACCCGCGCCGCTGTCGTCGTCCACATCGGATCGGCGGGAGACGCCGACGCTGGAAAACGCCGTTTATACCCGCCTGGGCTGCCCGGAGGATTTTGTCTATCGGCCTGTGAACCGGCTGGACAAGGGAACGAGCGGGTTGATGGTGGTAGCCAGAACCGCGCACGCGCAGCATTTGCTTCAGCGGACGCTGCATAGCGAGGATTTCGTGCGCGAATACCTGGCCGTGGTGGAGGGAGCGCCGCCGGAGGCGGAGGGCCTGATCGACCTGCCGATCGGCAAGGCGGACGGCGCGACGGTGCGCCGGGAGGCGCGCGCCGACGGAAAGGCAGCGCGCACGCTGTATTGGAACGTTTGCACGCGCAACGGCCGCAGCCTGGTACGTCTGCGGCTGGATACGGGACGCACACATCAAATCCGCGTGCATATGCAAGCCTGCGGCTGCCCGGTCTGCGGGGATTTTCTCTACGGGACGGAGCTTAACGAGCTTCCCGGGCGGTTTGCGCTGCACAGCGTCTTTTTACGCTTCCGGCATCCGCTCACGGGAAAATGGGTGGAATGCGAAAGCGCGCTTCCACCCGAGCTGGAAAGGCTGCTGGCGCGCGGGTAGGCCGGTTCTGTATCCGCGCGCGGCGACGGTGTCATGCGAGCATTGGTTTTTCCATATCGTCATACCATGAAAAGAATTTGTGTGAAAGAAAGAGCGTCGCGCTCGCCTGACGCCGTGCGAACGGGACGGCCTGCGGCGGGAAGGCAAGCGTGCCATCCCACTTTCATGCCGTTTCATGGGGAAACGGGGAGCAACCGCTGCGCGCCGTCCTGATTTGTTACCCCAGTAGCGAATTGTCAAGGACTTTTTTATCAAATTCACATATTCACATATCTTAGGATCATTCTGATGATTCTCAGCCTTTTCAGGTGCTTTGTTCGCCTCTCCGCATATAATACAAGTAGGGAAATCCCTACTTTTCATTTCGAAGGTGTAAAGTTATATTCGAAAATGCTTTTGTTGATAACGCAAAAGTCTTGGCAAAGGGACAGGTCACGATTCCTAAGGATGTTCGGGAAGCGCTTGGCGTATCCAGCGGCGACCGCGTAACCTTTATCGTAGAGGGTAATACCGTCCGTATGATCAACTCCGCGATTTATGCGATGCAGCTTTTGCAAAAGGAAATGGCTGGCGAGGCTAAGCGCGCGGGCTTGAATCCCGATGATGATGTGATGGCGCTGGTCAAAGAAATGAGAAATGAAGATAATCAGGCATGAGGGTTTTAAATTGATACCAATGTCTTGATTTCCGCTGCGTTGAATCCCAATGGCGCACCGTTTCAATCCTATGTAAAGGCTGCTTCTTATCCAAATTGCGGCCTGATCTGTGAACAAAACGTAGACGAAATGAAGCGGATATTCAACAAGAAATTTCCCGGTCGGCTGGCTGCTCTGGACAAATTTCTTTCCGTGCGCTGATGACTTTAGAGCTGGTTCCCATCCCCACGGATGAAAACGCTGCGGAGGAGCAAATGAGGGACGTAAATGATCGTCTTATTTAGCGGGCAGCCATCGAGGCAAAGGCGGATGTCCTGTTGACGGGGGACAAGGATTTTCTGGAATCCGGCGTGAAAATCCCGGCAATTATGACGCCTGCTGAATTTCTAAGCCAGTAACTGCATAATCAGCCAGCGGGGCCAAGGCGCATTCACGCTCCTTGGCCCCGCTGCCGTTATCATAGCCCTCGAACCTCGTTTTTCAGCATCCGTTTGATTTTGTCAGTCATGGTTTCGGGATTTGTGTCGCTGAAATGCACCCTGACCAGATAGGCGGTCTTGCCGATCTTCTTTATCAAATTAGGCGGGGGCAGCGCCTTCAAAGGGATTCGAGCATAGTCCTTGGGCGGCGGCAAGGTTTGCCTGCGGGCTTTGTACGCCGTTACTTTTTGGTGAGGTACTTGCGCATGTCGATGGCGCAGGCCACCAGAATGACGGCGCCCTTGATGATATAGGTTGTGTTGCCGCTGATGCCCAGGAAGGTCATGCCGCTCATGATGAGCTGCATGAGCAGCACGCCCAGCACCACGCCGCTGATCTTGCCGATGCCGCCCACGAACGAAACGCCGCCGATCACGCAGGCCGCGATGGCGTCCAGCTCGTAGTTCAGGCCGATGGTGCCGGTTGACGCGCCCATGCGCGCCGCCTCCACAAAGCCGGTATAGCCGTAGGTGGCGCCCGCCAGCATGAACACGCCGATGATGACCGCCATGACGTTGACGCCGGACACGCGGGCGGCCTCCTCGTTGGAGCCGACGGCGAACATGTTTTTGCCAAACGTGGTTTTGTTCCAAATAAACCACATGATGACCGTCACCACAACAGCCAGGGCGACATAGCTCATCATCGGGGTGTTGCCTAGCTGGAACATGGGCTGGGTCACAAAGCTGGTGGTATAGCTCTCGTCCAGGTTGGAAATCTGCGCCGCATTGCTGACCGTCAGGTAGATACCGTAGGTGATAAGCTGGGTAGACAGGGTTACGATAAAGGGATGGAGCTTAAACTTGGAAACGCAAAAGCCGTTGATGAAGCCGATGGCCGCGCCGACGGCCAGGACGACCAGAATGACCGCGAACACAGGCCAGGTCGAGCCGCCCGCGAGGAAGCGGTTGGTCGCGCCGGTTCTTTGGAGCAGAATGGCCGCTACAAAGCCGCCCAGGCCCACCACGCGGCCGGCGGAAAGGTCGGTGCCGGTCAGGATGATCGCGCCCGCGATTCCCAGGGCAATGGGCAGGCGCGTCGCCGTTAGCTGAATGATATTGATGATGGAAGCGGTGGAGAGGAACGCCGGACGCTGGATTTGGATATAGATGACCAGCAGCAGGATGATGATAATCATGGCGTGGTCCAAAAGCCAGTTTCCAATAAAGCGGCCCTTGTCCCGCCCGCTCAGGGCCTTAAACGCGCTCCATTTTTTAGAGATGCCGTTGCTGTGAACGACGGGTTTCAATTCTGACATGAAGATCTGGCCTCCTTTAAACGTATTTCGCCGCCAGCGTCATGATTTCTTCCTGGGTCGTGCTGCCGGCGTCCACTTCGCCCGCGAGCCGTCCGCCGGACATGACGAGGATCCGGTCGCACACGCCAAGCAGCTCCGGCATTTCGGAGGAAACCATTATCACGGATTTGCCAACCCGGGCCATATCCATGATTAGCTGATAAATTTCATACTTTGCGCCCACGTCGATGCCCCGGGTGGGTTCGTCCAGCAGGAAAATTTCCGGCTCGGTCAGCATCCAGCGGCCGAAGATGACCTTTTGCTGGTTACCGCCGGAGAGGGAGCGAATCTGTGTGGACTGGGACGGGGTTTTGATATGCATGGCGTCGATGGACCAGTTGGTGCGCTCCGCCATTTTCCGGTTGCTTAAATACAGATGATGCTTCAGGTATTTTTTCAGGCTGGAAATCACCGTGTTATCCCGAATGGTCATGATGTTGAAGATACCCGTGGCGCGGCGTTCCTCCGTTACCATGGCAAAGCCGTTGCGGATGGATTCCTTGGGCGAACGGTTGTATACCCGCCGGCCTTCTTTGTACAGCTCGCCGCTTTTCCGGGTTGCGCTGCCAAAGATGTTTTCCAAAAGCTCGGTCCGGCCGGAGCCGTCCAGCCCTGCCACGCCTAAAATCTCGCCCTTTTTCAGCTCAAAGGACACGTCGTTTAACAGGGAATATTCGGCGCTCAGGCGCTCCACCTTCAGCTCCACCTCGTCCTGGACCTGATAATCCTTGGGTGGAAAGCGGTTGGTGAGCTCGCGGCCCACCATCAGGCGGATGATCTCGTTCATGGTCAGCTCGCTGGCGGGCCTGGTGGCGACCCACTGGCCGTCGCGCATGATGGTCACCTCGTCCGAGATGCGCAGGATTTCCTCCATTTTATGGGAGATATAGATGATGCCGCAGCCCCGGTCCCGGAGCATGTTAATAATGCGGAAAAGATGTTCAACCTCCGTTTCCGTAAGCGAGGAGGTGGGCTCGTCAAATACGATGACCTTGGCGTTAAAGGACACCGCCTTGGCGATCTCCACCATCTGGCGCTGGGATACGGGCATGGTTCCCATGATGGTCTTTGGGTTAACGTCAATCTGCAGCTCCTCAAAAACCTTCATGGTGTCCCTGTACATTTGTTTTTCGGAAATGGCGGGCGTGCCCTTGATTTTTGGGTAGCGCCCCAGCCAGATGTTATCCATCACGTTGCGCCTGAGAGCCTGGTTCAATTCCTGATGGACCATGGCCACGCCGTTATCCAGCGCCTCGCGGGAGGATTTGAAATCGACTTCCTTGCCCTCAAAAAAAATATGCCCCTCGTCCTTATTATAGATACCGAAAAGGCATTTCATCAGCGTGGATTTACCGGCGCCGTTTTCGCCCATCAAAGCGTGTACGGTACCGGCTTTCAGCGTCATCGACACATCGTCCAGCGCCTTAACGCCGGGGAAGCTTTTGCTGATATGCTCCATGCGCAGCAATACGGGCTGCGCGGCCTTATCCATGGTTTTGTCCGCCTGTGCTTCCATTTGCCGCTCTCCTTCCCTGGAGATTTCCGCTTGGACGGAGGAACGCGCCCCCCTCCAATACTCTTCCAGATGCTCTAAGCGGAGGGGCGTACGCCCCTCCGCAAATGGTTCTTGTTGAGCCCGGTCATTCGCCGGTGTACACAGCGTAGGGGATGACGACCTTCCAGCCGTCCTCCTGGACGAAGTTCTCGTTCAGGCCTTCAAACATGGCCTTGCCGGCGATCATGTTCTGGGCGATGGTGCAGATGGCTTCCGCCATGCCTTCATAGTCCTGCTTGATGGAGCCGGCCATGAAGCCCTTGTTGATGAAGTTTTCCACAGCGTCGGGGGTGGCGTCCACGCCGAACACGGGGATGGTGGTGGTGCCTTCGCCGTTGTTGTAGCCCATCGCCTGGAGGGCCTGGATGGCGCCAATCGCCATTTCATCGTTGTTGGCGATGACCAGCTCGACCATATTGCCGTTGTCCACATTATACTGGGCCAGGATGGTCTGCATGTAATCCTGAGCGACCTGGCGGCTCCAGGTGCCGTTCTGGTCCACAAGGTACTTCTGGGCGTTGCTGTCGTCGTAGAACTTGAGGGCGGACTTGCCGGCAGCGGTCAGCTTCGCGTCCGCGTTTTCCACGCCGTACTTGGTACGGGCGATGGCTTCCTGGTTGTCCTCCTGGCCCTTGAACATGACGTAGCTGATGACGCCGTCGCCGTTAAGGTCATACTTGTCGTAATCGGCCAGCAGGTAATCGCCGATCATGTTGCCTTGCATGATGCCGGCTTCCTCGTAGTTGGTGCCGATGAAGCAAGCCTTCTCGTAGCTCTTCACCACGTCCGCGGATACGGAGCGGTTGAAGAAAATCAGCGGGATATCGGCCGTCTTGGCCTGATCCACCACGTTTTGGGCAATGCCGTCCGCGCCGGTTTCCACGATGTTTACGCACAGCAGATCCACGCCCGTGGCGATGGCGGTGGTGATCTGGTCGGTCTGGGTGGTCTGGGTGGCGTTGGAATCCTGGTCGGTGTAGGAGATGCCGGCAGCGTCAAAGTCGGCGTTCAGGGAGGCGCGCACGTTGGACAGATACACGTCGCTCATGCTGTACCAGAACACCTGGGCGGTACCCTCCGCCACAGCCGCGCCGGCAAGACCAAACACCATGATGGCCGCCAGAAGGATGGAAAGCAGCTTTTTCATAAAAATCCTCTCCTTTTTTCATGTAGAGTACGGCTCGCATACTCTCTCGATAGCTGAAGTATAATGTTTTTCCCATCAAATGGAATTGGAGATTCTACGATAAAATATTGAATTTCTCTGAATCCGTATCCGGCTCAACCGCTTGGCGTTTGCCGAAAAATCCCCGCCGCGGCGTTGACCGCGGGTGTCAAAGACGCTACAATAGCATCATGCTACACCCAAGGGGGGAACGGCGTGTATAAGCTCATTTTGGCAGACGACGAGGCGGAAATTCGTCAGGGACTCAAAGAGGTCGTTCCCTTTGAGGAAATTGGCTTTACCGTTGTGGGGGAGGCGGCTAACGGCGTGGAGGCGCTTCAGCTATGCGAGGCGCTTGAACCGGATCTGCTGGTTACGGATATCCGCATGCCGCTGCTCGACGGCCTTACCCTCTGCCGGCGGGTGCGCGAGGCGCTGCCGACCGCGCAGTTTATGATCCTGAGCGGATATGACGACTTTGAATACGCCCGCCAGGCGATCGAGATCAAGACCATGCGCTATTTGCTCAAGCCCATCTCCGCGACGGAATTTTCCGCCGTGCTCAGAGGGGCTAAAAAGGTGCTGGACGAGGAGTTCAGCAAGCGCCGCGATATTAACCGGCTCAAGGAGCATTTTCGGGAGAGCCTGCCGCTGCTGCGCGGCATGCTGCTGGGATCGCTGCTGACGGGGGATGTCGGAGCCGAGCGGGCTGTGGAGCTCGCCCGGAAATATGGCGACGAGCTGGAGGCCGGCGGCTATGCCGTCGCGCTGGCCCGCCCCGGCGAGGATGAGGACGCGGCGGGCATCGGCGACCCGGAGCTGCGCCAGTTTGCGGTGCGCAATATCCTTTGCGAGGTGATGGAGGAAAAATCTTCAGGGGAGGGGTACCGGCTTCAGATCTTCATGCATAACGGCATGCTGGCGGTCCTGTTTCTGCTTCCGGCCGCCGAGGACGAGCTGCTGACGCGCTGTGCCGGGCATTTGGATGAGGCGCGCCGGACGGTCCAGCATTATTTGGGCGTCAAGCTCTCCGTGGGCGTGAGCGCCCTGTGCGACGGCCTGGGGCGGGTATCCGCCGCGGCAAGGCAGGCGCGCACAGCGCTGGACCAGTGCGTGCTCAGCGGCGAGGCCCAGGTGCTTCGCATTACCGATATCCAGCCGGACAGCGGGAGCCGGCTTGCCGCGGACGAGCCGTTGATGCGGAAGCTGGCCAACGGGATCAAGGCCGGCGACGCGCCTCAGGCGGAAAGCGCGCTCTCCGCCCTGATGGATCAGTGCCGCCGAGGCCGCCCGAACCCGCGCGATTGGCAGGCCTATTTGATGGAAGTTTTCATGTGCCTGATGCGCGTGGTATCCGAGCTGGCGCTGGCGCGCGAGCCGCTGGACGAGGCGCTGGACCGCCTGACACAGACCGTTTTGCGGGGCTGTCCCTCCGTGGACGACGCGCACGACGCGCTGCTGGATTTTTTAACCGCGCTGATGGGAGCGGCGGAGCGTCAGCGTACCACCACCAGCCGCCTGCTGGCCGGAGAAGCGGAGCAATACCTGCGGCAAAACTACGACCAGGCGGATATGACGCTGGAAAAGCTGTGCATGTATCTGCATATCTCGCCGTCGTACTTCAGCATGGTTTTTAAAAAAGAAACCAAAAGAACCTTTCATCAGTATTTGACCGAGCTGCGCATGGACAGGGCCCTAACGCTGCTGAGCTCCACGGAGCTGCAAACCGCGCAGATTGCCGAGCGGGTCGGGCTTCCGGACCCAAGCTATTTCAGCTATTGCTTTAAAAAGCACTTTGGCTACCCGCCCTCCCGCGCCAGGGGAAAGGCGGCGAGTCGGGCCCAGCCCACGTAGGATAGCGGACGTCCGTACAAAAGAAACAAAAGGAAGGGGAACGCAATGAAAAATCCGCGGGAAAACGGATACAGCCTTCAAAGCGTCCTGATGACGGCGTTCCTCTTTTCGATGGGAGTGCTGCTGCTGTTCGTGCTGCTCACGCTTGCGCCGCGCGTGGGCCAGCTTTTGCAGCAAAACGCGGTGGAGCGCACGAAGGAAACGGTTTTGCAAAGCGTTTCCTCGCTGGATATCTATATTGAAAACATGCTTTCAACGCTTCATTTCGCCTCCGCGCAGGTTTCCGGCGTCCCGGGCGCGGAGGACGGGCTGCGCATGGAACGGCTCAAGCTGATGCAGCAGAGCCGGACGGATATTGTCAGCCTGGCGTTTTTCGGGGAAGACGGCTCGCTGCTGTGCGGCACCGGAGGCGCGCTCCGCGTTCCGCTGGCGGAGGTTTGCGGCGGCGAATGGTTTCAAAAGGCGCTGGAGTGGCAGGGAACGGCCACCTATTTTTCCGGACCGCATGTCCAGCCGCTCTTTTCCAACCAGCGATCGCTGGTCATCACCATGTCGCGCGGGGTGGATTACGTTCAGGACGGGGAGCCGCATACCGGCGTGCTGCTGATGGATATTGACTATAACGCCTTCAGCGGCGTGGTGAACGGCATTTCGCTGGGCGGCAGCGGGTATGCCTACCTGATGGACGACCATGGCGGGCTGATTTGCCATCCGCGCCTGCAGCTCATCTACCAGGGGCTGGCGGAGGAAAACCGGGAGGCCGCCGAGGCCCAGATAGTGGGCGTAACGCAGGACCGGCAGGGCGGGCGGGAACGTGTGCTTATCATTACCACCGTCGGGCAGACGCGGTGGCGGATGGTTGGCGTCGCGTACCTGGACGAGCTGTTCGCGCTGCAGAACAGCTTTATCCGCATACTGTCGGTGGTATTGGCGTGCGCCGCGCTGCTGTCGGTCGCGGCGGCCACGCTGATGGCCTTTTGGGTGACGCGGCCCATCCGGCACCTCGAGCATAAAATGCAAAAGGTTCAGGACGGGGATCTGAACGTTACCATAACGGAAAAGGGCTTTCGGGAAATCCGGGCCGTTTCCTCGGCGTTCAACCATATGCTGGAGCAGATCCGCGTGCTGATGGCGCGCGTGGTTCGGGAGCAGGAAACCAAGCGGCTGCATGAGCTGAACGCGCTTCAGGCCCAGATCAACCCCCATTTTCTATACAATACGCTGGATTCGATCGTCTGGATGGAGGAACGGGGGCGAAGCCGGGAAGCCATTACCATGGTGCTGTCGCTTGCCAAGCTTTTCCGCATTTCAATCAGCAAGGGCAGGCGCTTCATCACCGTGCGCGAGGAGCTGGAGCATGTCCGCAATTACTTGATTATTCAAAAAATGCGCTTCAAGGACAAATTCACCTATGAAATTGACGCGCAGGAGGAAGCCCTGGGCGAGCGGACCGTGAAGCTGATCGTTCAGCCGCTGGTGGAGAACTGCATTTATCACGCGATTGACGAGGCGCAGGGCACGGAGCTGCATATCCGCATCCGGGTATGGGTGGACGAACGGGATATCTTTTTCCGCGTCCAGGACGACGGGGTGGGCATTCAGGAGAGCCGTCTGCCGGAGCTGCTCACCACCTCCAACGGCGGGAGCGGCATTGGGCTGAAAAACGTGCATGAGCGCGTCCAACTGACCTATGGCGCCGCCTACGGCCTGACGATTGAAAGCGCGGAGGATGTGGGAACCTCCATCACCATCCGCCTGCCGCGCGGCTGGGAGGAAAGCTGATGAAAAGACAATTGCTGCTTAGCGTTGTGTGCGTGGCGGCGGCGCTGCTTGTGCTGCTGTGGGGCTTCGGGCAGGGCGCGCCGGCGGTCCCGCCGCCGCCGGAGGCCTATTGGCTGGTGATCGAGGACGATACCGGAACCTTCCTGATGCAGTTGCGAAAGGGGATGCGGCAGGCGGTCGACGAACAGGACGCCCGGCTGGAGGTGGCGGGCGAGGAAGGGCTGGACGGCGCGGAAACGGTCACGGCGGCGCTTCTGCTGATGGAGGAGCCGGAGCGGTGGCTAAAGCGGCATGGGGAGGAAGCCGGGTTCCCATTGCTGGTGATCGGGCGGGAAATCGCGGGTTATCCCTGCGTGACGACCGACGATGAAAAGGCCGCGGTTCGGCTGGCAGAGCGCGCGAAGTCTATGGCGGCAGGCGGAAGGACCGCGCTAATCCTGGACGACGAGGACGACCGCGCGGCCCTTCGCAGTCAAGCCGCCCGGACGTGGGCGGGCGAGCATGAGGTTGCCGTTCTGTCCTATGGCGAGGACGGGTTAAGGCTGCCGGAGGGCTGCCGGGCCGTGGCCGCCATGGGACGCCGAAGCACCTCCGCGCTTGCCGGACTGAAGCGGACGGGCGCGTATACGGGCGCGGTGCTCGGCGTGGATACGGGGGACAGCCGCGTGGCGGACCTGGAGAGCGGGGCCGTGGATGTGATGGCGCTGGATAACCCCTACGCCATGGGCTATCTCGCGTTGGCGGAGGCGAAGCAGGCTTCCGCCGGAGACGTTAGTCCCAAGACCATCCGTGTGGAGGCGCTGCTGGCGGACCGGGAGAATATGTACCTGCCGGAAAACGTGAAGCAGGTTTTTCCGCTGCTGCAATAATGAGGGCGGAAAGCGGAAGCTTTCAGAAGGGAGGCTGCGGGCGTGAAAAGAACGCTTGTTCTGCTGCTGTGCCTGGCGGCGGCGCTTGGCCCGGGGGCGGCTGAAGCGCAGGAAAACGGCGTAACCCTTGGCGTATGCATCTATAACGGCGAGGATACCTTTATGGCCAGTCTGCTGGAGGTGCTCAAAAGCGAGGCGGAGGGCCATGCCGCGCTGGTCGTGCGGGATTCCCTGAACGATCAGAACCTTCAGAACGACCAGACCGAGGCGCTGCTTCAGCAGGGCGTGGACGCGCTGATCGTCAACCCGGTGGACAGGACGGCCGCCGTCTATCAAATTCAGATGGCGATGCGGTATGATACCCCTATCGTGCTGATCAACCGGGAGCCGCTGCCGGAAGACCTCGCCATATATGATAAAGCGTACTATGTGGGCATTGACCCCAAGCAGCAGGGCCTTCTCGCGGGGCAGCTCGCCGCCCGGTATTTTCAGGAGTACCCCGAAGCGGACGCAAACGGGGACGGAAACATCCAGCTCGTGCTGCTCAAGGGCGAGCCGGGCCATCAGGACGCGGAGCTGCGCACGCTATATGCGATTAAGGCGTTGCGGGAAGCCGGCTGCGGGGTGGAGATCCTGAGCGAGGAGGTGGCCATGTGGGACCGCGCGCAGGCGCAGGAGCGCATGTCCGTGCTGCTGAACGCGCACGCCAATCTCATCGAGTGCGTCATCGCCAACAATGACGATATGGCCTTGGGCGCGATTGACGCGCTGAAGGCGGCGGGCTATTTTTCGGGCGGACGATCCCTCCCGGTCATTGGCAACGACGCCACGGAGCCCGCCATGGAAGCGCTCCGGCAGGGATCGCTCTACGCCACCGTCAGCAATAACGCGATCCAACAGGGACGGGCGGCCTTCACCCTGGCGGAGCTGCTGGCCAACGGCGGCGGGATCAATGAGAAAAGCTTCCCCTATGATATTCAGGATAAGGTGGTGTACATCCACAGCATCTATTACCGCACAAGCCGGCGGTAAGAGGGGTCAGCGGGAAGCGCGCTTCGCGGTGATGCCAAGCCGCTGCTTGCCGCGCATGGCGCCCCGGGCTCCGCGCCCGGCTGGGGGCGTATCTCTGCGGCGAACCGGACGGGGAGCGGAAACCGCCGCGTCGGGTTCCATACCCAAGCCCGGCTGCGCGGCGAAGCGCTTTTCCGGCACGCCGCCCGTCGGATTGAGCCAAATAAACGGGCGCAAGGCCCCCAGGCCGTTTTGAACGATGTAGGCGTATGCGCCGCGCTCGCGCTGCTGGTTGCGCATGATGTGGTGCGGGGGAACGCAATATCCGGCAACCGCGCCCATCAGGCGGCGAAAGGGTATTTCGCGCACAAGCGGACGCATGCTGTCGCGTAAAAAGGCGAGGCGGCGTTCCTCCATCGGCGAGCCGGTCAGCGCGATATGCCCGTTCTGCGCGTTCTCAATCAGCTTATCCAGCCAGCTCTGCGCTTTTCCTCCCGCATAGGTAAGCATCCGGTCAAGCGGGGCGACGGACCACTTTTTGGACATGAGGCTGTTTAACCCCTCCTCGCCCTTTTCTGCCGCCAGGCATTGCAAAAAAGCGGTGGAATAAAGCAGGATGCTCGCCGTATCCGTCATTTGCAGTTGATAGGGCCTGAGGGCTTCCCGCGCGGCCACGTCTGCCGGCAGCGTGCTAAGCGCGTAGGTTTCGGCCCGTAGCTGGTCGTTGGCCTGATAGTACAGGCCGAGGCCCAGGTGAATCAGCGCGCCCATCCGGGGCACCATATCGTCGCTGTTGAGGATGTGGTAGAGCGGATAAGCGGCGGGGTCGTAAACCAGGCGGCCTGTGGCGACCGTTGGGGAGGCGAAGCCGAAGCCCACCATATTCTGCGGCAGCACGCCCCAATCCGTTATCAGGCGATGGGTAAAGACCTGCATGACGGCGCCGCCCTGGCTGTGGCCGGCCATCCAAAGCCGGAACCGGCTGCGGGCGCTGGACATTTCGTGTAGCACCTCGCTCAGCGTCAGCCTTTCCAAGCCGAGCGCGGCGGCGGTTTTGGGAAACACGATGCTTTCCGCGCCCTGCTCAAAATAGGTGCAGAGCTGATAAAACCCCTTATGAAAGCCCTCCTCCGTGGTGAAGCGGAAGTTGGAAATCCAGTCGTAAAACCGCTTGCCCGTGCCCATGAACCCAATCGCCAGCAGAAAGCGGCCATTCTCGAGCGGGTGCATCATGCACACGGCCTTAATGGTGTCGCTGCGCTCCCGCTGCCGAAGCGCCCCGAGAATCTGCGATATGGGGTTGTGCTCGCGCAGAGCCGCCTTGGCCCGGTACATTTTCCAGGCGCTGATGAGGTTTTGCATCCGTTCGCCGTCGGCGCTTTCTCCATGCGTCAAACCGCTTTGCAGGGTGTTGTCAATTTGGATGGAAAAATCGTTCCAGCCAGCCTCCATCCACGGTTCCAGCTCGAGCGTGTACGCCATGTTGGCCAGCTCCAGCGACAGCTCGGCAGCCTCGCGGGAAAAGGCCGGGCGAAGACGGTAGAACGGGTCGCGTATGAACGGCTTATGAAGGGAGGAAAGCTCCGACAGGCTCCGCGCGGTGATGGGGCCGAGGCCTCCGGCTACGGATGCCGCAGCTTCCAAAGCGGAGGCTTCGCCCGAAAGGCGGACGGAGGCGGGCGCATCCGCCCTGGGCAGCGCGGAGGGCTGGCCGCGGAGAGAAAACCATTGGGGCATGTTCAAGTAAATCGCCTCCGGAAGAAATCGTGGGGGATATACGTCCCTTATTATAACAGATTTTACCGCAATTGAAAGTGCCGCCAAAGGGGGCGTTGCCCTTAGGCTGTATCTGAAAAGTAAAAAGCGCACAAAAAGCAGGAGTGCAAGGAACGGGAAAAAGTGCTAAACTAAGGCCGGTAAGAAAAATGACGAAGGGGGCGTGTGACATGAGCATCCATCGTTACGAAGTAACGGACAAGGAGTGGGCGCTCATTGAGCCGATGATTCACAAGCATCATATGGGGCGGCCGCAAAAGGAACTACGCGCCCACTTTAACGGAATCCTGTGGATGGCGCGGAGCGGGGCGCGGTGGGTGGACCTGCCGGAGCGGTACGGCCCTCACCAGACGGTGTAC
>DBGEOK010000081.1:0-39335 GCA_048370855.1 Candidatus Limiplasma sp. | reverse complement strand
TCAACCTCCAATTATAGTAGTCATCATGGCACGGTATACCATAGGTGGGATGACGGTTTTCAACATTCCCGATTCTATGCAAAATGGAGAGGAAGGCGGGATACTTGTCAAATCAAAACGGTTCTGCTATGATGATGTCTGAAATGCGGAAAAGTCGGGTGGTTTTCCACAATGAACTTTTCCACATTGTTTTGTTCGGATTGACAAGCGCATGTGGAGAACGCGGGCCAGGGGCGGCTGAATAATATTCACGATGGAAAGGCTGATATTCACGTGATGAACGCGGAGGAATTATGGGGGAACGCCTGTCAAATCCTCAAGGAGGAAATGATTCGCGTCAGCTACGACACATGGATTGATACCGCCCTGAAGCCGTATGCGGTTATCGGCGACAGCCTGCTTCTGGAATGCGTCAACCCCATGATGCGGGAGCTGGGCATCAACCGCTTTATGACGCAGATTCAAAACGCGGTGGCGACCTCCGCGGGCAAGGCGCTGAGCGTCGAGGTGCTGTGCCATGACGAGCTTCAAACCCGCGTAAACGAGCTGGAGGCCAGAAGCGCCGGGGATTATTTAGCCCAGCTCAACCCGAAATATACCTTCGACTCCTTTGTGGTGGGTTCCGGCAACCGCTTTGCCCACGCGGTTTCCCTTGCCGTGGCGGAGGTGCCCGCCAAGGCCTACAACCCGCTGTTTATTTATGGCGGCGTAGGCTTGGGGAAAACCCACCTGATGCACGCCATTGGCCATTACGCGCACGTGCTGTACCCGGAGATGAAAATTCTCTACATCACCAGCGAGGACTTTACCAACCAGCTCGTCAACGCCATGCAGACCAACAAGAACCAGGAGTTCCGCGACCGCTTCCGCAACGCGGATATCCTGATGGTAGACGATATCCAATTTATCGCCGGGAAGCACGGGACCGAGGAGGAGTTTTTTCACACCTTCAACCACCTGCGGGAAGCCGGCAAGCAGATCGTGATGACGAGCGACAAGCCGCCCAAGGAAATTCAGAAGCTGGAGGAACGGCTGTGCAGCCGCTTTGAGGGCGGGCTGATCGCGGATATCCAAAGGCCGGATTTTGAAACGCGGCTGGCGATTCTCCGCAAAAAGGCGGAGTTTGAGCATTTGGTGATCGGAGACGATATCCTCGCGCTGATCGCGGAAAAAATCGACACCAACATTCGGGAGCTGGAGGGCAGCCTGACGCGGCTTACGGCTTACAGCAGCCTGACGCGCCGCCCCATCGACATGCAGCTTGCGCGGGAGGCGCTGCGCGAGCTGTTCAGCCATACGGAGGCCCGGCGCGTGACAACCGACAGCATCCAGCAGGCGGTGGCGGATTATTACGGCATCACGGTGGAGGATCTCAAAAGCCCGCGCCGCAACCATGAGGTTACCGTGCCAAGGCAGATCGCCATGTACCTGACGCGGGAAATGCTGGGGCTGAGCCTGACGAAGATTGGCGACGCCTTTGGCGGACGGCACTATACCACCGTGATGTCCTCGATTGACAAGGTGGAGGAGTCGATTAAGCAGTCTCCAAGCCTCGCCAGCCTCCTGGACGATATCCGGAGGCTCATCAAGGACGCCAAATAACGGCCCGGAAGCCTGCGCAAAGAAAAATTTTCGCAAAACGCTTTGCAAAACGCTGATTTCATGCTATAATACAGCCGTCGCCCAGCTAAGGTAATGAGGTTCAGGTTCCTTCTCCTTCGTTCAAGTTTGTTCGGAAGCATGGAAACCCAAGACCAAGTAACTAAAAGCACATGGGACACAGAACAAACTAAATGGAGGGAACCCAACAATGTTTGAAGACAAAACGCTCGTATGCCGTGACTGTGGTAAGGAATTCGTGTTCACCGCTTCCGAACAGCAATTCTTTGCCGACAAGGGCTTTCAGAACGACCCGACCCGCTGCCATGAGTGCCGCGTGAATCGCCGCAACCGGGATAACCCCGGCCGCTCGGAGCGCCAGTACTACGAAGTGATCTGCGACGGCTGCGGAGCTACCACCCAGGTGCCGTTCCAGCCCAAGGGCGACCGCCCCGTGTATTGCCGCGAGTGCTTTGAGCGCAACCGCAACCAGTACTAAGAGCGGGAAAAGCAAAAAAAGATTCAGGAAACCTTCTGTCACAGAAGGTTTCCTGTTTTTTTACGTTTAACGCCTTCGGCGCATGCGCGGGAGGGTCGGCAGCCCTGCCGTCCAAATCGGGGCAAAATGGTTCGCAATCGCCCGGACCATTTTTCATTGCAGACGCCTTCCGCCCTCATCATTTCATGCCTCCCGCCGCATGCGCGGGCGGGACATCGCAGAAAACAAACCAGCCTCCGAACGCTTTTACAGCCGTCCGAAGGCTGGCGCAACCAAAGCCGGCGTGTTAAAACAGCAGGTAAGCCAGCGTGATATACAGCCCCAGGCAGAACATCAGCAGGCCGAAGCTGATGGATCGCGTAAGCTGCTTGAATTGAGTGGAGGCTTCCTCGCGTCCGGCGGCAAATACCGTTACAAAGCTGGTTTGAATGGGATGCTGGCGGCGAACGGTCTTATTCAGCAGGCCGGCGAACCAGTCAAAGAAGCGCCCGAGCGCGTAGGTCATCCGCGTGCCCACGGGCACGGGCTTGCTGGGCTGCTTTGGCGCGAGCAGCGTTTTGCGGGCCGCGAGCGTCAGGCTGTCGGTAGAGCTGTCCAGCAGGCGTCCAAGGCAGGCGCCGGCGCCCTTGAGCAAAAACACCAGCCAATCCATCAGGCGGTCCAGCATAGCGGCGACGCCATACCCCAGCGCCGCCAGCAGGGACAGCAGCGGACGGTAGACGGCGTTTTCCAAATCGAGCGCCTTCGGCCAGCGGTTGGGATAGCTTACCGCACCGCTTGGCTCCGTGTCGGTCAGCCAAATGCGCACAAGCACGTATAAAAGCCCGCCGATCAGCAGCGACTTGCCCGCGCCCGTCAGGTTTTCCGCGCTGAAATAGGCAATGGGCAGCGTGGGGCCGGTTGAATTTAGAAACGCCTGCGAGAGCCGGCCAACGCCCGTCATCAGCACGCCCGGGAACATCCCCATAGCCGGAATCAAGGCCGCGCAGGCCGAGAGAACCAACGCGGAGAGGGGAGAAAGGTATTTCTTTTGCGCGTCGAACTCCGCCTGCCGCGTCGGATGCTTCTGCCAAAACAAGCAGATGTAAAGCTTGAGCATGTAGCAAAGCGTCATGCCGCCGGAAATCAGGAAGATCCACTCCGCGATGGCATACGGGGAAGCGTTGCCTCCGTGGCTCGTCACATGGGCGACGGCCTCCAGGATGCCTTCGTGCAGAAGGGACTTGCTGATATAGCCGCTGAACAGCGGCACGCCGCTGATGCCCAGCGCGCCCATCAGGAAACAAAAATGGAGCACGGGCTTTCCGCGGCCGTAGCCGCGCACGTCGTTAAGCTCCAGGGCATGGGCGTTCATGGCGACCACGCCCGCGCAGAGGAACAGCACCAGCTTAAACAGTGAATGGTTGACCATGTGCTGAACCGTTCCGAAGGAAGCCAGGCCATTTTCGTCCCCTAAAAGGCCGCACAGCCCGACGCCCACCATGATAAAGCCGATTTGGCTGAGCGAGGAGCAGGCCAGCGTTCGCTTCAGGTTAACGGAAAAGACCGCCAGCAGCGCGCCCAGGAACATCGTAATCACACCCAGGCGGAAAACCAGGTCGGAAAAGTCCGAGCTGCCGCGCATCAGGAAGCCGGTCAGCACCAGCATGCCGAAGATGCCCGCCTTGGTGAGCATGCCGGAGAGCAGGGCGCTCGCTGGCGCGGGCGCGACGGGATGCGCCTTGGGCAGCCAGATATGGAGCGGGAAGGAGCCGGCCTTCGCTCCAAAGCCGAACAGAATGAGCAACGCGGGCAGCCAGAGGCGATCCATGCCCGCGGCTTGCGCCAGCTCCGGCAGAGAGGCGAAGCCGGCTTCCGCCATCCCGGCGGGCAGCAGGAATAGACCCATCAGCATCACCAGGCCGCCGATCACGGCGATATAAAGATACGTTTGCGCCGCGCGCATAGCGTCCGGCGTTTCCTCATGCGCGACCCATGGATAGCTCGCCAGCGACATCACCTCGAAAAAAAGGAACGCGCTGTAAAGGGTATCCGAAAGGAACAGGCCGACCGTCGCGCCCAGCGTAATCAGGGTAAACAGCGCGTACCGGCCCACGCAATGCTCGTGAGCGAAATAGTCGCGGCTGAAGATAGAAGTGACAAGCCACATCACGCCGGCGACGGACGCGTACAGCGCGCGGAAGCCGTCCGCGCGCATGCTGAGCCCAAGCCCGCACAAACCGTCCCACAGGAAAACGCTGTCCGCGCCGGAGGCGGCCCCAACCAAAAGCCAGAGGAGCGCGGCAAGCGCCAACGCGCTGGAGACGATCATCGTCAGCACCGCTCCGCGTTTTTGCCGGCGTCCCAGAACCCAGGCAAGAGGCCCTCCCAGGATGGGGACCAGCGCCGCGATCAGTAATAGCGGATTTCCTTGCATATCGCTCTTTCTCCCTCCTTATAGCAGACCGCCCGCGACCCGGCCGAGAAAATCCACAAGCGGGGCGGAGAAGAACACGAGCGCGAGCATGACCGCGCATACGATGGCAAGCGGCGCCTTCATGCACGGGCCGGGGTCATAGCTTCGCTTTTCCAGGCCCGCCGCGGGCGAAAGCGGCAGCGCGTAAGCGGATACGGCGGGTACCAGCAGGTAAATGGCCGTGAGTATGGCGGATATCAGCAGGACGGCGACACCCGCAACGCCAAGGGCGTTTCCGCTGGCAAGGCCGGCCGTGGCCAGCCCCCACTTGCTTTGGAAGCCGATAAAAGGCGGAATGCCCACCAGCTCGATGGAGCAGAAGGTAAACACAGCCATGATAAACGGCATTTTCCGGCCCATCCCCCGGAGGTCCTCCACATAGTTCCTGCCGGTTTGAACCATCACGGCGCCCACGCAGCTAAACAGCGATATCTTCATCAGCGCGTGGAAAACCATATGCATCAGGCCCCCGCGAAGCCCGGCGGGGGTCAGCAGCATCGCGCCGAAAAGCACATAGCTCAGGTTGCTCATGGTAGAGTAGGCGAGGCGGCGCTTCAAATGCTGCTCGCGTACCGCCATGGCGCTGCCGATTAAAATGGTTGCCAGCGTAATGGCCAGGCAAACCGTCTGGGCCCATGTGCCGCGCATCAGGTCGGCGCCGAAGCAATAGTAGCTCATGCGGATGACGGCGAAGGCTCCCGCCTTGACCACGGCCACCGCATGCAAAAGCGCCGTGACCGGCGTGGGGGCCACGCTGGCCGTGGGAAGCCAGCCGTGGAACGGGAAAATGGCCGCCTTCACGCCAAAGCCGAGGAACCCGAGCGTGAACATGGGCAAAAGGACCGACATCGGGGCGCTCCTGAGCGCCGGGATACCGCCGATGGTGAAGTCCGACCCCCCGCCGTAGTGGACGACCGTTACCAGCGCCAGGAAGCCCAGCGCCGCGCCGCCGAGGGAGTAGTATACATATTTGCGGCCGGCGTAGACGCGCTGCGCCTTCATACCGTGCATCACCAAAAACAGCGTTGAAAGCGTCAGCAGCTCATAGAAAATATACAGCGTCATTAAATCCTCGGCAAACGCGATGCCCAGGGTGACGGCGTAGCTGAGCAGATAATAGCCGAAAAAGGTGTTCTCGCCCCCCTCATGACGCATGTATTCAAACGCGTATACCGTCGCCAGGGGCCAAAGGAAGGCGATCAGCCCCGTAAACACCCGTCCCAGCCCGTCCAGGCGGAAGCTGATGGTCAGCGTGGACGTGAGCCTGAGCAAGGTATAGGAATGCGTTCCCGGCGTAAACACGCACCAGGCCGCGCAGGCGGAGGTCAGCAGCGTGACGGCTAAGATGAACAGCGTGCGCGCCTTGGAGCTCCGGGGCCGCCACATAAACAGGATCGCCGCGCCCAGAGCGGGAACGAGCAGCGAAATCAGCAACATCTCTTTCCCTCCCTTACAAGACGCCGGCGGCGATGGATTCCACCGCCGTTTGCAGCAGCGACGGCCACAGCCCGAGAATGACGGTGAGCGCCGCGAGGATGATTAACGGAGCATACATCTTGACGCCCACCTCGCATGGAGCGAGGACGGCGGCGTCCCCGTCGCCGCTATGCCCGGGGAAGAAGGCGTCGATGCTGACCGGCAGAAGGTACGCGGCCGTCAGCAGGGCGGATACCAGCAGCACGACCGGTCCCAGCCAGCTAAACACCGGAACGGCGCTGCCAAGCGCGCCCTGGGCCAACTGCCACTTGCTGAGGAAGCCGCTGAAGGGAGGCACGCCCACCAAGCCCACGCCCGCCAGCGTAAAGCACCAGAGCGTCACGGGCATCTGCTTGCCCACGCCGCGCAGGTCGCGCACATCCGTCTTTCCGGTTTGATGAATGATTGCGCCCGCGCAAAGGAAGAGGGCGTTTTTCATGATGCTGTGGAAGTACACGTGCAAAAGCGCGCCCGTAAAGGCGATCTCGTTGAGCAGGAAGAGCCCGAACAGCATGTAGCTGACCTGCGATACCGTCGAATAGGCCAACCGCCGCTTGAGGCCCGTTACCTTAAACGCCATCATGGAGCCCATAAAGACCGTAATCAGCGCTAAAATCAACAGCACGGTCTGCACCCAGGTGCCGCGCACAAAATCCGGGCCCACCACGTAGTACAATACGCGGATGATGCACAGCACGCCCGCCTTGGTAATGACGCCGGAAAGAACCGCGCTGGCGGGCGCGGGCGCGATGGGGTGCGCCGTGGGCAGCCAGCCGTGCATGGGAAACATGCCCGCCTTTGTGCCAAAGCCGATAATCGTGACAAGCAGCACCCACAGGAGCAGGCCCCCGCTCTGCGCAACAGCCGACGGGTCCAGCGAGCCGCCGGGCACGAACAGCGGGGTCTGCGCGCTCTGCGTGAAGAAAAAAATGCCGAACAGGCCCATCATGGCGCCGGCGATGGAGTAGATCAAATATTTGACGCCCGCGGCAACGGCTTCCTTGGTCATGTTGTGCAGGACCAGCGCCACGGAAAGCAGCGTCATCATTTCAAAGCAGAGGTACATGGTGACCAGCGTTCCCGCGAAGCTGATGCCCAGAAGAGCGCCCAGCGTGAGCAGGTAGAAGGTATAATAGCGGCGCTGCCCGTCCTCGTGCGCCATGTAGCCGAAGCTGAAGGCTCCGGAGTTGAGCCACATGGCGCAGATCAGGAGCGCGAACAGGCGGCCGAGCGCGTCCGAGCGAAAGACGATGGGAAGCGTGCTGGTGATGGAAAAGAGCGTAATCATCCCATCGCCGGTCAGGCTTAACGCAACGACCAGCAAAAGGCTCAGCGTGAGGGCCGTCATCACAAAGGCATTGCGCGCCTTGACCTGCCTGAGGGCCGGCAGGAACCAGCACAGCGCCGCGCAAAGCATGGGGAACAGCGGGGTGAGAACCAGTAGTATCGCTTGCATTTCCGGCGCCTCCTTACGCGAACATCCGCAGCCCGCGCGCAATAGCCGTCACAATCGGCTGTGCCAGCAGGCCCGCGAGCAGGCCCGTCAGCACGAAGCCCCACATCGCCGCGGAGGAGAGGCGGCTCTTCTCAAACGGCGGCGGGGTAAAGCCCTCGCGCGGCGGGCGGTACAGCGTGATGACGGTTTTCATGAAATAAAATACATTGAGCAGCGTACTCAGCGCCAGCGCGATCAGCAGAATCCACATATGGGCCCCGCCCCGCTGGATGGCGGCCTCGCTGAAGTAAAGCTTGCTGATAAATCCGCCCAGCACCGGGATGCCCACCAGGGTCATGGCGCCCACGCAAAAGCATACGCCCGCCGTGGGGTAACGGAAGCCTGCGCCGCGCAGGTCGGAAAAGCGCTTGCTGTTTCCGGAGGCGTCCGCCAGGCCGGAGGCGGAGATAAACAGCGCGCTCTTGGCAAAAGCATGCATCAGCATGTGGTATATCGCCGCCACAAAGCCGATTTCCGTGCCCAGCCCCATGCCCGCGTAGATGTAACCGATCTGCGCCACGGAGCTGAACGCGACCATGCGGCGCAGGTCGTGGCTGTACATGGCGTTGACGCTTCCCATCATCATCCCCACCACGCCAAAGGCGAACAGCAGGTTCAGCACATGGTTTTCAATCACCAAGTCAAGCCCGATGACGCGATAAAAGATTTTGATGAGCAGAAATATATACGCTTTGCTCACCAGGCTGCTCAGTACCGCGCTGGCGGCCGGCGTGGAATAGCCATAGGCGTCCGGCAGCCAGGTGTGAAACGGATACAGCGCGCTCTTGATGCCAAGCCCCACAAAGAACAGCCCCGTGATGACGGTCAGCGGCGTCTCATACTCGCCGGAGGCGTGAAGGACGGCGAGGGAGTCGTGTATGTTTTCCATCAGCAGATGGCCCGTCAGGTTATAGGTCATGGAAATGGCGATCAGCAGCAGGCCGGAGCCCAGCAAGCTCATAATCATATAGCGCATGGCTGAAACCATGGTCCGGCCGTTCTGCCGGGACATAATCAGCGCGCAGGCCGCGAGCGTCATAATTTCGATAAAGACATAGGCGGTAAAAAGGTCGTTGGTATAGAGCATGGACATCATGGCGGCGAGCACAAGGTCCAGCATGACGCACACGAGATTCTGCTTTTTGCCGTCCACCTGCTCGCCAAGCTTGCGCATGCCGCCCAGCATGCTCAGCATGAGAATCAGGCTGAAACAGACGGCAAGCAGCGCTTCCAGCACGCCCGCGCGCAGCTCGTTGCCCCAAGGGGCCGGGAAATGGCCCATCCAGTAGTTGTAGCTGGTCCCGGACTGCAGCAGAAAGCTTAGAAGCCACGCGTTCAGGGCGGCCACGACGCCTCCCAGCGCGACGGTCCACCACTTGGCGACCCGGGAGGGCAGCATCGACGCCGTGATGCCGCTGACCATACACAGCATGATGGAGAAGAAGGGTACGTTTTGCACGAACTGCATTTAGCTGTCCTCTCCCTTCATGAGCAAGGTAATGCGGTCGAAATCCAGCGTATGGTAGCGTCGGTACAGGCGGATGGTAAGGGAGAGCATGAGCGCCGTAACGCTTACGCTGACCACAATGCCGGTGAGCACCAGTCCGCTGGGGATGGGGTTGGTGTAGTTAGCGGCTGAAACGACGCCGTCCTTTAAAATGGGAGCGGTACGCCCGTTGATATAGCCTACGGAGGTTAGGAACAGGTAGACCGCCGTGTCCATGATATTAAGCCCGATGATTTTTTTGATTAGGTTGCGCTGAAGCAGCAGCGTCGTAAACCCAATGCCAAAAAGCAGCACCGCCACGATTTCCTCCAAATGGTTGGAGAGCAGTTCCCACACGCTACATCCCTCCCTTGCGAAACATCGTATAAAACGTATACATGGTGCACATCACGATAAAACCCACGCAAATATTGAGCGGCAGGATCAGCCCGGAGGAGAGGATCGCTCCCGGCACGCCCAGGGGGATGCCGCTTTCCAAATGATTCGCGCCCGTATAAAAGGAATAGCTTTTCAAGCCCGCGTAGGTCATGAGGGAGACGAAGGAGATCCAGCGCGAGATGGGATAGGTGAAAAACCGGCCGGTTTTTTGAAACCCAAAGGCGTTCAGGTACAGAATCAGCCCCGCGCCCATGACCGCGCCGCCGCTGAAGCCGCCGCCGGGGCTTAAATGCCCGTTTAAGACGATATACATGCCGTACAGCAGGATGACGGGCACCAGCGCCTTGGCCGCGAGCTGCAAAACGGCGTCGTTTTTGGGCTCGTGGTGGCGGTCGTCAAACTCGGCCTCCAGCATTGCCTTGGAGGGATGGTCGGGCGAATGCTCGCCGAGCTTCAATAGGAGGATCACGCTGCAAACGGCGGTGAACAGCACGGTAGACTCGCCGAAGGTGTCAAAGGCGCGGTAATCCAGGATCATCCCGGCGACAAAGTTAATCGCGCCCGTTTCCTCGATGCCCTTTTCGATATACCGCTCGGATACCTCGTTGTTATAGGGGTTATCCGCCGCGCCGAAGGGCGGCAGCGCCACCACGGTTCTCATGAGGAACAAAATGATGCCCGCGCAGACCAGCACGGCCAGCGTGCGGTAAATCCCGTTGATGAGGCGGACGCCACGCGTGCTAGACCATTCGTGCAAGCGCTGGAACTGTTTGTGCTCTTCTTCGCGCAGGGCGTTGAATTGCCGCTCAAGCTCCGCTTCCCGCTCGGCAAACAGCTCGGGGCTGATATCGCGCTGCGCGCGCTCGGAGGGCTCGGTCACGCTGCGGCGAATGTTTTCGTCCAGGAGGCTTTCATCCTCGGTCATCCAGCGCTTGAAACGCTGAGAAAGCGTCATGCGGGGTTCATTTGTCTGACTCATGCTTATCCTCCCCCTCTTTCTCGCTGCGGATCGCATGAATTTTTTTCAGCGTGATAAAGAACAGCACGCTTGTTACCCCGGCGCCGACGGCCGCTTCCGTGATGGCAAGGTCGGGGGATTGCAGGAGCATCCATACGATGCTCATTAACAGGCTGTACGCCATAAAGATGACCACGCTTACCAGCAGGTTGCGGCTCAGGGAGGTGGCGATGGCGCAGGTAAGAAGAAAGCCAAGCACAATGACGGTATACAGGTTATTCATACGCGCTTTTCCTCCCCGGCCTTCTGGCTGCCCTGATCCGGCTGGTTGGCGGAAGGCTCTCCCGGCGGGGAGGCGGTTCCGTCGCAAAGGCTGACGAAGGTCATTTCCCGTTCAAGATGCTCGTTGGTGACAAGCTCCAGCCGGGCGATCAAGTGGCTGGCCGTCGGGCTGGTGAGCCACAGGAACAGCACGACCAGCACATATTTCAGGATCAGCCAGCCGTCCCCGGAGCTGACGCACAGAGAAATCAACACCAGCATTAAGCCAAGGGAATCTCCCATGGAGGCCGCGTGCATTCGGTTGAGAACATAATGAAACCGATACTGCGCCACCACGCCCACCACAAGGAGGAAAAGCCCCACCGCCAGCAGCAGGGCGGTCAGGCAGAAGCGAATCCACTCAAGCATGCTCCCGCGCCTCCTTCTTCGCCGCCTCGTCCCTGTCCAGCTTCTCCCGGTGCTCCAGCGCGACGCCCATGTAGACCTTGCACAGCACGACCACCGCGAGGAAGCCCAGGAGGGCGTAAATCAGCGCTACGTCCGCCAGGTAGCCCTCGCCCAGCATCATCGCCAGGATACAGATCATCGCCAGCGTCAGCGTGCAGATCATGTTGATGGAAACGATGCGGTCGGCGATGCTGGGGCCCTGAATGGCGCGGAAGAGGCAAAAGAGCGTTAACACGCTCAGGCAGACCAGCGCCGCGGTATACAGCGTTTGGTAGGCGGTATCAAGCGTCATGGCTTTCCCCTCCCATCTGCATTTCGATCAGCCGCCGCTGGAACGGCGTATCCCCGACGCCTTCCATAAAGCTTTCGTCCAAACAATGGACGGTCAGCTCGTCTCCCTCGCAATGCACGGTGATGGTGCCGGGAGTAACGGTAATGGAATCGGCGAGCACGCTTTTGGCAATCGGCCCCGTCAAGGGGGTTTTGAAAGTGACCAGCTTCGGCTTGACTTCAATTTTTCGGTTGAGGACGATGCGCGTAAGGGCAAAATTCGCCTTCAGGATTTCCCACAGCAGCAGCGCCGCGTATAGGAGCATTTTCGGCACGCGGCGCGCGGCGGCAAGATCCTTTTTGGGGCTGTAATCCAGAAACGCGCAGCAGAACGCGTACAGCGCGCCGGAAAGCACCGCCCCAAACGCGGCGATTTCCCAGGTTAGGCGGCCGTTAAATACCACCCAGAGCAAAAAGAATACAATCAACATGTCTGCCTTCTCCTTTGGATGCTGCAAAAGCCTCTATCCGGTTCCATTGCAATTCGGAAGGAACGAAGCAAGGTCAATTTGACATTTTACGCCCCGACTGAATAAATGTCAATCTAGACGGGATGAAGATTTTTCATGGACCCGATTCAATCAAACGGGGCTCCGGCGCCTTCCGCCGGAACAGGTAAACCCGCTCGTACCAGAAGCCCTCCGGCGTGTCCGCCGTGGCGACGAGCTCGTACCGCTCCCGCAGGCCCGGCGGCTCCTTGCCCCTTGTAACCACAAAGTCGCATACGCCGTCCCGAACATAGCGCGCCTGCTCGTCAAGCATTTCCTGCAAGGGAACGTTGGTCTGGTGGAAGTATTTTACCGGCGGCACAAGGCCCGCCGCCGTATAAAAGCCGGCGTCCATAAAGCCGTAATTAAGCAGCGTCGGGCTGTCGTATCGCGCAAGGACGGCGGCGAAGCGGTACTGCATGGTTTCGGCGCGGGGCTGCCCGAAGGAGGCTTTGACGTTTGGGCTGAGAACGGGGCAGAGGGCGAGGCTGCCCGCGCAGGCAAAGGCCGCAAGGATGGACGGCAGCCGGCGGCGGGCCGAACGCGCGCGAAGGAGGAGCCGCTCCAGCCAAAGGCAAAGGTGAAGCAGCCCCAGCGGAGCAAGGGAGGCAAGCACAAGGCCATAGTACGGGTAGCTTTTTCCGCCGATAAAAACGCCGAGCGCGCCGAGCCCGGCCGGGATGAGGACGGCGGGCCGCTCCCAGCGGGCCGCCCGTTTGCGAAAGCCGCCCCAGGCGACGCCGAGCGCGATCAAAACGGTATAACCCGGATTTCCCCCAAGCCAGGAGAGCGCGGATTTGACGATTTCCTTGCATCGGGCGAGAAGGCCGGCCGCCTCGCCTCCCTGGGAATACAGGAAGAGGTTGTCGTACAGATAGGTTTTGAGCCAAGGAAGGATTGCCCCGTTCAGACCGAAATAGATGAGCCATGGCGCGGTGGAAAGCGCGAAGCCCAGCGCCAGCCAGCCGACGCAGGCGAACGCCTGCTTCCAGTTTTTGCGCGAGGCCTGGGAGAGGAAGAGGACAACCGCCACCCCCGCGTGCAGGCCGGCCATGGTGAATTTGACCCAGCATACGCAGCCCAATAAAAAGCCGTTCAGAAGGAGCCTACCGGTCGTCATGCGGCGCGGATATTCCGTTTTCAAGTGCCGAAGCAGGTCGTACAGCGAAAAAGCGAGAAGCGGCAGGCACAGCTCCTCGGCGCTGTCCCCCTGCTGAAAGCTAAGCGAGGTATAGATGAAAAGCGCGGTAAACGGCAGGGCGAGAAACGCCGCGCGCCCGGCGCCGTAAAGCGCCAGCAGCTTGTAGGCCAGGGTAAGGAACCAGGCCGCGCAAAGAACCTCCAGGATGTATACGCCGGTAAAACTCAAAGGGGAAACCGCCGCGCAGAGGGCGTGCAAAGCGTAGAGCAGCGGCCCCTTATGGTCGTACAGGTCGCGGTAGACCACCTCGCCCCGGAGCATGCCCTTGCCAACGGAAAAATAGATATTGGCATCGGACCAATCGTTAATGGGATAGCCAAACGAGGACTTTGAACAAAAAAACAGCAGGACGGCGGAAAAAAGCAGTGCGTAAGCGAAAACGCGCCGCGTGGAGGCGCGATGGCATGGAAGGGAAGGGGTCATGGCCTCGCCGCCTTTTTCATTTCATTTCATCAAAAACCTTTCCTATCCTACCATAATCAGGGCGCGCAGGCAAGGGGAAGGAAGCCCGGAAAGCAATGCGGATTCATTTGGATTTGATCTGCCGATCGAGGGCGCCGAGAACGGCTTTCACGGCAAAAAAATCATGGCGGCGCGATCGCTCTGAACGCCGGCCCAAAACCGGTGGAATGACGGCGTCCCGAGCGCGACAAACAATGGCCCCGGGCGCGGCTGCAAACGGCTTGCGGCGGAGCGTTGGCAGGCCGCCTCCCAAGCCCGCCGCCTACGGGCTTTGCCCTTCAGAATCCCTTTATTGAGCCGCGTTCGCAGCCCGGGCATGGGTCAAAGCGCTTGGCTGAGGCCACGGGCGGGAAACCTCTGTCGTCCTTTGTTTTGAGCGCCGCAGTCCCGACGCCGCGCCTCCGGGGGCGGCTGGGGCATGCCGGCCCGCCGCCCCTGCATATCCTTCCCAAAGCGGAGGGAGGCGGCGGGATGCGGGAATTTTGGGAGCATACGCAGGATTTGCTGCTCAGGGGAGGCGCGGCGGTCGCCGGCTTTTTCCATGGCATGGCGAGCGGGAGCAACCGTTCGGCCGTGCTGCTGCTCGTGTTGATCGTTGCGGATTACCTCAGCGGCATCGTGGCGGCCGCGCTTGGCAGAAGCAAAAAAAGCGCTCATGGGCGGCTTTCAAGCGAGGCGGGCTGGAAGGGATTGCTGCGCAAAGCCATGATGCTGATGGTGGTGGCGATCGCCTACCTGCTGGATTTGTTTGTCAACGAGGGAAACGCGATGTTTTCTACCGCTACGGTTTGGTTCTACATCAGCAACGAAGGGCTGTCGTTGCTCGAGAACCTTGCGCTTTGCGGGATTCCGATTCCCAGGAAGCTTCGCGGCATGCTCGAGAAGCTCGGCGAGGAGGAGGCCGGGGAAGCGGGAGACGAAACGGCGGCCGTCCAGGAAAAAACGCAAAACGGCTAAGAGAGCGGGATTACCTCGAGATCATCGGGGACATGGAGCTCGCCGCTGTAATAAGCCCTTCCCTCCATAGTATAGAGACGCTTGCGCTCGGACAGGCGCGTGTCCTCGGTGTGCCAAAGCACAAGCTTTGGCACGCCGAGCGATTCGGCCAGCTCGCATGCGTCCTTTACGGTGCTGTGATGCTTTTCGTAGGGTTTGAAACGTTCGCGGTCCGCGTAAAGGCAAAACGCTTCGCACAGCAGCCAGTCAACGTTTTGAACATAGGCGGCACAGGCGGGGTTATACGGCTCGTCGCCAAGGCAGCAAAGCCTTTTTTCCGCAGGCAAAGAGAGTACAAAGCCAAATTGTTTCAGCTTGGTGGAGCAAATGTCAAAAAAGGTAACGTCATATCCGGCCAAACGCTCGCTTTGGCCGTTTTCAATGGCATGCAGCAGGATTCGGTCGTCAATGAGGTCGCAGACCTTTTTTTGCAGCGTCAGCGCCGCGATCTGGCGAAGGCCCTCCGCAACGGAAGGGTCGCAATAGAGATGAAGGGGGCCATGATAGGTTCCGGCCAGCATGCGCGTGCCGACGATACGCAGCACCCATACCACGCCCAGCAGATGGTCGCAATGCGCGTGCGTTACGATCATATGATGAATATCCTCCCACAGGAGCCCGGCGCGCTCGATCTGCGCCAGGATGCCGTTGCCCCCGCCCGCGTCGCACAAAAGCGTTCCCTCCCCGCCGCTGATGGCAAAGCAGGTGTTATAGCAACGGGTTACGGTCGCGTTGCCCGTGCCCAGCACAATCAACCGGTCTATCAGACCCACCTCCGTTTCCAATTGAATGGATCGTTAGCATACGGCAGAAAACGCGGAATGTCAATGACCCTTCTGAAAGGATTCGCCTCGCCCCGGCGCGTTTCGCTCCGCCCTTTTTTGGTTATACGGCAGTTAACACAGTACGGAGAGGGGTGCCGCGGATATGGCCGCACAGCTTGCGCCCGGGCTGCCGGGGGCGGACGGCTTTTTATTGACGCCGAACGCCGGCCGGATGCTGGCAATTACGCTTACGGCGGACGCGCGGCGGATGCTCGCCGGACGGTATGGCGTGCCGCCGGAGAGGGAGCCGGAAGCCCTGAAGAGCCTGCTTGGCCTATTGGGGGCGGACGAGGTTTTTCTCGGAGATTGCTGCTGGGACGACCACGCGCATGCCGAGGCGGAGGAGCTGCTGCTGCGGATGCGCAAGGGCCTTCCTCTGCCCCAAATCATCCATGCCTGCCCCAAATGGGCCGCCGCCGCTAAGGCGGAACGGCCCGGGCTGCTCCCTTATTTTTCCGTCGCTCCGCTTCATGCGCAGAGGCGGGGCCTGACGGCGCGGGCGAGGGTATCCGCCAGGCATGGCGTGCCGCCGGAGTCGGTCGTTCATATTACGGTAGTCGGCTGTCCGGCAAGGAAGGCGGCGCTTTTACAAAACGGCCTCAAGCACGGTTCCTCTACCGGCCCCGAATACGTGCTGACCGCGCGGGAGGTCGCGCTTTGGCTTGCCAGGCGGGGCCTTGACGGGGCGGCGGGTCAATTCGACGCCGCCTCCGCCGCGCCGGTCTGGCGCGGAAGCCGCCTGAGGGACGTGGCGGCGCATGCGGTGCTGATCCGGGAGGGGCGGGTGCCGGAGCCGGGTTTCCTGCGGCTCTACCCCGTAAACGGCCTGCCCGGCGTGGAGGAAGGAACGGTCCGGCTGGGGGATGGCCTTCTGCGCGTCGCCGTGGTTCGGGGCCTGTGCAACGCCTGCGCGCTTCTGGACGGTTTCAGCGCGGGGCGGGCGGGATATCATTTGGCGGAAGTCCTCGCGTGCGCGGGGGGCTGCGCCGGGCTTTAAGCCGGGGGCTTCGCCGCGCCGCGAAAAATGTCGGCCAAAAGTTCCGTTAACCGCATAACCTCCTATTTTTCGGCAAAGGATAAGAGTGACGCGTACACGAATCCTACACGCGATAAACCGAAATGGAGGTTGCGACATGCTGCAAGCAAAGCCGCTGAAGGATGCGGTAACCGTTGTAATCGCCGGCGAGCTGGACCATTTCGCCGCCCCGCAGATCCGCCGGCAGCTCGACGAGATTGTGCAAGACCCGTCGGTCATCCATCTGGTGCTTGACCTGGAAAACCTTACGTTTATGGATTCCTCGGGCATCGGGGTTCTGCTCGGGCGGCTCAGGGCGATGCAGGCCCGCGGGGGAAGCCTGAGCGTAAAAAACATGCAGCCGTCTGTGGAAAAGCTGTTCCGGCTTTCCGGCTTGCACCGCGTCATCGGCGTTGAGGATGAAAAAAAGGGAGGGCGGCTGTAATGCAAAACCAGATGGAACTGACTTTTTCCGCTTGCCCGCAGAACGAGGCGTTTGCGCGCGTCGCCATTGCGGCCTTCGCGGTGCAGTTGAACCCCACGCTTCCCGAAATGGCGGATATCAAAACGGCGGTAAGCGAGGCGGTGACAAACGCCATCGTCCATGGCTACCGGGACGCCGAGGGAATGGTGCGCATGCGCGCGGAGTATGGCGACCGGAGGCTGCTGACTGTGAGCGTCCATGACGACGGCTGCGGCATCGAGGATATTACCACGGCCATGCAGCCCTTTTATTCCACCGGGGACGGCGCGGAGCGAAGCGGAATGGGTTTTTGCGTCATGCAGACCTTTATGGACGCCGTGGAGGTGGAAAGCGCGGTTGGCAAGGGGACGACCGTGACAATGCGCAAATACATCACGGGCGAGGTAGGGCTTCACCGTGAGCGAATGCTCGACGAAATCGGCTGAGCGCGCGCTGCCCGGGCGGGAGCACTACGGCCTGGCGGTGTATTGCGCGCGCCGCTTTCTTGGCCGCGGCGTTCCGCGCGAGGAGCTGATCGGCGAGGCGGAGGCGGCGCTGCTGTGGGCGGCGACGCGCTTTGACCCAACCCGCGGCACACGCTTTTCGACGTATGCGATCCCCTTTGTTCTGGGCGCGCTGCGGGAGCTGTGCCTGAAGGCCGCGCCCTTGCATGTGCCGCGCGGCGATATGCGCCTGCTGTGCGCCGCGGAAGGAACCCGCGCGGAAATCAAGCGGGATTCCGGCCGGGAACCCACGGTGGCGGAGCTCGGCGCGGCGATGGGCGTGCCGCCGGAACGGCTTGGCGCAATGCTGGCAGCGCGCGACAGGATGCAAAGCACGGCGGGAGACCCGGCGGAAATCTGCCGCTCGGCGCCGGATGAACGGGACGGCTTTGAGGATTGGGTGCTGCTGAAGGATGCGGTCATGCGGCTGGAAAGGCCGTATGCTCAAGTGCTCTGGCTCCGCTTTGGAGTCGGGTTTTCTCAGGCGGAGGTAGCGGCGCGCTTCGGCATTTCGCAGCCGCAGCTCTCCCGCTGGGAGCGGCGTGGCAAGGCGCTTTTAAAGCAAAGCTTGGGCATGGACGGCGATGAGGAAATGCAAACGGCGCCGGAGCGGTAGCTCCAGCGCCGACAGGCTGTTAAACTATCCCTTGTAGGGTGGCTTGGAAGGGTCGCGGTCCCTCCAAATGAAATCGCATCGCCTGATTTTGCCAGGCCGGGGGAGGAGCCGAGGCGCGAAGTACGAAGGACGGTAAGGCGGTTTTCCCCCCTATACCCCGGCAAGGGCTTTTCCGGCGTCTCGATCCCCGCCTGTTGTCCGGCAGCGTTCCCGTTTCGCGTCTATGGAAGCTTTACGCTTCGCGCAACAGCCTGCGGGGTCTACGTTTCCAACGCGTATCCTTCGGTTCGCTTTCGCCTTCGGCGAACAGACCCCGATCGCTCAATCGTCGCACTGGCCGCTGGCGCGCCCATAGCTCGTTTCGCTTCTTCGCCAATATCGGCGTTCCGGGTACTGCCTTACCCGGCCCTTGTATTGGCTCACGCCTGCGCGTCGCTTTGCCGCTTCGCGGCAAGTGGCCGCAGGCCACACGCTCGGCTCCGGCGCACTTCCATTCGCTTTCGCCTTCGGCGAACAGCCCACAGGGCTGCCGCTCATTTTCAGTGCCACCGGGCTGGCGCTCTCCTCCTCGGTCACTCTTGGGCCGCGAACGCGGCCCAAGCAAAGGGATTCCTAAGGGCAGCGCCCTTAGGCGGAGGGTTTGGGAGGCGGCGCCTCCCAACGTCCCTCAGCGCTGCAACGGCTCAGTTTCCGGCCGCCTCATGAAACGCCTCAAAGAAGTCCGGGCAGCTCCACGTGCCGCAGGCGCTTACCGTATCGTCCCCTACCAGCAGTTGCAGCGTCAGCCCGTTGCTTAATCCGATCTGAAGCGAGGCGGAGCCGCCCATGCCGGTGCTCTGGTAATCGGCGTTGTCCAGCAGCGTTTGCATGAGAGACTGCGCGTCGTCCACGTCGGAGACGGTCCCAACGCCCGACAGCTCCATCCATTGCACGTCGCTGGCGGAGCAGAGGGTGTCGCCCAGCGTCTCGTCGCCGATAATGGCGGTTCCGGCATAGCTCACGCGCTGGAATACGCGCATGGACCCGTCCACATTGGCCGCGATCAGCGCGCCGCCCAGGCCGGAAACGGCGTACACGGTTTCGCCGCGGCTGACGATATTGCTGACCACGCCGCCGGTGCCCAGAGCGGGCTCGATCGTAAACTCGACAACCGTGCCCACGGCGTCCCCCAGCAGGGAGCTGGACATGCCGTTGGGGCTGCGGAGCATGCGGTAGGTCGCGCCGTTGAGCATCACAAGCGGAAAGCTGCTGCCCTGCGAGTCGGCGAAAAGCGTCCTTGTGGAGCCTTGCCCGCCGGCGCTCATGGTAATACTGCCGACAGGCACGTCGGCGGAGTGCCGGGGCGCTTGTGTGGGAAGGGCTTCCTCACCGGCGGAATGGCTGTCCAGCACGTTTTCCGTCGGCTGGGGAACGAGCGAAGAATCCCCTCCGTCCGTAACCCAAAGCGCCGCGCCGACGCACAGCACCAACGCCGCGCACACGGCCATCGCGGGCCGCCAGCCGCGACGGAAGCCGGCGCGGGGACGCTTGGCCTCTGACGCGCGCAGCTTTGCCTTCGCCAAAATCGTTGGGGTCGCTTTCAAGCCGCCCAGCTGCCGCGAGGCGATCTCGGGTAAATCCTCCAGGCGTTTCACTGCGCAAGCCCTCCTTCTTTGATGATTTGTTCCAATTTTTTTCGCGCGCGCGACAGCCTGCTGGAGATCGTGCCTTCCGGCAGATCCAGCATTTCGGCAATCTCGCTGATGCCGTAGCCTTGGTAGTAATACAGCAGGATCGCCTCGCGGAACGATGCGGGAAGCTGATGAATCGCGGCCATCATGGCTTCCTCGTCGTCCCGCCGCTCGCTGTCGTCGGGCGCAGGGATCAGCTCGAAGGTCGGGCTTCCCAGGACGACGCGCTTCACCCACGCGCCGCGCCAGAGGTCGCGGCAGCGATTAAGCGCTACTTTGAGCAGCCACGCCTTTTCACGGCCTTCCTGGAGCTGTGGGGCGTTGGTCATCAAACGGACGAAGACGTCCTGGCAGACATCCTCGGCGCGCTGGCGATCGCCCAGGTAGAAGTAGCTGACGCGCAACACATCCGTGGCGTACTTCTCGTACAGTTCCTCAAAGTTCGTCATGTCCGAGCCTCCGTTTTTGCCCGAACGCGCAGCTTCCCCGGGCGCTCTGTGCTCATCCATCAAACGAATCTGCCTTCCTGCTTCTTGCATCTTTTTGAGATTTTTTTGCAAGTTTTTCAGTATCGCCCCATTCAGTTTGGCTGTTCCGGGGCGGAAGCATGCGCGCGTCCTCCGGGGCGCCCGCGCTAAGGAAGGTTCTCAAAAAAATCATCCTTGGCGGCATCCGGGCCAACGACGCTTTTGGCCAAGCCGAACGCCGCGCTGTCGTAACGCGCCGCCTCGCCGTCCTGAAGGTGAAAATGCTGCTGGGACACATGCATCTCAAAGCCTCGCCGCGCCAGCTCCAGCGCGGTAGCCCCGCCCGCGTCGCGCGCCCAGTCCATACGAAGGCTGTTTTGCCCGTATAGGTGCAAATAGAGCTTCTTGACCTGCCAGACGCCGTACGCCTTGCTGTGCTGCGGCAAATACATGGGATCGCCCGTCTTGTCAAACACGCGCAGAGCGGCGTCCGCGCATACGCGGTGCGCGCCGTGCCCGTATTCGCCGTTCACCGCGTGGGTCACCAGCACGTCGGGCTGGTGGACGCGGATCAGCTTGATGAGAAAGCTGTCCACCTCCTCGCGGGTCCATGCGTCGTACATCGCCTCGAGCGTTCGGGTCGAGCGGTCCAGAAACCCGCCGATGACGGGATATTCCCGCAATCCGGCCGCCCAAAGGCCGTTGAGCAGCTCCGCCCGGCGCGTGGTATCCTGACAGGTCATATAGACCACAAGCACGCGACGGCCCTGGGCGGCGTACCACGGTATCAGGCCGCCAAAGAAGAGAAATTCGTCGTCGGGATGGGCGACGACCAGCATCAGGTCGGCCTTTTGCGGAATCGGCCGCCACTGCTGCACATCCTCAGGCAGCTCTCCCTGGGAAAAAACGCGCAGCTCGTTCAACGTCAGCGCTTTCCCGCCGGTCGCCGCAACGCGCACGGCGGACAGCGCCGGCACGGTTACCGTCGCGTGCGCGTAGTCGGGGGATTCCTGGGCAAAGGTTTCCCAAGCGCCGTTTCTTTCCCGCTGCAGCGCAAAAGTTTCCGCCTCTCCCGCGAAGCAGAGATATAGCGTTGCGATGGCCGTTCCCTCCGGAGCGCGGATCACCAGCGCGCCGTCTTTGGACGAAAAGGGATGGCGGTACTCGCCGTCGGTCAGGCGGCTGAACGGTTCGTGCGCCCCATCCGCCGCAAAGGAGCATCGCGCGGTCAGCTCGAGCGCCTCCCCATCCGGGAAATCCGCTCGCGCTGGGGCCGGGGAAAGCGCCGCCATCAGCGCGGCCAGCGCGCATAGCGTGGCAATCCGGGTCAGGCGCAGGATATTCGCCCCCTCTCCGATGAGTCGGCTACGGGCATGCTCGCGTGTAAAAGCGAGGGCTTCTGCGGCGGCGGAGCGCGGCCGACGCAGCGAAGCGCCGGTCCGGTCCGCCGGTCGGGGAGAAATCGCAAGCCGCCTTTCAAAACGGCGCGGCAGGCCAATTCTCACAGCGACAGCCGGTAAAACCGCCGCGGCCTTCCGTCATAGGCGGGCATAACCGTAACAAGCCGATAGCCCGCTTTCTCAAAATTCCGCCACGAGGCGGCGTTAGCGGGGTCTACCGTCGCATAGACGGCACGGCGGCCAGTAACCCGGGCCAGCTCGGCAAACAGCGCCAAAAACTTGGTGTGCACGCCCCTGCCCCGGTAAGCGGGCAGAACCATGACGTCGTGAAAATCGCACGTGCCCCCGGGCGGCTCGCCGAGCTTGGCCGCATAGCTCCGCGCGCCCCTCCCTTCGGCGGGAGTGACGACCGCAAAGCCCGCCAGCTCGCCGCCGGCAAAATATCCAAAAGCCTCCCGCCCGATCAGCCATTCGTCAAACTCCCATTCCTCGGAAGGAAAATACCAGGCGGGGTCCGGCAGGGAGGCCAAAACCAGGTCTTGTAAGCGCATCATTTGGCGCTTGTCCGCAAAGGATAGCTGTCTGAGCGTCAAGCCGCGCAGCTTGTAGGCGGGCATAACGTCCGGGTTGCTCATGCCTCGCCCTCCGCCTTAGCCGCCGGGGCGGACGGCTGATCCTTGTTTAGGATAGCGTTGCACAGGAAGCGATAGGCGGCGTTGCGCACCGCGCAGGTCATGGGGGAAGGGAGGGGCAGCTCGCGGGAAAGAGAGGTAAAGGTTTCCGTTTGCAAGGCGCAGAAATGACGGTACACCGTTTCCAGGGTCTCGCCATCCCGGGGCTTCACAAGACGCTTCATCCCCTCCGCGGAGGCGGCCTGCTTGAGCACGCAGATCATCAGGAGCTGGGCCAGCGCCTCGCGGGCATATTTCTTCCCTTTGGGACGATCCACCAACCCCAGCTTGACATAGTTGTTGACCATCGCCGGGGTAAAGATACGCTCGCCCTCCGCGTACAACCCCTTGCACTGCCGGTCGATAAAGGTGACGACCTGGTCCATGTAAAGCCCAAGATCGGGAATTTGCTCCCAGGCGATGGGGGAATAGCCGGCGAGCTTTTGGGCAAACGCGGATTGCTTGTCGATTTCTACCATGTTTTGTCCCTCCATGCCGGCATTGTATCATAGATCAAAAAAGGCCGCAAGGAAATTTTAAAAACCACTTGAATTAGATTTCGATAATGGTTATACTAGTATTTGAAATCATATAAGAAGGAAGGCCGTAAGCATGACGTATTCTGAAATCCATATCTGGGGAGATTCCCTTGCGCGCGGCGTGATTTATAACGAGGAAAAGGGACGCTACGCGATCTCGCGCGAGCGGTTCACCGAACGCTTGCAAAGCGCGCTTGGATGTAAGGTGGAGAACCATTCCAACATGGGGGCGACCGTGGCCGACGGGCTGGAGAGCTTCCGGAAGTTCCGGGCGGTTCCCGGCGCCCTGTGCGCGATAGAGTTTGGAGGCAACGACTGCGACCTGGACTGGCGCTACGTATCCGGGCATCCGGATGAGCCAATCGTCGCCAGGGTTCCCCTGGACGATTACCGCGAACAGCTTGCCGCGTTTATCCGGGAGGTTCGCCTCAAGGGCATGAGGCCGCTCCTGGTGACGCCGCTGCCTTTGCATGCGCAGCGCTATTTTGATTGGGTCACGCGCGGCCTGAACCGTGATAACGTGCTGCGCGCGCTTGGCGATGTGTGCCATATCTACCGATGGCAGGAACGCTATTCCATCGCCATGCGCGATACCGCTGCGGCGACAGGGTGCGGGCTTCTGGACATGCGAGACGCGTTTTTGGCGCTGCCGGATTACGAACGCCTTATGTGCGTGGACGGCATCCATCCCAACGACGAGGGGCACCGGGCCATAGCGGACGCGGTAATCGGGGCGGCGATGAAAGACGAAGGCAGGCCCGACCTGGCGGGTCGGCCCGGAGCCATGGACGGCAGGGCCGGGTAAGCGGTCGGAAGGTCGGGCCCTACCAGAAATCCTTTTTTCCATCATAGCGGCGCGGCGGCGCAAGCTCGCCGCCCGCGTCTGGCTTTTCATGCGCCGCTCGGCTTCTGGCGGTAAAATTTTGAGAAAGAAAGCGCGTTCGGCAGCTCACGGCGAAGGAGCTTCCCGCCTTTCCGGCAAGATCAGCTCTCCGCTATCTGAAAAAGCGGGCTGGAAGGGCTCCAGCCAATAGGCGCGGCCGGCCGGCTCGCGCCCCAGGAAGCGGCGGTCAAACAGCTCGCGGCGGACGGTCGCGGGGTCGTGAAAACAGGTCCATCGGCCGATCACCCCATTCACCTCCCGCTCCGTATAAATTCGGTTCGCCACAAACTTGCCGGCGAGGTAGCATAGAGCGAGATCCTTTCGCTTGCGCTTGGCGGGCATTGCGGTCAGACGTCCCTCCGAATCGAGAAACGGCTTGAGCGGCGGTAGAATTTCCATGGCCATCCTCCTGCTAAGCGCGGTCCGGCGCAAGGGTTTTCTGGCTGTCCACAAGGGATACCACGTTTTCCACGCCGCCCGCGTAGCAAAACATATCCACGGGCTGGCAGCGCTCGAAGCGGTAGCCGCCGGCGATCAGCAGCCTGAGGTCCCGCGCCTGGGTGGGAACATGGCAGCTCACATAGACGACGCGGCGGGGACGCGCGGCCAGCACCGCTTCCACCACCGGCGGCTCTACCCCCTTGCGGGGAGGGTCCAGAACGACCACGTCGGGCGCAAGCCCGTCGGCGACCAACCGGGGGAGCAGGTCCTCCACAGCCGCGGTATGAAATTCCGCGTTTGCGACGCCATTGCGCAAGGCGTTTTTTTTCGCGCTTTCCACCGCCTGCGGCACAATCTCGATGCCGATGACGCGCGCGGCGCGTTTGGCCATGCACAGCGCGATGGCGCCGGCGCCGGCGTAGGCGTCCACCGCCACGTCCCCTTTGGACAGAGCGGCGAAGTCAAGCGCGCATTGGTACAGGCGCTCCGTCTGCGCCGGGTTGACCTGAAAGAAGGAAAGCGGAGAAATTTCAAAGGAAAGCCCGAGAAGCGTTTCCGTAAGCGCGTCGCGACCGAACAGCTTCCGGCAGCCCCTGCCGAGGATGACGTTGGTGCGGGATTGGTTCACGCTGAGAAAAAGGGAACAAAACCCGTCCGCCTGGCCGCGCAGGCGCTCGATCAGGCCGGGGATATCGGGCAGGCGGTCGCGCGTGGCCACCAGCAGCACCATCAGCGCGCCGTCCCGCGTGGCGCGGACCACCACATGGCGGAGAAGGCCCTTCCCGGTCAGCTCGTCATAGGGCGCCACACGGCCCTGGCGCATCCAGTCCGTTACCGCGTCAATGACGCCGGAAAGTCCGCGCATGGCGACCTCGCAATCTCGGATGGGCACGATAGCATGGCTGCGCTTGCGATAAAAGCCAAGCTTGGGCTCTTCCGCCGTTCCGCCCACGGGCAAGGCGGTTTTGTTCCGGCAGCGCCAGGGATCGTCCGCGCCCAGCACGGGAGGCACGTCCGCCGGCGTCAGGCCCAAGCCGCCGATGCGGTTCAGGCAGTCCAGCACCTGCGCGCGCTTTGCGTCCAGCGTGAGGCCGTAGCGCATGTGCTGGCCGCTGCAGCCGCCGCATTGGCCATAGACAGGGCAGCGCGGCTGGACGCGGTCCTCCGAGGGGCGGGAAACGCTTTGCAGCTTGGCAAAGGCATAGGCCGGACGCGCCTTGAGCGCGAGGGCTTCGATTTCCTCCCCCGGCAGCGCGCCGGGCACGAAGACGGTTTGCCCCTCATGCTCGCATATCCCCTCGAGCTCGCTTCCAAGCCGAAGGCAGCGCAGGGAGAGCGTTTGATTTTTGGCGATCATAGGAGATCCGCCTTTCGCCCCAAAGGTCCGTCGCCCTGGCGGAGGAGCCATAGCTCGCACAGGGACAGCGCGAGGGCGCTTTCCACCACGGGCACCGCGCGCACGGCCACGCAGGGGTCGTGCCGTCCTCGCACGGCGAGCGTCCGGGAGCGCATGCCGGAGAGGGACACCGTATTCTGCTCAAGGCCGATGGAGGCGGTGGGGCGGAAAGCGGCGCGCGCCACGAGTGGCATGCCGTTTGTCAGCCCGCCCAGCAACCCGCCGGCGTGGTTTTGGGTGGTGACGATCGCGCCATTGCGGACGGCGTAGGGATCGTTGTATTCGCTGCCGTGAAGACTGGCTGCGGCAAAGCCCGCGCCGAACTCGACCCCCTTGACGGCCGGGATGCTGAACAGGTGCTGGGCCGCGACGGCCTCGACGCCCTCAAAGTAGGGCGAGCCCAGCCCGACCGGCGCGCCCGCCGCCACGGCCTCCACCACGCCCCCTAGGGAGTCGCCCGCCCGCCTTGCGGCAAGGATGGCCTCATACATGCGCTCGCCTGCCGCTTCGTCCAGCGTCGGAACCGGTCGGTCGTGGCAGCGCCGCAGGGCCTCCATATCGGGGTCAAGCGGGTCCGCGCGCCTGTCCGCCACGTCTCCGACGGACAACACATGCGCGGCGACGGCGACGCCGACCGTCTCCAGCAGCGAAAGAGCCACCGCGCCCGCAAATACATAGGGCAGCGTCAGCCTGCCGCTGTGGTGGCCGCTGCCGCGCAGGTCGTCAAACCCCGCGCTTTTAACCGTGGCGGGATAATCCGCGTGGCCGGGGCGGGGGCAATCCGGCAGGAAATCGTAATCCGAGCTGTGCGTATCGGCGTTTTCAAATAGGGCGGTCAACGGCTGCCCTGTGGTGACGCCGCCGTATAAGCCGCTGACGACGCGGGGCGCGTCGGTTTCCCGCCGCGCGGTGGCGATGGCGCTGCCGGCAGCGGCCCGGCGCTGTATAAAGGCGTTCAGCTTTTCCACGTCAAGCGCGAGGCCGGCGGGAAGGCCGTCCATCGTTACGCCTACGGCGCTGCCGTGGCTTTCCCCAAAAAGCTGAACGGAGAGCGCCCGCCCGATCCGGCTGCTCATGAGATCATTCCCCCCAACGCCCGGTAGGTGTCCAAAAAGCCGGGCCAGGATTTATGCAGCGCGTCCGCTCCGCGCACCGTAATCGGAGCGTCGCACGACAGCGCGGCGACGGCCAGCAGCATTACCATACGATGGTCGTGGAGCGCGTCCGCCTCAAAACCGCCGTGAAGCGGAGTCGGGCCCTCGACGGTCAGCACGTCGCCGTCCGCGCTGATTTTGATATGCGCGCCCAGCCTGCCAAGCAGCTCGACCGTCGCTGAAAGGCGGTCGCATTCCTTCAGGCGAAGGCGGCCGACCCCGCTGAGCGTAGAGGTTCCGCGCGCCTGAGTGCAGGTAAGCGCCAGGATGGGCGCCAGGTCGGGAATGTCCGAGCAGTCAAGCCTCACCGGCATCAGGCCGGGACGGGAGGGACTGACGGCGTATAGCTCGCCATGCGTGCGGTACAGGCGCAGGCCCATTTGAGAAAGTACGTCCAGAACGCGCGCGTCTCCCTGAAGGCATTCGGTTCCCGGCGCGCCGCCGCACAGGTTGCCAATCATCACGCCGCAGCCCAGGGCGTTTGCGCATAACAAAACCGCCCCCTGCGACCAGTCTCCTGAAATGGGAACATCCCCGGGAGAGGCCTTCCCGTGGGGCTCAATGTCAAACACGCCCTCTTCCTTTTCGGCGCATGGCGCGCCAAACGTCTCCATCAGCCTAAGCGTCATATCCAAATAGGGACGGCTCACAATCGGCCGGCCGATTGTGAGACGAGAGGGAGCGGGCCGCCCGAGGGGGTCCGTGGCTTTGGAAAGCGCGATCAGCAGCCCGGAGGCGAACTGGCTGGAACGGGAGCCGTCCACCTCATAGCTTCCGGCGCGCATGACGCCGGTAAGCTCCACCGTCGCGGGCCGCCCGTCTCCGGCGGGGGTGCGAACCATCGTGCCGCCGATGGCTTCCAGTAAAGGCTCGAAGGCGTCGAGCGGCCGGGCAAAAAGCGCCGGCTCCATCGTGAAGCGGACGGCCTGACCCCGGACCAGGAACGCCGGTATCAGCATGCGGAGGGCCGCGGCGCAAGCATGCACGTCACAGGCGGCCATAGGCGCGCCCACGACCGCCGGCGGGGCGGGATGGACGAGCAGCGTGTCCGCCTCGTGGACGACCGACGCGCCCATGGCCGTGACGCCGTTAATCATGGCCTGCGTATCGTCGCACAGCGGGGGAGGGAAGCCGTGAAGGCGGCAGTCGCCGCGGCCCAGCGCCGCCAGCAGGAGCGCCCGGTGCGCTTCGCTCTTGGCGGGCGGAACCAGCGCCGAGCCATGTAAACGCGCCGGATGGAAGGTAACGGTGGTCATGAAAGCTCCTCCTTGGGCATGAAGGAATAAAAGCGAATGAAGCAAAGACGGTTACATTATAACATAATAGGTGTGAAAAACAAACCATGCAAAGCATGATTCAGGCCATTAAAATGCTCGTCTGTCGGCGATCTCTGACCGTCGAAAAAGCCCGCCTTTCGGCGATCTTTTCCGCCGAGGGCTGTTGGAAGTGTTTGCGGCAAAGCCGCAAACACCCCGCCCGCCTGGGTGCTTAGCACATCAAAAGCGCCGGATCCATTGCCGACCGCAGGTCAGCCGGGCGAATCGATTTTATTTGGAGGGGCCTCGGCCCCTTTAAGCCGCCCTGAACAGAAGCTTTGTCGTTCCGCTGAACCATGTTAAGCGGAACTGACCTTCAATTTTTTCGCTTTTTTCATGCAAGGCCCACGGAAGGGGTTATCCAAGAAACCCGAAGCTTTTCAGGGCGAATACCCATAAAAAGACCGTTACAATGGAAAAAACGGTCGTAAACACAACCTGTCCGCCGGCAAGGTCGCCGTTGCCGCCCATCTGCTGCGCCATGGGGAAGCTGCTGACCGAGGTGGGCGAGGCGTACACGGCGATGAGCGCGGCCAGGGAAACGTCGCGGATTCCAAGGGCGATGGCCAGGGTCAGAAAAACGCCCGGAACCACCACCAGCCGGCCCAGCACGCTGACGGTGAGGAGCCTCGCGTTGGCGCGCGCCTTTCCAAAATCCAGCGACGCCCCGAGCAAAAACAGCGCGAGCGGAGTTGCGATGCCCGCCAGCTTTCGCAGAGGCGTTTCCACCAGGGCGGGAAGGGACACGTTCAGCCGCCACAGCAGAAAGCCCAGAGCCGTGCCCAGGATGAGCGGATTGAGTAGAATGCCCCGAAGCATGCCTCCGGCGCTGGAGCGCCGGTCGCTGAAGGTCATCAGGGCGATGGTGGACATAACGTTGAACACCGGTACGACGGCCGCCACCATCAGCACGGCGATCGAGGCGTCCGATTCGGGATACATGAGCTGGACGAGCGGTATGCCGAAGATGGCGTAATTGCTGCGGGAGATTCCCTGAATCATCACTCCGCAGGCGCTGCGGTCCTTGCAAAGGCGCGGCACGAGCCAGAAAAGCGCGCCGAAGCACATGAGCGTCGTTATAAGCGCGTACAGGAGCGTTCGCACGTCCACCGCCGCGCCAAGCTCCGTATCCATGATGTTAAAGCAAAGAAGGAGGGGAAGGAACAGCCTGAACACACAGGCGTTGAGCTGCCGCGCGCCGAAATCCGACACCCAGCCGAGCGCGCGGGCCGCGTATCCCGCGGCCATCATGACCAGAAGCGGAAAGACGGTATTGAGGGAAAACAGCAGGTCGTCCAAAACGCTGGCCCTCCCTTCTAAGGATTGGGAAACGCGCTCAACGCCAGCAGAAGCTGACCCATATAATACGTGCCCAGGCTGAAATAGCGCCAGGAGACGGGCTTATTCCGCAAGGTGTTGTGGCAAAGCGTAAGGTCGGAAGCCACAAAGAGGGCCGCGCCCAGCGCCGCCAGCAGCGCGCTCCGGGACGGTGTGAGAAACGGAAGCGGAAGGCTGAAGCCAAGCAGCGCCGCCAGCGCAACGGCGTAAATTGCTAGGCCCAGCACGATATGCCGTTTAGGCACCTGAGCGCGATAGCGGGCCAGAAACAGCCATAGGGCCGCCAGCGCGGGGAGAAAGACGGCCAGACCCCACCAGGAAAGCGTTCGATACAGCGCCAGCGCCGCGATATAGAGCATGTGCCCCAAAAAGAACAGCGTGCCGCCAACCTCAAACCGAACCTCGAGCGCAACGTCCGCCAGCGCGCAAACAGAAAGCCCCGCGAATATCAGCGGCGCGTAGGGACTCCCGCCTTTGGGAGCAAAGCTGGCGTAGGCCGCGAACGCTACGGAAAACAGCGTGGGAGCGGCCTTGCTCGCCAGCGAAAGCGGCCTGTTGGAAAGCGCCTTGGCGCGGAAATGAACAGGCATCAAAACCAGCCAGGTCAGAACGACGGCGGCGACGATCCAAGCCATGGATACCTCCTGCGGCGGGCCCTCGGGCATTTTGATGAACGCTTTTCCCTGGTTAGCATCATACGCCTTTTTCCCTCCGGTGTCAACGAACGGCGTTTACAAACCGCCGGGAATATGCTATCATAGCGCCGGCCCTTTCCGTCCGGGTGCCATGAAGGCGCCGCTTCCCTTCCGAAGGAGGGAGAAGGGATTTCTTTGGCATACCCAAGAAAGGACGAGATTCGTATGAGACAAAATGGAATTTTAAAATTGGTGCTGTCCGCGCTGTTCCTCGCCATCGGCTTTGTGCTGCCGTTTTTGACGGGGCAAATTCCGGAGGTAGGCGCCCGGCTGCTGCCGCTTCACCTGCCCGCGCTGATTTGCGGCTTTGTATGCGGATGGCCGTGGGGCTTGGCTGTGGGCTTCCTGCTGCCGCTGCTGCGCAGCCTCCTTTTCGGCATGCCGCCTATGGCGCCGACCGCGTTGGCCATGGCCTTTGAAATGGGCGCTTATGGCGCGGCGGCGGGCGCGCTGTACCAGAAGCTGCCCCGCAAGCCCCTGAACGTCTATGTGTCGCTGGTCGTTGCGCTGCTGGCGGGCCGCGTGGTCTGGGGGCTTGCGAGCATTCCGATTTACGCGGCGTTTACCGAGGGCGGCTTTGCGCTGGCGGCCTTCTGGACGGGAGGCTTTGTCAACGCCTGGCCGGGTATTGTGCTGCAGGTGGTTTTAGTGCCGGCGATTGTGTTCGCGCTGGAGCGCGCGCGCCTGATTCCCCTCGGCGCGGATGCCTGACGGAAGAGTTGCGAAGGGGCGGCACATGAACGAAGCGCTTTTGAAAAAGCGGATAGCGGAGGCCCCGCAAATGGAGCCTGTGGACGCGGTCAAGCTCGTATATCAAAGCGAGTTTGGCTGCGGCCATCTTTTGTCGGCGGAAGCCGGCTGCGCGCAAAGCGTGCGCCGCGAGCTGGAGCAAACGCCCGTCCGGGACGAGCCTCCCGCGGTCGCTGTCGGAGGCGGGCTTTGTCGCCTGAACCTGGCGGCTCCGGCCGTCCGGTCGCTTTCGCCTGAAAGCGTCGCGCGCATGATGCGGCTGACCGCCGCGCGAGCGCGCGGCGGGACGGCGTCCTTTGAACGGGGCCTGGAGATGCTTCGCGCGGTAACAAGGGAGGGCGCCGCGCCCTTTTCGCCGGAGGCGCTGGACCGGTACCTGGAGGAATACCGGGCGAAGGGAACTCCGCCGGTAAGCCACAGCCAACGCTACCGGGAGGCCTATCGCCCCGCTTACCGGGTGGTGCTTGAGGATTTTGCGCCGCTGGTTCCGGTCATTGCCGCGGCGGACGAGCGGCTGGCGCGCGAGGGGCGCGTCACGGTGGCGCTGGACGGCGCCTGCGGCGCGGGCAAGACTACCCTGGGAAACCTGCTGGCGTTGTTTTATAACGTAAATCCGATTCGCATGGACGATTTTTTCCTGCCTCCAAATCTGCGCACGCCGCAGCGGCTGCGCGAACCGGGCGGAAACGTGCATTACGAGCGCTTCGCCCGGGAGGTAATCGCCGGCCTGGAAGCGGGAGGCGGGCTTGCGTACCGGCGCTTTGACTGCGGTACGGGCCGGTATCATATGCGGAAGCGGAGCGCCTCGGCGGTTGCGGTCATAGAAGGCAGTTACAGCCATCACCCGTATTTTGACAGGGGTTATGATAAGCTGAACGCGCTTCGGGTATTTGTAGGCGTGGAGGCGGGCGAGCAGCTTCGCCGCCTCTCCGGGCGGAATCCGGAAAAGCTGGAGCGGTTCCGCAACGAGTGGATTCCCCTTGAAAAATGCTATTTTGAGGCGTATGATATCAGGGAAAGGGCGGACATCGCCCTGGAGAGCCAGCCCTGGGAGGACGAGGTATGAAGCTTGTGGTCATTGACGGGCAGGGAGGCGGCGTGGGCAAAAGCCTGGTTGCGGCGCTGAAGCAATTGATGCCCGATCAGCCTGTGCTGGCGCTGGGCACCAACGCTCAAGCCACCGCCGCGATGCTCCGCGCGGGCGCGGATGCCGGCGCGACGGGCGAGAGCGCGATTCGTTACCAGTGCCAAAGCGCGGACGTCATCGCGGGCGTGGCGGGCATCCTGCACGCCAACGCCATGCTTGGCGAGATATCGCCCGCGATTGCCGCCGCCGTAAGCCAAAGCGAGGCGCGCAAGGTCCTGGTTCCGCTGGAGCGCTGCGGGCTGCTGGTGGCGGGCGTGGGCCGCCAGCCGCTGGAGCGGCTGATCCGCGAGGCGGCGCGCATGGTCCAAACCCTCGCGGGGCAGAATGACGGGGACTCTCCACAGTAACCGAAGGAAAGGGATCGAAAACGATGAGCGAATGTACGCACGACTGCTCCACCTGCGGCCAGAGCTGCGGCGAGCGCACCCAGCCCCAGAGCCTTATTCAGAAACCCCATGAGCTGAGCCATATCAGGAAGGTTGTCGGCGTCTGCAGCGGCAAGGGAGGCGTCGGCAAAAGCATGGTAACGGCGCTTCTGGCTGTGCTCGCGCAGCGGCAGGGCCTGAAGGTCGGCATTCTGGACGCGGACATCACGGGCCCATCTATCCCCAGGGCGTTTGGGCTTCACGAGCGCGCGGCGGGCACGGATGCGGGCATTTTTCCCGTTAGGACCAGAACGGGCATCGACGTGATGAGCCTGAACCTGCTGATGGAGAACGAGAATGACCCGGTGGTATGGCGCGGGCCGGTCATCGCGGGCGCGGTGGGCCAGTTCTGGACCGATGTGATCTGGGGCGACAAGGACGTGCTGTTTATCGATATGCCGCCGGGAACGGGCGACGTGATGCTGACGGTGTTCCAAAGCATCCCGCTGGACGGCGTGGTGCTGGTATCCACCCCGCAGGAGCTGGTGGGAATGATCGTGGAAAAGGCGCTCAAAATGGCGGAAATGATGGAGATTCCCGTTTTGGGGCTGGTGGAAAATATGAGCTATGTGCAGTGCCCCGGCTGCGGCGAAAAGGTGGAGCTGTTCGGCGCGAGCCGGAGGGAGGAGATCGCGGGCCGGTACGGCATTCCGGCGACGGCCGCGCTCCCCATCGACCCGAAGCTGGCCGGCGGCGTGGACAAGGGCATGATCGAGCTGTTCGAGGGAGACTGGCTCGATGGGCTGGCAGACGCCGTCTATGAGCTAGCGCCAAGGAAGCGCGCGTGAGGCGCGCCATGAGCGAGATCAGGAAGGAAGAAAAGGTTGCCAAGGCGCGGGAGCTTTTTCTGTCCGGCTATAACTGCGCGCAGGCGGTATTCGCAGCGTACGCGCCCGAGACGGGCATGGAGGAGCGGGAAGCCCTTCGGCTGAGCAGCGGCTTTGGCGGCGGCATGGGCGGCATGCGCGGCGTTTGCGGAACGCTCAGCGGCATGTTTATGGCTTTGGGCGCGTTGACGGGATATGACCGCGCGGAGGATAAGGAAGGCAAGAAACGCCTTTACGCCAGGGAGCGCGCGCTTGCCACGCGCTTTGCGGAGGAGTTTGAGGCATTGCATTGCAAGGAGCTTCTCAAGCGAAGCGGCATCGTGGCGGGAAGCGAACCAAGCGACCGCACGCCGGACTATTACCGCACCCGCCCGTGCGTGCGTTATGTGGAGTTCGCCGCCGGCCTGCTGGCGGACGAGCTGAACCAGGAAGAAGGCAAAGCGGACGCGTGAGGCCCGGCCGCATGGCGGCTCAGGCCGTCGAAATAGCTCGCCTGCCGGCAATCTTTTCCGCAAAGGACTGCCGGAAATGTTTCGGCCAAGGCCGAAACTCCCCGCCCGCCTGGGTGCTGCGCACATCAAAAGCACCGGATCAATTGCCGACCGCAGGTCAGCCAGGCGATACGATTTGATTCGGAGGGGCCTCGGCCCCTCCAAGCCACCCCCCAAATGGGTTTGTCTGCAATCTGGCCTAAGGGCTTCGCCCTTGGGAATCCCTTTTTTGGGCCGCGTTCGCGGCCCAAAAGCTATCTCAAGGATGACAGAAAAAGCGCCGGCCCGATTACGCCGGAAATGAGCGGCAGCCCTCTGCGGGCTGTCCGCTGAAACCGCTGTCGGTCGGAGGAGCGCGCGCTTACCATCTTACCACCTCGATGAATTTCCAACAAACCGAAAATTGGCCGTGGCGACAAGCTCATGCCGGGCTTTATAGCTTTTTGCGTTCCGGGGCATACCCAGGCAAACAGAACCCCGGAAGGAGATCACGCTCCTTCCGGGGTTTGCGTAACGGCGTTTTCACGCGGCTGTGCGGGCGACGCGGTTTTGCCGCCATCCAATGGGATGCGCGCCTTTCCGCTTAATCGCGGCTTCGCGCCTTATCGCCGTACCAGTATCTCCAGGGCGTTTACTTGCGGAGGCTCGCTGGCGGTCATGACGCCGTCAAAGTAGACGGTCACTAGATCGCCGTCGGCAAAGGCGATCGCCGGCCTGACGGTTGCTTCGGCTTTCATCGCATCGGTTGGGTTCGTGTGATCTTCCGCGGTCTCGGGTTCCCCCTCCAAGCCCTCGGGCTTTATGGACTCCGTGGGAACGGCGTGGGTATCCTCCTCGGGTTCTTCGTCAAGGGACGCGTCTTCGTCGTCAGGCTTTGGCCCAGGGGTTGCGGAAGCCTCCGGCTCCCCGCTTTCATTGGCGTTGGGGGCGGGTTCTTCCCCGGCGCTTCCATCCGTCGCGTCCGGGTTAACCTCCTCGCCGGTTTCCTGCAAGAGCTCGCCCACGAGCGTGGTATCTGTGACGAGCACGCGGTAAGCCGCGCCCTCCTCGTCCGTCAATGTAAAGCCTTCCTCATCCTTTTTACTGACGACGCCGCTCAGCTCCGGCACAATCACACAGCGGGCGACCACCTGTCCGGGCATGCTCAGCGCCATGACGCCGTCATAATACACGGTGACGGGCACATTGGGATAGACGTGCGGCAAGGTGCCGTCCGCATGGACGATAACGTCTCCAAAAAGCTCGTCGCCGGTCAGGAGGAACCCGCTTTCGAGGAATTCGCTGACCGTGCCGGACAGCACGTAGCAGCCGACCTTATCGGCATGCGCCTGAGGGGGGAGGCTCCGCGTCAGGCGGCCGTCGTACTGCACGATGACATACTGCCCCACCTCGATGGGCTCGTTTGCCAGGACGCCGTCCAGCACGGTCTGGTCGTCCACGTTCAGGAGAACCTCGCCGATCTCCTGGTCGTTCATGATAAAGCCGCCTTCAACCAGCTCCGTCACAAAGCCTTCGAGCTCGGTGTCGGGAAGGGAGCTTTGCGCCAAAGCGCCAAGGGGAAGGGCGGCGGCGAGCAATACAAGACCCGTCATCACCGCAAGCCATGAATTCTTTTTCATCCTGTTGTCCTCCTTTTCGGATTGGGTTCCATCCGAATGAACGAGACGCCGCGCAAAAATGTTCCGAAAAGTTTTTCCATTCGTTATTTTGTTTTTGTCAATCCCGCTCAGGCTGCCGGCGGCGCGGCCGGCAGCATGCCAAACAGCTAGCGCTTCTGCGATATCTAAATCATTCAAGCCAAGATTACCATTGGTTATTAACCTTTCTAGTTGCACCAAGCGTTCTACTGCTTTTGTTAAGTGAGTGGTTGCGCCGTTTTTTATATTCCTCAACTAGCATAGCAGCAGTTCCGCCATCCCCTACTGTTGCGCCCTCTTTCGTTGTAGCAAGCATTCTGCTGTTTTCGTTATTGTCAATACTTTCAATATATGAAAGTATAAAATGGCGATCCCTACTCTGCATCAAAGATTGCCTGCAACAGATATTCTTTCGTCATCCATATCTTATAACTACGTTCATCCTCTGTTACAATAAACAGTACGATAAACCCATTTTCGCTTTCTGCAAGATGCGCCGATTTAATGCTCGGAAGATTGGCCATTCTTAGTTGTTCCAATATGATGGTTGCATCAAGTTCCGTGCACCCTAGCAAAGACTCTATTATTAGCATCGATTGCGTGTGATCTACTTCTGATGGAACCGAGGTGCTTTTAGCGTTATCAGAAGGTATTTCATACTGCCATTTTACATCCAAGGAAAGCGTCATTGTTGGTGACATTGGTGTATTCGCACTTTGAAAAAACATTACACTAGTTATTAAGCATACTATAGTTATTGCGATAATAAGGATTTTCAAGCTTTCATCTCCCTCAATTAATTCAAGTCTGCAAACTCTCTTGCATCGCTTTCAATGGATTGTTCATAATACATATTTACATTGCCATCATAAGGGGAAGTATAACTATCTCCTTGCTCGGATTTCCACTTTTCTAGTGTGTCATTCGTAACCATTGCTTCATTTGAATGCACCAATGCTTCCTGCTGCGACATTTTTAAAAAGGAATATAGTCCACCATTTCCTCTTTACTGTAATCATATAAATCTATGTTCAGCGATCCGTTCATATTAGATATCTTCTTAACAACATCAGCCGAAAGGACCATTTCAGGACCTTCTCCACATAGCATATGAATAATTATAACAAATGAAACCGTCCAGCCATTGCGGCTTAGCTTGCAAATTTCAACTTCCTTTTTATCGATATAATTTGCAAACAAACTATGCACGATTCTTTCTATCGAAAGACAGTTAGCCTGTTGCACGGAAAATGTACAGTAGTTTTCTGCCAAACCGGCTTTTTTCGACTGAACGGGGAAGTCTTCAGCCTTTCTTTTGAATGTTGCATCTACCAAAAAAGCAGTCTCTAGTTCACTTAGGTTATGCAGCTTACTTGAGAGTACCAATGAGCATTTAACTAAGGGAAGCTTGAAATTGTCCATGATCCATTCTCCTTCACGGTATAAATAACCCGGTTTCAATCAATTTCAAAGCTGGTTGTTGGGGGTGTAGGCCGCCCGTTGGGTCGTTCCGTCGGGCAGAGAAATATTCAAATAATATAGGTATGAACATCTCAATTGCAGCAGGAAAAACCGGCTCCTTAGCAGCCATCAATAGATATCCATATAATTATAGGGCTTAGAACTGTCGAGATATTTATGCCCTTGCCGAAGGGACAATCGGTGTTATTTTTCGCGTGCTTTCTGTACAGTACTCAGCATCTGTTTTGTAGCTCCAAAAAACCAATGGTGGTTCAATTTCTTTTTCATTTCTGTATAGCCTTGAGTAGGAAAAATCTTTATCATACGCCATAAAAATCATACATTCTTGACATGTCTCAAAGATGACCCCAATATCCGCTTCGATATGATGTGCTTCACGTTGAGAGGGATGCTGAAAAGTCAAGCTGTCTTGAATAATTGAAATGTCCTTGATTCTGTACAATTCGTAAAAAACCTGCTTATCTTTTTGATCAGCACTATTGCGAAATAAAGAATCAGGATATCCAACAAGAGGCGATTGGCTTCTGCCATTCTTTCCCCGCTTCCAATAGATGTTATTATGTGGAATATAACAGCCATGCCTGTTGGACGTTTCTTTTCTTTCTGCACATAGCTTTGCATAGTATTCTCCATCTTCAAGAGCAACAGCATCTTGATATAATTCGATCCAATCGCTTCGCGTTTTGATTCCAAAAGAACTGATGGTAGAAGGCGCTCGTTCGATATCAGGATAATATGCGCAGCACATAAACACATCAGTTAGCATAGACTGGCACAGTAGCTGTTTCGTATCTTCTGATATTTGAAGTCTCATATTTAACATACCAATCCCCCCTGGTAGTGCGGCACCCAGCATAAATTGGTCATGAAAATCGCGGCGCAAGATTGCCGTTGCCGTCGTAGGTATAGGTGGTCTTGTTGCCCGGCGCGTCGGTGGTGGAGGTCTGATTGCCCACGTTGTCATAGACGTAGGTGGTAACGCCTTTAAGATATGGTCGATGGTAAATGCTAGAATCATCGATAGTGATAGTACCAGCATGGTTTGATAGGTCAGATGTTGAGTAAAGCAATCTTTATGTACTCATCTACTTGTCACACTCTTTCAGTTTATTCCATACCATCCATTAACATCAAGGGTCACCACCAATGCATTACGCTGCAAGTAATTCAATTCCGTTTCCACAGCCTCTCTTTTTTCACTTTCAGTTCCCGTATCGTCGGCTCGAACATAATATAATTCATATAGGCTAACTGCGCCATTTTCATCTTGAAGCTTATAAGAAAATTGAATGGCCGGGGCTCTCGTTTCCCACTTTCGTGCTGACATTGGAACAGTAAAGCCTACATATTTGATTTGGACTGGTTCTTCTAGCAACAGCACAGAATGGATCAACTCGATTTCCTTATCACTAAAGAATGAAGGAATCCATTCTTGATCAAAACTCGTTATTCTCCATTGATCAGTTTGCTCATATACAGCATCAAAGAAATCTTTATGGCTTCGTAGAATTTCAGCAGCGCTTGTAAACAACTCAATATTACTTTCTAAAAGTTTATTTATTTCTGCAATGGTTGGGTATGTTGAAGGTTCGATAGAGGTACATGACGTAACTATTATCAGTATAATGAGCAGCAAAATTGAGAATTTAGTAGTTCTCATTGTGATACCTCCTGGTCATCTTCAAAAAATTCAATTCCCATTTCTATCGCATTATGATCATTTTCATCATCTGCAAAAAACTTATCATCAGAAGCAGCATTACCAAGAGCAGTTATAATCTCTTCAAGCGAAGCAGTTTGTAGATTGACTTGTTTAGCAACACCACCCATCAGATACAGCGTCTGAGAGCTTATTCCCATTGCACTACCAAAATATCCATAAGTTATGTTCCCAAGATCTTCTCTTGTTACTTCTTGCCCTCTATAGAGTACGGTTTCGGTTGTACCGTCCTCGTTATATTTTGGCATACTGATATTACCAAACTGTTGTTTCCATGGATCTGGGCGCTTTATATCCCATGGCGCATTATGATTGACTTGTTCCATGAACCATAGGTAATCAGCAATATGAGATACAATATCATCAACTGACTCGTTAGATCGATCGCCAACTATATGAGCCATGAAATCAGGAATTGCACTTATTAATTTGCTATTTATTGCATCGGTATAATCTCTATACACTTTTCCGTCTTTTTCAACAAGCTTTACACCTGCGTCGATATCGTCCTTTGTCAGAGTTTTGCTAGATTCTGGAAATACACGCTTTGGCGGCTCGATACCAAAAGCCTTTTGACAAGCGCTTCTGTAAATCTCAGTTACTTTAACGTGATAATCCGGGTCATTCGTATTAAGCCGCGCTATTTGTGCCTGAGCCTCCGTAATGGCTTGCTGTATCTTTGTGTCGTTTTTGATGCCGTTTACAATAGCGTTCCCAACGCTTTTCACCACGGCAGCAACCGCTTTGCCCGCGCCCTTTAAACCAGATGTGACCGCGTTTACAATGGTTTTCCCAAACACAGCGGTTGCAACTTTTTTAACGGCGCTGCCAATGCTGGTCGCAGCCTTTTGAAGCTGATTACCAATAGAGGAAAGCGCATTCACAAGACTGC
>DBGEOK010000080.1:0-13467 GCA_048370855.1 Candidatus Limiplasma sp. | reverse complement strand
GGGGTGGTTTAACGGGCGGGGGGCGGCGGCCGATGGCCCCGCCAGCCCGCTTCTCCCAAACCGCGCCGCGTCCGGCGGGAGCGGGCGCGGAGCCGAGGCGAAAGGAGGTTGAACCATGTCGGATCTTCTTTTGGAAGTCCGTGGGGTGTCGAAGTCGTTTCCGGGCGTCAAGGCGCTGGACAACGTCAACCTGGAAATCGGCAAGGGCGAAATCCACGGGCTGATCGGGGAAAACGGAGCCGGCAAAAGCACGATTATTAAAATCATCGCGGGAATCTACCCCCATGACGAGGGCGCCATCCGGTTCATGGGGAAAAGCTGCGACGGCGAAAACATCCGCGAGGCCCTTTCCAGGGGCATCAGCGTGATTTATCAGGAGCTTTGCCTGGTTCCGTATATGAAGGTTTATGAAAACATCGTGCTGGGCTTTGAAGGCGGGCGGCACGGCCTGTATTCCGCCGACCAGGCCCGCAGGCGCGCCGCCGAGATTGTCGCGCAGCTCGGGCTGGAGCTCCCGCTGGACGCTTATGTGAAGGATCTGGATATCGCCGTCCAGCAGATGATCGAGATCGCCAAGGCGTTTTCCCGCGATGTGAAGCTGATTATTATGGACGAACCCACCTCCTCGCTGACCAATAAGGAGGTCGCCCAGCTATACGCGATCATCCGCAGCCTGAAGGCTCGGGGAATCTCCACGCTGTTCGTATCCCACAAGCTGGAGGAGATTATGGAAATCTGCGACCGGCTGACCGTGTTCCGGGACGGACGGACCATCGTAAGCAAAAATGTGGACGAAATCACGGAGGACGAGATGGTCTACGCCATGGTCGGGCGGGAGATCACCAACTACTATACCACGTCCCATACGCCGGGCGGCGAGGTCGTGCTGGAGGTAAAGGGCCTGGCCAAGCCCGGCGCCATCAACGGCGTAAGCTTCTGCGTGCATCGGGGCGAGGTGCTGGGCATGACGGGCCTCATCGGCGCGGGGCGCACGGAGACGGCGCATATGCTGTTTGGCCTGGACCGCTTCACCCATGGGGAAATCAGGCTGGAGGGCAGGAGCGTCGCGTTCCGCTCGCCGCACGAGGCGGTGGCCGCCGGGGTCGCGCTGGTGCCGGAAAACCGCAAGGAGCAAGGCATTATTCCGCAGATGGGCGTGGGGTACAACATCACCATCGCGGTTCTCAGGCAGTTTATGCGGCTCATGCATGTCAACGCCGCGCGGGAAGCGGGTCTCGTCGATCATTACTTCCGGTCGCTGAAGGTGAAGGCGTACTCGCCGCGCCAGGCCGTGGGCAACTTGAGCGGCGGCAACCAGCAAAAGGCCATCATCGCCCGCTGGCTCGCCACGGAGCCGAAGGTGCTGATCCTGGACGAGCCCACGCGGGGCATCGATATCGGCGCGAAAAAGGAAATCTACGAGATCATCGACCGGCTTGCCCGGGACGGCGTCGCCATCATTCTCATCTCCTCCGAGCTGCCGGAGGTCATCAATATGAGCGACAGGATCGTCGTGATGCGGCAGGGAAAATCCGTGGCGACGCTGGAGCATAAAGAGGATTTCGACCAGGAAACCATCATGCGGTATTCGCTGTGATGCCGACTAGCGACAAAGGGGTGCGACGGATCGTGGAAAAAAAGAAATTCGGCTTTGCGCATAGGGCGTTTGCCAGGTTTTTGGGCTGGCTAAGGCAAAACATGGGCATTCTGGTGGGCCTGTTCGCGCTGATCGTGGTGGTCAGTTTCTCGTCGGAATCCTTCTTCACCGCCTCCAACATGTGGAACATCCTGCGCCAGATCAGCACCAACGCTTTGCTCGCCTTTGGCATGACGTTCGTTATCCTCATCGGCGGCATTGACCTGAGCGTCGGCCCGATTCTCGCCTTCTCCGGCGTGTTTGCGGCCTACGCGCTCGGCGTGCTGGGGTGGCCGATCTGGCTGGCGGTGCTGGTTTCCGTCCTGCTTTGCACGCTGGTCGGCGTGCTCAACGGCGTCATCGTCACCACCACGGGCATCGCGCCTTTCGTGGTAACGCTCTCCATGCAGCAGATCTTCCGGGGCTTCTCCATGCTGCTGGCCAACGGAGCGCCCATCCGCATCAAGAACCAGGCGTTCATCAAAATCGGCACCAGCTATCTGGGCCCCGTGGCCTATCCGGTGATTTATATGGTCCTCATCATGGCGTTGTGCGTGCTGATATTAAACCGCACGCGCTTCGGGCGCCACATCTACGCCCTTGGGGGCAACAAAACGGCGGCCCGGTTTGCGGGCATCCAGACCTCGCGTATCGAGGTGGCGGTCTACGCGCTGTCGGCGTTCCTGGCGGCGGTGGCGGGCGTGGTGCTGGCCGCGCGCATGACGGCGGGCGTGCCGGCGACGGGCGAGGGCTATGAGTGCGACGCCATCGCGGCGGTGGTGCTGGGAGGCGCGAGCTTCACCGGCGGCGTGGGCACGATTGGCGGCACGTTGATCGGCGCGGTCATCATCGGCGTGCTCAACAACGGCTTGAACATGCTCAACGTGGCTTCCTTCTGGCAATATGTGGCCAAGGGCGTCGTGATCCTGCTGGCCGTGTTGGCGGATGTGCTGCGCAAAAAGAACAAGGACAAAAAAAGCCGCCAGCCGAAGGCCGGCAGAGCCTGAGGAAATTTCAAGAAACGGAGGACCCGACGCTTATGAAGGAATCGGTCGCAGCGCTTGAAAACAGGGCCAGGGAGCTTCGCGCCATCGCGCTACGCATGGCCTGCGCCGCTGGCTCGGAGGGCGCCCATATCGGCCCCGCATTCTCGATTATGGATATGATGACCGTGCTGTTCTTCGATACGATGAATTACCGCGTGTCGGAGCCGGACTGGGAGGACCGCGACCGGCTGATTCTAAGCAAGGGGCATGCGTGCCTGGGGCTATACGCGCCCCTGGTGATGGCAGGCTTCCTGACGCAGGAGCAGGCGAACAGCTTCAACCAGGCGCATACCCGCATCGCCGGGCATCCGAGCGGCAAAGGCGTGCACGGCATCGAGCATCCCGCCGGCTCCCTGGGGCATGGGCTTTCCGTTGGCTGCGGCATGGCCAAGGCGGCCAAGCTGAGCGGGAAGGGCTACGATACGTACGTGGTGATCGGCGACGGCGAGGCCAACGAGGGCAGCGTCTGGGAGGCGGCGATGTTCGCGGCCCAGCACAAGCTGGACAATCTGACGGTCCTGGTGGATGTGAACGGCTACCAATACGGCGGCCCCACGCGCGAGCTGATGGATATGGACCCCATGGCGGATAAGTGGTCGGCCTTTGGCTGGGCCATTCAGGAAATCGACGGGAACAATATCGCCCAGCTTACCGCCGCGCTCGACAAACAGGCCCGCAGGCCCGGCAAGCCGGCGTGCATTATCGCCAACACCATCAAGGGCTGCGGCGCGTCCATGCTGGAGGGGAACGAATGGCATCACGGGATCGTCACGCGCGACGTGCTGGAGCGCACGCTTAGCGAATTGGAAGGCTGGAGGGCGGCGCAATGAGGCGGACGGCTGAGGAGATTCAGGCAAGACAGATGAAATTTCGCCCTTCCTTCGGCATGCTGATGGAGGAGCTTTTGCGTGAACGCGAGGACGTCGTGCTGCTGGTGGCGGATTCCGCCAGGGCCTGCCGCCTGGAGCCGGCGCCGGACATCGCGGGGCGGGTGGTGGAATGCGGCATTGCGGAGCAGAACATGATCGGCGTGGCGGCGGGGCTTGCGCGCGGTGGAAAAAAGCCCGTGGCCTTTGCGTTTTCCCCCTTTGCCACGGAGCGGTGCTTTGAGCAGATCCGCCTGGACGTGGCGTACAGCGGGCTGGGCGTGGTCATCGTGGGCGGCGAGGCCGGGGTAGGCATGGGGACCCAGGGCGTGACGCACTACGGCTGGGAGGACATGGCCGTGATGTGCTCGGTGCCCAACATGACGGTGCTGTGCCCGGCAGATCACCTGGAGATGTATCAATGCGTGGAAAGCGCGCTGGATTACGGCGGACCCGTCTATGTGCGGCTGACCGGAGGCGTGCCCAGGCGCGTGTATCAGGAGCATTATACGTATGAGATCGGCAAAGCCGTCCGGCTGCGCGAGGGCGAAGACGTCTGCGTCTTCGCGGCGGGCACGATGGTATCCGTCGCAATCGAAGCCGCCGAAATGCTGGCGTCCGAGGGCGTCCGGGCGGGGGTGGTCAATATACACACAATCAAGCCGCTGGACGAGGCTTCGGTGCTCGCCGCAGCCGCGAGCGCGAGGGCCATCGTCACCCTGGAGGAACACAGCGTTGTAAACGGCTTGGGCAGCGCGGTCGCAAACGTTCTGGCGCAGGCGGGCAATGGGGTGAAATTCCGGAAGCTTGGCCTGCCGGACCGTTATCCTCACACGGTTTCCCCCTATCCCGTGATGCTGGAGGATTACGGCCTGACGGCTAAGGCGGTCGCGGCGTCGGTTCGCGGGCTTCTGTAAGGGCCGAAGGAAAGGCGGATGGGTAAAATGGCCAAGTTTGATTTGATGACGCTCGGCGTGCCGATGGTTGAATTTACGCGCTCGGAGCTGGACGTTCCCCTGTCCAAGCCGGGCAGCTTCTACGGCCCGGTGCCGGCGGGAGACCCGGGCATCGCGCTCAACGCGTGCGTGCGCCTGGGCTACCGGGGCTGCTATGTGGGCGTGCTCGGCGGGGACGCGTTCGCGGATTGCTTCCTCGAGCAGATGCGCACAAGCGGCATCGACGTTTCCCATCTGCGAATCGACGCCGGGCTCAATACGGGCCTGTCCATGCTGACGAAGTTCAGCGACGGAAGCCGCAGGTTTGTGTTTACGGTGCCAAATTCCGCGGCGGCCGCCATCGGCCCGCGGGACCTGGACAGGGAGCTGCTCTTGCAGGTGCGGTGGGTTCATTTGTCCGGGTTCGCGCTGTCCATCAGCGCGTCCGCGGCGGAGCTTCACCGGGAGCTGATCGGCGCCGTCGGGGACGACGTGCGCGTCAGCTTCGACCCCAACTTTCGCCCCGAGGTCATTACCAAAGAGGAATACCTTTCGCGCAGCCGCTGCGTGCTGGAGCGCTGCGATTATTTCCTGCCCAGCCGTGGCGAGGCCGCGCTGTTTGCCGGCCGCGCCCAAAGCGAGGAGGACTTTTGCCGCGAGCTGTCGCGGGCGGGGAAGGAGGTGGCGCTCAAGGACGGCTCGCGCGGGGCTTATGCCTTCAGCGCGGGACGGGAGCGTTTCTATCCGGCCTTCCGCGTAACGGAGACGGACGCCACCGGAGCGGGGGATACCTTTGACGGCGCGCTGATCGCGGCGACCTTGGACGGAAAGGGCTTGTTTGAGGCCGTCGCCTATGCCACGGCCGCCGGCGCGCTTGCCGTGACGCGGCGCGGGCTGATGGAGATCGCGCCCTCGCGGGCGGAGATCGAGGGGCTGCTCGCCGCCGGCGGCGCGAAGGAGGCGGCGAGATGAGGGTTGCGATTGGATACGACCCCAATGCGGTCGGGCACGCGCGCGCGGCCCGCGAGGTTTGCGAGGGCCTGGGCATCGAGGTGGCGGAAATGTGCGGGGATGATCCCGTCTATGCCAATACCGCTTTCCGCGTCGCGGGGCTTGTGGCAAGCGGCGCGGCGGACCGGGGCGTTTTGATCTGCGGCACGGGCATCGGCATGTCCATCGCGGCCAACAAGGTCAAGGGCGCTTATGCCGCCCTGATATCGGACGCGTACTCCGCCGTGCGGGCGGAGAAAAGCAACCATGCCAACCTTGCTTGCTTCGGGGCCTTCACCCTGGGCGTAAAGCTGTTTTCAGAGCTGCTGCGCATATGGCTGGAGGCGGAGTATGCGGACGGAACGCCTTCCGCGCCGAAGATTCGGCGAATTGCGGAATACGAGGAGGAACGGCTTGCCGGCCGCGAGGGAGGGCGGGCATGAGAGGGTATGCGCTGGGGCTGTACGAAAAGGCGACCCCCGCCGCAGTCCCTTGGGAGGAGAGGCTGGACGCGGCGCGCGGCTGCGGCTTTGATTATCTGGAGATCAGCGTCGACGGGACGGACGACCGGCTGGGCCGGCTGGAATGGCCGCGCGAAAAACGCGAACGCCTGCGCCGCGCCGCGTTCGAGCGAGAGCTGCCCATTGAAACGATGTGCCTGAGCGGGCACCGCCAATACCCGCTTGGCTCGCGCGACGACGCCGTCAGGCGAAGGGCGCTGGAGATCATGGCGGAGGCGGTGGACCTGGCCGCTGGCCTCGGCGTCAGGCTGATCCAGCTCGCGGGCTATGACGTGTACGCTGAGATAGGCGGGCCGGATACGCGGAAGCGCTTTGAGGAAGGCTTGGCAGCGTGCGTGGAGCTGGCTTCGCGCGCAGGCGTATCGCTGGGCCTGGAAACGATGGAAAACGGCTTTATGGATACGGTATCCAAGGCGATGGTCTATGTTAGCCGCGCGCGTTCGCCCTACTTGGGCCTCTACCCGGACATCGGAAACCTTCAAAACGCTTGCGTCCTGTATGGCTCGGATCTGCTGGCGGACCTGGCAGTCGGGCAAGGGCATATCTTTGCCGTACACCTCAAGGAAACGCGCCCGGGCGTTTATCGGAACATGTGCTTCGGGGAAGGGCATACGCCCTACGAGCCGTGCGTCGCTTTGCTGCACGGCATGGGCGTGCGCAGGTTTACGGCGGAATGCTGGCATCAGGGGGAAACGGATTATCGGGCCGCGTTGCGGGCGGCCTCGCGCTTTCTGAGAGGCAAAATCGAGGCGGGAATCGCCCTTGAAACGGCGGGCTGAAGCGGGGAGGGGACGTTGGGAGGCTCTGCCTCCCAAGCCCACCGCCTAATGGCTTCGCCCTTAGGAATCCCATTCTTGGGCCGCGTTCGCGGCCCAAGGAGGAGGTAAGGGCTGACTAAGAGAAGCGAGAGCCCGCCGACCAGCGCGGCGATTGAGCGACCGGGACGCATCCGCGTTATCCTTTATAAGGACGCCCCGTGAACCTGCATAAATATGCGCTTACGCTTATCGCCTGAATTTAATCTCGCAAATTCTTGCCACATGGTTTTGTAAAGTCAGGCGGGCAAAGGGCGGGATCTTGTTTTTGACCCGGTTGGTAAAGCGATGTACAGTTACGCGTAAAGCATACTTTTTCTGGGGGCGCAGGTATAGAGGCAACGTATGTCCTTGTTTCATTTATAGCGAGCTGGATATACGGCCCGTTGCCGCAATTAATAATACCATAAGGCGTACCGCACGGAACGCTTATAGTATACGAAAAGCGTTTGTCCGTAGCATCTTTTGAATTTGCACCATACTCTCGTCAATGGTTTGCGCGGTAGTGTCAACAGCATTCAATTCATATTTGCCCAAATCGGCTAAAGAACGCCAAACATTTTTTATATCATCACGATTCAAAGGAAAATAATCTCTTTCTGTACGCTCTAAAGCTCTTGAAATAGTCGTTTCTTCATCCGGGCGCAGGACGATGTATCTTATATCAAATCCGTCTTCTGCTAACTGAATCCAGGGCGCAAGAAACCATGGACCAATCACACCATCGACATAAACCTCATATCCGCCTTCAGAAAACCTTTTTGTACATGCCGCAACAGCGTCAATCACCGTTTCATTCTGGTCGCCTGCACTATTTAACCAAGGTGTAACATAACCCTTTCGTATGTATTGATAAAAATCATCCGTGTGAATATGAACCGCATAAACATTGGTTGAGTTTTTTGCTAATAGACGCGCTATGCTGGTTTTGCCCGTTCCGCATGCGCCTGAAACAATTACAATTCGCGCTGCCATGCTTGCCTCCCGGGGGTCATATCAATAATCTTTTTCTGCGGCCTTAGCCGCCAAAAGCGTATATACTTTTCCAAAACTTGAAAGAGCTGAATCCGTCAAGAGGCTTCGCGTGTTTATATTTCGCGCCCTGAGTTCTTATCAAATACGGGCGGGATTCAGGCGGGATTAAAAGCTGTTCGCGGCCTGTATACTCAAAGATAGGAGACGGTAAAAAAACTTCATAAACAGCTATTTATATTGCTGTTGCACAGGCACATCCGGAAATATCGAGCTTGTGCGACGGCCCCGCGATCGAGCTTGTGGAGAAGCCCCTGTCGGGTAAAACCCCTATTGCCTTTCGTTCTCCGTTAAATAGCGCCTCTGGCCGCCAATCATTCCTTTAGGGAGGCGGGTCCGCGCCTCCGCTAACTTACATCCGTATCTTGCGGCAAAGCCGCGCGGGCGGCGGCCTTTCGCCGCCCGCGCAAGCATCGTCCTCGTTGACTGAGAAAGGCGCAAACCTTTTTCATATGCCTGGCGCGCGAAGGCTTTCGCGCCCGGCGTTTTCCTGCGCTGAAAAGGCCGTCCCCGCTTACCGCTCTTCCCGGAAATACGCCAAGCCCAAGCCGGCGGGCGGCTGATCCTCGCGCTTTTTGCGAAGGCTGGTCAGCACCAGAACCACCAGCGTTACCAGATAGGGGAGGGCCTTGAAGATCTCCTGCATGTCGCGCGTCAGGCCAGGCAGGTACAGGTACAGGATGTACAGCCCGCCGAAGAGCAGCGAGCCCCAAATGGCGTTGAGGGGACGCCAGCGGGCGAAGATCACCAGCGCGATGGCCAGCCAGCCCCGGTCCCCGAAGCCGTTGTTGGTCCAGGTGCCGCTGGAATACTCCATCACAAAGTACAGGCCGCCCAGGCCTGCGATAGCCCCGCCGATGCATGTGGCCAGGTACTTGTAGCGTGTCACGTTGACGCCGGCCGCGTCGGCGGTGGCGGCGCTTTCGCCGACGGCGCGCAGGTTGAGGCCCGGTCGCGTATGAAACAGGAACCAGCTCAGCGCGACGGTGAGGAGAATGGAGAAGTACGTGAGAAACCCATAGCTGAACAGGAGCTCGCCCACCACGGGCAGGTCGCTTAGAAAAGGAGGCTTGGCGCGGTAGGCGCTCATGGTCGCGGCGGTGGAAATCTGGCCCACGCCGCCCGCCAGCTTGGACAGCGAGCCGCCGAAAAAGTTGCCGAAGCCCACGCCGAAGGTAGTCAGCGCCAGGCCGGTCACATTCTGGTTGGCGCGCAGGCTGATGGTGAGCACCGCGTATATGAGCCCGCCAAGGCCCGAGCACACCAGCGCGCAAACCAGCGAAATGAGCACGCCCACCCAGGGGATGGGAGCGGCGGTGCTGTTTTCATAGAGGAACGCGCCCATCAGGCCCGCGATGCCGCCCATGTACATCATGCCCGGCACGCCCAGGTTCAGGTTTCCGGATTTTTCCGTGATGATTTCGCCGTTGGCGCCGTAGAGGATGGCGACGCCCTGGGCGATTGCCTTCTGAATAAATACGCTGAGGATGTTCATGCTTTCACGCCCTCCTCCCGCCGCTTTGCGCGCAATTCCATACGGTAGTTGATGAAAAATTCGCACCCCAAAATGAAAAACAGGATGACGCCGGTCAGAATTTCGCTGGCGCTTTCATTCAGGCCAAACTGTGTGGCGATCTGGATGCTGCCCTTCTCCATAAATACCAGGAAAAAGGCGACCACCAGCATGGCGAAGGGGTTGAGCTTGCCAAGCCAGGCCACCACGATGGCCGTAAATCCGCGGCCGCCGGCCACGCTGGTAGAGATGGTATGGCCCGCGCCGCCCACCAGCAAAAAGCCCGCCACGCCCGCGATGCCGCCCGACAGCGCCATTGTGCGCATGATGACGCGCCGCACGTTGATGCCCGCGTAGCGCGCGGTGTTCTCGCTTTCGCCCACCACGGCGATTTCGTAGCCCTGCTTTGTGCTCCGCATGTAGACGTAGAGAAGCGCGACAATGACCAGCACGATGAAGATCGTCAGCAGGTATGCGTTGCCAAACAGGTCGGGCAGCCAGCCCGCGCGCGTCTGGCGGTTAATCAGGCCGACGGAATTGGAGCCCTTGGGGTTTTCCCAGTAGATGATGGCAAAGGTGACGGCCTGCATGGCCACATAGTTGAGCATCAGCGTAAAGAGCGTTTCGTTGGTGTTCCAGCGCGCCTTAAAAACGGCGGGGATCAGCCCCCACAGCGCGCCCGCCAGCACGCCTGCGGCGGGCATCAGCGCATAAAGCGCCCAGGAGGGCCACTTGGCGCCGTAGATCATCACGGCGGCGGTCGCCAGCGCGCCCATCAGCACCTGCCCCTCCGCGCCGATGTTCCAAAACCGCATGCGAAAGGCCGGCAAAATCGCCAGCGCGATGCACAGCAGAATCGCCGAATCACGAAGCGTAACCCACATGCGGCGGGCGGTGCCCAGCGCGCCGTCCCACATGGCGCCGTAGACGGCGATGGGGTTCATGCCCGTTACCGATACGATGATGACGGCGCACACGATCAGCGAAAGCAGCACCGCCGCCGCGCGGATCAGGCACGCCTTCCAAAGGGGGATGCGGTCGCGCTTAACAATATGCATCCAGGGTTCCTTCACGGCGGTGGCGCTCATGCCCGTTCCTCCTTCTCGGCGGTTTCGTCGTTGGTCATCATAAGGCCGATTTCTTCCTTGGTGGCGGTTCGCGCGTCTACCAGACCGGTCACGCGCCCGCCGCTCAGCACCAAAATGCGGTCGCACAGGGCCAGCAGCACGTCCAGATCCTCGCCTACGCAGATAACGGCCGCGCCGCGCTTTTTCTGCTCGTTGAGCAAACGGTAGATGGTGTGGGAGGAATGGATATCCAGCCCGCGCACGGGATAGGCCGCCATCAGCACCCGAGGCGCGGAAGCGATCTCGCGCCCGACCAGCACCTTTTGCACATTGCCGCCGGACATGCGCCCCACGGGCGCTTCCGTGCCCGGGGTGACGATCTCGAGCTCCCGGATGATCTGCTCGGCCATGGAACGCGGCAGCCTGCGGTCGCTGAAGAAGCGGCGACCGCCGCGGTAGGTGCGCAGCATCATGTTGCCGGTGGTGCCCATGCTGGCCACAAGCCCCATGCCCAGGCGATCCTCCGGCACGAAGGAGAGGCGAACCCCCATCTCGCGGATCTGCGCGGGGGTATGCTCGGTCAGCTCCCGCCACTGTCCGGTTTCATCCTGATAGGCGACGCTGCCGCCGGGCATGACGGGCAGAAGGCCCGCGATGCTTTCCAGGAGCTCCTTTTGACCGCTGCCGGCAATGCCCGCCACGCCCAGGATTTCCCCGCTGCGGGCCTCCAGCCCGACGCGGTGGAGCACCTCCCGGCCCTCGTGGTTTAGGCAGCTAACGTCTTTTACAACGAGGCGCAGCTCCGGGGCCACGGGCTCGGGCCGCTCGATATCCAGCGTCACCTTTTTGCCCACCATCATCTCCGTCAGGGAAAGCTTGGTGGCCTCCGCGGTCGGCACGGCGCCGATACTTCTGCCTTTGCGAAGCACCGCCACGCGGTCGCTCAGGCTCAGCACCTCGTCCAGCTTATGGGTGATGATGATGATGCTATGCCCCTGGTCGCGCATATTTCGGAGCACGGCAAACAGCTTGTCGCTCTCCTGCGGGGTCAAAACGGCGGTCGGCTCGTCAAGAATCAGGATATTCGCCCCTCGGTAAAGCATCTTGACAATTTCCACCGTCTGCTTTTGCGACACCGACATCTCGTAGATTTTCCGGGTAAAATCGATCTCGAAGCCGTATTTTTTTGTGAGCGCGCGGATGTCGGCGGTCACTTTTTTCATATCCAGCCTAAGCCCGCCGGGCAAGCCGAGGATGATGTTCTCAGCGGCGGTCAGCACGTCCACAAGCTTGAAATGCTGGTGAATCATGCCGATGCCCAGCTCGTAGGCATCCTTGGGCGAACGGATGACCACCTCGCGGCCGTCCACCAAAATGCGGCCCTCGTCCGGGAAATAGATGCCGGCCAGCATGTTCATCAGGGTGGTCTTGCCGCTGCCGTTCTCGCCCAGCACGGACAGGATTTCGCCCTTTTGGACGCTCAGCTCCACGTCCTCATTGGCGATCACCTTGCCAAAGCGCTTGGTGATGCCGCGCATCTCGATCATAGCGTGATTTTCCAAAGGGAACACCTCCATACGCATTGGGGGCTGAGGTGAAAGGGAAAGGCCCTGCCGCCACTCATCGGCAGCAGGGCTCTTTAACCTTTGGGATTGCTTACTTTTCGGTGATGCCGTCAATGCGCAGGTCGAAGGAGGGAGCGCTGCGCAGCTCGGATTCGTGATAGTACCCGTCGGATACGACCTCGCCGCTGTCGTTGACGAAATCGCCGTCGGTATCCAGCGCAAACGCCTGGGTCACGGTTTCGCCGCCCACAGTGAAGGTGGAGGTGTCAAACACATGCAGCGTGCCGTCGGCCAGTGCCTTCTCCACCTCGGCGACCTTCTCCTCGGTGCCGGGGGCGATGGCGTCCTTGTTAAGCTCTGTCAGCGTCACCGCGCCGTCTGAGAAGCCCTTGCACCAGTCGACGGGAATCTCTGTGCCGTCGATTACGCTCTTGACCGCGAAGGTCACATAGGGCGCCCAGTTGTTGGTGGAGGAGACCAGCGCCATGGTGGGCGCGGTGGGAATCATGGAGATGTTATAGCCGACGATGTTCACCTTGGCGGGCTCGCAGGCGGTGGACGCGCCGGTGGTGTCGGCGTGCTGGCCGATCAGCTTGCAGCCGTCCGCGATCAGGCTTTCCGCGGTTTCCTTCTCCAGGGCGGCGTCCGCCCAGGAGTTGGTGTAGATGACCTCCATTGTGGCGGAGGGGCAGACGCTCCTGACGCCCAGGAAGAACGACGTATAGCCGCTGACCACCTCGGCGTAGGGATACGCGCCCACATAGCCGACCTTAGCCTCCTCGGCGGTGATGGTTCCCTCGTCGATGAGCTGCTGCAGCTTCATGCCGCCCACCACGCCGCTCACATAGCGCGCCTCAAAAATAGCGGTGAAGTAGTTGTGAGTATTGCTCAGGCCGGTGCTTCCGGCCTTGGTGCCGGTCGCGTGGCAGAACTGGATGTCCGGGTATTCCGACGCCGCCTGGAACAGGTAATCCTCCTGGCCGAAGCTGTTGGCGAAGATGATGTTGCAGCCCTGCTCGGCCAGGTCCACGGCGGCCTCGTAGGCGGCTTCGCTCTCGGGGATATTATAGCGGAAGATGACCTGGTCGTCCGTCAGCCCCAGGGTTTCCTTCATCTCTATGGCGGCCTTGTAATGGGAGTAGGTGTAGCCCTCGTTTTCATCGCCGATAAAGATAAAACCGACCTTGATCTGGTCCGCGGGCACGCCCTCGGCGCTGGCGGACACCGTAACCATGCCCAGCACCAGGCAAAGCGCGAGCAGCAGGCTTCCGAGCTTCTTCATGAGTTGATCCTCCTGTCGTGTACGTTGATAGGTTTTGTAACAGCCTTATCATACACCCGCGCCTGCCGTTTGTAAAGAGAAAAAGCGAAAAAAGGCGAACATTTCAGGCGGTGATAAAATTGGCGTTCGGTGTTTTGCTGTTAAGACCGCTTAGCCCGACAATGCCGTGCGGCGCCAAAATGAAAAATTTTGAAGAGTT
>DBGEOK010000079.1:0-40542 GCA_048370855.1 Candidatus Limiplasma sp. | reverse complement strand
TTTTTCAATAGAAAATCAAATGTTGGATAAAATTAATTGAAATTTTCAAATTTTATTGTCGAAAATTGTTGTTCGAGAATGCGCATATGTGATATACTGATTACGTTCATTTTTCCTGATTATCAAGGGGTGGAACGCATGAACTATAACAAGCTCTGGAAACTCTTAATTGACAAGCGCATGAAGAAAAAGGATCTTCGTGAGGCTGCAGGTATCACGACGAACACGATCGCCAAAATGGGCAAAGGTGGCGACGTTTCCACTCAGGTTCTACGTAAGATCTGCGAAGCCCTAGACTGCAAAATCGAGGATATTGTTGAACTCGATGAGCATGAACCGTAACAAAAGACTGGGTATTATCAGAAAGCGAGGCATCGCAGATGGCGGAAGTCATTCAGGTCGGCAAGTACACGCTCGAGTCTCTTACCACGGGTATGTACTCGGACCCTAAGATTATTTATCGCGAGTACATTCAAAACAGTGTAGATGCCCTGGAAAGCGCAGTGGCGTCGAATCTGTTGGAGCCGCAAAGTATGCGCATTGACATTATCGTTGATGCGGAGAATTCGTATATCTCGATTAGGGACAACGGTACTGGCATTGCAGCAGCGCACGCTGTGTCAACGTTGATGAATATCGGAAGTTCCACAAAAAGGCATACCAATAACCGGGGCTTTCGAGGAATCGGAAGACTCGGTGGCATGAGCTACTGCGGACGTCTGGTTTTCACAACCTCGGCAGAAAACGAAACCACCAAAACCATCGTCGAATTCGACTGCAAAAAACTCCGGCAGTTGCTAGTTCCTGGCGCAAATGAGGACCTGGGTCTGGCTACTGTCCTTGAAAATGTCACGAGTGTCCGACGCGAAGAAGAACGTAGAGATCGGCACTATTTTATCGCCGAGCTGTTCGATGTGAGCGGTTTTTCTGATCTTCTTAATATTGATATAGCTAAGAGCTACATTGCGCAGGTTGCACCGCTGCCATATAAATCTCGGCGCTTTTTCCATTCCCCTGATCTGCACCGATTCTTGAGCGAGAACGGCTACGAGGTGGAAGAATTCCCGATTTTCGTGGGAGAAACTGTCAGCGACCTTGAGCCAGTGTATAAACCGAATCGGCATCGCTATCATTCTGACCGTAACAAGAAAAAGAACGACGAGATCCTTTCTCTTCGTACTTTCCAAGTGAAAGTTGAGGGTGAACTCTTTGCGCTTGGATGGTATGGCATTTGTAATTGGTTAGGCGCGCTCTCCGAGCATGAGATCTCTGGTATCCGAGTGCGTAAGGGTAATATCTTAATCGGCGATAACAAGACTCTGAACAGCATTTTCAAGGAACCCCGATTTAACAGCTGGACACAGGGCGAACTGTTTATCGTGACGGACAAGCTGATCCCGAATGCCAGACGTGACGATTTTGAGCAGAACGAAGCCTATTTCAAACTGATCGAGACGCTACAAGAGAGTATCGGCGCGGAAGTTACTAAGGCAATTCGAGAAGCTTCGGCACTTAGAAATGACAACTCCGCAAAAATTATCGCCGAAGTCCAACAACAAGTCAGCGAAGCGGCGGTAACTATCACCGAAGGATTCAACTCCTCTGTCGATAAAACTCGCCTCCTCGACCAGTTGGCAGCTACCGAAGAAACCCTGAAGCGAGCCAAGGTGCGCGATGACCTGAAACCGGTCAAAGAACAACTCGCACAACAGATAGCCCAAACCATCGAAAAGGTTTCCGGGAGCAGTAACTACAAGATGAACCAAGTCAACACCGGTGTTGATAAACGGAGCAAGAAGATTTTGACGATTGTCTCCGATATTCTGTCAGAAAAACTGGCGAAGCCGCTGGTTGACGACATTATCGAAGAAATCGTGACCGTACTGAACGGAAAGAAGGACTAAAATGGAAATCCTGCCGTCCGAGTATCAGCAAATTGAGCTTTCTCGCAGCGAGAAGATCTTTGTGCGAAACGTTATGGGCAGTGAGCGATACGGATATCTGCTCATAAAAACCAACCCTGCAATGCTCAAGAATGAGAGCATGCATACTTTAGTGTGCTCTGACGGGGTTCTGCACTTCAAGTTCTTTGAAGGGTTTAATGACCCAGCGCAATTCAGCTTTGCAATTCCTCTGCTCATCGATACGCTCTATGCCCAGACGGTTAGGACTATTTCTAAGAAACTGCTTTCCAATAAAGCACTAGTCGACAGCGCAGAAAAGCTCAGGTTCCCAGTCAATCTTGTTTATGTCTTCCCCGATCTCCAACGGAGGGACGTAGCCGGAACCGACAATGCAAAGCTTAAAACCTTTATCGACAACGCCTGCCTGTTTAAAGAGGATCTGCCTAAATTCCGGACAGAACTTGAGGAGGCCGTTTCTCGACTTTTCGCGAATTCGGTCGTAACTGTTTCTGAGCAAAAGATGGAAATTACCGACGAGAATGTCAACTCCGTTCTTCAGCGCATCGCTCCGGAATACGTTACCATTCGCGTTTCAGTAGTGACGGATGAGGAAAAGAAAGCTGGAGTGGACAATGAGTTGCTGGTGGTGACGGAAGACGATGCGGCGGTTAAGGCCTTCCGTCTCGACACAGAGCAGATCAACATCGTCAATAAAATCGTCAAAGGTGAGCAGCTGATTCTGGCTTGTGCCGGATCCGGGAAGAGCGTGCTGCTAATCGCAAAGTGTTTTAAAGCGGCAACCATGAACCCGGATAAACAGTTCCTGATTACCTGCTACAATTCCAATCTCTATTCCCTCTATACTTGGTTTATCGACCGAGCAGGACTTCGGGCAAAGAACGTCACCTGCCTGACCTTCCATACGCTCTGTAAAACCTTGCTCAACCGGAATGGCTTCCACACCCAGAACAAAGACTTTGATGGCTGGGTCAGCAATGCGATTGCAAGGTTAAACGCCGGTCAGATTAAAGAACGGTTTTATGGCATCTTTATTGATGAAGTTCAGCAGTTTAATCCGGAGTGGTATAAGTTTTGCTATAACCTATTGGAGAACAAGAACTCTGACGATCACTTGTTCGTGATCTGCGGCGATAAGACCCAGACGCTGGCCAGCCTCCAAAGACATGGTCGTGCGCCGTGGAATGCTGGCGAAGGTTATCCCAATTATCGTGGCGGCAACAAAAACATCCGCATCGAAAGGAACTACCGCAATTGCATCGAAATCAACGAATACATAAACCGTTATGTCAGCAACGCAAAAGAGTATCTTTTCTCAGTGCAGCAGAATACTGACCTGGACCCGGACGAGTTTCTTCGCGGGAAAAGCGTTTTCCATGGCCCAGGTGTGACGATAAAGCGCCTAGCCAATAGGAATAACCGAAGCGAAGCCAGAGCCGTCGCAGAATCAATTAGAATGATTCATGACGAGAACGGCATTCCTTATGACGAGATTGCCGTCATCATGTTCAATAGAAGGCATCTTAAGAGATTTACCGGTTGGGGTAATCGCATCTACAATTTGGAAGCGCCGCTCACAGACCTACTTGGGCAAAATGATGTTCCTCACTGCGCCATGTACAACACGGATACCGGATGGAGCGCCAGGTATGGCGATGACGGCGGTGTCCGGCTGATCACTTTCCAGAGCGTGCTCGGACTGGACTTTAGAGCAGCAATTGTCTGTGGACTGCTCCCGCTTGGAGTTCATGACCAGACAAAAAACCCGGATTGGGACACGCTCCGAGCAAACGAAGAAGCGTTCGAAGATGTTCTTAAGGATACTAAGAGTAATATCCGTTTCCTTTATGTCGCATGTACGAGAGCGAAAGAGATTCTCCACATTATTTTACCAGAATCCGGAGACACTTCGGTCTACATGAACATGCTTGAGGCCGCAGAGTAAGCCGTAGAAGGAGAGACAAGATGAGCGAGTTTATACAGTTCGATACTGCATCGACTAAGGTCGGCGGCGAAAACGTCCTTCAAGCAATGCAGAGCGATAAAAAGCTGGTGTTCAATGAGTCATATACCGTGATGGGAAGGACACTTAAAGCTCCTTCTATTTACGCTTGCTATGACCTTGCGGTGATTGGCAATGTCGAGGCTGACGACATTGATGTGCAAGGCAACTTGTTGGTGACTGGCAACATCAAGGCGAAGACCCTTTCTTGCCTTAAAGCCATCACCTGTGTAGGCAAAATCGAAGCGGAAAAGATTCTCGGGAACGAGATTGTTGCAGAGAATATCGACTGCAATACACTTTCCTGCAGCGGCAACGTGATTATCCGGTCGGTTATTGACGCGCAAGACTCCATTACCGTGGACAAATCAGTCATGACTGGCGAAGGGATCCTGGGTAGTGGCAGCTTCTCAGCCAAGAACGCAGTGGCTGCAGAGTTCTTTGAGTTTGACGGCGATGTGCATGGGAAAGTGCTGGAGTTAGCCACCGACGCAGCCTTTGGTGAACCGCTCCAGAGCACGGGTGACGAGGCTATCGCTGCCGTTTCCGCTGAACTTGCTGAGATCATTTCCAGCTCCCTGTCCGCTGCCGGAGCAGTGGACGAGGATACTTTGATTGGGACGATCGCTAAAATCTCTGCCATTGATGAAAACCAGATCGCAGACTGGGAAAAGCTTTCTAAAAAGCTCGCAGAACTGTCGTGTTTTGATAAGATTACCAACTTCCGTGATTATCTCTATATCGTAATGGCAAAGAAACTACTCCCAAAGGAAATCACCGATTACGAAACCTTAGCGCACGTCTTTGGCAACATGCTGACGGATGCAGAGCAGAAACTTGATTCCCTTGAGTTCCACGCAAAAACCATCGAAGAAGTTGCCTATGCTCTAAAAATCATCAACATGTGCGAAGCAGACATTAGAATCGACAAGGACGAAGCCTATGACAAGATTCTGCAGAAGCTTGGTGTGAAGTATAAAACTGCTATTCAATACCTGAGGTAAGAGCGAGGTGAGAAGCATGGCGGGAAATCCTTCTGTTGCCAGAGAGAAGCTTGCAGAAAAGATCTTAGCGGAGTTTAAGGATAAGATTACTGGCGCAACGGACGAGCCAGTAGTCGGCGACAACCCGGAAAATAAGTTCTTTGTTGGCAAGCTGCTAACAAAAGACAGCGACGGCAATAGTGGCTACAGTTCCGACGTGTTCATTGAATCAGTCGGCGCAGACTTTTATGTCTCTCAGTCGGAAATCGAGAATGCTGAGGTGAAGGTATCGCCCCGGGGCGAATTCTATTATCGTTGCTATCCTACCTTGGAACAGCAGCGCGCTGCCATGCTGGAAGAAGCAAATGACTATTCTCCTGAACCGTTTGAGTCGTTTGAGGCTTTAGCAAAAGCTTATGCTGCGGATCCAGAGAAGTTCAAGCGGCTCAAAATCAAGCTCATCCCCGTTTACAAGAAAATCTCCATTGCTTCACCGAACTTTTTTGTGTATTTCAAGCCAGGAAAACTCATTGATGAGACTGGCTCCTACGGCTTCCTGGACGAGCGGAGTAATGAAAATGTGCAGCTGATGGATCAGCTAAATGCACTCAAGGAATCGCTCAACGAAGACGAAGGTCGCTATACCTACGTTGTTCATGAAAAGACCAAGGTTTCTGACCTCTACTCTGATGAAGTATTTAAACTCTTTCTCGCCCGTAACCGGAAACAGGATGGACTGGTGCATCAGAACTGGAGCATTTACATCAATGTTACCATCAGGAAGATCAAAGATCGGTATCTGATATCCGTTGCGCTGGTTAACGATTCACAAGTCCAGTCAAATCCTAAAACGCATCAATCCAACAAACGTGACAAGGACAAGCCGTCGATCGAGACGCTCTTTAACTCCGGCATTGACATTTCTCTCTCGAACGCAGAGTATGCGCCGATCGAACTGGATTATTTCCTCGACGATTATAAGTACGATAAAGAACAGAAAGCCGTCGGGCTTAACTGCTCGGTTAAGTATAGCTCAGAGGAAAATACTATTTCCACGGATCACTTGCCTACATTTACCCAAAAGCGGCTGGTAACGAACGATAAGCTCGCGGTCAAGTTCCAAGACTTGATCGACCAGCCGCTATCTACCTTGAAAAACATCCGCAAACAAATGGATGCCGAGATTAAGACTTGGCGCGATTACTACACGGAAAAGGCTCCAACGCTCACAGAAAAGGGCAAGGAGACAATGCATGACGAGATCGGCAATTTCCAGCTGGAGATAGATCGCTTTCAGTTGGGCGTTGATACGATCGAAAAGTATCCCAGTGTTCTCAAAAGCTTTGTGCTAATGAACAAGGCATTCCGCCAGACTGCCAAAAAATATGACACTTGGCGTCTATTTCAGATTGTCTTTATTGTTTCGTTAGTGCCGGATATCGTCGCCTGTGACGAAAACATCATGCCGCCAGAGGACAAGGATAAAACCACACTCAGCGAAGTCTCACTGCTTTATTTCCCGACCGGCGGTGGTAAAACGGAGGCTTTCCTGGGCGTATTGGTGTTTAACTTGTTCTTCGATCGATTCCGGGGAAAGAGCTGTGGAGTGACATCTATCCTGCGCTATCCGCTGCGTCTACTTTCCGTCCAGCAGGTCCAGCGTTTAGCCAATACCCTGGCACAGGCAGAGCTACTGCGCCGCGCAGACCCTCTAATTAAAGATACCGAGGAGTTCACGCTTGGTTACTTTGTTGGCGACAACAATACGCCGAATAACATCAAGCGTGATCGTGCTATTCGGTACCGCGATATGAGACAAGAAGAGCTCGATGAGGAACGTATTCTTGACATCTGCCCGTTCTGCGGAAAGCCAACCGTGCATCTTCGGTTTAACGAAGAAACCTATCGGCTCATGCATTTCTGCGATAATCCAGATTGCCCGTCTGGTGAAGCATTGCCCGTTTACATGGTTGATACTGAGATTTACCGATATCTGCCGTCAGCGATTATTAGCACCGTAGACAAAATGGCAATTCTTGGTAATAACCCGAGCTTCCGGAATATCCTTGCTGGTGCACCAATGCGCTGTCCGAGGCACGGGTTTACCTCCACCAGAAAGTGTCTGGTCGCTCAAGTAAGTTCCGAGTTCTGTGACGAAGTAGTGCAGAACTTTGAGCAAGTTACCATGTACGATCCTGCGCCGACTTTGTTCATTCAAGATGAGCTGCATCTTATCCGCGAGTCGCTCGGCACCTATGCATCGCACTATGAATCGTTCGTAGACTACTTCGTGCAGAATGTTTCTCCCTCGAAGCGAAAGATCAAGATCATCGGCGCAACGGCTACCATCTCTTCTTATCAGGAGCAGGTCGCGCAGCTTTATAACGGGCGGACTCCGATTCGATTTCCCTGTTCCTCGCCATATCCTGACCGGAATTTCTATTCGCTAATAGATGAGTCCGATACCCAGCGGCTAGTCATGGGCTATGCGCCGTATGGCAAAGCGATTATTAACTCTGTTGTGTATTCGCTGAAGTATATGCGTGAGGTAGTTTATAGCTTTGTTGCGAATCCTCAAAAAGTGCTGGATATCCCCGACGTCTCGATCGATACTATCGAGGAAGCTAAAAAGATCCTGGAAGATTATTGGATTTTCCTCGAATACAATAACGTCAAGCGTGACGGCAATAACGTCGAAGGCGCTTTGGATACTCCGATTAACGTGGAACTCAGGAAAGAAGGCGTCCCGGAGTTCCAGATCAGAAAAATGACTGGTGACGAGACCTTCCAAGATGTCCGCGAAGTGCTCGCCGAAGTAGAAAACACCGAGGACGTATTTGGCGGTGTTAACTTGATTGCGGCTACCTCCATGATTTCCCATGGTGTTGATGCTGACCGGTTTAACATCATGTTCTTCTATGGGGTTCCTGGCAATACTGCTGAGTATATCCAAGCTTATTCCAGAACAGGGCGACGGTATTCGAGCATCGTGGTGGACATTATCCGTCCATCAAGAGAAACTGATCGTAGTTACCTCAACAACTTCATGAAATTCCACGAGTTCAAAGGCATATTGGTAGAGCCTGTGCCAATCAATCGCTGGGCGACCAAGGCCATTAGCGGCACGATCCCTGGCATTTTTACGGGTCTATTGCTCACAGTGTACGACCCGTCTATCCAGTTTAGCATTGGAACACTCTTCATGATGCGGAATATTAAGAAAGCCATGCAGGATGGCCTCCTAGTCCGAGACACCGTGCTAAGCCAGCTCCTGCAGGCTTATGGCTGCGAAACTGGTGGCGATGTGGTGGATCTCGGCAATCAGTATCGCGAGAGCATCACGGCGTTCGTCGATGAGATGTTTACAGAAATCGTTGACCGCAACTGGGCTGACGAGAACATTTTTGACGGGTTTAGGCTGATGGGACATCGCATTATGAACAGTCTGAGAGATACCGACGAGCAGCTCATCATCGAACTGGAGTAAGGAGGTGGCGGGAATGAATTCGGAACGACAGATGCTGCGTGGCAAAGCGCAATCGCTTTATAAGTACCTCCCGGAATCTTGGATTGATTTTTCGATCCGTGGTAATGACCGCAAACAATATATCGCTCAAGTTGATCATTGGAATAGCGAAAAGCTTGACGGGATCAACTCTAAAAGGTTAATCCGAACAGTCAACCATGCTGTGCAATCGTATATGGCGCAGGGGCATAGCAGTAGTTCTGTGCCTCCAACTTCCGGCTTCGGTGCAGAACTAACGCCTGAGAATTGTGATGTGCTTACTCCCAAGGTCTCCGACGTTGAGCGTGGTATCGTTGCTAAAATCAGCCCGCTAACTTTCTACTGCAAGGAATGCAAGAAAGTTTATCAGTTCGCCAGCGAAGAGAGTTATAATCGGAATCGTCGTTGCCGGAACTGCCATCTTGAGTTGTCTCAGTTCCGCCAAATTTATTTCTGCAAATGCGGCTATGCGACGCCCCAGCATCCACGTTGTCCTACGCACGGCGTGAGCGATCTATATTGGGACGGCGAATACAATTTTACCTGTCGCTCTTGCCAGAAAAAGATTCCGATGCAGGCTAAGTGTAAGGATTGCGGAACCATGCTGGGCGCTAAGGTCGCGCTCGACCCTTCGCAGTTTTTTACCCGCAGCTTGAGCTTGATCGACCTGATTGATGAGAAATTGGAGCGGTTTATTTCAGAAACGGATTATGGGAAGTATGTTACGCTCGCCTACTTCCTCGGCAAGATAACCAGGCAAAAACTAGATGATGTCATTGATAAGGGGATCACGACCGATCCGGAAGTCTATGCTCGTGAGTACGAAGCTAACTTCCAGATGTTTATGAGGGCATTTCATAACGAAGAAAATGCTGCTATTGCTGCTAAATCCATGACCGATGCCAACTGTGGCAATGAGTATGCACCGATTATTGAAGAAATCAAGGGCAAACTATTTGCGACGGAAGAAAACATCAACCAGTTGGCAGAAACGATCTTGGAACATAGCATGGTCAAAGAACTCAAGGATCATGCAACGCTCGAAACTGCTATCGAAGTCGCTAAGACGCTGAATACCAATGCTAATCCGGAGCAGTTCCGGGATGTTGCAAAAAGGTTCGGAATCTCTCACGTTCGGGCGTGTGATAAGATTCCGTTTGTTTCCTGCTCGTATGGTTATACACGGGTGAAGAGCGAGTATGAGGACGGCGTCCAACTTCGCGCTTTCAAGGAAGAGAAAAATGGGCGGAAGAATATTTACGCCACGAAGATGAATACTGAGGGCGTACTCTTTGAGTTGGACCGAAAAGCTATCATCGCTTGGCTACTTAAGAACCAGTTTATTGAGGCAGATTCTGCTCCTGACCTTAATTCGGATGAAGAATGCAAGCTCTGGTTTATTAATCACATCAAGCCTGAGGAAATCCATCCGTTTACGATGATTAATGAAACCTCCTCGCCGGAAACATATTTTGTCTATCGACTGGTCCACTCGATCTCTCACCTCATAATTCGTGCGGCAGCGGATATCGGCGGGCTGGGCAAAGATTCACTTTCCGAGTACATTTTCCCAGGTATTCCGGCAGTGCTGATTTATGTCCAGAACTCACAGGGGTTTAATCTGGGGTCGCTGTTCAATACGTTCGAGGCGTACTTTGACAAATGGATGCTCCGTTCCAATACTTCAGCTCAAAAATGCGTGTTTGACCCAATATGCATCGAACGTCATAAGGCGTGTACGGGCTGCTTGTTCCTAAACGAAGTCTCCTGCCAGCATTTTAATAAAGACCTCGACCGTTCACTTATCATCGGGCATGTTGACAAGCAGACCAAGAAACGGATAATCGGATTCTGGGAGGAAGAATGATATGGCGACAATGCATCCAACTGACATAGAAAACTATGGCGGTCCTCCCTCCGAGCGGGAATTGTATGCCGCTTTCCGAGACCAACTCCCGGAGAAATATCAGGTGTTTTACTCGATACGGTGGTTCGAGACCAGTGAGGATAACAAGCGCGTTGACAGCGAGTGTGACTTTCTGGTCTTTGATCCGTCATTCGGGTTCCTTACTATCGAGTGTAAGGGTGGCAATAGCATAGAAATCGAGGATGAACACTGGTTTCTCAACGAATATGTCGACGGTGCTCCGTCCCGGCGTGAACTTAAGTGCAGCCCCTACGAGCAAGCCGAAAAAAGCATGCGACATTTCTATAACTACTTCGCCGATGAGTTCCATCAGCGGTTTAAAGGGGTGTATGGATTTGCTGTGGCCTTCCCGAGGTATAAGATTGACTCCGCGCTTGCGGCAAATGCGCCGATGGAACTTACCATCGATATCGAAGACATGGGAAAACTCGCGAAGCGCATCAATGAGATTTTCCACTATTGGCGTAATAAACGGAACATCAACATTCCGTTCTCAGCGGATCAGAAGACTCGCTTTATCAGCACTATCAATAAACGCATCGCACTTTCTGCCGCAGCAGGAGCGTTGATTAAGATAAAGGAGAAGGAATTCGCCAAAATTGACTTTGTACAGGACAGCATTCTTGATGTACTGTTTCATTACCCTCAGGTACGGATCCTCGGTGGCGCTGGTACGGGCAAAACTTTCATCGCCATGAAAAAAGCCGCCAGGGATATTCATGCCGGAAAAGATGTACTATTCCTCTGCTGCAATAAGGAGCTGTGCGGATTTGTGCGAGAACAGCTCGGGGAAAACGCACACCTTGCTTTCCGTACCTTTGAAGAGCTGATGCGGGAGACTATCGGCGACGCCTACGAGACCGCACCAGTAAACGAAAATGGCAATAAAAACTGCTTCGACCTCGTGAAAGACAGCAGCTCTAAGAAATATGACTCCATCATTGTGGATGAAGGCCAGGACTTCGACGCTGATATGGGGCTGACCGTTCGCTTGTTCTTAAAAGACGAAGCAGCTTCCAGGCTGTACGTGTTCTATGATGTAAATCAGAATATCTTTGAGTACAAAGTCGATAATGCCTTTGCGATCGACTATCCTCCGTTTATCCTTCGGTATAACATCCGCAACACTGGCTGCATTTATAAGTGCGCAGTCGAGGTGACGGGTCTGGGCGGCGATACGATTGCTAACCAGCTGCTTGGTGTGGAGCCGGACATCCGGCACTATAACAGTGTTTTACAGGTCATTAATGGGCTTACAAATATTGTGACCAGACTTACCCAGAAAGAGTATGTGGGGACCAAGTCGATTGTGATTTTGTCAGATGAGCCATACGCGCAATCGGTGCTAGCTACGGAGACTAGAGTTGGCGCCTTTGACGTCTCTTTCAAAGACCTGAAAGAGATAAAGGATACTGAGATTTGCTTCAAAACAGCGGAGGAGTTTAAGGGGCTGGAGGCAGATGTGATCATTTACCTGAAAAACGATTACCCCGGCGTTCCTCGCGATGAGATAGAAAAACGTCGAGAATATGTCTCACTGACCAGGGCAAGATATTACCTCTACGTGCTGGAGACCAAACGAGTTTAGGGCTTAAGGAGACGGACTTTATGGCGGACATACTGTTGCTGGAACCCGGATATGCCAATAAATACCCGCCTATCGGTCTGATGAAGATTTCGTACTTCCACAAGTATATTCATCACGACTATGTGCGATTTGCAAAAGGCAAGCTACCGGATGCTTTTAAAGACAAAAAATGGGACAGAGTTTATGTCACGACTCTGTTTACTTTCGAGTGGGAAAGAACGAAGCAAGCTATCGAATACGCACTTACAGTCGCAAAAGACCCAACACAGGTTTATACTGGTGGCATCCTGGCTACCCTGATGCCAGAGTTGATTGCTGAGAATTTTCCGACGGTTAAGAACAACACCGGGCTTCTTAACAAGAAAGGGACGCTGGGCTTAGAGCACGAAGAATGTGTTGATACGATGACGCTTGACTATGGCATCCTCGACGATATCGCCGACCAGTATGTTTATCCGGCGCACGATGCATATTTTACCTATATGACCCGTGGCTGTGGCATGAAGTGCCAGTTCTGCGCCGTCCAGACCTTGGAGCCGGAATACATCCCCTTTATCTCAATCACCGAAAGCATTCGCAGAGTTGATGAACAGTTTGGCCCGAAGAAAGATCTGCTGCTGATGGACAATAATGTCCTTCGTTCTCCTCACTTTGATGATATTGTGGATGAGATCAAGGCGCTTGGCTTCCAAAAGGGAGCCACCTACATCAACCCTAAATCAGGCAAGTCTGTGCAACGATTTGTGGATTTTAACCAAGGGCTGGATGCATTTCTGTTGACGCCACACAAGGCCGAGCGCCTGGGAAAACTGGCGATTCGACCGGCACGGATTGCGTTTGACCACATTGAGGATGCAGAGGCTTATAAACGTGCGATTACTCTCTGCGCTAAGAGTGGTATCACACATATGTCGAACTATCTGCTCTATAATGGCGAAGATTTTACTGGCAAGGGGCACTCCTATCACGCCGATACCCCAGAAGATCTCTACGAGCGCATGAGGATCTCCATGGATTTGTGCGAGGATTTGAATAACGAACTGGACCATAAAGTGGCAATCTTCTCCTTTCCAATGCGCTACATCCCGCTGTCTGATTTGAAGCGTGGATATGTCGGGGCTAGGTGGAACCATAAATATCTCCGAGCGTTGCAGCGTATGCTGATTCCAACGCAAGGTAAAGGAGTTTCCTCCCGCTCGTTCTTTGAGGCGGACTTCGGAACATCCAAGGAAGAATTTGTGATGTATCTTGCCATGCCAGAGGAGCATCTCGGTTGGCGTGGCCATTTCGCTCGTCGGAAGAATGAAACCGATGTAGAGATGGCGGCACGAAAAGTGATTTGGCTGGAAAATCAGGAAATTCTGGCTGAATGGAAACGGCGATTCGAGGCTCTTGGCGATTCAAAAGATAAGTTTATTGGTTTTATCGGCGATAACAACTATTCGATTGAACGGTTCATGGAGATCAAAAAACTCGAGCATAAGAAACTGTTCGTCCATTATTTTACAATGCCGACCTTGCTTAAGGCGCTATCCTTGGATAACGCCGAGGAAAAAGCGATTATCGTTGATTACATAACAAAAGACTTTCCGCTGGTCTACAAGCGGATGGTTCGTTATGTTGCAGAGGGTAGATTGCCATATTCTATGCTTGAAGGAGCATTCCAAACCTTTAAGCGTGACTTTGCTCGGAGCGTGCTAGAGGTTGTCGATTACGAAGCGAAAGAAGAACCCTTTGTTATCAATAACCTGCTTAAGGCACAGAAACGGGTCGGGAAAGATTACTTCAACTTTGATTTGATCCGCACGTATTATCTGTTCAAAAACACCGGTGCACTCCGAAAGGCTGACAAAGATGAAGCGATAGCAGCAATTAAGAATCTTGACGAAAGAAAGACAAGGAGTATTCTGGCTGCAAGGTTTAAAACGTTCAAGACGAAGATAATAAAACAAGCGACCAATGGTGAACTTGGAGCGCAGTATGTAGCTTCGCAAATTGATCAGCAGCTAAATAACTTCTGTAAGCAGATTTCTCTGTTGGAGGACTTTGAATGAAACGCGAACTGATTATTGGGAAATATACCCTGGAATCCCTGACGAACGGCATGTATGCCTCTCCGCTTGATATGTACAGGGAATATGTCCAAAATGCCGTCGACTCCATCGATGAAGCGCTGGCTGCAGGTATTGAGTTTCCAGACAAGTTGTCTATCGACATCACGATAGACGCTTCGAACAGTGTAATTACAATTCGGGATAACGGCGTTGGAGTGCCAGCTGAGTCGGCTGCGGAGATCTTACTCGACATCGGCAATTCTCAGAAGAGCCGTATGACTTCTCGTGGGTTCAGAGGAATAGGCAGACTCGCAGGTCTTAGCTATTGCAAAAAGCTGACGTTTAGGACTAGTGTCAAGGGCGAGGAAATTGCTTCAGTCATTGAGTTTGATGCCGACCTTCTAAAAGAACTCCTTCTCCCCGGTTCTAACAATGGAGTCAGCGTTACTGACGTAATCGAGAGAATTGTCACGGTGAAATCAGAGAAAGAAACTGCTACCCGGAGATATTTTGAAGTCCGTCTTGAAGGCGTCTGGCATGAAGCAAGACTCACCGACGTGGAAACGGTTGAGAACTATCTAATCCAGCATGCTCCGCTTCGATTTTCCGAACAGTTCAAATGGGGTCGGACCATCATCGAAAAGATGCGCCTGGCAGAGTATTTGATTCCCCAGTATAGGATTTCTCTTAACGGGAAAGACCTGTTTAAGCCATATGAAGACTCCTTTTTATCCGATCGGGTTAAGCGCAATACCGACCTGATCCGCGACGTACAAGTAGAAACATTTTACAGGAAAGATCAACTCAGTGCCGTGCTTTGGTACGCAAAAACCAATTTCTTCGGCACTATCATTGATAATTCGATCAAGGGCCTCCGGATCCGCCAGGGAAATATCCTGATTGGCAATAAGGGATCGTGTAGTTCGCTGTTCAAGGACGAACGATTTAATGGGTGGATGATCGGCGAACTGCACGTCTTAGATTCGGAAATCATCGTCAATTCCCGACGTGATGGTTTTGAGAAGAACTCCGCATATTATGAACTATTGTCGAATTTGCGTGATTGGGCATTCGAAGTCTCCAAGGAGATCCGCCACATCTCCTATGAGCGCAGTCTTACTGGATCGAAAAAGGCTGTCGTGGAGGCTGAGCAGCTTGATGACATCGCTGATGAGAACGACCTGTATTCTGAAGATCTGTCTTATGCAGAAGATTATTCGGAAAGCACCGCGCTGGATCAGGCAGAGTCAGATGAGCTAGCAGAAACCGATTATATTTCAAAATTAGGCCAGCTCCTGAACCAAAAAAAAGCACAGACCAAATACACCGCTCTGAACATAAACGCTAAGCTGACCGGTGAGCAGCGGAAAGTACTCGAACGGGTTTTCGACCTGATCATGCAGGAGTATGACCGAGAAAGCGCAGAGAAATTTGTGAACACTATTTCGGCGAAATTCTGAAACTTTGGAGAAAAAGAGCGTGGAAAAGAAAAAAGGATTCTGGAGCTCGCTGTTTGACAAAGATGAGCCAGACAAGAACAACCTACTCGCCGTCCTTAAAGACCAATATGGCATAGAAATCACAACCGCAGATAAATCGCTCGCCGAGATTAATGCACTCGGTTTCCGCCGAATGGAGAATACCGAGATCGCACAGTTCAATAGCGTGTTTCAGTATGGGCCGCAGGTCCTCGCTGGGAAAGCATACAGCCAGAGCGTTGGCAAAGCGTTTAATGCCGCCGTGGAGGGATCATTCAGAATGAAGCTCGCTCCCGGTATGCATCTTGCTGCCTCGAAAGACACTTTAGGAGCGTTTAGGGGAACTGGTCTTAGCAATTCCACCAATCAAGTTGCTGGGCAGGCGGAATGGTTCAAAAAGGATGCCACGCTCAGTGTTTCTAATGCTCCGCAGATAGCACTCGGCGTGTTTAATGCTCTATCCATGGTGACCGGCCAATACTTCATGTCGCAAATCAACGGCAAAATGACCGCCTTATAAAGAAGGGGTTGATCTGATAGAGAACTTTCTCGACGCCGCACAGCGCAGCAAGCTCAAAGCTGCCTGCACGGAATTGGAAGATATCATCAGTCGTGGCGAGTTTATCCTTGGCGACCCAGAGCAACTCCGAACCACTGTCGATCAGCTTCATGCGATCCAGCGAACAGCCCAAGAGTCAATCTACTTCTGCCAGGAGCAGCTGAAGATGGAGTTCAGCACCGCTAAGAAAGAAGACAAGGACGACGCAATTACCAGAAAACTGAATGTCATCGGTAAGTACATGGCGCAGTACTACACCTCTGTGCAGCTTTACAGTGTTGCCACCACGCTGGAAGTGCAGCTCCGGGGAGTTGATGATCCAGCGGAAATTAAGACATATCACAAACAGATAGAGAGCCGAATCGTTGACTATAGAACGGTTTTGGCAGAATGTAATGCGAAGATTACGCAGTATCTTAACGAAAACCACGTTTTGAACGATCGCCCATTTTGGCAGAATGTCGCCGCAGTAGCATCAGCAGGGGCTGGAATTGTTCTTGGGGGCATAGCGGGCTTGCTCCCGGGTGCCAGACTCGCTAAAAAGGTTGATGAACTGTTTGTCGATCAGCGTAAGCAATTGAAAGCCGAGCGTGTTGGAATGGCAGAAGAGATGATCGAGCCGTTTCCTGACGAGGCAAGGCTCAATGCACCACTTCAGGTGCTTAAGACTCTTGAAAAAGTCAAAAGCCGGTCTGTAGAGATTCTCCGTATTGGGGATGAGCATTTTACAAATCTGCCGGACAATACTGCGACAGCATAATGGTAAATGCCACGGTTAAGACCTTTTTTCCAATTTTGGCGAAAGACGTTAGCAAAGCAAACAAATCGCTTTAGTTTTGCTAACCGACCAGTGTTCATAGTTAGCAGATCATTGCCATTTGAGGGAATCATAATCCTTGGATTGTCCTTCTGATTGTTATCTGCAGAGCGCTCCAAAGGCCAACAACTGCAAGGATTTTTTTCAGGTTTGAGAATAATGCTCTTCGCATCGTTCGCCAAAATTAGCACGACAGTCCGAAAAAAGGTAGTGTCAAGCAAAATGCGCAAATTGGTTAGCAGTCATATGAAGAATGAGGTCAGTCAGCCAAGGAGGCATCCTCTGCGGTGGCCTCGAAGTGCTTCATATTCATGTACTTCTTGTTGCCCCCTGGGTTCCGGCCACATGGCGCAGACGGGCGCAGACTAACATCAGCGCCGAATTGCCGTCAGGGAAAGCCCCCACCACACGGGTGCGGCGGCGAATCTCCCGGTTGAGCCGTTCAATAGCGTTGTTGGTGCGGATGCGCGTCCAATGTTCAAAGGGAAACGCCATGTAGGTCAGGGTTTCCTCCACGCTGTCCTCAATCTTCTTGGCGGCTTCCTTCAGCTTCATTTCTTTCAAGGCAGCAACCACATCTTTGGCCTTGACCAGCGCCTTCCAGCATTCCAAGACACTTGTCCCCAACGATGAGTTTCACGCCCTCCAAGCCTCGCCCTTTCAGCCACTGGAAAAAATTTATCCAGCTAGCCTTGTCCTCCTTCATCAACGGACACATTCTCGTACTCTCCGCCCCAGTTGCGGCGCAGATAGATCCCATCCACGTAGACATATGGGTATTTGCCGCCCTGCAAGGGGCAGTTGTGCCAGTCCTCGATATGGACATAGGCTTTCTTGTTCACTTCGCTGATGGTGGAGGGGGATACCTTGCTGCCCCACAGGGCTTCCGTGATATCCTCAACCCGGCGTACAGACACACCGGCTAAGTACATCTCAATGAGCGCCTCTTCCACACTGCTCTCGCGGCGGAGGTAGCGTTCGATGATGGCAGTTTCAAAGGTTACGCCCTTAAGACGGGGTACGTTGAGCTTTACATCACCGGATGTGGTGGTGAGATTGCGCTGATAGTGACCTGCGGTATGCCTGACGCTCTTCGCTGCGCTCATACCGTGCTGTCTGGGTCCGCTTCTACGCCTCCGCCTCCAGCAGACCGTTGAGGGTTTCCTCCACGCTGCCTCGTACCAGTTCTTTGATTTGACCCTTGATTACTTCTTCAATTAACTGTACAATTTTCTCTGATATAGTTTGCTCTCTCCTTTTAGAATGGTGGTGTGGTAACTCCGTTCTAGCGGAGACTGCAAACTGTGTCTCTTTTCCCCCTTTGACAATTTGCTCATCTTATTCTACCTTATCAACAGCCGGAACGCCCCGCGGCTCCATCAAAACTTTTCGCTGTGGCATTCCTTGATGGCGAACGGCCCGCTGTCCACGTGCGGAGGGAGAAGGTAATCCTATTACATGGACCGCATCCAATTTTAACAATTCTTCAATTTTATGTCGATTTGCGTCTAAATGACATAAATAAATGCCAATTGTGTCTTATCCTTTCCTTGATATCAAAATCAAGGAGGAAAGAAAGATGGAGGGTTTGCTGGAGTATCTTCGCAGGCTTGGCATCGGCAGGCGCTTTAAGGGGTATCGCGCAGCGGTCGCCGCCGTCAAACGGATCGTCGGGGACGAGGGGCGGTTGCAGAACATCACGCGGGACGTTTACATCCCCGTCGCCGAAGAAGTCGGCGGTACGTGGAGCACGGTGGAACGCAACCTTCGAACCATCGTCCGCGTGGCATGGAAGAAAAACAGGCCGCTGCTCAACGAGATGGCCGGATATGATCTGATCAAGGAACCGACGGTCACTGAGTTCCTGGAAATTCTCGCGCGTCCCTTTTGGCCCGAAGCGGACGACCGCCGGCTCGGCGCGCCTTTCGAGGGATAAGTCGCGCCGTTATTCCCACCGTTCCCGGCAATGGCGCACCCCGGGGCGGCGGAAACAGGACGCGTTTAAATCAGAGAATAAACGGATACGGCTCCCGAAGCGGCGTTCTGTTGCACAGGCGAACCCTTCGGATATCTCGATGCGCTCTTTCCGGGGAATGTGGAAGGCGTTAACGCTGACCTGCGCATTCCATCCCAACCCCGGCCCGGCGCGACCGACGTTTTCCCACAAGGCCGGAAAACCTTCAGGCGGCGCCGGTTGTTTTTGTTCGCGCTTCCAGCCGCTTCTGCGCATCAAAGGCCGCCGTCGCTCCCAACGTCAACGTGCCGCCTTCCCGTTTCGCTTCTCAATTTCCATTATCTGCACGGTTTGACGTTCCTCTCCGTTCCCAGCGGTTGAATTTTCAGCGTAAAAAGAGTATAGTGGGGGACGGTTCCCCCTTCTTTTTTCCCGACCGAAAGGAGGCCGCTATGACGCCATCCCTTGAAACGACCTGGCCGATCAATGATTTTTATAATCCCGTGGAGACTGCCTCGCTCTTTGAGGCGATCTCTCACCGGCAAAGCTGCCGGCGCTTCCACTCCGCCCCTTCCACGCAGCAATGGAACGACCTGAACGCCGCCGCCGGACGCTTGGCGCTTCCCGGTTCTCGCCTTGCGCTCGGGCTGTGCAATACAACCCTGTTTCAGCCGTTTTACGGCCTTTTCATGAAATTTGAGAACGTCCAACGCTATGCCGCCGTCATCGTCAAAGACGACCAGGCCCAAAGCGACGTCAACGCGGGCGTCAGCGGTGAAATGCTCATGCTCTATGCGGTCAGCCTCGGCTTGGCGGGCGTGTGGGTCGCCGGCACTTATAAAAGAAAGGACGTAACGCTCGCCCTTTCCCCCGGCGAACGCATCGTCGCGCTGATCGCGCTGGGCGTCCCCCTGGAGCCGGCCAAGCCCCCTCTGTCCCGAAAGCGCAAAGCCCTGCGAGAGCTATGTCAGGGCGATTTGCCAGGCGTGCCCGCCGCGCTGCGCGAAATCCCGCCGGCGGTACAGGCCGCCCCAAGCGCGCTCAACGCCCAGCCATGGCGGATGCGGTACGAGCCCGACCGTGCGCTCTCGCTGCGCGTAACCGGCCCCGCCAAGCGCCTTGACCTGGGAATCGCCACGGCGCACGCGGTGCTCGCGCTCGGCAAAACCCCGGCCCTCTTCACCCTCTCCGACGACGGACTGACCGTCCGTATTTCCTTGCTCGCATGAATGACTTTGAACAGCAAACCCTTTGGAGCGGCGTTCCGGACCACGCCGCCCAGCCGCCTCTGGCAGACCGTATGCGCCCGCGCACGCTGGAAGAATTTATAGGTCAGGGCCACCTGCTGGCAGAGGGCCGGCTTCTTCGGCGGGCCATTCAGGCGGATCGCCTTCAAAGCAGCATCTTTTGGGGCCCGCCGGGATGCGGCAAAACAACCCTGGCCTCCATCATCGCTCATATGACAAACAGCGCCTTTGAAAAGCTAAACGCCGTCACCAGCGGGGTGGCGGACGTGCGCAAGGTGCTTAAGGAGGCGGAGGAGCGCCGCACGCGTTACGGCCGCGCCACCTACCTGCTGCTGGACGAGTGCCACCGCTGGTCCAAGGCGCAAAGCGACAGCATTCTGCCCGCTATCGAGAGCGGCCTTGTCAAGTTTATCGGTTCCACAACGGAAAACCCCATGGCCAGTATGACGCCCGCTATCGTCAGCCGGTGCCGCGTGTTTCAGTTTGAGCCGCTGACCACGGACGACGTGGTGGAAGCGCTGGAACGCGCGCTGGCCGACCCTGAGCGCGGCTATGGACGCCATGAGGTGCGCTGCGAGGATGGCGCGCTGCGCTACATGGCGCGGGTCGCGGGCGGCGACGTGCGCACTGCTTTGGGCGCGCTGGAGCTTGCCTTTCTCACCACGCCGGAAGAAGCGGACCCCGAAACAGGCCGCCCCTTTCGGCTGATTACGCTGTCCGCCGCCCAGGAAAGCGTGCAAAAGCCCATGCTCAAGCTGGACGAGGACCTGTACTACGATATGCTGTCCGCGTTTATCAAGAGCATGCGGGGAAGCGACCCCAACGCCGCCCTGCTATGGTTCAGCCGCATGCTTTATGCGGGCGTGGACCCTAAGCTGATCGTGCGCCGCATGGTGGTTCACGCCAGCGAGGATGTCGGCTTGGCCGATCCCCTGGCTATGCTCCAGGCGCAAGCCGCCGTGACGGCGCTTGAGTTCGTCGGGATGCCGGAAGCCCGCATTCCCATCGCCCAGGCAATCATCGCCATCTGCCTTGCGGAAAAGAGCAACAGCGTGGTGACGGCCATTGACGCCGCGATGGAGGACGCTCAAAAAGGCTCTTTCAGCGCCGTGCCCGTGTACCTGCGAGACCACAGCTACAGCGCCCCCCATCTGGACAGCCCGGACTACCTCTACCCGCATAACTTTCCCGGGCATTTTGTACGGCAGACCTACTTGCCTGAGGGATATGAGAACGCCGTTTACTACCATCCCAGCGAGCAAGGCCATGAGGCCAAGCTGAAGCAGCGCCATGAGCGCAGATTTGGAGCGACCCATGACCCCCAGTGACTCCCGCCTGAAACCGGACGTCAACAAAACAACGCTGTTTGCGATCGTTGTCAACGCCATTCAGCTCGTGGTGCTGGTCGGCTTTGTCCTTTACGTCACGCTGACGGACTTCAGCGCCGGCAGCCGTTTTTCTCTCCAGCTTATCGCGGTGCTGGGCGCGGCGATGGCCGGATGGGGCGCCTGGATCGATATTCAGGACGCGCTGCGCACGCGTCGGCGCGAGCGGACCATCAACGAGCTCCAGATTACCAATGGTCAGATGGAGGCCCTGAACCTGAAGCTCCGCGCTCAGCGCCATGACTTCCTCAACCATATCCAGGTGGTGTACAGCCTGCTGGAAATGAATGAGTCCGCCGAGGCGGCCGATTATCTGGAACGGATATATGAGCAGCTCCGGTCCGTGTCCTCCGTGCTGCGCACCCGCATGACGGCCTTCAACGCGCTGCTTCAGGTCAAGAGCGCGGCATGCGAGGAGAAAGGGATCGCGCTGCTGCTGGATATCCGCAGCACCCTGGAATCCATCATCGTGCCTCCGTGGGAGCTATGCTGCATCATCGGCAATCTGCTGGACAACGCGATGGACGCCGTCGCTTCGGCGGATGAGCCGCAGATCGGGCTTGCCGTATTGGAGGATCTTCGGGGCTTTACCTTCCAGATGCGTAACAACGGCAGCGTGATCCCGTCTGATATGCGCGAGCGCATCTTTGAGGCGGGCGTGTCTACCAAGGGGGACGGACGCGGTATGGGCCTGTCCATCGTTCGGCAGACGCTTGCCGAATACGGCGGAACCATTTCGGTCCTTTCAGACGACAGCGAGACTCTCTTTACCGTAACCGTACCCAAGGAGGCGCAAAGGTCGCGCTAAACGCCCCCATGCGACAGATGAGGAAGGGAGCGCGGGCCAAGCCCGCACCACAGATGGAGCAAACGAAAAAGAAATTTTTAAAAAACATGGTCGGCTTCTCCATGATGACGTGGATTTCCTTCGTAATCGGCTTTATCGCCTCTCCCATCGCCACGCGTCTCTTTGTGCCGGACGAGCTGGGCAAGGTCAATATGTTCGGCTCATACGCCGCGCTCATCAGCTCATTTTGCTATCTCGGCCTGGACCAGGCGTTCGTGCGCTTTTTCCGCGAACCTCCCGGCCGCCTGACCCAAAAGGGATTGTTTACCTTCTGCACGCTGGTTCCGCTTGGTTTCAGCGTGCTGTCCTCTCTGGTTCTCGTTTTTTCCTGGCGGTGGTTCAGCTACCAGGTGATGGGCCGGCCGGATTTCTCCGTCTTCCTTTGCCTGTGCCTGTACAGCGTATCCCTGGTGGTTTACCGCTTTCTTTCGCTGTGCTACCGCATGGAGCAAAACGCGCGGCTTTACACCGTTCAGGGCGTCGTTCAGGTTCTTTTGACCAAGATCGCCTACCTGGCGGTCGGCCTGGGTAACGCGACCGGAAAAGCCGCCCTGATCTGCCTGACCGTGCTGATGGGCTTGTTTACGCTGGGATTCATCCTGATACAGCGCAGCCGCTTCGACCCCCATTTTGCCACGCAGATGGACAAGCCCGCTTTTCGTGAGCTTGCCGCTTTCGCGCTTCCGCTCGTGCCGATGTCGATCCTCTCCTGGCTCAACACCGACATCAGCCGCGTGGTGCTGCGCCAGCTACTTGGCTTCAGCGCCACGGGCATTTATTCCAGCGCGCTTGGCCTGGCCGCCACCATCAATATCATTCAAACGGGCTTCAACGCCTACTGGGCCCCCTACGTCTTTGAAAACTACCAGTCCGACGATCGCCGCCGCTTTTATACCGTGCACCGGCTTATGGCCTGCCTGCTCACGTTTTTTGGGCTTCTGATCACGCTGCTGCAATCGCCGGTATTCCTGCTGCTTGGAAAAAGCTACCGTAGCTCCGTGGTTTTCTTTCCATTCCTCTTTCTTTCCCCCATTTGCTACTGCCTGGGCGAAACCACCGGCATGGGCATCACCATTTCCAAAAAGACCTATTGGTCAACGCTGATCTTCCTGTTTTCCGTCATTGTCAATATCGGGCTGTGCTATCTGCTGATTCCCCTGATGGGCATGACCGGCGCCGCCGTCTCCTCCGCGGCCTCGGCGGTCCTTACGCTGCTGCTGCGCACGTTAATCGGCGAACGGTATTACAAGGCCATCGAGCGCTACCGCTATCTCGCGTATACGATTGGGTTGATGCTGGCGGCCTCTGTGGGAAACCTGCTTTTAACGGGCCCGGCCAAGTATTTGCTGTTGCTTGTGCTCCTGGCCGCCGCTTTCGCGCTCTACCGACCGGAGCTGAAAACCCTGTGGGCGACCGGTATGCAGATTGCTAAGGCGGGCCGGGGAGCGCTAAAGCGGCGGGCGGGAAAGGCGGACGGGGAGGATCGTCATGAATCAAAATAAGAGAGTCCTTCTCATCGCGGACGCGGACAGCTTCTGGACGCAGCGGTATTTGCGGTACCTCCTTCTGCCGGCCGGATACGACGTAACGCTCTTCCCCATTTGGGGCGACGGAGGGCGCTATGACGCTTTCTACCGGGAGCATGGGGTGTACGTCTATCGGGACCCGCACGCGCTGCCGGTGATCCGCCATATTCCCCGCGCGCGCATGTGGGCGCGCGTCTTCCTGAACGCCCGCGATTTAGCGGCGCTTGGTCCCTATGATATTGTGCATAACCACTATCTTTCGCGGCGCGACCTGGCCTTGGGCCGCAGGCTTGCCCGCCGGTTTGGCGCGCGCTGGATATGCAGCTTCTGGGGCAGCGACCTGATGCGCTCTTCCGAGAGAACGCTGCTTGGCATGAAGCCCTATCTGGCCCGCTGCGACGCCGTGACCGTGCACAGCGAGCTGAACCGCGGGCAAATCCGCCGCGTCTATGGCGCGGAGCTTGCCCAAAAAACCACTTTGCTCTATTTTGGCCAAGTGGGGTACGCGGATATCGACCGCGTGCGGCAGTCCCATACCAAGGCGGAATGCAAGGCGCATTTCGGCATCGAACCCTCGCGCTTCGTCGTCTGCGTGGGCTACAGCGCCTCCTCGGCCCAGCAGCAGCTCGAGGTGCTGGAGGCGATGAGCGCCATGCCCGCGGAGCAGCTCAGCCGCATGGCGCTCGTGCTTCAGCAGACCTATGGGGAAAACGACGCGGATTACGTTCGCCGCGTCCGCGAGCAAGCGGGCCGGATGCCCTGCCGCACGGTTGTCCTGACAGCGTTTATGGACGCAAGGGAAAGCGCGCTGCTCCGGCTTGCGGCGGATGTGTTTATCCTTGCCATCAAGACGGACGCCTTCTCAGCGAGCATGCAGGAATACCTTTACGCAGGCGCGTGCGTGCTCAAGGGCGCGTGGCTGGGCTATCCGCAACTGGACGATATGCGGATATCCCTGCCTGAGTTTTCAGCCTTCCGCGAGATACCCTCCCTGCTTGCCCAGGCCCTCGCGGGCGACCTGAAGGGGCTGGACGCCTCAAAACGCGCGCTCTTCCCCAAGCTGTACTCCTGGGACGCCGTGAGGGAGAGCTGGCTGAGCCTGTACCGCTCCTGAGCGTTTACCGGATTGGAAGCCCCTGCCTCATATACTGCCATACTCTCCAGCGGATGCACCAGCAATGGCGCTGGCCCGTTCTTCTGAGTCGCTGTTTTTGACTGACCGTCATCATAGCCATCGGCCCCTTTCGTGTCTCTCTGCTGATATAGACGCGGAAGGGGTCGATTTGGTTGCATCGTTTTCCTTTTTTTCGCGCGCGGCGCTCTTTTGCGCATCATCCCTACCATACGGGCTCGCCCGTCGTGAGCTCGCGTACCTCGGTAAACAGGGCGTACATGCGGTCGTTCAGCTCCGCGTCCATATGCAAATGGCCAAAATACCACCTGTTATACCGGACGGCGTTTTTCACCCACTCCAGAAAATGGTTCAGCTCGGCCTCCTCCGGGCACGCTTGGGCGATTGCGCGCATCAAGCTCGTCGGAGCGGCATGCGTCAGGATATAATCGACCTCCATGCCTTCGGCCAGCAGGTTTTCCCTCGCCAGCTCATACTCCGCCTCGTTGGGCAGCTCCCGCGCCCACCAGTCTACGCCCTCAAACCGACGCAAACGATCTATGCTGTATCCCCCGCCCATTGTGAACAGCCGCTTTCCCTCCAGCCGGTAAACCTGACCCCGCATCAGATGGACGACGTTCCGGCGCAGGCGGCGCACCTTCCCGCCGCGCCAGTCGGAAACCTCCAGCTTCTCCAGCAAATCAAAGTTCTCCCGGTTCCCGTCCAAAAAGCACACCGTATAGGGCCGGAAGCTCAGCTCCCGCAAAAACAGCTCCTCCCGGGGCGAACCGCTCATCAAATACCCGAAATCTCCGCATACGATCAGCGTGTCCCCCTTTCCCCAGCCGTCCGCAAAGGGCATGCATTCCCGCGTAAGCCGGGCGGGCTTGCCATGGGTGTCTCCGGTCACATAAATCATGCGCATTCTCCTTTATCCATCCGGGATGGCCTCGCTCAGCACCCGCGCGATATTCTGGCGGATTACCAGCCGCGCCCGGCCGTCAAACGGCGTCTCGTCCCGGTTAATCAGCGCCAGCGGCACGCCCGGGCGGCGGTAGCCGACCAGGCCGGCGGCGGGATGCACAACCAAGGACGTTCCCCCCACGATCAGGAGGTCGCAGTTCATCACCGCGCGGATCGCGGTATCGAGCACAGCCTCGTCCAGCGCTTCCCCATACAGCACGATTTCCGGGCGCAGCACGCCGCCGCAGGGGGCTTCGCAGCGCGGCGTACCCTCGCCTTTAAGGACGTAAGCAAGCGGATAACGCCTGCCGCAGGTTAAGCATATATTGCTGTGCACGCTCCCATGCAGCTCCACCACATTCCGGCTGCCGGCAGCCTGGTGCAAGCCGTCGATATTCTGGGTCAGCAGCGCTTTCAGCTTTCCTTGCTTCTCCAGGCGCGCAAGGGCGAAGTGCGCCGGATTCGGCCTTGCGTCGGGGTAGAGCATCACGCTCTTGTAAAACGCCCAGAAGGCGTCGGTATGCTCCTGAAAATAGCGCAGAGACAGCATTTCCTCATAGCTCCTGTCCCCGGCTTCCCGGTACAGGCCATGCGCGCTGCGAAAATCCGGGATGCCGCTTTCCGTGCTCACCCCGGCGCCGCCAAAAAATACAATACGCTCGCCGGCCTCAATCAGGGCGCGCAGACGCCCGGCCTCCGGTGTCATCACGGCCGCCCCCTTTCTGACTGCGGTTACATTGTACCAAAATCCTATCTATATTCTTCGACACCAGGGCATAAATTCCTGTTTTGTGTCGGCTTTTCACTACCTTTGTCCTTCCAGGCCCGAGGAGCATAAAAAACGGTCGGCGGACCCATACTCCTTGTACAAGCCTATGTGCGGAGGGAAACGAAATGGCTATGAACAAGGTTGAAATCTGCGGCGTGGACACTTCCACTTTGCCCGTGCTCACCAACGAGCGTATGCGCGAGCTGTTCCCTTTGGTACACGGCGGGGACCTGAACGCGCGGGAGGAGTTTATCCGCGGCAATCTGAGGCTGGTTTTGAGCGTGATCCAGCGCTTTGGAAACAGAGGGGAGAATGTGGACGATCTGTTCCAGGTCGGCTGCATTGGCCTCATCAAAGCGCTGGATAACTTTGACGTAACGCAGAACGTCCGGTTTTCCACCTATGCGGTGCCCATGATTATCGGCGAAATCCGGCGCTATCTGCGCGATAATAACGCCATCCGCGTTAGCCGGAGCCTGCGCGACATCGCCTATAAGGCGCTGAAGGCCCGCGACGCGCTGGCCGAGCGCCTGGGCCGCGAGCCGAACGTATCCGAGCTTGCCGACGAGCTTCACCTGCCCCGCGAGGACGTGGTATTCGCTCTGGAAGCCATCCAGGACCCGGTCAGCCTCTTCGAGCCCGTATACAACGACGGCGGCGACGCGCTGTATATCATGGACCAGGTCACCGACGAAAAACGCCCCGATAACGCCTGGCTGGATGAAATCGGCGTCAAGGAGGCCATGAGCCGCCTGAACGACCGGGAGAAGCATATCCTGAAGCTCCGCTTCTTTCAGGGGCGCACGCAGATGGAGGTCGCGGGAGAGATCGGCATTTCTCAGGCACAGGTAAGCCGTCTGGAAAAGAATGCGCTGAGCCACATGCGCAAGCACGTCGGACGGTAAGGCCGCCGGCCCTAAAGTCCGGCACAAAGGAGCGCCCCGCGGCAAGGCTTTTTGACAGCCTTGCCGCGGGGCGCTCCTTATAGCGTCTACGCTTCCTTGGCGCGCCGCCCGTCAAAGATTTTCCGATCTATCGCCGCGATGGTCACTGCCCGCAGCCTGTCCCGGCAGGCGAGGTCCAGGTCCGCGCAGATGCCTTCCATAATTTCTCCCATGCCGGAGGCAATGAGGCATTCCATGTCCGTATCGCCCGAGGTCCAGCCCGGTTCCACCACGCGCTCTGACAGCGCGTCCAGCACGTCCAGCAGCGTCACCTCTTCCGGGTTTCCGCAAAAGGCGTACCCGCCGCCGCGGTGACCCTCCCTGGAGGTCAGCAGGCCCGCCTTCGTCAGGCGGGAAAGCACCTTGCGCACGCGCGCGGGATGCGTGCATACGTTCTCCGCGATATCCTCGCTGCGCATAACGCGACGCTTATGGTTTAGAAATACCAGGCTGTGCACCGCCACGGTAAACTCACTGTTCATTGGGCACGCTTCCTTCACAAGACGTCTTCGCGCGGAACCCCGCGTCCAGCGCACCCGTGGGGCACGCTTTTACACACGCTCCGCAACGGATGCACTCGAGGCTGTTGGGCGTTTCGTTGGCCGGGATATCCAGCTTGCACGCCCGCCGGCATTTGCCGCAGCGCGTGCATTTGTGCTCGTCCACCCGCAGCCGGTAAAACGCGATTGGGTTAAACAGTCCGTACACCGCGCCCAGGGGGCACAAATACCGGCAGAAGGGGCGGTAAACCACGACCGACAGCACAAGCAGCGCAACCAGAATCACGACCTTCCACGCATACAGAAAGCCTACCGCCGCGCGCAGCCCCTCGTTCACAGCCACAAGGGGCACGCCCGCGCCCAACGTGCCCGCCGGGCACACATATGCGCAAAACCAGGGCTTGCCCTGCCCAAAGGCATCCACCGCAAACAGCGGCAGCAGAATCACAAACAACCCGAGCATGACGTATTTGAGCCATTTGAGCACCCTATCGCCGGGCAGCTTGCGCAGTTTTTTGGGAAAGGGTATTTTGTGAACCAGGTCCTGAACCAGCCCAAACGGGCACAGCCAGCCGCACACAAACCGCCCCAGCACCGCTCCCACCAGCATCAGAAAGCCGGTGACATAAAACGCGAAATGATAGTTCCGGCTGCCCAGCGTGGCTTGAAGAGAACCAATGGGGCAGGACCCCAGCGCCCCGGGGCATGAATAGCAGTTCAGCCCCGGCACGCAGAGGGCTTTGGTCGGCCCCTTAAAGATCTTCCCATCCGCAAAGCCCTTCAGGTATCCGTTGGTAACCGCCGTAACGCAAGCCTGGGTTATCAGGCGCGCGTTGGCTTTCAGCTTTTGCAGTCCCTTAGCCAATGCCGATACACTCCAAACAGATGTTAATGGCCTTTCTGAGCACCGTTTCCACCTCGCCCCGGGCCACCCCGACGGCGATCATCCCCACGCCGGCGAGCACCAGCCCCGCCGCCAGCCAACGCCGTTTCGTACCGCTCATTCGCGCCCTTCCCTTCCGTTACAGCTCCGCCAACGCGGCCTCGATGCGGTCGGCCCAGGTGTTATAGTCCGCCGAGCCCATATACGCATACCCCACCAGCGCGCCCTCGCTATCCACAAAGATGGTGGTCGGCACAGCGCTCACCTGCCAGAGCAGAATATTCTGCAAATCCTCGGACGGCAGCAGGTGGGGGTAATTCGCGCCCGTCGTTTCCACAATTTCGCGGGCCAGGTCGGCCTGGCTGTCGGAAATGCTGCCGTCATAGTTCATAGCGTCGCTCACGATGCCCACGATTTGCACGCCCCGCTCGCCGTATGCCTCGCTCAGCTTGCCCAGCTCCGGCATTTCGCTCAGGCAGGGGCCGCAATAGGTCGCCCAAATGTTGATCATGGTCAGCTTATAATCCGCAAACAGGCTTTGATCCACGGCGTTACCGCCCAGATCCTTCGCGGTGAAGCTTTGTAAAAAGGGAAGCTCCTGTGCCGCCGCCTCCGCCTGTTCCTCGGCCGCGGCCCGTTCCTCCTCGGTAGAAACCGTCTCATAGGGCCAATTCACGATGCCCCCCATATCATAGACCTTGGTATACCCGAGGGCCAGCAGCTTCTCCACCGCCTGACGGCTGCGCACGCCGGTCCGGCAATGCACATACAGCTCCCGGTCCAGCTCCGGCAGCGCGGCGGGCGGCTCGGAGCCGATCTCATCCAGCGGCACCAGCACGGCGCCGGAGATATGCTCCTCGTCGTACTCCGCCTGCGTGCGCACGTCCACGATCAAGCCGTCCCCGCCGGCCTCCAGCCGACGTACCGCCTCTTCCGGCTCGATGGCCTGATATCCCGGCGCTTCCTCCGTCTGGGCCAGGGCGGACAGGTAAACGGCCAGCCCGACCGCCAGCACAAGCGCGATTGACACAATCCAAATGATTTTTCTGCTTTTCATATCCAAAATCCTCCTCGTTCCGGCAATTCCCGGTTTATCTGAAAGCCCGGCGCTCAAACGCCGGCAAACAGGTCGTTGAGCGCTTCGCTCATGGTAGGATGGGTATAGACGGCGTCCCGCAGCGCAGGATAGGCGATTCCGGCGTCGATGGCCAGCTTGACCAGGTTTATCAGCTCGTGCGACTCCTCGCTGAAGAGGTGCGCGCCCAAAATACGGCCAGTTCCCGCGTCTATCACCGCCTTGAGCAGCCCGGCGGGGTTGCCCATCACCTGCGCCTTGGGCACGGCCGACACCGATAGCCTCGCAACCTTGACCTCGTAGCCCGCGTCGCGCGCCTCCTGCTCCGTGAGGCCGACGCGGGAGAAGGGCGGGTCCAGGAACACGCTGTAAGGAATCGCGCCCCGGTTCTCCGTGGTACGGGAGCCGTCGCCCAGCACGTCCGAACGAACAACGCGCGAGTCGTCCAGCGAAACGTAGGTAAACTGCAGGCCGCCGGTCACATCGCCCATGGCCCACACGCCCGGCGCGGTGGTCCTGAGGTGCTCGTCGGTTTGAATCGCGCCCCGGGGGGTCAGCTCGATCCCGGCGGCCTTCAGGTTCAGCCCCTCTACGTTGGGCCGCCTGCCCGTGGCGACCAGCACGGCCTCGGCCTCCAGGCGCTCCGCCCCCTCCGGCGTGTCCACCAGGGCCACGGCGCAGCCCGCCGTTTCCCGGACCTCCCGCACCGCGCCCTCCCGCACGACGCGAACGCCCCTTCCCTCCAAGTGCTCCAGCACCGCCCGGGCCACCTCCGCGTCCTCTCTGGGAAGGAACGTCTTTCCGTCCTGAACCATCGTCACAGAGGCGCCGAAATTGGCGTACATGGAAGCAAATTCCACGCCGATATATCCCCCGCCCACGATCAGCAGCCGCCTCGGAAGCTCCGTAAGCGCCATCATGCTTTCGCTCACATATACCCGGCGGTTTCCCTCCAGGCCGGGAATCGGCGGCACATACGGCCTCGCGCCCGTGTTGACAAACACGCGGTCCGCCTCCAGCTCCTCGGTTCCGGCGGACGTGCGCACCTCCACCCGTCCGGGCCCGACGAAGGATGCCTCGCCTGTCAGCACGGTAATGCCGGGATGGTCCGCCAGCTTATGGTAGTTCTTGTCCCGTAGCCTGGCGACAAGCGCGTCCTTGCGCTCCACTGCGGCGCGATATCTTTCCGCCTTTTCCTCGAAGGAGCCGCCCTGTGCCGCCGAAAGCTTGGCGCTGTGCGCCAGCGCCTTCGTAGGGATGCACGCGACGTTGATGCATGTTCCTCCGTACATTTCGGCCGAGCGCTCCGCCAGCACCACCCGCTGCCCCGCGGCCGCCAGGGCCCCCGCCAGCGTCTTGCCCCCCTTGCCAAAGCCAATCACAAGCGCATCCGTTTTTCTCATCGTTGGTTCCATCCTTCCCTGGGATTTCGTTTCTGAAACCCTCGTTGCCGGCGTCAGGATATACTGAAACTTCCTCACGCGCAGTTCATATTTGTTATTTTATCGGTTACAGTTCATTTTGTCAACCGGTCTTTCATCTTTTGCCCGAATGCACAATTTAATTTCTCATTTATAGGTTGATGTTCACAATATAGAATCCCTTGCAACCCAAAAAGGGGGCGTAACGCCGACCCGGCGCACGCCGCCCTTCAGAGGCTTCTTTTCAATTACCGGTTTTCCCGGGCGATCATGTTAATCAGCCCTCCCGCCAGAATCATGCTCCTCTGGCGCTCGGTCAGCCTCAACGACATTACCGCGGTAAAACCCTTTGTTTTGTTCTCCACTGGAACCCGCTCCGCGCCGTCCCGTATCAGCGAGGCCACGCCGGAGAGCGCCAGCTCGTCCCCCTGTTCAAAGCGGTCGTAATCCGCCGCGTCCTCAAATTCCAGCGGCAAAATCCCGTTATTGATGAGATTTGCCCGGTGGATGCGCGCAAAGCTCTTCGCCAGCACGCCGCGCACCTTCAGGTACAGGGGAACCAGCGCCGCGTGCTCGCGGCTGGAGCCCTGCCCATAGTTTTGACCCGCCAGCAAAAAGCCGCCGCCCTCCGCCTTGGCGCGCTCCGGAAACGAGGAATCCACCGGCGTCAGGCAATGCTCGCTCAGCTTGGGGATATTGCTGCGAAACGGCAGCAGGGAGCTGTCGCTGGGCATGATGTGATCGGTGGTAATGTTGTCCTCCATTTTCAAAAGCACCCGGCCGGACAGGCTGCCGGACAGCGGCTCCGCCTTGGGAAAGGGCTTGATATTGGGGCCGCGCACTACCTCCACGCTTTCCGCCTCGGCCTCGCCCGCCGGGGGGATGATGAGGTTGTCGTTGTAGGAAAACCGCTCCGGCATCCGCACATCCAGGTTCACATCCAAAGAGCGCGGATCGCTCAGCACGCCGGTAAGCGCCGTCGCGGCGGCGGTTTCACAGCTAACCAGATAGATGCCCGCGCTTTTGGTCCCGCTTCGGCCGTAAAAATTGCGGTTATTGGTTCGCACGCTTACGGCGTCGGTGCTGGGGCTCTGCCCCATGCCGATACAAAACCCGCAGGCGGTTTCCGTGACGCGCGCGCCCGCCTCGATCATATCATGCAGCGCGCCGTTTGCGCTCAGCATGGAAAGCACCTGCCGGCTTCCCGGCGCAATCACCAGCGAGACGTCGGGATGCACGGTCTTGCCTTTGAGAATGGCCGCGACGCGCATCATGTCCAGGTAGCTGGAGTTGGTGCAGGAGCCGATGCAGACCTGATCGACCTTGATCGGCCCGGCTTCCTCCACCGTTTTCACGTGATCCGGCATATGCGGCAGCGCCACCATGGGCACGAGCGCGCCCAGGTCGATTTCCACCGTTTCATCATAAACCGCGTCCGGATCGGCGGAAAGCTCCACAAAATCCTTTTCCCGGCCTTGCGCGCGCAGGAAGGCGCGCGTCGCCTCGTCGCTGGGAAAAACGGAGCTTGTCGCGCCCAGCTCCGCGCCCATGTTGGCAATGGTCGCGCGTTCGGGGATGGACAGCGTTTGAACGCCCTCGCCCGTATACTCCATCACCTTGCCCACGCCGCCCTTGACCGTCAGGCGGCGCAGCAGCTCCAGGATCACGTCCTTTGCCGCGACGCCCTTGGAGAGCCTGCCGGTCAGGCGCACGTTGACCACGCCGGGACAATTCAGGTAATACGCGCCTCCGCCCATGGCGACCGCCACGTCCAGGCCGCCCGCGCCAATGGCAAGCATGCCCAGCCCGCCGCCGGTGGGGGTATGGCTGTCGCTGCCCAGCAGCGTCTTGCCCGGCGCTCCGACGCGTTCAAGCTGTACCTGGTGGCAAATGCCGTTGCCCGGCTTGCTCAGGTAAATGCCGTGCTTTTGCGCCACCGTGGCGATATACCGGTGATCGTCCGCGTTTTCAAAGCCGGTCTGCAAGGTGTTATGGTCGATATAAGCCATGCTGCGCTCGGTCTTGACGCGCGGAATCCCCATGGCCTCAAATTGCAAATAGGCCATGGTGCCCGTGGAATCCTGCGTGAGGGTCTGATCGATGCGAATGGAGATCTCCGCGTCGCGCCTGAGCTCTCCCGTCACCAGATGCGCCGCGAGGATTTTTTGCGTTACGTTCATGCTTTGCCTCCGTCTATTCCCAGTAATCCGCGACGGGCCGGTGCGCCCCGCGCGTTCCTATCAGTATAAAGGGACGGGGCGCGGGTTTCAATCAAAACCATCAAAAAATGCAGCATTTGTACAGCCGGCGCATGCGGGCCGCGCCTCCCTTCAGCTCATTTTCGCCCTCCGTTCACGCGCCCTTCAGGTCGCGGAGCTATGCTGAACCCGTGGAAAGGGTGGACGGCGGCGCTAAGGGCGAGGGACGATCGGGCTCTTACCGCCCGTGACGCCGGCAGGAGCCTCAGAGGCGGCGCCTCCCAACGCACCTTGCCCGCGCGGGACCGCGGACGCGCAAAGCGCCCTATCCCCGCCGTTCGCCTCGCGCCGCGATCCGCGCTTTCAGGAAAGGACGAGGGACATGACCTATACGGCAATTTTTCAACGTGTGGAAAAAAAGTATCTGCTGACCCAGGCCCAATTGGAACGAATCCTGCCCGCGCTCTTAGAGTTTCTGATCCCCGACGGGTACGGCGAAACCACCGTCTGCTCCCTTTACCTGGACACGCCGGACGACCTGCTTGCCCGGCGTTCCATTGAAAAACCCGCATATAAGGAAAAGCTGCGTCTGCGCAGCTATGGGGTGCCCGGCGACGAGAGCGCCGCATACCTGGAAATGAAGAAAAAAACGGGCGGCATCGTATACAAGCGGCGCATTGCCTGCCGAACGGCGAACGCCATGGCTTATTTGGAGGGCGGCGCGCCCCCCTGCGGCCCCTGCCAGATTTTTCAGGAAATCGACTACATGCGGCTGCGGTACGGCCTTTCACCCCGGCTATGCCTTTGCTATGACCGCACGGCCTATCTGGAGCGCGAGCCGACGCCGGACGCGCTGCGCGTGACCATCGACCGCCATGTCCGCGTTAGGGAGAGCGGCTTGGATCTCCGCCTTGGCGACGCGGGCGACCCTTTGCTGCCGGAGAACGCGCGCCTGATGGAAATTAAGACCGCGCGGGCCCTGCCGATATGGCTATGCGACGTACTGGCGCGCCATCGCGTCTATCCCGCCCCGTTCTCAAAATACGGGCGCGCCTATCAGGCCCGGACGCGCCGAATGGCCGCGCGCGAAACGGACCGCGAGCGCGAAACGGTCGTCGTCCCCTATTTTGTTCAAGGAGGAGCCTTCCATGCTTACAACCCTGATTGAAACCTCCGGCGGCCTGACCGTCGGCAACGCCCTGTTGCTCGTCCTCTGCGCCGCGGGGTGCGGGCTGCTGATCGCCTTCACCGCCGCGCTGTTCCCGGATTGCGGAAAAGGCTTCGCCGTCTCTCTGGCCGTGCTGCCCGTGGTGGTCCAGGCCGTCATCCTGATGGTAAACGGCAATCTGGGCGCAGGCGTGGCCGTTGTCGGCGCATTCAGCCTGATCCGCTTCCGCTCCATACCCGGAACCTTTCGGGACATCACGCTCATTTTCCTGGCGATGGCGGCGGGGCTGGCCACGGGCATGGCCTACGCGACCTATGCCTTCCTGATCACAGTCATCGCCTGCGGACTTTTGCTGCTGCTTGACAGGCTGGGCTCCGTCAGGCGGTGGCAGACCCAGCGCCTTCGCGTTACCATTCCGGAGGATTTGGACTATACCGGCGTGTTTGACGACCTGTTTGCCCAATACACCGCGCGGCATAGCCTGGAGTGCGTCAAAACCACGAATATGGGCAGCATGTTCGAGCTGCGCTACCGCATCGTGATCAAGGAGCCTCAACGTGAGAAGGAGTTTTTAGACGCGCTGCGCTGCCGCAACGGCAACCTGACCGTCGCGCTCACCCAAAGCGGGGCCGCGCAAGAGGAATGAGAGAAGGAATGAATATGAGCAGAAAGCGATTTTTCCCCTGGCTGGCGGCGTTGGCGCTCTGGCTTGCCATTGTGCCGGAGGCGGGCGCGGAAGCGGCGGCCGACGCATTGTTCAGCGAAAAGGATTTGACCCTGGCCCAAGCCGAGGGCGCAACGGTGCTGGAGCTGAACGGAGAAGGCGTGGAAATTACAAAAGAGGGAATGTATGTGCTCAGCGGCAGGATTACGAACGGTAGCGTGCGCATCGCGCTGGAGGAGGAGGGAACCGTGCGGCTGCTGCTGGACGGCGTCAGCGTTCACAACGATTCCGGCGCGGCGCTGTATACGGAAAACTGCAAAAAGGTCATCCTGACCCTATCGGCGGAAAGCGAAAATACGTTTTCGCAGGGAGCCGCCGCAGAAAACGGGGAGGAAAGCGCCGCCATATACAGCCGCGACGACCTCACCCTGAACGGAACCGGCTCGCTCGCGGTCACCAGCGAGCTGGGGGACGGCATCAACAGCCGGGACACGCTCAGGATCGTCAGCGGTCAAATCACCGTGACCGCCGGGGACGACGGCTTGGTGGGCAAGGACGCGGTCATCATCGGAGGCGGCTCCATCAGCGTTACGGCAGCGGGGGACGGCATCAAGGCCACTAACAGCGAGGACGCGGCGCGCGGCTACGTAACCCTGGCGGGAGGGGACGTCCGCGTCGCGGCCGGCGAGGGAAGCTCCGCCCAGGGCGCCAAGGCAAACGCCGCCATACAGAGCCGAAATCGCATCGGCATGGAGGCGCGGCCCGCCGCCGAGGGGACGCCCAGCGCCAAGGGCGTGAAGGCCGTGACGCTCGTCACGGTTTCCGGAGGAAGCCTGAGCGTGGACGCGGAGGACGACGCGATCCATTCAGACGGGGACCTTCTGGTAACCGGCGGAAAGCTGTCCCTCGCCTCGGGCGACGACGGCATGCACGCAAACGACGCCCTCACCGTCAGCGGGGGCGAAATCACCGTGACCTACTCGTATGAGGGAATTGAGGCGGCGGACCTTACGCTGTCCGGCGGCGATATCGTAATCACCGCCACCGACGACGGGATCAACGGCGCGGGCGGCGACAACGCCGTGCGGACCGACGAGGGTTGGGCGGGCGAATGGGGCCCAAACGGGCGCGACCTGTTTTCCTCCAGTGCGGGGACGCTCTCCATTTCCGGCGGCCGCGTCTTCGTAACGGCCGGCGGGGACGGCATTGACGTGAACGGCGACATCGAGATGTCCGGCGGGGAGGTCTATGTGCGCGGGCCGGAGGATAGCGGGAACGGCGCGCTGGACTACGACGGCAGCTTTGCCATGAGCGGCGGCACGCTGGTGGCCGTCGGCGCGGCGGGCATGGCGCAGGGTGTTTCCGAGCCGTCCGTGGCGGGCGCGACGGTGGACTGCCGCTCGGCCTCGGGGCCTGTGGAGGTGGCGGACGCGGCCGGCGCTGTGCTGATCTCCTTCAGCCCGGAAGGAACGTTTGACAGCCTCGTGCTGTATTCCGGGCTGCTGCAAAGCGGCCAAAGCTATACGGTGCGCATGGGAGACGACGAGCGGGCCGTCGTCATGAGCACGGAGGGGGCTTCCGGCTTTGGCGGACGGGGCGGCGGGAGTCGGCGCAGATAACGCCGTGCCGGGCCGGCGGCCACGGTCCAGCGGCTCCAACGCAGGCAAGGCGGGGATGCTCCCGCCTGCCTGAAGCTTCTGCCCGGGCCTTGTTCCTCGGCGCGCCAGCGAGGAAGCCAGGCCCGCAGGCTAACGCCTCCCCCACGATTGGCCGCGTTTCAGATCGGAACCAAAACGGGCCGCCGCGCCTCGTATCGGGTCACATAACGAAAGCCCGCCTGCCTGATGTAATCATAAGCCTCGCGGACCCCGCTTCCCACCGTGTCCGCCTCGTGTGAATCCGTTCCGACGGTCACATATTCTCCGCCAAGCTCCCGGTACCATTGCAGAATTTCCATTTCCGGCTCAAGCGCATGAATCCAGTATCGCAGGCCCTTTGTGCTTACCTCCAACGCCTTTCCTCTTTCGGCGGCGCGCCTGAGGATGGGGCGTATTTCCTCCCCATACATCAAAAGGGTGGGCTTTGGCCATACGCGCTCCATGGCGCGCAGCGGATGGCAAAGGTGCGCGACGGCGTCGTAGCCCTCGCCTTCCAGCATCCGGCGCACGTTTTGAAAGTATTCCCGAAGCACGGCGTCCGCTTGGGCCTTGCTTTGGTAGGCAATCTCCAGGATTTCCCGCTCGTCGGTCGTATAATGCACGGAACCCAGTATGAAATCAAAGGATCGGGTCGCGTTAAAATTGTTCAGGAAGGCCTGGTTCCAATCCGGCTGGCCAAGCTCCAGCCCATAACGGACGGCCAGCCTGCGGCGATATTTTTCCTTTATCTCCCGATAGGCGGCCTCGCGCTCCTTTTCACGCTCCAGGTAAAAGCAGCCGGACATTTTGCGATGAAGGTCCAAATGGTCCGTGAACGCGATTTCCGACATCCCCAGCGAAAGCGCCTGGCGGCAGATCGCGTCCATGTCCGCCGCCGAGTCAAAGGAATATCTGCTATGAAGATGATAATCCATATAGTACATGCTGTATACACTTCCTGCGTTCCGCCCCGCCGGAGCGGTTTTGCGCGCGCTTGGCGCGGCGGCAGCGCAAAGCTCAGGCCGCCGCGGCCTGAAGGCTGGGCCGATAAGGCCCCGCGCCGCTTATTCGGGTTTTTCGTCTTCCGCCCTTTCCGCCTCCGGCAATCCGCCGTCCTCCGTAATCAGCTCGCCTTCCGCCGGCTCCATAAATTTCACGAACCCCCAGCGGTGCAGCTTGGTGCTGTCCGCCAGCAGGTACGTGCAATGCGCCCGTTCCTTTGCGAGCTCCTTATTGCGCGCCTCCCGGATGTCGTTGGCATAAACGCCGTTTTCCGTATATCCGCTGACGCTTAAAAAAGCCTTGTCAAAGCACATGACGCTCAGTTGCTTCTCCGCGATCGTGCCGCAGGTCGCCTCGCGTTCGGAGACGATCTGGCCTCCGATCATAATGCAGTCCACATTGGGAAGCGGCAAATACCGGAGGAAGGCGGTGCTGGTGGTGACGACGGTCACGCGCTTGTCGCCCAGAAACTTTCCCATCGCGCTGGTGGTAGAGCCCGAGTCGATAAAAACAATATCTCCGTCCTCGATCAGTTCCACCGCCCGCTTGGCAATGGCTTCCTTCTGCGGGGCCAGCCTGACATGCCCTTCGCTGGCTGAAAAATCCACGCGCCGCTTTTGAAGCCGCACGATGCCCCCGCGAAGCATTTCCACATGCCGTTCGCCGACCATTTTTTCCACGTCCCTGCGGACGGTGGAAACCGATACCCCCAGCTTTGCCGAAAGATCCTCCAGCGTAGCGGTTCCCTCGTCCTTCAGGGCTTCCAGAATTTCCTCCTGCCGGAATTGGGGCACCGTCGGCCTGGCGAAGCCCTTCTTACCGCCGTTCCGCTTTTCATCCGCGCTGTCGTTGCTCATCTGCTGTGATCCGTCCTTATGGTATTGCGGTCTTTTTTTCGTCCAGAGGACGCAGGCCCTCGGCATCCGCCACGCGGAAGCCGTCCCTCAGCGCGACGGCGCGGTAATCGCAATTGAGATGCATGCAGCACACGCGCCCGCGCCTTTCCTCCGGCACCAGCCGGAGAAGCCTTTGGTACTGGAGGTGGCAGGCGTCCGCCTTTTCCCGCTCGTTCCACTCCACATCCTGGTACGCCATGGCGATGTCGCCGCGCAAAAGCTTTTGAAGCACGCCGGGCGGAAAGCCGCTGGAATCGCCGCTGAAGTAAATGGTTTGTTCCCCGTCGCCGACGAGGTAGCCATAGCTGGGATACCGCGGAATGTGCTCCGTCGGCGCCGCTTCCGCCCGCAGGCCGGGCAGCGCGCCGCCCAGCTCCGGGAGGCGTTCGTATTCGCCCTCCGCGATGCCCGCGAGGCGAAGGTATGCCTCCACCTCTTGGCCGGGATACACCACGCGCACCTTTTGGCGCAGCCGGCCATAGCAATACGAGCACAGGGAGGGCAGGCTGCCGGCATGATCCGCGTGCAAGTGGGATAATAACACATAAATCCTTTTCTGGCAATTGCTGAGCAAGCCGCGCTCCATCAGCCCGGCGAACGCGCTCTCCCCGCAGTCCAGCAGGACCAGCGCGCCGCCGTAGTGGAAATAGGCGTTGCAATTGCGCCATGGGGTATTGTATGCGGAGCCGATCCCCAGAAAGGTTAGTTCCATCCTCGACCTCCTACTTGATGCCCGCGCTTACGAAGCTATTGATAAACTGCTTTTGGAACAGGAAGAACGCCAGCACCAGCGGGATGGAGATGGCGAACACGCACGCGCAGATATCGCCCCACAGCAGCGCCGTTTCGGTTGAGCGGGAAAACACGGCCAGCCCAACGGTCAGGGGCCGGTTTTCCACGGAGTTGGTGACGATGAGCGGCCAAAGGAAGTTGTTCCAGTGATAGCTGACGGAAACCATGCCGAAGGCCAGATAGGCCGTTTTCGCGTTAGGCACATAAATCTGCCAGATTACGCGCATGGTGGAAGCCCCGTCGATGATCGCGGCTTCCGTCAGCGCATAGGGCATGGACTTAAACTGCTGGCGCAGCAGGAACAGGCCCATGGCGCTGCCCAGAAAAGGCAGCATGACGGCCAGCTTGGTGTCGATTAGGCCCAGCCGGGAAATGGTCAGATAGTTGGGCACGATCAGCACGTCGTTGGGGATGATGATCTGCATCATGATGACGGCCATCACGATTCTCTCGCCGGCAAAACGGCCGCGCGCCAGGGCGTACCCGCCCATGGTAATCATGAGGAATTGGAGAGAAAACGTGCATACGACAATTAAAATCGTATTCAGAAAGTACCGGCCCAGCGGCACCATTTGAAACACGTCCGCAAAATTCCGAAGCGTGAACGCCGTGGTCGGAAAGATCGACATTTTCAAAGTAGGTTCCGTAAAGGCGGTGGCGGTCATCCACGCGAACGGGATCAGCCAGACCACAGCCAGGCCCAGGGTGAGGGCAGTCCAGCCTTT
>DBGEOK010000078.1:0-27449 GCA_048370855.1 Candidatus Limiplasma sp. | reverse complement strand
AAATGGCCCTGGATTGTGCTTGCCATTGTGCTTGTGGCGGGCGCGGCTCTCTATTTTTCCGCCAGCCGCCAGGTCAGGAACGCCTACACCGAGGAGCAGGCCGCCGCGCGCGATCTTGTTACCTATTACAGCTTTTCCGGTAACCTGACCCCGGTGCATGACGAGATCCAGACCGCCAAGGAAACCCTGAAAATTAAGGAGCTGTATATTCACGAGGGGGATATGGTCTCCTCCGGAGAGCTTCTTCTGCGCGGCACGGACGGCACGCGCGTGTACGCGGCCTATTCCGGCACCGTGGAAACCCTTTATCCCGAGGCGGACGACACCCTTCAGCCCGGCAGCCAAATCGCCCGCATTGTCGACTACGGCACCCTGGAGGTCAGCGTGGACGTGGATGAGTATGATATCGATGCCGTAAGCCTCGGCAAAGAGGGCGACGTATACCTGAACGCGCTGGACCGCACCGTTCCCGGCGTTGTAAGCGAAATCGCCCGCGAGGCCACCACCGAGGGAGGGGTCAGCTATTATACCGTTAAACTCCAGGTGGACGCGGGCCAGGACGTGCGCAGCGGCATGAGCGTCGAGGTCAACATCCTTAATAAGCAGGCGCCGGGCGCGGTGAGCGTCAGCCTAAAGGCTCTTAGCTACGATGAGTATAACAAGCCCTTCGTCTATAAAAAGGACGCGGAAGGCAAGATGCTTGCCGAATATGTGGAAACCGGCGTAAGCGACGGCCAGAATATTCAGATCACGTCCGGCCTTGCCCTCGGTGAAAGCGTCTACTATATGTCCAGCGACATGATGCGCTTTTTCGCCATGCAGCAGGATATGATGGACGCGCGCTCGGCGGCGATGGGGAGCGATTGATATGCCGAATGCGACGACGTTTTTTCAGATGACGGGCATCTCCAAATCCTATTGGATGGGCGATGAATGGCAGCCCGTTTTGCGCGGCATCGACCTGGTCATACAGAAGGGAGAATTTCTGAGCATTTTGGGGCCCAGCGGCTCCGGCAAAAGCACGCTGATGAACATTATCGGCTGCCTGGACACGCCCACCGAGGGCGAATATATCCTGCACGACCGCCGGGTGGACGCTTTGGAGCCGGATGAGCTTGCGCTGATCCGCAACAAGGAGATCGGCTTTATCTTTCAATCGTTTCAGCTTTTACCCCGCCAGGACGCCTTGTCCAACGTGGAGCTTCCGCTGGTTTACGCGGGCATGCCGCAGCAAAAGCGGCGCGAGCGCGCGGCGGAAATGCTTCAGCGGGTCGGGCTTGGCAAAAAGATGTACCATATGCCCAACCAGCTTTCCGGCGGCCAACAGCAGCGCGTTGCCATCGCAAGAGCGCTTGCGACAAACCCCACCATCCTTTTGGCCGACGAGCCGACCGGCGCGCTGGACCAGAAAACAGGCCGTCAGGTTATGGACCTGTTCCGCGAGCTTCACGACGAGGGGCGTACCATCATCATGATTACGCACGACGTCGGCATCGCCAAAAACGCCTCGCGGACGGTGCGCATTCTGGACGGCGAGCTTAGCGAGGGGGTGGCTGAGGATGCTTAAGGAAAGCCTGCGCATGTCCTTAGCCAATATCCGCGGCAATAAGATGCGTTCGTTTCTGACCATCCTGGGCATCATCATCGGCGTGATGGCGATTATCGCGCTCATCACGGTGATGGAGAGCGCCACCGGAGAGGTGACCGCCCAGTTTGAAAGCCTGGGTACCGGCAAGCTGACCGTTCAGGCTACCGGCACGCCGCTCAAAAGAGGCCTGACGGAAACCGACCTCCAGGCCATCTCCAGGCTGGACAACGTCAGCGGGATCTCCCCCACGCTGTCCGAAGAGATGAGCGTCGTTTACGACGGAACCGTGCTGGAGGACGTGCTGGTGGACGGTTACGGCTTTGCCTATTTCCGCCGGGAAAGCGACGCGGTATCCCGCGGCAGGCCCCTTTTGCCCGTCGACAGCGAGGAGCGTTCCCGCGTATGCCTGATTGACAGCGATCTGGCGGCCGCGCTTTTTTCCGGCATCGATCCCATTGGCAAGGAGCTTTTGATCAAAGGCACGCGCTTCAGCGTGATCGGCCTGCTGGCCGACGCCGACGTGGACGACGTGATGAGCCAAATGCAGGCGGGGGATGAAAACGGCAAGGTCATTATGCCCTATACCACCTATATGCGGCTGTTCGGCGTGAAGGGGGTCACGGCGCTGGAGCTGTATGTGGCGGATACCGACCGCACCGCCGACGTGGTCACCGATTTGGAGGCGCTGTTGGACCGCGCCTTTAACTATAAGGACGACAGCTACCGCGTCATCAACATGGAAAGCCTGCTGAGCGTCATGGACACGATGATGGGCCTGATGACCAACCTGTTGGTGGGCATCGCCAGCATCGCCCTGCTGGTGGGCGGAATCGGCATTATGAATATGATGCTCGTGAGCGTGACCGAGCGGACCAGTGAAATTGGCCTGCGGAAAGCGCTGGGCGCGCGCCCGCGGAGCATCCAGGTTCAATTTTTGATGGAAAGCATCATCCTGTCCCTGCTGGGCGGCGTGATCGGGGTGGTGCTGGGCGTATTGGTCAGCATGCTTTTGAGCAGCATGATGGATATCGCCTTTGCGCTGTCCCCCGGCGCCATCGCGCTGGGCGTCGGCTTCTCTCTGGCCGTCGGCGTGATCTTCGGTTGGGCCCCCGCGCGCAAGGCCAGCAACCTGAATCCCATAGACGCATTGCGCAGCATGTGAGCGCGCTGAAGGAGGAATGGAACATGAAAAAATGGCTGACCCTATTGCTGACCGCGGCGCTCTGCGCCGGCCTCGTCTGCCTGCCAATCGCCGCTTTCTCGGAATCGGACGACGCGTTGATCCTATCCGCGGTTGTGCGGGCGGGGGACGCAACCGCCCTGAAGGCCCCTGCCAGCGGCGAGCTCGCCGCCTTCAGCGTGCGCGCGGGCGACGCTGTTTCCAGCGGCGAGGCGCTGTTCCGTGTGGAACCTCAGCGCGTGTATGCCGATCTGGACGGCGCCGTCGCGGCGGTCTATGTCGCGCCCGGCGGAATCGCGGACGCGGCGGTCGCGCGCTACGGCGCCGTGCTCAAGCTGGAGTACGCCGACCGTTATGAAATCGCCGCCAATACGCGAACCGGCTACAACAGCCCCGAAAACCGGGATCTCCGCGCAGGCATGCCGGTTTATTTGCGCTCGGCCAATGAAAAGCACTTTGCGGACGGCGTTATTCTCGATGTCAGCGGCGCTGCTTTTACCGTACAAGTCATCGGCGGGGATTTGGTGTATACGCAGGATGTCAAGGTCTACCGCGAGGCCGATTATGGAAACAAAGCGCTGCTCGCCCGCGCGGCGCTGTCCAGCGTGCCGCCCTATGCGGTGACCGCCTCGGGAACGGTTACGGATGTGGCCGTGCGTGCGGGCGACAGCGTAAAGGCCGGCGACTATCTGTTTTCATATGTACCGGACGCGCTGGACCCGGAGCGCCGCGGTCGGGCGGACGCGACTGCCGTAATCGCCGGGGAAGACCTGATTGTGAGCGAGGTCAGCGTTCAGCAGGGCGCGAGCGTTCAAAAGGGCCAGACGCTCGCCCTTGTATACCCGGCGGGCCGATATGAGCTGGTAGCCCAAGCCGAGGAAGGCGACGTAGGCCGGATTCATGCCGGAGACACCATGACCGTGCGGTTTGAGGAGCTGGACTTGCCGCCGGCAGAGGCGACGGTCACGTCCGTAAGTCCCTTAGGCGCGGAAGCCGAGGTGAGCAAGTATACCGTTTACCTGGACTTTGAAGCGCCCGAGGGCGTCTGGCCCGGTATGCACGCGACCGTTGAGCGGTAAGGGACGCGCCCGGCGTCCCTCCTGAAGTTGTCATGAATCAGCCTGCTTTTTCTACAAATCGATGGTTTGACCATCATATTTTTCCAATCAATTGTCTGTACCGCAGCAGACGACGACAGGGCTTCCAATTTTTGGTTTCCTCACGTAAAAGAGAAACTTCCCGGAGGAAGAAGCGCCTCCGGGGCGTTTTTTCGCTTATGATTCCATTTTACGGAATCGAGGAAAGGAATCATGCCCTAAAAAATCGAATTTTGTATTTCAAACCATAAAAGGCGCTGATAGAATGGATCAACAGAAGCTTTCGGCCCTCGGCGTATCCGCGCTGAGCATCGCGGCCGTGCTGGCGGTTCCGCAGCCGCTTCAAGCCGGGCTGGGCGTCGCGGCAGAGATATGCGGCTTCCTGGCGGATAACTGTATCCATTGGGACAAAAGCCAATGCGACTGCATCGACCGGGCGGTGGCGGATGCCGTGGAGCAAACGCTGAAGGAGCTGCCGCCGGGAGAACAAGCCATTCTGCTGGAGCTGACAGATCGTCAGACGTTTAGTGCGGACGCGGCAAAGGCCGGGGGGACGGACGCTCTGCGCCGGGCGATGCAAGCGCAGGCAAGCCGCATGGAAAGCTATTTAATGCAAGGGGGAACGCCGAAAGCGTTTTCCCATATCGCAAGCGCCTTTCAAACAAACCTGATCGTTTCCATGCGAAAATATCCTGATCTCGCCGTTATCCTGAGCTTTTATCAAAGCCTTTGCGGCAAAGTGGAGCAGATTTCCAGCCGAATCGACGCGCAGGATCAGGGGATCGCCGAGCTGCGCGAGTGGATACGCGTCGCCGCCGGCGAACCGCGTCTGGCGCTGCCGGGCGCGGCCCCCGCCGTGGAGCTGATCGGCCGGGAGGACGCGCTTACAGAATTTCACAAGAGCATCGAGGCGCACGGAAAAATCTGCGTCGTCTCCGGCATTGGCGGCGTGGGAAAAACGGAGTTCGTCCGCAAGTACCTGGAGCGATACAGGGACGAGTATCGCGGAATCGGCTGGTTTGAGTACCGGTCGGGCTTCCTTGATACGCTGGCCCAAACGGCGGGCCTGGTGATCAACCCCCGCGCGCCGGCGGACGACTGGCGGGCGCAGGTCAATGAAATCCTGGGGCTTTTGCGCGGGCTGACGCGGGAGGACATCCTGGTGTTTGACAACGTGCACGGCACGCTGGAGCGGGAGGACGCTGAAAGCGTTTTCAGCCTGTCATGCCGGGTAATTTTGACGACGCGGGCTGATTTTTCAGAAAACGGGAACCGTATGCGCCTCTATCCCATGGATTTCTTGACCGGTCCGGTCTGCCAAAGCCTGTTCCTTCACTACCTGCGGCGGGAGCCGGAGATGGACGAGCGGGAGGCGCTGCCCGAGGTGGTGAGGCTGGCCGGGCGGCATACGCTGGCGCTCGAGCTAATGGCGAAAACGTGCCGGGCGGCGCGCATCCGCGTGACGGAGCTGCTAAGGCGGCTGGAGCAGGACGGGTTCAACCTGGAAGGGCTTGCGGAAACGGTGCGCAGGAACGGGGAATACGATGGCCGCCGCCTGGCGGAGCATATCATGAAGCTGTATGACGCCGCGGATATCAAGGCGCTGGGCGCGGAGGCGGAACGGCTGCTGGTAAACCTGTGCGCGCTGCCGCTGGACCAGGTGCGAATCGGGGTGCCGGAGCTGCGGGAATGGCTGGGTCTGCCCGATTTAAATCTGCTCAACAGGCTTCATGAGCGCGGCTGGCTGCGGATTAATGAGGATGATACGGTCAGCATGCACGGGGTGATCGCGGAGGCGCTGAGGATGCAACTGGCGCCCGACGCGGAGAAGTGCCAGCCGGTGATTGCCGGGGTGGTGGGGAAGGTCAAGAAGAAACGATATGAAACACATACGGTGGAAGACGGGTATTTTCGTTGTGCGGAAGAAATGCTCAAGACGATACAAGGGGAGGACGTTTGCTTAGGTACATTGGGGGATGCAGTGGCCCGCGTTTGTCAACAACGCGGAGACTATGCGAAGGCATTGGAGTTTCACCAGAAGGCTTTAGCGATTTGTGAAAAGGCATTGGGGAGGGAGCATCCGGATACAGCGACGATGTATAATAATTTGGCCGGGGTATACCGGGATCAGGGGGACTATGCGAAGGCGCTGGAGTATTACCAGCACGCTTTGGAGATCAAAGAAAAGGTATTGGGGACGGAACATCCAAGGACGGCGACGACGTATCATAATTTAGCCGGGCTATACCGGGATCAGGGCAACTATGCAAAGGCGCTGGAGTATTTCCGGAAGGCTTTGTCAATCAGTGAAAAGGTATTGGGTACGGAGCATCCGGATGCGGCGACTACGTACAATAACTTAGCCGGGCTATATCTGGACCAAGGGGAGTATGCGAATGCGCTGAAGTATCACATGCAAGCTTTAGCAATTCGTGAAAAGGTTTTGGGGACGGAGCATCCGGATACGGCGACGACGTACAACAATTTAGCCGGACTATACCGGGATCAGGAGGACTACGCAAAGACGCTGGAGTTTTATCAAAAGGCTTTGGCGATCCGTGAAAAGGTATTGGGGACCGAGCATCCGGATACGGCGGCAACGTATAACAATTTAGCCTTGGTATACCAAGATCAAGGGGATTATGCGAAGGCGCTGGAGTATTACCGAAAGGATCTAGCAATCAGTGAAAAGGTCTTGGGGGCGGAGCATCCAAGTACGGCGATTACCTATGTAAATTTAGGCTCGCTTTACGCGGCGATGAAAGATTGGAAAACGGCGAAGATCTATTGCCAGAAGGCTTATGACATATTTCTGAATAAACTTAAAGAACAGCATCCTTTAACACAGAAAGCCAGGAAATGGCTGGATATCATCAATCAAAGATCATGATATAGGAAAAAAGCTATCAACCCCAATTTCAAACGCCTCAGCGATCCGGAGCAGGTTTTCAAGGCGGGGAGAATGGCGGTTCTTTTCCCATTCAAGAATATTCCCTCTTGCCTTTTCATACCCAATTTTGCGCGCGAACTCCTTCTGGCTAAGGCCGCGCCCTTCGGCCGCATTGGTAAAGAGGATTCCATATTTTTCTCACGTCGCCGCCTCTCGTCCAAAGCTAATTTTCTTATGGATGAAAAATGAAAATTCTTTTCTTCAGAAATTCATTTTCAATATTTAATCCAAAAGAAACCGGCATGCACTTTACGTCAAATCTTAAATATGATATAATGCTGCTTGTATCCTGGAAGGCCGGCGCCGGCGGAGCGGAAATACGCTCGTTTTTGCAAGACATGGCGCCTATTCCTTCATATACGGGCTGAAAGGCTATCATCACTCAACAGGAGGAATTGCCATGCCGCTTGGAATTTCAGAAAAATGCCGCCAAATCGCGCCTTCCGCAACCCTCGCCATGGACGCGAAAGCCAAGGAGCTGCGCGCCTCGGGCGTCAACGTAATCGGCTTCGCGGCGGGAGAGCCGGACTTCGATACCCCCGCGCCCATTCGTGAGGCGATGAAGGAAGCCATGGACCTGGGAATGACCCGTTACACCCCGGTTCCCGGCTCCCTCGAGCTGCGGGACGCCATCCGCGCCCGCCTTCAGGCAGACCATGGGCTTGAATACGCGCGCGATGAAGTCATCGTTTCCAACGGCGCGAAGCACTCGCTTTACACCGCGTTCCAAACGCTGCTCGACCCCGGAGACGAGGTGATTGTCGATAAGCCCTGCTGGGTCAGCTACCCGGAGATGGTCCGCATGGCTGGCGGCGTCCCGGTATTCCTGGATTGTCCGGAATCCCAGGGGTTTCTGCCTTCTATGAAGGATTTTGCCGCCCTGATCAGCCCCCGCACCAAAGCCTTTATCCTGAACACCCCCTCCAATCCAAACGGATGCGTATGGTCCCGCGAGCACCTGGAGGAGCTGGGGGAGCTGGCCGTCCGGAACAACTTTTACATTATCGCGGATGAAATTTACGAAAAGCTTGTGTACAGCGGCGCGGAGCATGTAAGCATCGCCACTTTGGGCCCAAAAATCAAGGAGCGCACCATTCTGATTAACGGCGTCAGCAAGGCCTACGCCATGACCGGCTTCCGCATCGGCTATGCCGCCGGCCCGCGCGACGTCATCAAGGCCATGAGCAATTATCAGAGCCAGGCCACCTCCGCGCCCAACAGCGCCGCGCAGCACGCGGCGGCCCTGGCGCTTACCATGCCGCAGGACTGCGTAGAGGATATGCGCCGCGCGTTTGAGGAACGCCGGAACGAGCTGGTACGCCTGATCAACCAAATCCCCGGCCTTAGCTGCCGCATGCCCAACGGCGCGTTCTACGTCATGATGAACATCAAGGCGCTTGTCGGCAAGCGGCTGGGGGACGCCGTCATTGGGGGAAGCGCCGATTTCGCAGCCGCGCTTCTGGAACGCGCGCACGTCGCCGTGGTGCCCGGAAACGCCTTTTTGGCGGAGGGCTACTGCCGGCTCAGCTACGCCACTTCCATGGAGAATATCCGCGAAGGCCTGCGCCGCGTGGAGGCCTTTGTAAAGGAGCTGAAGTAAGATGCTGGAGTTCAGCAAAAAAACCAATCAACTGATTCAGGCCAAGTACCAGTACGAGCTCCAGGACGTCGGCGAGCCAAACCTGTACCGTGAAATTTTTGATTATCAGAGCATCCCGAAGATCGCTTTCAACAACCGGCTGGTGCCGATCAATATGCCGGCTGAAATCTGGATGACCGATACCACCTTCCGCGACGGCCAGCAGAGCGTCAGCCCGTTTACCCCCTCGCAAATCGAGCGCCTGTTCCAACTCGAGGCAAGGCTTGGCGGCCCAAAGGGGCTGATCCGGCAAAGCGAGTTTTTTCTCTACACCGATAAGGACCGAGAGGCTCTGGAGCGCTGTCAGGCCCTGGGCCTTCCCTTTCCGGAGATCACCACCTGGATTCGCGCCAACGAGAACGACTTCAAGCTTGTCAAGGCCGCGAACGTCAAGGAAACCGGCATCCTGGTTTCCTGCAGCGATTACCATATTTTTAAAAAAATGCACCTGACCCGCGCGCAGGCGATGGATAAATACCTTGGGATTGTGAAAGCCGCGCTCGCGCAGGGCATTGTGCCGCGCTGCCACTTCGAGGATATTACCCGCGCGGATTTCTATGGCTTTGTGCTGCCCTTTGCCGAACAGCTCATGCGTCTTTCCAGGGAGAGCGGCCTGCCTATCAAGATACGCGCCTGCGATACCATGGGCTACGGCATCAGCTATCCGGGCGCGGCGCTCCCCCGCAGCGTCGCCGGCATTATCTACGGCCTCAATCACTATGCGCGGATTCCATCGGAGCGGCTGGAATGGCACGGCCACAACGATTTTTACAAGGTGGTCAACAACGCGGGCACAGCCTGGCTGTACGGCTGCTCCAGCGTGAACTGCTCGCTGCTGGGCATCGGGGAACGCACGGGCAACTGCCCGCTGGAGGCCATGGCGATCGAATATCAGGCGCTGCGCGGTACCGCCGACGGGATGGACCTTACCGCAGTCACGGAAATTTCGGAATACATGGAGCGGGAAATCGGTCTGGAAATCAGCCCCCGCCAGCCGTTTGTGGGCCGCCACTTCAATGTGACGCGCGCCGGCATCCACGCCGACGGCATGCTCAAGGACGAGGAAATCTATAATATATTCGACACCACGGCGATTTTGAACCGTCCCGCCTCGGTGGCGGTGGACAGCCATAGCGGGCTGGCGGGCATCGCCCATTGGATGAACAGCCATTTCCGCCTGAAGGAGCCGCACACGGTCGATAAGCAGGACCCTGTGGTGGTTCGGGTCAAGGAAATGGTGGACGGCCTGTACGCCGAAGGCCGCAATACCGTTATGGGCGATGAGGAGCTGGAAATCATGGTCCGGGACGCCGATCAGGAACGGTACGAAAAGCTCCTGTTCCACAGGAGCAAATAAGCGGCCGTGCCAAGCGCGCGCTAAGATTGGCGCGCGCTCAGGCCGTCGAAAAAGCCCGCCTGTCGGCGAGCTTTTCCGCCGAGGACTGTCGGAGGTGTTTGCGGCAAAGCCGCAAACTCCCCGCCCGCCTGGCAAAGCCAGGCGATACGATTTTATTTGGAGAGGCTGTCGCCCCTCCAAACCGCCCCCAAATAGGTTTATCAACCATCTGAACGCGCGCTAAGATTGGCGCGCGCTTTTTGATGTTTATATACAATTGCGTCGGGTTATGCTATCCTTCTTATGAAGCCATCATGGTAAGGAGGGCGCGGCCTATGCAAAACGCTCCCGTAAAAAACAAGGTAAACCCTGTGTTGGACGCCGTAAAGGGCGCGATCATCGCCATTGGCGCCGTGCTTCCGGGCATCAGCGGCGGCGCGTTATGCGTAATACTCGGTATTTACAGGCAGATGATGGCGCTTCTTTGCCATCCGGTGCGGGAAATCAAAAAGCAATGGCGCTTCTTTTTGCCGGTCGGCGTCGGTTTTATCGTCGGCGCGCTTTTGGCTTCCAGGGTAATCGGAAGCTTTCTGGAGGCAGCCGAAACCGCGGCCCTGTTCCTGTTTATCGGCCTAATTGCCGGCACGCTGCCCAGCCTGCTGAGGGAGGCGCGCCAGCAGGGTGTCTCCCGCGGCGATTACGCGGCGCTCCTGATCGCCATGGCGGCGATGCTTGCGTGGATGATCCCCGTCTCCCTTCGGGGAAGCGCGAGCGTCCCGCCTTCCTTCGCCTGGTGGTGCGTCTGCGGCATACTTTGGGGCCTGGGGATCGTGGTGCCAGGCATGAGCCCGTCGAACATTTTCCTCTTTTTGGGTCTTGCGGAGCCGATGTATCAGGCGATCGGCAGCCTTGACTTAGGCGTCGTGCTGCCGATGGGCATTTTCCTGGTCGCAACGGTCCTCGGCCTGTCCAGGGGCGTGGACTGGTGCCTCCGCCGGCGGTACTCCCTGTTTATGCACGCCGTCGTCGGCATCGTCATTGCCTCCACCCTCGTGATCCTGCCGCCGGTTAAGCTGCTGATTACGCCCGGATACAGCTTTTCAACGGGCGGCGCGGATCTTCTGACCTACGCCGCCTGCTTTGCCGTCGGCCTGCTGGGCGCATGGGGTCTGGCAAAGGTCCGCAAGCCCGGCGAGGATTCGCAAAGCGGCGGAGCCTCGGACGGCAAACCGGCGCAGGCTCCGTAAAATCCTTTTTTTCAGAGCGTCGCATTCCGCCGGAAGGCCGCCAACCCAGGCAAAACCGCCGTCTATGCCCCTCCCGGAACGGGAGGCGTTCGACGGCTCATGCGAGCCGCTTTCCCGAACGTTCATCGCGGCGGTGAAGCAGGCCGCTGTTTCTCCAGCGCGCCAAGGAAGTCTCGATATAACCCCGGGGACGAATCCTCGATCAGCGTCGCGCCGACCGTCTTTTGATAAAACGCCTGCGGCCCCACGCCGCCCACAACGGCGTAGACGTATCCCTCGTCGCGCATGGCCCGGAGCGCGCGCAGCAGCAGCGCTCTTCCCACGCCCTTTCCCTGGCACTCGTCCAGCACGCGCGTCGGCCCGAAAAAATCGGGCGCTGTGGCGTTATAGCAGGCATATCCAATGATCCGCGCCCCCTCTGTGGCGATAAAGCAGCTTACGGGCACGCGGCTGAAGCACACGTCGCATTCCCCGGCGGCGCTTAGCCCGGAATGCTCCCGTACCCACGGCACGATCCGAAATTTATCCGGCGCAAGCGCGCGCCGGATTTGGATGTTCTTTTCCTCCAGTTCCATGAAAAGCGCGTTTTCCTCGGGCAGCTTCAGCAGGTGAACAAGCATATCAGGCATGCGGGTTTTCCTCCTCTTTTTTCTGAGCGGCCAAGGCAAGCCTGGCCGCGCCCTCAGCCGCGTCGCCGCGCGGTGGGATCAGCGTGACGCCGGGCAGGGCCCTGGTTACGGCCTGCGCTGTTTTGGCGCGCACCGGTTCGCACTGGGTCAAAATGCTCCCCAGCATCGCCAGCTCCGCGCGGGGCATCCGCAGGCGGCGACTGACCGCCTTTACAAGCAGGCATAGCTCTTTTGCGGCTCTGTGCGCAACGCGAAGCGCGGCCTCGTCGCCTTGCGCGACGGCGGGAGCGAGCAGCGGCGCCAGCGCCGCGATATCGCTTTTGGTCCGGTTTTCCTGGTAGGCGTAGGCGACCACATCCTCGCGCCTACCAGAGCCAAGCCTGGCCCGAACGCCCTGTGTCAGCGCGGTTGGGCCGGAGCGGCCGTCCTCCGCGCGCAGAACCGCCGACAAAATATCGCGTCCAATGGCGTAGCCGCTTCCCTCGTCGTCCAGCAGGTGTCCCGCTCCGCCGCTGCGCGCCGTTTGCCCGTCCTCATTCCTCCCAAAGCAGATGGAGCCCGTGCCCGCGATCAGCACAAGGCCCGCGTCGCCGACCGCCCCCGCAAGGGCGATCTCATGGTCGCCGGCGAGCAGGAGCTTTCCCGCATATCCATGCCGGGCGAGCGTCGCGCGCAGCGCCTCACAGAAGCGCCGGTTGCTGACGCCGGCGGCCCCAACGCATAGGCAGCCGCATTCCCCAAACGCCCGCATAAAGGAAAGGGCGTCCTTCACCGTTTGCTCGACCGCCCGCGGATCGCCGCCGTTCAGGTTCAGCGGGCCAAAGCGCGCCCGCCCCATCTCGGCGCCTTCTTCGTCCAGGCACAGAACCGTCGTGCCCGTGCCGCCTCCATCCCATCCAACCGTCGTCACACGCACGCTATGCCTCCACAATCGAGAGCGGCAGGCGGCCCGACGCCCTTTGTTCGCCGCGCAACAACCGCGCGACCGCTTCCATGCTCAAGCTGTCATATTCATAGGCCGCTATGCGAGTCACGCCGTCAGGCAGGCCGAGCAAGTCATAGGGATTGCGCAGCGCCACGCAGATCACCGGCGCGTCCAGCCGGGCCAGGGCGCGGACAAGCTTGAGCTGACCCGTTTTAATATGGCCGTTGTATGTGCCGATCACCACGGCGCTATGCCCGGCGGCCCGGAGCGCGAGCGAGCCGATCTCCTCGTCCGTAGGGTCCGTGGGAGTGTTTACGGCCTCCCCGCCAAGCAGCGACCGCATGGTTTCAGGAAAGCTTACGCTTTCATCCTCTGGGTTGGAGGCAATGGTGGGACGGAACGGATGGCAGCCCATAAACAGCGGCTTTTGGCCAAGCGGGGGACATTCTCCTGTCGGGGAGCCGACCAGCGTAAGCCCCTGATCCATGATGCGGCGCACGGTTTGCCGGTGCGCCTCGCAGCCGACGATATCCGCATTGTCCGGGGCGGGCGCAAGCGCGGCCTTGGCGCTGATGATTTTTTCAGCCGACGCTTTCATTTCCTCCGCCGAAAGCCCGCCGTCCAGCACCGCCTCCCGCATCGCCTCGCAGGCTTTCCGCGCATATTCGATGCTGTGGGAGCTTAAAACCAGGTCAACCCCCGCGCCCACGGCGGCCAATATGCCGTTTACCGTGCCATAATAAGCCTGAATGGCCTGCATCATCATGCAATCGCTCACCACCAGGCCGGTAAAGCCCAGCGTCTCCTTCAGCAGCCCGGTGATGATGCGTCTGGACATCGTGGCCGGCGTCTTTTCCGGCTCTAGCTGCGGGAATAAAATATGCGTCGTCATGATCGCGGGTACGCCCGCCGCGATTGCCGCACGGAAGGGCTTTAGCTCGCAAGCCTCGAGCTCTGCCAGGGATTTGTCTACGATGGGAAGGCTCAGGTGGGAATCCAGCGCCGTATCCCCGTGGCCGGGAAAATGCTTGGCGCAGCACAGCACCCCGCCGTCCGTCAGGCCCCGCATCATCTCCGTGCCATAGCGCGCGACGATTTCCGGGGTATCGCCGTAGCTGCGCACGCCGATGACGGGATTCTGCGGATTGGAATTAACGTCCATATCCGGCGCAAAGTCAAAGTTCACGCCAAGCGCGCGAAGCTCCCTGCCGGTAATCAGCCCGGCCTCATAGGCGTTACGAGGATCGCCCGTCGCCGCTACGCACATCGCGCTTGGCGGCGTCGCCGCGTCCGGCCCCAGGCGGGAAACCACGCCCCCCTCCTGATCGATGCCGATAAAGGCCGGAAAGCCCGTTTCCCCCGCTATCAGCTCCTGAAGCTCGCGGCACAGGCGCTTGAGCTGTCCATTATCCCGAATGTTTTCCGCGAAAAGGATGATATTGCCCACATGATACCGCCTGACCAGCTCCGCAAGGTCGCTTGGGATCTCGTACCCTGGAAAGCCCACCGCCAGCCGTTGCCCGATCTGTGTTTGTAAGTCCAGCGCCTTCATTCCGGTTTCCTCCTGATATGGTGTTTCTTCCGCCCCTGCGCCGGCGTTTCAGTCGTAGAGGCGGTAGGGCAGGGATCGCGTAATAAACGCGGCGCTTTGCGACCGCCAGTTTTCCAGCAGCGTTCGCACGGGCACGCCGTCCCGTAGCTCGTCTCCCCCGCTCAGCAGGTCAATCATGGGCCGCGCGCCCTGTTTTTCCGGCGGCCTGAAAGCAAAACGCCTGGGATACAGCGAGCGGACGGCATCCAGCATCAGGACGCCCGCCTCCACCGCCGGGTACGCCTCCGCGTCGGTCAGGTGAAGATGAACGCCTTGACAGCCTTCGCCGGCGTATTTCCCCGCCGTGGGGGTAAAGGTCGCCGGCGTGGCGATCAGGCCGGGAAGCTGAAGCCTTTCAACCGCCGCGCAAAGCCTGCGCGCGTCTATAAAAGGCGCGCCCAGTAGCGCGAAGGGGTCCGAGGTTCCGCGTCCCTCCGAAAGGTTCGTACCCTCAAACAGACATGTGCCCGCGTACAGCAGCGCGTTGTGGAAGTTGGGTATGGAAGGGCTGGGCATCAGGAACGGATAGCCAAGCTCGGGAAAAAGCATGCTTCTCCGCCAGCCAGACATCGGCACAACGCTCAGCGCGCACCCGAGGCGTTTTTCCGCGTTGAGCATTTGGGCCAGCTCGCCCGCCGTCAGCCCATACCGAACCGGAAGGTCATAGCAGCCCACAAAGCTTTCAAAGCCTTTTTTCAGCAGCCCGCCCTCCACGCGCAGCCCGCCAAGGGGAGCCGGACGGTCCAGGACGACCAGCTCCTTTCCATAGCGCCCGCAATCCTCCAGCGCGTATGCCAGGGTGGAGCAATACGTGTAATACCGAAGGCCAAGGTCCTGGATATCATAAACCAGCGCATCCACGCCCTCTACCATCGCCTCCGTCAGTCGCTGGCCGTCGCCGCGGTATAGGCTGAAAACCGGCAGGCCCGTAGCCGCGTCCGCCTCCGGCTCGTCTTCCAGGGTTTCGCCGGCGTCAGCCGCGCCGCGTATGCCATGCTCCGGCGCATACAGCGCCGCGAGCGGATACCGTTGACGAAAGATTTCCACAGAGGAGCGCAAACGCTGGTCGGCGCCCGAGACCGACGTAATCATTCCCAGGCGCCTGCCCGAAAAGCAACCGGAAAATTCCCCGATCCGCTCGATTCCTAAACGCAGCATGTCCATCCCGCCTTGACATATAAAATTACACCGGTATACAATAGGGCTGAAACTTACTTTCGCAGGAGGTTCTCCTATGTCCGCTTATCCCATTTCTTTCGCTAAGCCGTCCTCGCTTGCCATCGGCCTGATGAGCGGAACCTCCGCCGACGGCATGGACGCCGCGCTGGTCGAAATTTCCGGCTTCGGCCTGTCCACAAGAGTTCGCCAGATTGCGTTCCTGTCCCTGCCCTATCCCGCGGAGGTGCGTAACGCCATCCTCGCCCTCGCCAAAGGCGAAAGCGGAGGCTCCCATGAGCTTTGCCTGTTCCATTTCCTCATGGGGCAGCTTTCGCTGGAGGCCTGCCTGGCCGTTTGCAAAAAGGCGGGCGTTTCCCCCTCGAGGGTGGATTTTGTGGGAAGCCACGGCCAGACGCTTTACCACGCGCCCCTTCAGGAGCCGTACCTGGGACGCGCCGTGCGCGGCACCTTGCAATTGGGAGAGCCGTCCGTCATCAGCGAGGGGATGGGCTGCCCGGTCGTCAGCGATTTCCGCGTGCGCGACCTGGCCGCCGGGGGCCTGGGCGCGCCGCTGGTCCCCTATACGGAATACCTGCTCTACCGAAGCGAGACGGAAACCGTGGGGCTGCAAAACGTCGGCGGCATCGGCAACTTAACGGTGCTGCCCAAGGGGGGCGGGCTGTCGGACACCATCGCGTTTGATACCGGCCCCGGCAACATGGTCATGGACGCGCTGGCCGAGCGGATCACCGGCGGCGCGCTGCGCTATGACGAGGGCGGGCGGATCGCCGCGGGCGCGGCGGTCAGCGCGGCGCTGCTGGCTTTCCTGATGGACGACCCCTACCTTGAAAAGCGGCCCCCCAAAACCACGGGGCGGGAGGAATACGGGCAGCCCTACGTGGAACGGCTGATCCGCCGGGGCAGGGAGCTGGAGCTGACCCTTCCCGACATGCTGGCGACGGCGACGCGCTTTACGGCTGAATGCGTGCGGGTAGGCGTGGAACGCTTCCTGACCGTCAAGCCCGACCGCCTGATCGTAGGCGGGGGCGGAAGCCGAAATCCTTATTTGCTGGCATGTCTCCGGGACGCGCTTGGCATTCCGGTTCAGACAAACGAGGATCTTGGCCTGGACAGCGACGCCAAGGAAGCCGTCGCTTTTGCCATCCTCGCCAACGAGCGCCTTCATGGGATATGCAACAACGCTCCGTCCGCCACGGGGGCGGCGCATCCGGTCGTGATGGGGAAGGTGAGCCTATGACAAGCATCGAGGTCCGCACGCGGGACATTTTCGACCGTCTCTGCCCTTCGGAAAAGAAGGTGGCCGCTTACTTCCTGGCCCATGTGGACAATGTGTTCAACATGCCGATCGCGGCGCTGGCGGAGGCCGCCGGCGTCAGCCAGGTCGCCTGGGTGCGGTTCAGCAAAACGCTGGGTTTCTATGGCCTCAAGGATTTAAAAAAGCAGCTTTTTACCGAGCTTAACGCCCAGCAGGACGCCAAGCACGCGCTCCAGGAGCCCTTGTACGCGGATATCTCCAGCCACTCCACCGTAGCGCAGATGGTTGAGGCGGTTAAAAGCGGAAGCATCCAGGCGATCGAGGATACCATGAGCCTGCTGGACCCAGAGCAAATCAGCCAGGTCGCCGGGAAGGTCATCCGCGCGGAATCCATTAAAATTTTCGGCGTGGGCGCTTCGGCGCTCGTGGCGGAGGACCTGTACGGCAAGCTGCTGCGCATTGGGCTTCCCGTGGTAACCAGCAAGGATTTCCACATGCAGCTCATCTGCGCGGCCAACCTTACGCCGCGCGACGTGGCCATTTTTATCTCCCATTCGGGAGTGACCAAGGAGGTGGTGGAAACCATGGGCATCGCCCGCAAAAGCGGCGCTACGCTGGTCAGCATTACGCAGTTTGGCAAAAGCCCGATGGTTGCCATGGCCGATATCGCGCTTTATACCTCCTGCCCGGAAATTTATCGCCGCAGCGGGGCCATGAGCAGCCGGATCGCGCAGCTTACGCTCATCGACGTGCTGTATACCGCGGTCGCCCATCTGGATTATCACCGGGCCAAAATCCGTCTGGAAAGAAGCTATGATAGCTGCCGACCGCACCGGATGGAGCATGACCGCAACGCCTAGCCCTTCAGGACCAGCGCCTCCGAAACGCGACCGCCGGCGCGTTCCAAAGCGCGGCCGGCCTCCTCCGCGCTGATGCCAAGCAGCAGCATCACAATGGCGTGCTTGCATGAAAAGCCGCACTGCTCCAGCGCCCGCCTTGCCGCGGCATCATCCGTTTCCGCGGCGGTTTTGACAATGGATACGCAGCGCTGGTACAGCTTTTCATTGCTGGCGCGCACGTCCACCATCAGGTTGCCAAACACCTTTCCAAGCTTTATCATCACGGCGGTGGACAGCATGTTGAGCACCAGCTTTTGTGCCGTTCCGCTTTTCATGCGGGTGGAGCCGGCAACCACCTCCGGACCGGTCAGGGGCGCGATGCAAATATCCGCATGCCGCGAAAGCTCGCTGTCACGGCAGCTTGTCAGCCCGACGGCCACGGCGCCAAGGCCGCGCGCGTAATCCATCGCGCCAATCACGTATGGCGTGCGTCCGCTGGCCGCGATGCCTACAAGCGCGTCCGCCGACGAAAAGCCGATGCCGCTTAAATCGCGGCGGCCATCCTCCGCATGATCCTCGGCGCCTTCCATCGCGCGCGTCAGGGCTTCGCCGCCGCCCGCGATCAGCCCTTGCACAAGCCCATACGGCACGCCGTAGGTCGGCGGGCACTCGGACGCGTCCAGCACGCCCAGCCGACCGGACGTGCCGGCGCCGCAGTACACCAGCCTGCCGCCGGAGCGAAGCTTTTCATAAATCGCGTCCACGGCCTGCGTAATATGGGGTATCTCCCTTTCCACAGCGCCGGCCACCTGCCGGTCCTCCGCGTTGATAAGGCGCAGGATTCCCTCCGTGCTTTCGCGGTCAATATGGGCCGTGCGCGGGTTTCGCTGCTCGGTGTCAATTGCGTTCAGCTCTATCATGCGCTTCTCACCTTCCGTCGCTCAGCCCTTGACCGACCCCACGGTCAGGCCCTTGACAAAGTATTTTTGCAGGAACGGGTACAGGATAATGATTGGAAGCGTGGATGTTACGATCACCGCGGACTTGATGGAGATAGCGATGGTGGATTTATCGCCGAAGCCCGCCGCGTCGCCCAGCATAGCCGTGCCGTTGACGATGTTGCGCAGGTACAGCATCACCGGGTACTGCGCGGAATTCAGGTAAAGCAGGCCGTTAAACCAATCGTTCCAGAAAAACACGGCGGTATACAGGCCCACGGTGGCCAGCCCGGCGGTGGACAGCGGCACCACAATGCGAAACAGGATGCCCAGATAATTCAGGCCGTCGATCAGGGCGGCTTCCTCGATTTCGCCCGGCAGGCTTTTAAAGAAGTTGACAAGGATAATCAAATTGAACTGATTGATGGCAAAAGGCAATAGCATGGCCCATACCGTACCCGTCAGGCGAAGGTTGGAAATGAGCAGGAAATTGGGAATCAGCCCGCCGGAGAAGAACATGCTGACGACGACAAGCTTCATAAAAAACTTCTGTCCGCGAAGGAAGGCCTTGCTGAGAGGATAGGCAAACAGCATGGTCAGCAGCAGCGAAATCGCGGTGCCGGCGGCGGTATAGAAAATCGTGTTGCCGTATGCGCGGAAGAAGTGCGGGTAGGCGATAATCTGCTCATAGGAGGACAGGGTAAAGCCCACGGGCCAGAAGGTGACCTGGTTGTTGACAATGGCCTTGGGGTCGGACATAGACAGCGCAATCATATACAGGAAGGGAATCAGACAAACCAGAAGCACAAAAATCATTACGAGGTAAATCACAACGTCCAGCGCCACGCTTCCGGCGCCCCTGTGGATTGCGGAGGCTTTTCTGTGCAGTACCATCTCGCGCCCCCCTTTAATAAATGCCGTCGCCGGTGGTCTTGCGGCTCAGGTAATTGCTCAGCGATACGAGGATGACGCCGATCACGCCGCTGAACAGGCCAATGGCGGTGGCGTAGGAATAATTTTGGTTCGCCAGGCCGGTGCGGTACACCAGCGTGTCGATGATATCGGACACGGCCGAGTTTGAGGGCGTATACATCAGCAGCACCTTTTCAAAGCCCAGGGACAGCAAGCGCCCCACGCTCAGGATAAACATGACCATAATGGTAGGCAGGATGGAGGGAATGGTCACATAGATCATCTGCTGAAAGCGGGTCGCGCCGTCGATGGTCGCGGCCTCAAATAAATCGTTGGAAATGCCGGTGATGGCGGCCAGGTAAATGATCGCCGTCCAGCCGGTAAACTGCCAGGTATCCGTCAGCACATACAGCGCGCGGAAATACTCCGGCTCGTTCATAAAGTATATCGGGCCCATGCCGAAGGCGTCATGCAAAAAAAGATTCAGCAAGCCGCTGGAGGGCGAAAGAATTTCGCTCATGATGGCGATGACGACAACCGTGGAGATAAAGCGCGGCATATAGCTTACCGTCTGCACCAGCTTCTTGAAGCGCAAATGGCGGACTTCGTTAAGCATAACGGCAAAGATGATCGGAATGGGAAAGTTGACCGCCAGATTGAGAAGCGACAGCGTCAGCGTATTTTCAAAAGCCCGCCAGAAGGCCCGGTCGGTCATAAATTTTTCAAAATAGCGAAAACCTTCCCAGCTTGTTCCGTATGGTCCCAGGCCGGGCCGGTATCGGCGGAACGCGAGAACGTTGCCGAACATCGGAACATATTTGAACAGGATAAAATAGATCACGGGCAGGAGCAGCATCAAATAGAGCTGCCAGTACCGACGGAAATGGGAGCCGAAGGTTTCGCGGCGGATCAGGGCGGAGGCGCCGGCGTTTCCTTTTGCCTGTTTAGCGACCACAGGATTCCCTCCTTGCGAAACAGCAAAGCCGCACCACGGTAAACCATGGTGCGGCCCGCTTTGATGTCAGGTTTTGCAACTCGCCTTTTGGCAGCGGGCACGCCGCCTTGAAACGGAGGTTATTTCGCCAGATGGTCGTTATACAGCTTGCAGAACTCGTCGATTCCCTTTTCCGTCATTTCCGCCACATATGCGTCCCAATCGGCCTCGATGGATTTCTTTCCGGTCAGGAAGGCGTCGTTCCAAACCTCCCAGGCGTCGCTCAGGGGCGTTTGAAGCATGCCGGCGTCCTCGGCGGTCAGGTCGTCAAACAGAGGAGAGGGCGGGATCGGCTGAATCACGTCGCCCATCGCGGCCACGGCGGCGTTGATGTCGGAATAGTTCTGGTCGTACTTGGTCATCTCGCGGGCGTTGTACCAGACCATCTGGGTCACGTCGCTGCCGCAGCCATACTTGACCTGCAGGGTCTTGTACACGCCGTCGGCGGAATTGACCAGCTCGTCGGAATAGGTGATCACGCCGTCCTTCTCCGTGTAGGTGACGCCCTCCACGCCCAGGCACCAAATCTTCGCGGCTTCCTCGGAGAAGAACGCCGCGTCAATCGCGCGGACAACCTGCTCAAAATCAGCGCGCTCGGCCGTCTTGGACGGGAAGAGGATTCCCTGGCCGGTAGAGCTCTTGGGCTGGTGGTGCGCGCCGGCGGGTCCCTCCAGAGCCGGGTACATGTTCAGCTTGAGGCCCTCGATTTCGCTCGCGGCCTCCACGCCGCCGATCTGGTCGTAATAGGCGTAGGTCGCCATCGCGGAGCCGTTGGCCATCTTCTGGGTCCAGCGGTCGCCGTCAATGGGATCGGCCATTTCGGGATCGAGCAGCCCCTCGGCGTACAGCTTGGCAAAGAAGGTGATGTATGCCTTGTACTCGTCGCTGACCGCGCCGGGGAAATACTCCTTGGTCGTGTAATTCCAGCTCAGGGTGTTGGTGCCGGAGGCGCCGTTCTTGCCCAGGCTGACGCCAAAGGAGGGCATCGTCATGCGGTAGAGCACGCGCGGGCCGGCCAGGATGGTCAGCGGATAGGAATCGGGATTGTCCGCTTTGTATGCCTTCAGGATTTCATAAAGGTCGTCAAAGGTCTTGGGCGCTTCCAATCCCTTTTTTTCCAGGTAATCCTGGCGCAGGATCAAACCGCCGTCGTAGAAGGGGATATCGGTCAGGGAAGGCAGATAGTAAAGCTTCCCGTCGCTGAGCCTCAGTTCGTCCACCGCGGCCTGGAGGCCGAATTCCTCCACCCGGGCGTTAAAGTTCGGCGTCCATTCGCTGTAATCGCTGATGGGAACCAGCGCGCCGTTCAGCGCCAAAGACCCGTTTTCACCCTTGGTGGTTTGGTAAAGGATGACGTCGGGAACCGTGTTGCCGCCGACGTTCAGCGCGGTGGAAACCTTGGTGGTGTAATCCGCGATCGGAATGACCTCAAACGTCAGGTCGAGGTTGTATTTCTCCTCGATGGTCTTAACCGTCAGCCAATCCTCCTGGAAGGGCAGCGTAGCGTTGTCCGAGTAATACAGCGAGATCTTGACAGGCTCTCCGCTTTCCGCCGCCGCGGGGAAAGCGGCGAATGTCAACGCGAGCGCCGCTACGAGCGCCAAGGACAGCAGCTTCCTCATGGTTGGTTCCTCCTTATGCAGTTGATCGGTAGAAGGGAACGACAGGATTGGTTCGGATCAAGTATATTTTATTACAAATTTATACGAGATTTGCGAACCAATGTTTCACGATTGCAGGATAGCATTGTTTCATCAAGTTGTCTAGTTCCGCCTTTTGAAACGGCATGTTGCACAATGTTCATCAATACTTTCTGTGATAATATTCTATATTCTACTCCTTATGTGGAGTACGTCGACGGCTGTCAAGCCCCGCCGCCAAATCAATGGTTTCTGAAAGTACGAGCGGGCCTTTCATTTCTCTGCGGCCCCCGCAAGCGGACGCGAGACCGCCGGCCCGAATGACAAAGCCGATCTTCCTTTGCCTTGCGCCGTTTCTGCCGCCAACTCAAAACGGACCGTTGACCTTTTCCGTCAACGGTCCGTGCGGCGTGGCAAAAAAGCGCCGCGTCCTTTGCCGCCGCGGGGCGCTATTTCAGCAGCTCCAGCGCTTCCCGCGTCATCCGCTCGAGCAGCTCCCGCGCGGTTTGCTCGTTCCTGTCGTTTACGTTTACATACAGCTTGATCTTGGGCTCCGTGCCGCTGGGGCGCACACATACGAAATGCCCGCCCTCCATGGCAAAATACAGCACGTCGCTCGTGGGATAGTCCATTTTTTCCACAGAGCCGGTCGTCAGGTCCGTGTCCGTTCCGGCGATAAAATCCTTTACCCGAATCACCTTTACGCCGCCAATCCGGTCGGGCGGATTGCGCCGAATGCGGGCCATCATGTCCGCCATCACCTTCAGCCCGTCAATCCCCGGCAGCGTGGCGGATTCCACATGCTCCAGATAATATCCGTAGCGGTCAAAAATTTCGGCCATCACATCGCACAGCGTCTTGCCCTTGGCGCCGTAATATACCGCCGCCTCGGCAATCAGCAGCGAGGCGTTCACGCCGTCCTTGTCGCGCACAAACGTGCCGGATAGGTAGCCGTAGCTTTCCTCAAAGCCGAAAAGGAAGGTATGGTCTCCCGAATCCTCAAACTGCTGAATTTTCTCTCCAATAAACTTGAAGCCCGTCAGCGTGTCAAACAGCTCGACCCCAAAATCCTTGCAGATAGCGCGCGCGAGCTCCGTGGAAACGATGCTCTTGACCGCCGCCCCGTTGCCCGGCAGCTTTCCCTGCTCCTTCTTTCCGCTCAGGATATAATAGAGCATCAGGCAGCCGATCTGGTTGCCGGTGAGCAGCCGGAAGCTTCCGTCCTTTTCCCTGACGGCTACCCCCAGACGGTCGCAGTCCGGGTCGGTGCCGAAAATGGCGTCGGCCCCGACCTTGTTGGCCAGCTCGATGGCCAGCGTAAAAGCCGCCGGGTCCTCCGGATTCGGCACCTTAATGGTGGAGAAGTCGGGGTCCGGGGCTTCCTGCTCCTTGACGACGCTCACATTGGTGATGCCGATTTCCCTGAGGATGCGGCGCACGGGTACGTTTCCGCTTCCATGCAGCGGCGTATAGACAATTTTCAGGTTTTTGCCCGCCTCGGCGGCTACCTCGGGGTAGATGGAGAGCGTTTTCACGCGGCGGATATACTCGTCGTCCACCTCTTGATCGCCAATGATATGAAGCACCCCGGCGGCGATTGCCTCCGACTCGTCCATGCGCCTGGCGGCGGTAAAGCTGAGCGCGTTAATCCGCTCCGTCACGGCGGCGGCGGCCTCGGGCCCCAACTGCGCGCCGTCCTCGCCGTAAACCTTATAGCCGTTATATTGCGGAGGATTGTGGCTGGCCGTAATCACGATGCCCGCCGCGGCGTTCAGCCGCCTAACGCCGAAGGATAACAGCGCCACGGGACGCAGCGCGTCAAACAAAAAGGTCTGAATGCCGTTGGCGCACAGCACAAGCGCCGTTTCCCTGGCAAACTCCGGGCTCATGCGCCGGCTATCGTAGGCGATCACCACGCCGCGCTCCTTTGCCCCCTCTTCCGCCGACAGATAATCCGCCAGCCCCTGGGTTGCCCGGCGCACGGTATATACGTTCATGCGGTTCATGCCCGCGCCCAGCACGCCGCGCATGCCCGCCGTGCCAAAGCTCAGGTTTTGATAGAAGCGATCCTCGATTTCCTTTTCATCCCCGGAGATGGCCCGGAGGTCGGCGACGGTCGCCTCATCGTGTGCAAAATCGCGGAGCCACGCCTCATAGTTCTGCCGATAGCTCATTGGAAAGCTCCTCTCGCTATGTTCTTTTCCCCGTCGGGATCGTCTGATATCCTCGCCTTTATTATACTGGATTTTGGGATTGTTTGCAATTGTTTTCATCCGCGCCTTCCCGCCTCCCAACCGCTCCCTTTCCCGCATTCCCGACATGTCGCGCGGCAAACGGGCATATGCTTTGCCAGCCCCAAATGCAGGGAGGTGTTCCGCCATGTCCGCGCGCCGCGCCAGTTTGCTGACCGCGCTGCTTTTAACCGCCGCGCTCCTGTGCGCCATGCCGGGGATATTTTCCTCGTTTCAGGCCGGGGACGCCAACCGCATGGACGAACGGCTGCGGCCGGCGCGCGCGCGCACGCTGACCGTTTGGCTGATTTCCGACCGGGTGGACGACCGCCGGCTCGTCAGCGAGCTTTGTTCCTCGTTTGAACGGCTGAACGAGGGTATGCGCGTATTTCTGCGGCGCGTGGACGCGGCTGAGCTGATGGAGGAAGCCGCCGTCAAGCCGGATATCGTGCTGCATGCAACCGGAAGCCTGGTCAACCCGGAGCAGCTTTTTCTGCCGTTGACGGGTTTGGAAAAGATCCCCGAGGATGCCCTGGCCTCTGGAAAAAGCGGAGGCGCGCCTTATGCCGCCCCGCTTTGGTACGCGCCCAACGTGCTCAGTCTGCCCGCCGCGTGGGCCCTCGGGGACGAAGCTCCCGAGCCCTCCGCAAAGCCCAGTTCCTTTTTTGACCTGGGAACGCCCGCGCCCGACGCCGCGCCGGAAGAGGGAAAGCCCTACCTTACGGAGGATGAGCTGCCCTGGGACCGTCTTTTGCAAAAAGGAGCGCTTGCCCTGCCCGCCGGCGTCGCCCTGCAGCAGGTGCAATTTTTGGCCCCCGCCACCGTCAGGGCGGAGCTGGCCGCCGCCTGCGCCGGGGAGCCCATGGCGGAATGCGCCCGCGTGCAAACGCTGGGCGCCTATCTGTCCGCCGTGCGAGCGGGCGGAAGCCTGACCGCCTGCCCGTTGCTGCCCGCGGTATGCGACAGGGTACGCTACCTCTCCCTGTGCCGCGACAGCGGGGACGCCCGCGCCTTGGCGGCCTTTCTCCTATCGGACCACGCGCAGTCCGCCGCGGTTTCCCATTCGCTGCTGCCTGTTTGCCAAACGGAGGCCGCGGCGGACGCGCTGACCTCCGCGCTGATGGAACGATTTGGAAACGGGCTGCTGTTTCCAAACGCCTTTGCGCACACGCTGGAAGAGATGGAAGCGCTCTGCTCCGACGCGTTTTTCCGCGCCGCCGACCCGGTGGAAACGCTGCTTCGGCTGCGTTGACCGTATAAATCCCGCTATCTTACCCAATACTATGCCCTGTATTCAAAATCCGTCGGAGGCGATGACCATGACACAGGCAAACACCACCCATCCGCGCGGCGGCTGGCAGAAGGATGAGATCGATCTGTTGTTTTCTGCCGTCAAGGACGCGGCGCAGGACGGCCGCCCCTTGCGCGACGTATTTGTGGACGTAGGCGAGCGGCTGTCCCGCAGGCCCAACAGCATCCGGAATTTCTACTATGCGCGCGTGCGCGAGGTGCCGGAGCTCGCGTCCCGCCAGACGCCCTTCCGCGCCTTTACCGAAGAGGAATTGCACGAGCTTTTGCGAAACGTGCTCATGGGCCGCGGCCAGGGCGAAAGCGTCCGGGCGTGCGTGACTCGGCTGGCGGGCGGCGACCGCGCGGGCATGCTTCGCTATCAGAACAAATATCGTTCGGTGCTGAAAAACCGTCCCGAGCTATTGCTGAGCGTCGCCGAGGAGCTGCGGGCCGAGGGCCTCCCCTGCCCGGACGTCGTCATCAACTGCCGCCGCTACGACCGGGCGGCGCGCGTCGAGCGGGAGGACAGCCTGGCGGAGCTGAACCGGCGTATGGACGACCCGTGCGTATCCCAAATGCTGGACGGCCTGTGCGAGCTGCTCAGGCGCGCGGAAAGCGCCGTTTCGCAAGCGGGGCAGGAAATGTCCGAGGAGCTGGTGCCCTACCGCAAATGGGCGGACGCCCGCAGGGAAGCGGACCGCCTGCGCGTGGAGGTAGACCTGCTGAAAATCGCGCTGGAGGACGAACGGGAAGCCCGCGCCGCCTCCGCGGAAAACGTCGCCAATCCCTCCGCGGCGTCCGACCGCGATTGAAAACCGGCGCTTGTCAAAGCATTTTCAGCAAAACCCGGAGCCGGGGAAGAAGTCTCGCTTCCCCGCCTCCGGGTTTTGTTCGTCAAACGGCGCGATCCCGGCCCGTTTCCCCGCGTCGGGGTTGCTTGCGCCGCCCCTGCCGCTCGCGGGCGGCGGACAAACGGAGGGCATCAAAGCCCGGCAAAAACGAGTACGGGAGGGACGCGCGCGCCCGCAAATTTCCCCTTTTTGGCATAGAAATCAGCGTTGACTGTCAATCAACAAGCGCGGTCGCCGTTTTCGCCAATCTGGCAATGAATAGGGCTGATGGAGAGACGCCTGATCGCATTGTAAGCTGTACGGCGCAACAGCATGCGCAAGGTTGATTTCCATCCCTCCTTCGCGCCGTCCTTGACACGCCCCGCGCCGGGATGTGTGCTGATACCATTGCAAGAGGTTTGTTTCTGTCGCCCGATACCAAAGCCGACCGCCATCGGAGGATAAGAATCCATGAACGCTTCCAGTTATTGCCCCCCCCCCCGGAAAATTCTGTGAATCCCGCCGCGCGCCGCTGACGCTGCTGTTCCTGGCCGCGCTGCTTGCGTGCCTGCCGGCCCCCGCCGCCTCGCGGGGCGCGGATATTTCCAACGCGGATTTTACCTGGGTGGAAAGCGCCGGCGCGCTTACCGTACATACCAACGCCGGGACTACCGCCTGGCGGAGCGCGCTGAGCTACGGCGAGGGGTCCTTCCACCCACCCACGGGGAGATATTTTCAGTATGATTCCTATTCCCAGGTGCGCTCCGTTTCCATCGGGTCCGCCGTCACCGAAATCGGCGACTTCGCGTTTTTTGGCTGCGACAAGCTCGCGCGGGTGGACGTGCCGGAGGGCGTTACGAGCATCGGCGGGTACGCTTTTAGGGCCTGTTTGGAGCTGGCGTCCGTCTCGCTGCCCGACAGCGTGACCCACATTGGCCCATCCGCCTTCCGACTCTGCCCCAGGCTCGCAGCAATCTCCTTGCCCGCCGGGCTGCGGCGAATTGGGTTCAGCACGTTTTCCGAATGTGCCGCCCTTGCCTCCGTGGCGCTTCCGGCGGGGCTGATTCATCGAACTGATAATCAAACATAAGGACGAGAAATTCCTGCTGGCGCTGAGCGAGCCCCACAAACCCGAACTTCCCGAGACGCTTGCCAAGCT
>DBGEOK010000077.1:0-7364 GCA_048370855.1 Candidatus Limiplasma sp. | reverse complement strand
AGAACTCTCGATTTCTATATTTAAACTTCAGATTCCCAAACTGCTCATATATCATTAAACTACTTTTCCCCTTTAAGTATCCCATGAAGCATGAAACTGCTATTTTCGGTGGTATACTTATCAGCATATGTACGTGGTCTGTGCATATCTCCGCCTCGTGTATTTCTACCCCTTTCCATTCACATAGTTGCCTTAGTATTTTGCCCACTGCTTCTTTCTGTTCTCCAAAGAATACCTCCCTCCGATACTTCGGCGCAAATACTATATGATATTTACAGTTCCACTTCGTGTGTGATAAACTCTTGTTGTCATTTGCCATACAAATGGCCTCCTTTTGCTTTTGTTGCAGTTGGCAGACCGCAGCTTCATTATAAGCAAAAGGAGTTTCTCTGTCTTCCTCATCGCCTTTAGCTTTTTTGAACCCCACGCCTAGCGTGGGGTTTTCTTATACAAAAAGCCGCCCGTACCGGCCTGCCGAGGCCGGCCACGGGCGGCGGTTCTTTGTTTCAATCCTTTGGCGGCTCCTAAGCCGGCGCTTGGTTGCCGTCAGGCTTGGCAAGGCGTTTCTTCCCATCCGAAGCCCTTCCCCAAGCCTGCCTTTGCTCCCTGCTTCACATCGAACCTTAGGTTTCTCAGCAAACGTGGGCATCCACGCGAATTGTTCGGCCCCGCCCCTCCGCGGGCGGCACCAGTTGCCCCTCGACCGCGGCGCCGTCCACCGTCAGGCTTACCCGTCCCTTTTCGCCTCCGGCATCGTTTCGGATTAAAATATCATAAACGTTTCCACGAAACTCGCGCCGGACGCGAACCTTGTGAAGCGACGCAGGCAGGCAGGGATCCACCTTCAGGCCGTCGTACTGCGGCTTGATACCGAGAATGGCCTGGGACACCGCAAAAAAATTCCATGCGGCGGTGCCTGTCAGCCAGCTATTCTTCGCCTCGCCCGGCAGGAAGCTCTCCTTGCCGTTGATGGTCTGGCTGTATACATACGGCTCGGTTCGGTGCAGCTTTTGATCCTCGATATAGGCCGGGGCGACGAGCCTGTACAGCTCAAACGCGCGGTCGCCGTGGCCAAGCGCCGTCTCCGCGATCATCACCCACGGGTTATTATGGCAAAAGACGGACCCGTTCTCCTTGTAGCCCGGGGGATAGCTGCTGATCTCGCCCAGCTCCAGGCGGTATCTCGTATACGCGGGCCAGAGCAGCGCGACGCCGTGCTCAAACTCAAGATGCCGCCGCGTAGCGTCCAGCGCGCGCTGGGCCATGCCGTTATCGAGCCCGATGCCGGCCATCACGCACATGCCCTGCGGCTCGATGTAAATTTTACCCTCTTCGTTTTCATGGCTGCCGACCTTGCCGCCGTTGGCGTCGTAGGCGCGAAGGAACCATTCCCCGTCCCAGCCGAAATTCTCAACGGCCTTGACCATCGCCGCCCGCTCCGCCCTGGCGAACGCCGCCTCCTCCGGGTCGCCCGCGAGCTCGAAAAGCCGCGCGTAATCCTCCGCGACGCCCGCGTACATGCCCGCGATAAACACGCTTTCCGCAATGCCCGTGTCGTTGTTCGTCACCGTTTGGAAGCTTTCCCCCGGCTGAGCGGAAAAGCAGTTCAGGTTCAAGCAGTCGTTCCAGTCCGCGCGGCCGATCAGCGGGAGGCCGTGGGGCCCTTTATGCTCTGCGGTATAGTGAAAAGACCGCCTCACATGCTCCAGCATGGGCTGCGCCAGCGACGGATCGTTATCAAAATCCACGCTTTGGGCAAGCAATTCCATATCGCCCGTTTCCTTTAGATAGGCGCATACGGCGTATACCAACCACAGCGGATCGTCGTTAAACCCGCTGCCCACATCCAGGTTCCCGCGCTTGGTCAACGGCTGGTACTGGTGATAGGCGCTTCCGTCGGGAAACTGCGTGGCCGCGATATCCAGGATTCGCTCTCTCGCGCGCTCCGGGATCAGATGGACAAAGCCCAGCAGATCCTGGCTGCAATCCCGGAAGCCCATGCCGCGCCCAATGCCGCTTTCAAAATAGCTGGCCGAGCGGCTCATGTTAAACGTCACCATGCACTGATACTGGTTCCACAGGTTGACCTGACGGTTGAGCCGTTCATCCGTCGTCTCAATATGAAAGCGCGACAGCAGGCGCCGCCAGTAAGCCTTTAAATCCTCCAGCTTTTCCCGGAACTGCGCGTCCGTTTGAAATTCAGCGAGCAGCGCGCGCGCGGGCTCCTTGTTGGCGACGCCCGGCGCGGCGAACTTCTTCTCGGGAGGGTTTTCGCAATACCCCAGCACAAACACAAAGCTGGCGCTCTCCCCCGGCTTCAGCGTGCGCCGGACGCAATGGCTGCCGATCGGCGCCCAGCCGTGCGCCCGGCTGCAGCTCGACCGGTTCCTCATCACCGCTTCCGGCCTGTCAAAGCCGTTGTACAGCCCAAGAAAGCTTTCGCGGTCCGTGTCAAACCCGTCCGTCTCGGCGTTGACGGCAAAGACGGCGTAATGATTCCGCCGCTCCCGGTACTCGGACATATGATAAAGCGTAGCCCCGCCGTCCTCGACCTCCATCTCCGCCAAGGCGTAGTTGCGCTGAAAGTTGGTGGCGTCGTCCTGGGCGTTCCACAGGCAAAATTCCACAAAGCTGTACAGCGCGACCTCTTTAACCGCGTCGCTCTCATTGCTCAGCGTTACGCGCGTAGCCTCCGCTGTGAAGCCCCTTGGCACCATGACGGTCTGCACCGCCCGCAGCCCGTTTTTGGACGCGGCAATAACGGTATAGCCCGTTCCCACCCGGCACTCGTAGCTGTCCAGAGGCGTCTGGCACGGCTGCCAGCCGGGGTTCCATACGCTCTCCCCGTCGCGCACGTAAAAGTAGCGACCGCCGGCGTCCGTCGGCACGTTGTTGTAGCGGTAGCGCGTCAGCCGCATCAGCCGGGCGTCCTTATAAAACGAATACCCCCCCGAGGTATTGCTCACCAGCGAAAAGAAATCCTCGCCGCCCAAATAATTGATCCAGGGATAGGGCGTATCCGGACGCGTAATGACAAACTCCGCCCGCCCGTCGTCATAATATCCGTAGTCCATTGGGTCATCCCCCTTATTTTGCAAGGCTGTCAGCCCTTCACGCTGCCCAGGGACACGCCGCGGATGATAAACTTCGACAGGCAGAGGTAAACGAGGATGACCGGCAGAATCGACAGCGCGATCATCATATAGACCTGCCCCATGTCGAACTTCAGCCAGTCCGCGCTACGAAGCTGCGCAATGAGAATCGGAAGGGTCTTCTTTGTCTTGCTCTTCAAAATCAGCGCCGGGGTGAAGTAGTTGTTCCACGCCGATACAAAGGTAAAGATGGCCTGGACGGCGATGGCGGGCTTCATAATGGGCAAGACGATTCGGTTAAATGTGCCGAACTCTCCGGAGCCGTCGATCCGCGAGGCTTCCACGATTGCGGCGGGGAGCGCGCTTTCCATATACTGCTTCATAAAAAAGAACACGACGGGCGCGGCGATGGACGGGATAATCAGGGGCAGAAAGCTGTCCATCCAGCCCCAGCCGGAGATCATTTCAATAAAGCCCAGCACGCCGACCTGCGTGGGCACCATCATCACCATCAGGATAAACTGAAACGCCGCATTTTTCAGCCGGAAATCGTAGATATGCACGGCATAGGCGGTCAGCGCCGAAAAATAAGTGGTAAGAGCGGCCGTACACGCGGAGACGAACAGGCTGTTCAGCATGCCGTTCCATACGGGCAGCTCCGTATTGGCCATCAGGCTTTGAAAGTTCTTTCCGAAAAACCGGCCGGGCAGAAAGCTAAAGCCCGTCTGGATTTCGCTGTGCCCGCGCGTGGCGTTAATCATCAGGATATAAAAGAAGAACAGGCACAGAAACGACAGGATCACCAGCACCAGATAGGCAAGCGCGCGCCTGGCGGTCAGTCCGGCGTTCGCGCGCCGCTCGCGGCCGGTACGCATGTTTTGACGGATCATTGCCGCGCGCCCCCTCTCCGTGCCTTTTTCAGGAGTTTCCTGCGCTCGCGTTCCTCTCCGTTGAGCGAGTAGAAGACCAAAAGGCTCAACGCCGCCGTCAGGACGAACAGGATGACCGACAGCGCGCCGCCCAGCCCGTAGTTTTTGCTCTTGCCAAGGTAATTGTTCAGCAGCATGATGATCGTCATGCTGGTACGGTTTGGGTTGCCGTCGCCGTTTGTCAGTACCTGCGGCACGTCGTACATCTGCAGGCCGCCGATCAGGGAGGTTATCAGCGTATAGCTGAGAATGGGCTTGATCAGCGGGATGGTCACCCTCCAGAAGCTCTGCCAGGCGTTTGCGCCGTCAATCTCCGCCGCCTCAAAAAGCGAATTATCGATGCCCATGACCGCGGCCATCAGCACGATTGTGGTGTTGCCAAACCACATCAGGAAATTCATCGAGGCAATCAACCCCCGCGTGCCCTCAACCTTGCGCAGAAAGCTGTACGGCTGAAGCCCCATGCTCTGCATGACGGCGTTGATAGGCCCGCCGTCCGAGAAAAGCGCGAAGAACAGCATCGCAAACGCGCTGGCCATGATGAGGTTCGGCATGTAAATGACCGTTTTAAAGAAGCCCTGCGCCTTGATTTTCAGGTTCATGTCCGTAAACCATACCGCCAGCAGAAGCGACACGATTATTTGCGGAATGAAGCCCAGCAGCCAAAGCCAGCAGGTATTCCACAGGTATTTGCCCAGATTGGCTTCGGTGAAAATTTTGACGAAATTCGCCGTGCCGACATAGTTGGGACCCACCTGGGTAAGCCCTGAGCGGTAGCTTTCAAAAAAGGAATAGTAAAACGTTCGCATCAGCGGCCAGAGCGTAAAGATGCAGAAGGTGGCGAAGAACGGAATCAGAAAGATATAACCCCATTTTGCATAGCTGATTGAACCGCGCTTTTTCACCCGGCCCGACACAACAACCACCCCCACATAGATCAAAATAGGCGGACACGCCGCCGCGCTCCCCTCCGGCCGCGCGCCAACGCGTTATTTCGCCCGAGGGGAAAGCCGTGGCGATAGAGCGGCGGCCCCTTAACAAAACGCCCGCCTGCGCGCTTAAACCTGGCGCTTTGTTGAAGGGCCGGCTTCAATCCCCACGGCCTGGGCGGGGGCGGGAAGCGCTCCCGCCCAGGCCGGAGGAAGGAAAGGAATCAGTGGGTCAGCTCGGGGTGAATCTCTTCCACGGAGGTAAAGAAGTTATCCCACGCGGTGTCCAGGTCAACGTTGCCGTTGAAGTAATCCGCCATGGCGGACTGGATCTTCTCCGAGCAGGTCTGATCGTAGGGCCCCATAGCGCTGCGGTCGATCTTCTTGGCGTTCTCCAGCATCAGGCCGATGTAGTTCTGTCCGCCCAGGAAAGCGCTGCTGAAATCGCTGTTGGCGATCTCCTCCATGGCGGGAACGTTGTTGGTAAAGTCGTTGTATTCCTTCACGATGCCGACGAGGGTGTCCTTGTCGCAGGTCATCTTGAGCATGATATCCTTCACAAGCTCGAGGTTATCGGTGCCGGCGGCGGCGCAAATCCACGTGCCGCCCCAGGAGAAGCCCTGCGGGCCCTCGCAGAACGCCCACTCGCCCCAGCTTCCGTTGCCGGGCTCGGCGGGAGCGGAGGCGTCCGCCATCGTCCAGCCCGCCAGGGAGAAGTCAATGAACCAAGTCGGGCCAAAGTAGCCGAACACCTTGCCGTCCTTCTGCGCGCCCGCGCCGGATTCGGCGGACCAGAGGTTGGCCTTGTTGTTGTAGCCGTTGTCGGTATAGAGCTTGGTCTGCTCAATCCACTTCTCGATGGAGGCGTCCTTCTGGATCTTTCCATCCACCACCCACGGCGCGGCCATGTTATCGGAAAATACGCGGAAGGCGTCGTCAAACCCGGAAAGCATGAAGTATCCGGCGTCCTTCATCTTGGCGGCAATTTCGTCAAACTTCGTCCAGTCGGACAGAAGCGCCTGTACCTCCGCGGGGTCGTCCGTGCCGAGGACTTCCTTGGCATAGTCCCGGCGATAGATGAAGCCGCCCGGGCAGGCCTGCCAGGACAGGCCCTTGAGCACGCCGTCCGCAGTCATGATGTCCTTGGTGTACTGGTACATATCCTTGGTGTCTTCCTCGGTCAGGCCGACCGTACCGTACACGTCCAAGGTGTAGTCCGTCGCGCAATACTTCAGGGCATAATCGGCTTCCACCAGGAACAGGTCCACCTTGTCGTCCGCGGCCGCGGCGTCTTGCGCCAGCAACGCCTCGTCCAGAGCGTTCTGGTAGGCGTTATCCTGGTTCGGGGTGATGACCCAGTTCACGGTTACGCCCTCGGGCGCCGTATAGAATTTCTCAAAGCGGGTCTTGAATTCCTCGTTCCAGCAGTAGATGTTGAGAACCTTGCCATCGGAGCTTTCGCCGAGCGCCAGAGCGGCGGGCACAAGCATCAGGACGGCGAGCAGCAATGCGACCAGTTTTTTCATTTTGTTTGCCTCCTTCTATATTTCACCCTCGGAACGCTTCCAAGAGGGTTTAACGGGATGAGACGCGGGCGGCCAGATCGGCGCGGCCCTGGGCGTATACGCCCAGGAAAGCCTTTTGCAAAAGGCTTTCCATGCTTTGTCTTCCATTACGAGTTTACTACATCGTTTTCGCAAATTCACTATACTACATTTCCGAGCGAAAAGCAAGCCCTTTTGAAAAAATTTATAAATCCCTATAAATCACTTACTTTTTCGATTTCTAAAGGCTGATGTTCCTTCAAAAAGCTTTCCGGCGTTAATTCATCCTCTCAAAATGTCGAATACGTTTTCTTTCATTTTGAGAAATTGCAAAGATATTTCGCCTTCCAAAAACGTTTTTCTTGTCGCATTTTAAGCATATTTCTTATATCTATACCATTTTTAAAGTCCTAAATCGTTTTAGAAAATAAGCATTACCCTGCGCTCGTTCTGTTTCGCACCCCGGTTGAATGGCAAAAGGGGGCTGTCGCGCCAGGAACGAAGGACGATGAGGGGGTAATTCCAAACCCCGGCAAGGGCTAATCCGCAAGCTCAATCGTCGCACTGGCCGCTCCCGCGTCCATTGCCCGTTTCGCTCCCTCGCAAATATCGGCTCACGCCTGCGCATCGCTTTGCCGCTTCGCGGCAAGTGCCCACCGGCCACACGCTCCGCTCCGACGCACTTCCATCCGCTTTCGCCTTCGGCAAACAGCCCACAGGGCTGACGCTCATATCAGTGCCACAGGGCTGGCGCTCATTCCAGTGCCGGGCCGCCGCTCCCCTCCGTCACTCTCAATCACCCTTGGGGCCGCGAACGCGGCCCCAAAAAGGGATTCCTAAGGGCAAAGCCCTTAGGCGGAGGGCTTGGGA
>DBGEOK010000076.1:0-20909 GCA_048370855.1 Candidatus Limiplasma sp. | reverse complement strand
AATATTTAATATTACTCAGGCCGTCGAAAAAGCCTGTCTAACAGATTTCTTTTCCAACAAAAAAGATTTCCCCCTGCGCCTGCGGCGTGACCGGGAAAACCCGTAAGGAAACCTCGCCGCGCAAGGCGCCTCGCACCCCTCCGTCACCCCCGACCCACCTTTGGGCCGCGAACGCGGCCCAAATTACGGGATTCCTAAGGGCGAAGCCCTTAGGCGGTGGGCTTGGGAGGCAGAGCCTCCCAACGTTCCCTTCCAATTTCTCCAAACCCCCTCTTTTGTGTTGACAAGCGCGGCAAGCTATGATAATATATCACCCATATCAAGGCGGCAGCGCCAGGAGGGGAGGAGTCCCGCGTGACGAACCAATGTGCCATGCGAATGACCATGATGTGCGCGTGCGATTTTTGCCCGTGCTGTTTGTGTCGCGTCGCTTGATAGTCTTTTTGCTGTTGAAGCCCGCTTCGCAACCGCGCGAAGCGGGTTTTTGCATAGTTATTTAACTTGGGGAAAGGTGTGCGAAGGATGCTGGAACAGCCAACGCCGCAAATTGAAATCCGCGGCCTGTGCAAGGTGTATCAGATTCCCGGCGGCGAGGTGGTCGCGCTCAACAATATCAGCCTGAGCATTGAAAAGGGCGATATTTACGGCATTATCGGCATGAGCGGCGCGGGTAAAAGCACCCTCATCCGGTGCCTCAACCGCCTGGACACCCCCAACGACGGCCAAATCCTCATCGACGGGCAAAATATCCTGGCAATGAGCAAGCAGGAGCTTCGCCAAACGCGCCGCCGCATGGCGATGATCTTTCAGCAGTTTAACCTTCTGATGCAAAAATCCGTCGCCCGCAACGTGCGTTACCCGCTGGAAATCGCCGGGGTTCCCAAGAAGCAGGCCAACGAGCGCGTGCTGGAGCTGCTCAGGCTGGTTGGGCTGGAGGACAAGGCGACCGCCTACCCCAGCCAATTGTCAGGCGGCCAGAAGCAGCGCGTGGCCATCGCCCGCGCCCTGGCCAGCGACCCTGAAATGCTCCTGTGCGACGAGGCCACCAGCGCCCTGGACCCCATGACCACCCAGAGCATCCTGGCCCTGCTCAAGGAAATCAACGAAAAGCTTGGCATTACCGTGGTGCTGATTACGCATGAAATGGCCGTCATCCGCCAGATCTGCAACAAGGTAGCCATTCTGGACGGCGGCAAGCTGGCTGAAAAGGGCACTGTGGACGATGTGTTTATGCACACCAAGTCCGCGGCGGGCCGCCGGCTCTTCGGCATTTTGCCCGAACGGCAGGACGCCCCCGCCCAGGACGCCATCCGCATCGTTTTTGACGGCGAGGCCGCGGAGCAGCCCATCATCAGCCGCCTGGTCAAGGATTGCGGGCTGGACGTCAACATCCTGTCCGCCGATATCAAGCAGCTCAACGAAAAGGCCTATGGACAGATGCTCATCCAGCGCCCGCCGGACCCCGAAGAGGTGAAGCGCATGATGGATTACTTAGCCGACGCCGGCCTGGCGGTGGAGGAGGTGCACGCGCAATGACCTGGGATCAGCTTTGGCCCCTGCTTTTGAAGGGCGCGAACGACACCCTGTACATGACGCTGTGGAGCGGCTTGTTCGCTTACCTGATCGGCCTGCCCCTGGGCGTGCTGCTGGTGGTGACCAAGCGGGGCAGCATCATGCCCGCGCCGGTTTTCAATTCTGTGCTCGGCGTCGTCATCAATTTCCTTCGTTCCATTCCCTTCATCATCCTGCTGGCGATGCTCTTTCCCATTACCCGCATCGTGATGGGCAAGGCCATCGGCACGCGAAGCGTCATTTTCCCGCTCATCGTCAGCGCCTTTCCCTATGTGGCGCGCATGGTGGAGGGCTCGCTGGACGAGGTGGATCACGGCATTCTGGAGGCCGCGCAGTCCATGGGCTCCACCAACGCGCAGATCATCTTCAAGGTATTGCTGCCCGAGGCAGTGCCCTCGCTGGTCAACGGCGCGGCAATCACGCTGACCACCATCCTGGCCTATACCGCCATGGCCAGCGCGGCGGGCGGCGAGGGCCTCGGCGCGTTGGCCATCACCAAGGGCTATCAGCAGCAAAAGCTGGATATCCTGTACTCCACAAGCATCGCGCTCGTCATTTTGGTACAGCTCATCACCGTTTCCGGCACGAGGTTGACCCATTGGCTCGACCATCGGAAAAAATAAACGACAGAAATGAAAGGGGAAGTTCACATGAAAAAGATCCTTGCGCTGCTTCTCGCGGCCGTCCTCGCCCTGGGCGTCACGTCCGCGCTGGCCAACCAAACCATCACCATCGGCGCGACGCCGAGCCCGCATGCCGAAATCCTGGAGCTGGTCAAGGACGACCTGAAGGCCCTGGGCTATGACCTGGATATCCAGATTTTTACCGAGTACCCCATCCCCAACCCCGCCACCGCCAGCGGCGACCTGGACGCCAACTACTTCCAGCACCTGCCCTACCTCAACGCCTATAACGCCTCCGCTTCCGAGGACGCGCAGCTTCTGGCCGCTATCCCCGTCCATTACGAGCCCTACGGCATCTACGCTGGCCAAAAGAAGAGCCTGGATGAAATTGCGGAGGGCGACTCCATCGCCGTTACCAACGACCCTTCCAACGAAACCCGGGCGCTGCTGCTGCTGCAGGAGGCCGGCTACATCAAGCTGCCCGAGGGCACGACCGTAGACGACAGCCTGACCAAGCTGGACATCGTGGAAAATCCCATGAACCTGGATATTGTGGAAATGAACGCCGAGCTCATTCCCGCCACGCTGGGCGATGTGAGCTACGCGGTCATCAACGGTAATTTTGCCATCGGCGCGGGCCTCAAGCCCGGAACCGACGCCCTGCGCCTGGAGGATGCCGAGGGCGAGAGCGGCAAGCTGTACACCAACTATGTGGTCATCCGCCCCGAGGACAAGGACGAGGCCTGGGTGGAAGCGCTGCGCAGCGTGCTGCAGAGCGACAAGGTGAAGGAATACATGCTTACCAACGAGGCCTACGCGCAGGGCGTAATCCCTGTTTTCTAACAAGGCTTCGTCAGGCTGCCGCGCATGCGTGATTTTTTCATGGCCCATTGCTACGGCGGCAAACCCGCTTCCAAGCGTCGCTTGGAAGCGGGTTTTTTGATGCGGTTTTGGATTGGACGGCACTTGCGCGCCAACCCCGCCAGCCTGCCCCGAAAACCCGTAGGAAGAGGAGGATCGATGGTCTTGCCAGGCCCGAAGCCCGTTTTTTCTCCGTTTCCACGCTTTGGGGCGACGCCTTCATCATGGGGATCTGACAAAAAGCCTTTGGAGAGGCGTGCCGACGCCCCGGCGTTTAGCGCATCGTAAGGCTTTTCCGCATAACCGGTATTTTGCCTCTTTCGGGCCGGCGCGGGTTTCCGTGCTCCCGGGCTATATCGCCAGCTCCAGCACTCCCAGCAGAATCATCGCGCAGGCGGATAGCACATTCAGGCTTTTTTCCTTCAGGGGCAGCCGCCCGGACCGGCATCCCAGCGCGTTGCCGATGCCGACCGTCGCAAAGCTGAACCCGGCCACGGACAGCGATACCACCCACGCGCTCATGCCCGTCATGCCCGCGCCAAAGGCCGCCGCCACCACGTTTACGCCCAGCGTAAGGGTCAGGTACAGGCATTCATGAATGCCCAGGCCGCGCATGGGCGCCTTCTCCCCCGCGCCCGTCCCGGGGGTTCCCGCGGCGCTCTTGCGGCTTTGCACCAGCGTGTGTACGCCCAATAAAATCAACAGCAGCGCGCCGAGCAGGCTGGGCAGCCGGCCCGCCGAAACCAGCCATTCCGAAAACAGGCAGCACAGCAGCGCGGCCAAAAATGCCCCCAACGCTATGATCGCGTTCTGCCACCATTTGATTTTTTTCTTCTCCAGCCCTTTCAGCATTCCAATCAGCAGGTTATCGATATTTGTGGCAAGGCCCAGCAACAGCGCCGAAATCCAATGCATCGCGTTCACCTCATTAACCATCAATATGCCGCTGGATTGTGCGCGTGCCTGTCCTCCCTTCCGCGACCGCCGCGTGCCGTAGGCGTGAAAAAAGGCCGCGCATTGCGGCCTTCAGATTGTTGACAAACCTATTTGGGGTGGCTTGGAGGGGCGCCCCCCTTCCAAATGAAATCGGTTCGCCTGGCTGACCTGCGGTCGGCAATTGATCCGGCGCTTTTGATGTGCTAAGCACCCAGGCGGGCGGGGAGTTTCGGCCTTGGCCGAAACATTTCCCACAGTTCTCGTCGGAAAAGCTCGCCGTAAGGCGGGCTTCGGCCTGAGGGCCGCGCATTGCGGCCTTCATCCACAGAAAGCAATGTGATTTGGGGAAATAGCGCTTCCCGTGCTCTTGGGTGTTCGCGGCTGGGTGAAGCTTTTTCGGCGGTCTGGGCCGCTTATAGTTTTTTTCAAAGCCGTTCGGGCATGTCTCCCCCATTCGCCCGCTCCCTGCCCGATTATGCTCACGGCCAAGGGAGAGCTTTCCTGCCGGCCTACCGCGTCAGTCGGGCAGCGTACACGCGACCACCGCGTAGCCCATATTGTCCAGGCTGGCTTCGTATACCGCGCCCTCCGGCAGCGAAAACCCGATATGCGTATCCTCCAACGGCTTGCACAGGATCAGGTAGCGCAGCGCGCCGTCCTTCTTTACGGTTATCACCCGGCGCTGATGCAGCAGCTCCAAATAGCTTTCCAGCTCCAGGTCCAGGAAGGTCATCGCCGTGGCGTGCGCCTCCCCCACAAAGCGAAAACGATAGCCAAGCGCGCCCGCGCCGTCCGGGTTCCGCTGAATGAAGCCATAGCGCCACGCGTTTTGCAGCAGGTAACGCCCCGGCTCCGACTGGCCCAAAGGCCGCTCGTCAGGCTCGTTTGATCCGCTTTGGTTCAAACGGATTTCAACCGTGTATTCCTGTTGAAGCTCCCCTGTATACGGTTCGTCCGTCTCGTCCAGCGTGCGGGCGACGGCTTCCTGAATGGGCATTCGCGCGGCATAAGCGCGCAGCATATCCAGCCGCAGCTCCCGCTGCTCGGCCGGGCTTAACGTGGCGCGCCAGACCGTCAACCCTCCGACGCCGCGAGCGCGCATGCCGGTAAACATGCGAGACAGCGCCTCGATGGTTTCCCGTCCGCTTTTGATGCTCAGGTCGTTTACCGGCACCATCCCTTTGCCATAGGTGGCGATGCTGAGGGTGTTTGGCGCGGGCACGCCGGACGGCAGGGGGTGGTTGCCGTCAATCAGCAGCAGCTTGCCCCTGGCCAGCTCTTCCCGCGTATAGGTATGCGCCTGGTAAGAAAGCCCGTCTGGCAGCGCATAGCCAATCGCGCTGACGGCGCGCACCTCGGGCGCATGCTCCGCGCCCGCCGAAGCAGGGAGCACAGGATATTCCGCGGGCGTGTGCCGCCTTGGCACGGCCATAGGCAGCATCAGCGCCGTCATCATCGACAGCAGGATCAGGAAGGCGCGGAAGGCCCTGTCCTCCTTCAGCGAGCTTTTCCGCGCCTGCGGCAGCATGCATTGCGCGCCCCAGCAGCGCGGATGCGCCCTGCGGGCCCGCGCGGAGCGCTTTCGCCATTCCCGTTCAGTCAATACGCCGGTTGTGGACACGGCCCGTCAACCCCCTTTCTTTGGGGATAGCGTAACCGTGGCCTGGCAATTGTATGCAAATCATGCACAACATGGTTCAGCCGCGAAATGACTGCCGGATTCGGCTAAGCGCGCTTCGCTCCCGCGGCTTCCCGCCCGTTGGGCGCGCCGCGCGGAGAGGTATGGAAAAAAGGGGCCGAAACCGGCCCCTCAGGGCGTTGAACCGAGAAGCTGCGTTCCCCGCGCCCTTCGGGCGTTTGGGAACATGCGCAAAAAGCTTCGGCGCAAGGCTTGTCAGCGCGCTTTTTCTTTTTATTCCACCGTCTTGGTGGCAATCACATCCACGCCCGTACCGCATACATCCGGGCAGACGACCTGTCCAGCCGTCACCGGCGCGTGAACATCCAGCTCGCCCAAGGCCCGCATACAATCAAAGATCTTTGCTTTGGGGATGGGCGAGCGAGTCTTCACGCTGACAGGCATCTTCCGGCCCCGCACCGGCGTTACCGCGGTAACCATGCGCATCGGCGCAACGCACTCCTGCTTGGCGTATGGAATCCCCCTGTTGCAGCTATTTCCCGCCACAGCCGTAACCTCGCCGTTTTCCACCGTCACCTGCAATCGGCAGCCAACGGGGCAGTTGATGCATGTAATCTGTTGTTCCATCCTGCTCGACTCCTTATCCGTGCCGGGTTTTTCAGCCCCTTTTACTTTTGTATGCAGACGGTCACATCTCCGCCGCTCAATTCCTTGATCTGCTCGGGCTTCAGCGTCAGCTCCGCCATTTCGCCGGGGGTCAGGATGCGCTTTTTCTGCCGCAGTACCTCCCGTTCCCCGTCCAGCACGCGCACATACGCGTTTTCATATACCCCGGCTGGCCGGAACATGATCTGCACGGGCAGCGCCTCTCCCTGGGGAACCAGCAGGCGCTGCGGCACGACGCCGCGCACGCCCTCGCCGTCTACAAGGGAAACCATTTCACCCATGCGCTTTTTCCCCTGCACATACTCGGCGGCGGCCTTCCCAGCCTTGAAGCTTTCAGCGCTTACAAAATCCACCAGGTCATGCACATGCAGCACGTTTCCGCACGCATAGATACCCTCACGGCTGGTTTGCAGGCTGTCGTCCACCACCGCGCCCTGGGTGAGGGGGGACAGCTCCACCCCCGCCTGCAACGTCAGCTCGTTTTCAGGAATCAGCCCGACGCTTAACAGCAGGGTATCGCAATCAAAATGCTTTTCCGTGCCGGGAATGGGCGCGCGGTTTTCGTCTACCCGCGCCACCGTCACGCCGGAAAGCCGTTCACGTCCTTGAATGTCAATCACGGTATGGCTCAAAAGCAGCGGGATATCGTAGTCCTGAAGGCATTGTACGATATTGCGGTTGAGGCCGCTGGAATACGGCATCAGCTCCACGCATGCCAGCACCTCCGCGCCTTGAAGCGTCATCCGGCGCGCCATAATCAGCCCGATATCGCCGCTGCCCAGGATCACGACGCGCCTGCCGGGCATATAGCCCTCCAGGTTGACAAACTTCTGCGCGGTACCAGCCGAATACACGCCCGCGCACCGCGCGCCGGGCGTCGCCAGCGCGCCGCGCGGGCGCTCGCGGCAGCCCATGGCCAAAATTACCGAGCCGGCCTCAAAAAGCTGGATGCCGCGCTCGCGGCTGACAGCCGTTACCAGACGGTTTTCATCCAGGTCCAGCACGGTTGTACCGCAGCGCACCTCGATCCCCAGCTCGCGCACGCGCTCGATGTCCCGCTGCGCATATTCCGGGCCTGTCAGTTCCTCCTTGAAGCGATGAAGGCCGAACCCGTTATGGATACATTGGCGCAGAATGCCGCCCATCTCCGGCTCACGCTCCAGCACCAGCAGGTTTTCCACGCCCGCCTCCCGCGCGGCAATGGCCGCGGCCATACCCGCAGGGCCCGCGCCGACGACCAGCACGTCCACATACTGTACCTGGGCTCTCATCTCAGGGCTCAGCATTTCAGGCGTCCTCCTTTCGCGCGGCCTGGGCAATCGTACCCACCAGCAGGCGGCTTGCCCCGCCGCACTTGGTTACCTCCGTGGGATCGATCCCCAATTCCTCAGACAGCAGCTCCAGCACGCGGGGGCTGCAGAAGCCTCCCTGGCAGCGGCCCATGCCCGCCCGCGTGCGGCGCTTGACCGCGTCAATGGTACGAGCGCCTACGGGACGGCGAATGGCCGCGCGAATCTCCGCCTCGGTCACTTGCTCGCAGCGGCAGACCAGCGCGCCATATGCCGGGTCGCGCCCGACCGCCTCGGCCCGCTCCTCCAGCGTCATGGCGGAAAAGGGCTTCCCGCGCTTGGGCGCGGGCTTCCACTCCGGCTTCAGGCAAAGGGCGGCGTCCCGCGCGATTTGTCCGGCAAGCTCCTCCGCAATGGCCGGCGCCGCGGACAGGCCGGGGCTTTCGATCCCCGCCGCCTCATACGCTCCGGGCGCGCCCTCCACCGCGCCGACGACAAAATCGCCGCCTTCCTCATGCGCACGGATACCCGCAAACGTCGTAATCACGCTCCGAAGGCTTTCCTTCGGCCAAGTGAGGCGCGCGGCATCGCCCACCAGCCTCAGCGCCTCGGCGGTGGTCGTTACATCCGTCCCATCCTCCACGTCGGCTGCGGAAGGCCCCAGCAGCAGGTTGCCGTGAACGGTCGGGCTTACCAGCACGCCCTTGCCCATGTCAGTGGGACACTGAAACAGCGTCATGCCAAATAGCGGCGGCTTGGCGTGGTCCAGCAGGTAATACTCGCCCTTGCGGGGAATGACGCTCAGCTTTTGCGTGCTGATCCAGTTGTGAACGCGCGCGGCGTTCACCCCCGCGCAGTTGACAAGGAGCCTGGCCGTCAGCTCGCCCCGGGAGGTGGACAGCGTAAAGCCGCCTTCCGCCCTATGGACGGCCTCCACCCGCGTATCCAGCAAAAACTCCACGCCGTTAACCGCCGCGTGGTCCGCCAGGGCGCAGGTAAGCTCGTAAGGGCTGGTCAGCCCGCTGGTCGGGACCAGCAGCGCGCAAACCACATCCGGGTTGACATTGGGCTCCAGCGCGAGAATTTCCTCCCGTTCAATGATCCGAAGTTCCGCCACGCCGTTTTCAACGCCCTGCTCCAGGAGCCTTCGCACGGTTTCGCGGTCCTTCTGCGAAAAGCCGAGCACCATTGCGCCGGGCTGACCGTAGGGCGCGTCCACCTCGGCGCAAAGAGCGGGGTACATTCTGGCTCCTTTTACGTTCAGCCTTGCCTTGAGCGATCCGGGGGCCGCGTCGTACCCGGCGTGAACAATGCCGCTGTTGGCTTTGCTAGCGCCCTCGGCCACGTCCGCGCCAGCCTCCACCAGGGCGACCTCCGCCGCGTAACGCGACAAAAGCCTTGCCACCGCGCAGCCTACAACGCCGCCGCCGATGATGATGATGTCCTTTTTCAATCTGAACCCTCCATCGCCTTGATAGCGCGCCGTTTCTCCGCACGCCTGATTGAGGATATTTTACCATGAATCCGACAAAATGACCATGCCTTTGATAAAGCTTTCACAAATTTTTTATGATATGAGGGTCCCCTTAAAAACCGTCCGCGCGGCTGTTGATACGCCATACCAAAACCCTACCTATTTGCTGTCAATGCCTGCCGGCGTCTTAAAATTCCTTGTCGGAGGATTCTTAACCCCGGCAATTGTAAACAAGGACTGATATCGTATTGATCGTCGAAAAACCCCGCCAGCCAGCGAGCTTTTTCGCCGAGAGCTTCCGAAAATGTTTTGGCCGGGGCCGAAACTGCCCGCCCGGGTGTACGGCGGAAGCATTGGAGCCATTGCCGGCCGCAGGTCAGCCGAACGAGCCGATATCAGTTGGAGGGGCCGCGGCCCCTCCGGGCCGCCCCAAAGCGGGATTGTTCGACACGCTGTAATATCATATTGACGCATATGATCGTTAGCCCAATGGCTAAAAAAGGGTTATTCCCTTGACAGAACATGGATATGATGATACATGCCAACGATAACGGGACAAGAACCAATCCAACCATGCGGATGGGCGTCCATTTCCTTTTCATTGATCTCTTCATCCTCATTCTAAATCATTCAGATTGTCATGCGCCCGTTTGGCTGATCCGCCAAACGAAGGGGCGGCGGCTCCATGTCCGATATTTGATTATGTTTTCTCACGATTTTCCAGCGGCATGGTATCAATATCCATCCAACGGTCGGACGCCTCCGCATGAATATCGATACCCGCTGAAGGGCTTGCAATCATACATTCCCCTACCCGTTACGGCAGCCCGCAGATTTGCCGTACCGCCTCGTAAGCCATGTAAAGCCCCGCGACCGACGGAACGAAGCTGAGCGAGCCCGGCGCGGGATGGCCGCCTTTTTTTTCCGTGCCTGCTTGCGGACGCGGCTTTGCCGCTTCCTCCACGGAGTATACGCAACGCAGCTCCGGCACGCCGAGCCGCCGCAGCTCACGGCGCATCACGCGGCAGAGCGGACAGCCCGAGGTTTCAAAAATATCGCCGATGCGGATTTTGGTCGGGTCCATGCGGTTGCCCATTCCCATGCAGGAAATCAGCGGCACTTGAAGCCTCCGGCAGGTTGTTGCGAGATGAAGCTTTGCCGTCACCATATCGACGGCATCCAGCACTGCGTCGCACGCAGCCGGGATGGGCAGGGGATTGTCGGGCAGATAAAACGCGGGAACCGCCTCGATCAGCGCGTCCGGCGCCGCGTCCTGAAGCCGCAGGCGCGTCACCTCCGCCTTGGAAGCGCCTACCGTGCTGGAAAGCGCGGCAAGCTGGCGGTTCAGGTTGGACGCGGCCACCGTGTCCCCGTCCACGAGGGTGAGCCGGCCTACGCCGGCCCTCGCCAGCGCCTCCGCGGCATAACCGCCCACCCCGCCCAAGCCGAAAACCATCACATGGGCGGCCTGAAGCTTTTCCATTTGCTCGTGTGACAACAGCGCCGCCATGCGCCTGAGCCTTTCCTCCCGGGTCGGCGTCATCGCACATCCCCCCCTCAGCCGCATCATACGGTTTTTGGCAGGGGTCTGTCAAGGGGCGCGGACAGCGCTTCTCCGGTATCTGGAAAACGAGCGGTTCCTTCGACCGTTTCAGCTTTGCCGCCGGAGAAGGGCAACCCGTTTACCCGGCAAAACGCGCCGGCCTCTCTTGATGTAGGAAAACCCGCGAAAGGCATTCTATCGGTCTGCCGCCCATTGCCCTCTCCCCTAAGGTCTGCGAAGCCCGCGTCGCGCCGGCTTGTTTGCAGCCGTAACGGTTTTGTCTGGCCGCCCCCTGCTTAAAAAGCCGATCTTTCAAAGCGAAACGGGCTTTCCCCGCGCCTGGAAACGATCGGGGAAAGCCCGCATGGAAACCTGGCCGCACAGGCCTTCCGGCCCCGCGGCGCATGGTACAGGACTGTAACGCTAAGAACAAAGCACGTCGGATGTTTCCCGCCTTCGCCTTTGAACCATGCTTGGGCCGCATTCGCGGCCCAAAAAGGGATTCCTAAGGGCTTTGCCCTTAGGCGGAGGGTTTGGGAGGCGGAGCCTCCCAACGTCCCTTCCCGCTGCAGCCCCGCGCGGAATCCGGGCATACCGGCGCGATATGCTCGCGCCCGTCAGTCGATAATCGTCACTTCTTCCTCCGCGCCCGGTTCTACCGGCGTCGCCGCTTCGTCCTCCTCGGGCTTCGTAAAGGTCGCGTACAGGATCGCCGAGCTCCAGCCCCAATGCGTGTTAATCTGGTAGCCGTAAAGATCGGGGCGTACAAAATCAAAATAGACGTTGCTGTACAGCGGAATCATCGGCAGCAGCTCCACAAAACGCTCCTGAAAGCTGAACCAGCGCTCAAAATACGTTTCCACATCGCCGTTTTCCACGCTGCGCATGGCCGCCGCGCGCTTCATCAGCTCCTCATCCCTGATGCCGGTGGTGTTCAGCACGCCTTGGTATTCATCCCCGGTATGGAAGGCGTAATAGGGATCGAAAACATGGGAAAAGTTTGTGCCCAGCAAAAACAGGTTGTACTCCCGCTCCGTTTGCCGGTAATAATGGCTCAGCACCTCGGAGAAGGGCAGCACCGTCACGCTCAGCTTCGCGCCCAGCGTCTCGGCGGCGGCGGTAAGCTGGGCCCGCACGTTGTCGCCCGCGGCGCTCTCCGAAGCCATCGCCATGCGCAGCTCCAATGGGATCATCCGCCCGTCCGCCATCTTATAGCGCATATCGTCCACGCCCTCGGTGAAGGGCTGGCCCTGGGCATTGTAGGTCCATCCGTCCTCAACCAGCAGGGCCTTGGCCCCGGTGGGATCGTAGCCGTAGCGGTTCAGCTCGTTGAGCCGCTCGCTGTCCTGCGTGGTCATCCACTGTCCCAGCCCGTAATAGCCGTAAACGGGAAGCGCGTATCCGTTCAGCACCTCCGAGCACAGCGCGTCCGTATCCACGCACATGCTCAGGGCTTTGCGGACGCTTGGCTGCCCGCCCGTCTCATCCTCGCACGCAAATGAAAGGAACGCAAACCCGGAGCGCGGATAGGTAATGGAGCGCGCCTCGTCCGCGTTGACCATGGCGAGGCCGCCGGCGATGGCTTCGCCGTCCGACACCTTATTAAGAATATCCAGCGTCCCGTTTTTCAGCTCGTCCAGCATCGTGGAATAGGATGCGCTGCGGAAGGTCAGGCGCTCCATCTCCGGCGTTTGTCCCTCGAAATTGCCTAGGAAATACGAATTTTTTTCAAATCGAGCCACATGAGCCTGCGCGTCGTAGTCCGTAAGGCTGTACGCTCCGCATGTTACGCGGGGGAAGTGGACGTAGCCGTCCTCCGCGAGCAGCGTGCCCGCCAGCAGCTCCGAGGTAAACGCAGCCGCCTGGCCGCCCTCCCCCACAGGCTCCGGGGCCAAGTATGCGCCGTTGCCGCCGTCCTCCACCCGTATGCCCGGAGCGACCACGGCCATGGGCGTGGGTTCCACGTTCACATACATCAGCTCATAAAAGTACGGCAGGTATTCCGCCCGCACGGTCAACGAAAAGCTTGCGTCGCTTAACAGCCGCACGCCGGAAAACGGCGCGCCGGAATCCGCCGCGAAGGCTTCCTGACCCAAGAGATGGGCGTAGCCCATGTTGCTCGCGCCCAGAGCGGCAAGCTCGGGGCTGGATTGCAGCAGTACGGTGAACACGTAATCCCGCGCGGTGACGGGCTGCCCGTTATTCCACTTTAGGTTGGGATTCAGCGTAAAGGTATAAATCTTGTTCCCGTTCGCGTCCAAGGCGGTTTCAAAGCCCTCGAGCGCCGTCTCGTTCACGGCGTAGTTTCCCTCGAGCTGCCATGCCACGGTCGCGTAGCCATGAATGAGGCCGCGCACGTCCATATCTGAGGTATTGTTGCCCCACAGATCAGAATAAAAGCTGCCGCTCAGTTCCGTCGGGGAGCCTATGGTCAGCGACGCGGGCGCGGCCGCCTGCGCCTGCGCCGCGGCGGGAAGCAGCATGCACAGCACGAGCAGCGTCAAGAGCAGTTTTTTCATAGATACCATCCTCCCATATAGGCGGGGGAGTCGGCGCGTATTCGCCTCCTCCCCCGCCGGGTTGCTTGCTGATTTCTATTCTATACAGTCGCCCACGTTCGCCCCGGCCATACTGCCGGCCAATGGCGTTTCCAGCTCGGTAATCAGCACCGTTCTGGGGCGCGAAACATAATAAACGCTGATGACGTTGCTTCCGGCATCCGCGGACAGCGCCAGCGGCATGCCGGTTACGCTGTCGAGCCGCATCCCCGGCCTTACCTTGGAGGGATAACCGGATACCAGCCCGCCGATGACGCCGCTGCCCGTTTCCGTCGCGCCGGGGTCAAGCTCGCCATCGTAGTAATAGCGAATGGTATAGGAGGCCGTTGCCGGAGTGATAACCAGCCGTCCATCAACCACGGTCAGCGCGTAGTTGCCGGTGGTCGCCTCTCCGCGGCTATTCGTAACGGAGAATGCCCCCAGCGTTACGGCGTTGCTGCCTACGTTGGTACGGGACGCGTCGTTCAGGCTCGCCTGCACGGTTTCCCCCGGCACGGCTCCCGCGTTTGCGTTGTCCAGCGCGGCGTCTACGGCCCATCCGACGTTCAGCGGCCTGCCGTCATACGCCTTCTGCGCGCTGCCGATCATCAGCCGGATCGGACGCGGCGTGACGGTAACGCTTCCGTCCACATAGGAGGGGATGTAGTTCGCTGTGACCTCCCGCCCCTGTGCGTCCAGCACCTGGAACGCGGACACGCTGACTGCGCTCGCGCCCGCGTTCACACGCCCGCCGCCGGCAAGGGTTATCGCGGCGGCATGCCCGGGAGCCAGGCCCAGATTGTCCATATCCATCGAGGGGTCTACCTGCCCCGGCACATCCAGCGGCGTGCCGTCGTACACGCGGCTGGCCGTGCCGGCGATCACGCGTATGGGCCTTGGCTCAATGGTAACGGAACCGTCCACGGTTGTCAAGCGATAGTTCCTGGTAACCTCCTCGCCCGCTCCGTCGCTTACCACGAGCGTATCCACCGTGGAGACGCTGCTTCCGACGTCCGTTATCGTATTGCCGGTCAGCGTGCCGGAGAGGGTATGCCCAGGGGCCAGGCCGAGGTTGACCGCGTCCAGCTTGGCGTCCGCGCCCATGCCAACCGTCAGGGAAAGGCCGTCGTACACCTTCGAGGCGTTTGAAACCAGAACGCGCAAGGGGCGCTTCTCGATGGTAATGGTTCCTGTGGCATATCGAATTTGATAATTCCGCGTCACCGCCGACCCGCCCGCGTCAAGGATCACCGCGTCCGCCATACCGGCGTCCGGATAGACGCCCGCGTCTACCCGCTCGTTGTTCACGGGCGTATAGCCCGTTACGGCATGCCCGGCCAAAAGCCCAGGGTTGAGAACCCCGTTGCCGTTTACGCTGACGGTATCGCCATCCGGCTCAGCCGTAAAGGCGACGCAGCCCTTCGCGGCCCCGTCATATACTGCCGTCACGCTTTCAGGCGTCAGCACAACCGGGATAGGATAGATTTTCAGCAGCGACGGATAGCCGTCGGGATCAAACGTATAATTGCCCGAAGGGTCGTTCACCAGCACCGTCAGCAGATACTCCCCCGCGTCCGCCGGAAGGGGAACCTGGGCCAGGCTGGCATAGTCCCTTCCCTCGAACCGGTAGGACAGCCCGACATTGCCGGAAAGATCCGCCCCGTTCACGCCCTCCACGCGCACGGCGGCGTTAAAGCTCTGGCCCGCGCCGGAGTACAGCACATGCTTTTCCCCGACCGTGACCAGGCCCTGCCTGGCCGTGATGGTAAAGGTTCCGTCCAGAATGGTTACGTCGTAATTTGCCGTCACATCCTGTCCGTTTGCAAGGATTGTAGCGCTGATGCCGCTCACCGGCCAGCGACCGGTATTCTTGCGGATGTTCTGCGCGCGTTCCTGGCCGTCCTCCCAATAGGCGCTCAGGCGGATAGCGTCAAGCGTTTGGCCGGGCGCCAGGTTTCGATCCGGATTTGCGGCGTCATAAGCAAGCGCAGCGCCGATCGCGGAGGCGTCTACCGTGAGGGTCTGATAAGCGCCGTTATAGGTCCGGGAATCCGTGGGCAGCGGAATCTGAATCGGCCTCTTCGCAATGCGAACCGTGGTTTCCGCCGTCCAAATGGTCGCGCCTGCCAGCGTCACGCGCACCGTCACGCGCTGCACATCGGTCGCGTCCACATATTCATCGCTCAATGGGGTCCAGTTCACTCCGTCGGCGCTCTTTTCCGCCACACAGCCCGATGGCTTGCCCGGCGCGGTGAGATGAAGCGCATAGGGCGCGCCGTCGTATACCTCGTCGATCGCGTCCACGCTCCATCCCGCCAGGGATATCCAACTGCCCACAAGCGTTACATCCTTTTCCGGCATGATGAGCGTGCCGTTGCCGGACAGCGCCGCGTCCGCGGTCGTCCAACCCAGGAAAAGGAAACCGGTCTGTTTGGCGGGCTCCAGCGCGGTCACGGAATCCCCATAAAAGTAGGTGTTTGCGTCAACAGGCGGCATAGCGCCCGCCGGCTCGGTTCCGTCGTATTGGTAAAGAACGTGGAAACGTTTATGCGTAAAGCTTCCCACCAGCGTTACGTCTCCCGCCGGCATGGCGAAGCTGCCGTTCGTTACCGTCAGCCCCGCGGGCGTCTCGATGGCCCAGCCGCTGAAGGCGTAGCCGGGAACCCGCGCGGGCTCCGCTTCCACGGCCACGTTCGCGCCGTATGCGTGATTTTGCGCTGTCGGCGCCGGTGTCGCTCCTGTCGGCACGTCGCCTTCGTAGCGGTAGCTTATGCTGTGGCTCTCCCGCGCGTAATACAGCTTCAGCACTGTCGTTCCGTCCCCGGATACCGTCGCCTCGCCCGCCGGGTCGCTGTGGTCGTAGGCAAAGCCCGTAAACGGCTTCTGATAGTCGCTCGGCGTCACGCTGCTTCCCGTCGTCGCCTCGGGCGTCTCCCGCTCGTTAGGCTCCGTCGGGTAGCTTCCGTCCAGGTTCTCCAGGTAGTGCTCCACCGTCAGGAACACGTTCGTCGCGGTAAAGCTTCCCACCAGCGTCACGTCTTCTTCCGGCATGGCGAAGCTTCCGTTTGTTACCGTCAGCCCCGCGGGCGTCTCGATGGCCCAGCCGCTGAAGGCATAGCCGGGAACCTGCGCGGGCTCCGCTTCCACCGCAACGTTCGCGCCGTATCCATAGCTCTGCGTCGCCGGCGCGGCCTCCGCTCCCGTCGGCACAAAGCCTTCGTAGCGGTAGCTTACGCTGTGGCTCTCCCGCGTGTAATACAGCTTCAGCACCGTCGTGCCGTCCCCGGATACCGTTACCTCGCCCGCCGGGTCGCTGTGGTCGTAGGCAAAGCCCGTAAACGGCTTCTGATAATTACTCGGGGTTACGAGGCTTCCCGTCGTCGCCTCGGGCGTCTCCCGCTCGTTAGGCTCCGTCGGGTAGCTTCCGTCCAGATTCTCCAGGTAGTGCTCCACCGTCAGCGTAGATTGGCGCGGAAGGAAGCTGCCGATAATCGTCACATTATGGTCAGGCATTGTCAGCTTGCCGCCGATGATTTCCGCGTCCGCCGTGCTCCAACCGCTGAAGGTGTGGTTGGGAGCGGTTGCGTTGGGCGCCACCGTCACTTCCGTGCCCTCCATGTAGGACACCCGGACAGGCAGCGCGCTTGCGCCGGGAACGCTGTTCAGGTAGCGGTAGGTTACGCTGTAAGCGGGCGCGTCGTAATACAGCTTGATGACCAGGTTGCCGTTTCCCTCGTCGTCTACGGTGATTTCGGCGGTTTCCCCCTCCGGATCGCTTCGCACAAACGCGAAGCCGTCAAAGTTTTCAACGCAAGCCGCGATGGATACCGCCTCGCCCAGGGTGCCAAACGCTTCCCGCCTCGCCTCCAGCAGATAACCGCCGGACTGCTGGAGGTAATGCTCCACCGCGTAGGGCACGTCGGTCCGCTTGCGCCATACCGCGTATAAGTCCACGTCCCGGTCCGGCATCACAAAGGTTTCGGCGCCGCCCTCCCGATAAAGAGCCGTGCCGGACGGCGAGGCCGACCAGCCCACAAACGTGTAGCCATAGCGTGTCGGCCGAACGGTCGCGCCGTTTTGATCCTGGAAGGAGAACCGAACCTGCACCGTCTGCCCTTGGGCGTACTTGACGGTCGCGGGCATGGTGTTCTCCACGCCCCCGTTGGCGTGATAATTGACGCTGTAAGCATTTTTATCGCGCAATACGCCGTCCACATGCCAGCCGTCGGAGGCGTCGTATTTGATGACATACCAGACGACCTCTTGAACGCTGGGATCATAGCCGTTGACCACCCCTTTGATCTGCGCGTCGGTCGGCATTTTGGCCAGGTTGGAGTAGACAGCGGATATGCTGTTGTTCACAGCCGCCAGTTGCCTGAGCGCTCCGGCAATGGCGATGCCGCCGGAATACTGGGAAGCCGGATAATACGAGGGCTCGTGCGGCATCGTGCCGTCCAGACGGATGTAGAAGGAAGCGGTTTCCGTCTCGGCGGCCTGGGTATCCACCCATATCGCGTAATACGTGACCTCCCCGGACCCATCCAGCGTGATCTGGCTGCCCGCGACATAGTTGTCTCCCCTCCCGCTGGCAAGGTCGGACCAGCCGGCGAACAGGTAGCGTTCGCCACGCGCGGAAAAACCAAGCTCCTCCGCGCTTGGCGCTGTGAACACATAGCTGCCGCCGGCAAAAGCGGCATGCCGCAGAACGTCCGCCGGCTGGCTGCCGCTGTACGTTCCGGCGGCCCAGTTGGCCTTGAATCGGACGACCGGCGCCGCGGCCAGCCCGGCCGTCAGCACGAGATCCGCGCCGAGGAAAATGGCGACGCCGCTATCGAAGGCGCTGCCGCCCGTACCGCTCCAGCCGGTGAAGCGCTGCCCCTCCGGCACGGCGAGCCCCAGCTCCTCCGGGGTTTTGACGGTAATCATATAGCCGTCTTCGGACGCAACGGCAGACTCCGTCACGGACGCTCCGTTTAACCAATAGGTCACTGTGGGAGCGGAGTTTTCCGGAGCCGACGCCTGGGCCGTCCAAATCGCGTAGAACGCGTCGCCCTTTTTTACCTGGACGGTATCCCCCGGAGCGCAGGCGCGGCCGCTGCCGTCGCGTTTCGTGTTCCATTCCTTGAACGCGCGTCCCTCCGGCGCGGCGAAGCCGCACGCGTCAATGCCGGGAACGGCGCAAACCGTTTGATTTTTTTGATAGGACAGCGCGACTTCCGCGCGTTCCTCGTCCGCGGCTTCCAGGTTGCGATAGAAGAACGCGCTTCCCGCCGCCTTTGGCGATGCGCCGATTTGTACCTCTCCGCTGGAAATCGTGGTGTCAGACAGCGCGGCGTTAAACGGCGTGCCAACCGTCGTCAGCACCGCCATCAGCAGCCACGCCATCGCTTTCCTCAAGCTCTTTTTCATGCCATTTCGCCTCCATCGCTTCCCTGGCTTTGCCTTGGTAAAACGGTTCAAAGGCCAAAGAGTGCCGAGCGCAACGCCCGACACCCTCTCGCCATATCATTTTTTATTCAGCCACCGTCGCGCTTACGCGCCACAACATGCCCGCGTTGTCCTCGCTCAGGGTGAAGGCGTAGCTCATGCCGGCGTTAGCTCCGGGCGCGGAGCTCCATATCTCGCCATCCTCGCTGCATTCCCAGCAAAGGGTGTACGCTACGTTCTCAAAGCCGGTTAAAACCGCTTCCATGGTCACCGTATCGCCGATGGAAAAACCGTTCTCAGCGCCGATGACGCGCATTTCCACCGTGCCGGCAAAGGGCGCGGGAATTTCCGTGGCCTCGGGCTCGGCGGTCGGCTCGGGCGTTGGCTCGATGGTCGGATCCGCTTCGGGCGCGGCGGAAGGCTCTGCGGTCGGGTCGGCCTCCGGCATGGCGGATGGCTCGGCGGTCGGGTCGGCCTCAGGCGTGGCGGTCGGTTCCGCGGTCGGGTCGGCCTCGGGCGCGGCGGTCGGTTTCGCGGTCGTCTCCCTCTCGGGCTCTTCGCTCGGGTCCGCCTCCGGCGTGGCGGACGGTTCCGCGCTCGGCTCCGCCTTCTCAGGTGCGGCCGTCGTCTCGGCCTTGGGGGCTTCGGTTTGCGCGGGCTTTTCCTCGGCCTTGGGCGCGGGCGTCTGTACCGCGGGAGCGGCGGTTTCGGTCGTGGCAGCCGCAGGCTCTGCCTTGGGCGTCGCAGGCGCGATGGTTTCGGGCGCCGCCGTGACCTCGACGACGGGCGACGTTTCTATCTCCTCAGCAAGAGAAGCCACGCCGCAGCCGATCAGCAGCAGAGTTGCGACGGTCAGGGCGGCTAATTTTTTGAGCATGTTCTTCATTGCCATATTCCTCCGGTTCTTTCTGCCCGCCGTGCGGCGAGCAACGGTCCAATCTTTCTTCTTCAGCCATTCTACAATTTCATTATACGATCGATCGGTTACATCCCGGTTGCATACCAACTTTTTGAGCAGGTTTTTTTACCGCGCTTTCCTTTTTGTACTTTTGCTGTACGGCGTCTTGCAAACAGTAACGAAAGCCGATACAATAAAATGTATCGCATGGCATTATCATCGGCAAAGGATGGGAACTGATGGCACGAATTACAATGACGACGCCGCTCGTGGAAATGGACGGCGACGAGATGACGCGCATCCTCTGGCAAAAAATCAAGGACAAGCTGCTCCTGCCCTATGTGGACCTGAAAACCGAGTACTACGACCTTGGCCTTTCCAAGCGCGACGAAACGGATGACCGCGTGACCATCGACAGCGCGGAGGCGACGCTCCGCCTTGGGGTGGCGGTCAAGTGCGCCACCATCACCCCCAACGCCCAGCGAGTGGAGGAATACAAGCTCAAGCAGATGTGGAAAAGTCCCAACGCCACCATCCGCGCGATACTGGACGGCACGGTGTTTCGCGCGCCCATCGTGGTCAAGGGCGTATCCCCCTGTGTGCGCAGTTGGAAAAAGCCTATTACCATCGCCCGTCACGCGTATGGCGACGTGTATAAAAACACCGAGCTCCGCGTGCCGGGGCCGGGCCGGGCGGAGCTGTGCTTCACGCCCTCAGGCGGCGCGCAGATCCGGCGGACCATCCTGGATTTTGACGGCGGCGGCATCATCCAGGGTCTGCACAATACGGACAAGAGCATCGCCTCCTTCGCGCGCTCCTGCTTCCAATACGCGCTCGCCACCGGGCAGGACCTGTGGTTTTCCACAAAGGACACCATCTCCAAAACGTACGATCACCGCTTTAAGGACGTTTTTGCGGAGCTGTACGAAGCGGAGTACAGGCAGGCGTTCGAGGACGCGGGTATCGAATATTTTTATACCTTGATCGACGACGCGGTGGCCCGCGTTATCCGCAGCGAGGGAGGCTTTATCTGGGCGCTTAAAAATTATGACGGAGACGTCATGAGCGATATGATCGCCACCGCCTTCGGCAGCCTGGCCATGATGACCAGCGTGCTGGTCTCCCCCAACGGCCAGTTTGAATACGAGGCGGCGCACGGCACCGTTACGCGTCATTATTATCAGCATTTAAAGGGCTTGGAAACCAGCACCAACCCCGTGGCCACCATTTTTGCCTGGACCGGAGCGCTGCGCAAGCGCGGAGAGCTGGACGGTCTGGATGAACTGCGGGCCTTTGCCGGCAGGCTGGAGTCGGCGACGCTCAAAACCATCGAAAGCGGTCAAATGACCAAGGACTTGGCGCCGCTTTTTGAGGGTGACGCCGCCGTTCTGACCAGCGACGGCTTTTTGGACGCCATCGCACAGACCCTTCAATCCCTTTAAAA
>DBGEOK010000075.1:0-19058 GCA_048370855.1 Candidatus Limiplasma sp. | reverse complement strand
TGATGATCTGAGCAGCGCCAATTGCGAATAAGCAGGCGCGGAGGCACTGTATTCCCTTCGCAGGGCGCAGGCCGCAACGGCTGTCTGTCCGCATTGGCTGGAGCAGCGTTTGCCGCCCGTGCATGCTGCAAATTGACGTTCCAACGCATGATATGCCGGCCAGAGGTTTTCCATCCGCGACTCCCGCAGCCTTTCCTGAAAGGACGCGGGATCCTCATGAATCACCAGATGATCCTTATACAGCCGGGCGAACCTGCGGAACGCCCGTGATTGATTCAAGCCCTTGCCGTCCAGAATGTACACATGCCAGACAGGTTCGCCATTGCGGCGGCCTTTGGGTACCGCATAAACCATTCTTTTCATCCCTCCCAACGGGAGGACGGCGATAAGGGCCCATTTGGAATCACTTTCACGCGGAATAAATGCCGACGCTTCACACTGGGTTCAAAATGCGGAAACGGGTTTGTCCAGAAAGGCCGCCGCTTTGTGAATACAGACGCCTTGGCGCATATAGGGCAAGGCCTCCTCAGCCTGAATGCCATGCAGCGCGCGCCATACCTCGTAAGGAACGCCATAGCCGGCTAAAACTCCGGTCAGGAACGCCGTGGCCTGCTTGTCGGTTTCAAAGAAGTGGAGGGTCACCTGCTCTATGGGATGCTTCTCGCTGTCCTGAACAGCCACATAGTGGTATGCTTTCGGCGTATCAGTCAATATCGTTTTCCTCCCTTCCCATACATAGGGTCGCCTTCAAGGCGGACGCCTTTTTCATATTGCCGGACACAGCGGGAAAGGGTGGTTCGACCAGCCTGAAACGCCTTGCGAAAAGGCTGCGAGCTATGCTTTTTAGACAGATAGTCGGTCATCTCCAGCACTGTGCCAACGGGGTCCTCCTCTCCATATCGGGAATAATTTTCGATCAGGGAAGCCATGCACCGGAGAACCCGCTTATGGTATACACCCTGCGTTTCCAGCGCACGCTTGCGCAGGATGTATACCATCTGCGCCTCCATGGTATCAAGCGCAGGCGGCGGGCCTTTTTTAAGCCGGGAGCCGTTCGGGACGGACCCTAGTTCGCAGGTAAAGGAATATAGATAGCGGCCGCCTTGCCGTGCAAGCGAGAGCGTATCTCCCCCGCTTTCCATTGCCCGGTCATACGTTTTCCGCTTGATCCCCGCGCGCTTCAGCGACGCGTTCAGCTCTTCCTGCTGTCCTGCGGGCGTTGAATATAATTTAAGGAAAAAGCGGTCCCGGGGATCCTTTTCTTTGCTGTCGATATACGCGACGCCATAAAGCGCCATGATTGATCACCCCCGCTTCCAGTCAATGCTTTTGAAAAACCACGTGCCTGCCGTCCAGCGTCCAGCAGCGGCCGCATGACGCGCACTGCCCGCCGCATGAGATAGCGTCAGGCGGCACACGATCCTCCGTGCCGTCCTGCATCCATGCCACAGGTAATTTTCGCGCCAGATTATCCGGCAGCGGAGAACCTGGCCAGGCGGAAAGCACCAGCGCGAAATTTTTTGGCAGGCGCGATACATAGGGCGCAATGGTATCAAATTGCTTGGTAAAGGCAAGGAACCTTGTTTGAGGGTGCTTGCGTACGACCCGGAGCCATAGCTCGAAATATGCTTTAGAGTAAAAATCACCCCCTACATGTATACGAAAAAGGCGCGGCGCGCTGGGGTTGTCAAAATACCAGTTCAGCGCACGCTCAAGCCCCCGCGGATCTTTTTTTGCAAAGATGAAGTTTTCCTGACAGTTTTGGCGTGCGGCTTTATACCGCCGCTCCACATGGCGTCGGAAATAACAGCTTTTATAGCAGGTTGCGCAGGCTGCCTTAGAGCAGGACTCGCCTGACGGAAGGGAAAACGATGGGATAGCGCCCATCTTTCGGTTGCCTGGACTGATATGCAACGAATAGCTCATCTGTCCGCCCCTTTTCATAAAAAAGGCCCGGCAGCCTTGCTTGGGCTGCCGGGTGATCGTCATTGCGTTTAGATTTCCAGGTCTTTAGGCCTGATATGTTCCCGAGACGTTCCATCCGCGTAGTATTCGCATACGCGGACAGTTCCGTCCCTTTGAACGGCTTCCAGTTTAACGATCGGATCTGATTTACTTACTTTGATAATCGCGGGTTCGTTGTGGATTGTTTTGCATGCATAGATGCCAGGCCTCATTGTTTTGATTTTTTCAATACTTGTAATGTTTAGATCAATATTCTCGCTCATGCGTCTGGTCTTCGGCTCCCTTCTAATAAATATAGATATAGAATGTTCCATAACGGGGGTGCAGTGAATAAATTAGACCGCGTTTTTTAATTCGGTATAAAAACCGCAAACCAGGATTGTCCATTCCAGGCCCTGCAAACGACCGAGTACGCGCGCATTCCCTTGAGATTTCTGGCCATGCCAAAAGGTTTTAGAATTTGAATACTCAAAGAATGCAACCCCATACTCATCTCCATTCCCGCCAAAATCACCTCGGATATGGCGATTCAATACGACTTCAATGCTTCATTTTTAATAAAATCCTGCTTTACCACCATTCGATATCCGCATCTTGATTTCCCCCTCGCAAAATATTTTTTATGGTATTCGGCCTAATCAATCAGGCCGGCTGTACGCTCTTCGGGCTTGGCGGTTCGGTAGCCGTCACCGCGCCTGGTTTTTGCGGCGATAATCTGTCCGGACTCAACCAACCAATTGAATACTTCCGACGTATAGCTCCAAGCTAGTTCATTTCTTTGTTCGTTAATGATATTCAACTGAAAACGCCTCGATACGTTATAAATAACATCCGCATGATTTGAGATATAAAGATTTTTGCGCTTGGTTTGAAACGCGGTCAGCAGGGCATTTGAAATTTCCTCCTGCTGTTTTTGCAAGTACGCTTTGTACTCTTCAAGCGTCCAGTCATACATTGGTTGAAACTGACTGACATACCTAAGCTGAAAGGTTTTTGCTTTATTGAGTAGGCGTCGGATGTGTTCCACCTGTGAATCAAGCACTGGACCTGAAAAGTGCATGGGATGCAGGTATAGGGATTGCTTATCTTTTTCCGCGGTCATAGCCGAACCTTTATCGCCGGCTTGGACTGTCCAGCCGTCTGCCTCAAAGATATGCCGAACCTCATCTTTGAAAACCTCGCTTTGAGCGGCCATATGCCCCTGCCCCCACACGTATCCCGATTCAATATAAAAATAGGTGTCGTGGTATAGCGTCTGTTGCTCAATCATAATATTCCTCACGCGACGGTTGTGTTTAGATAGTTCCATGTGACATTGGGCATCTTCAGGACACTGTAACCTACTGATTTCAGTATAGCAGCGCGGTCATAGCTTGCCACATCCTGACTATGGCGCGTAACCGCATCGTTAAGCTTTCTCGTAAGCGACTTTGGCGTTCCATTCTCCGTTTCGCACGTTTTCAAGCGTGCCGGCGCACCAAATTCCTCGTTTATAGCAGGGATCTGAGATGATAAGTTGACCGGATACGACCTCAAAAGAGCCAAGTTCCATTTCAAGCGTGTCAAGCATGAGCGATTTCTCCTTTGCAGTTGTCAATTCTTGTTCTTTCCGCATCCAATCGGGCAAGCGACCGAATAAATCTTTCTCGCGGGATAGGGGCGAATAAACTTTGAACGCGCCCGTCGCACCAGCTCACAAGGTTATCCCGAAGTTGTGCCCATGTCTCCCGGTGCGTTTTGATGTTTGTGATCTGTTCGGCGGTTTCCGGATTGGAGAAAAGTTCCCGTAACGCTCGGCCGCTCACGACGTAATCATCGCAGGTGAGCATGACGCGCTCGTCTTCCATCAGCGCAGCGCTGCAGCTCAATTCAAACAAGCCGTCATTGGCGATCACGTGTGGCGTGACGGCGATCACGTCATGATTCAATTGCCCGTTATACAGCAGATTCTTGCGTAGCATAAGCTTGGGCTTCACTTCATAGCGGCCGGTGTTGTCATTCATTTCGAGCAGCTTCACATCGAACAACAAGCCTTCCGTGGTGATCGCGTCTACTTCGTCGAAGGACAGCAATCGCGATTCCAGATCGGCGTTATGTTGTTGGCGTTCAGATTCCCGCTCGTTACGGCGGTGTTCGCTCTCCTTCAAATCGCATGCTTGGTCGAAATAAAGCGTGTTCATGTCGAAGGAGCAGCAATCTACAGAAAGCTGAGCATGATCGCCTTTGACTTTATCGGGATACACGCGCCAACCGGAGGAATCTTCGATCAGTTGCTTGGCGAACGACGGCAAGTGAATCCCTACGCCTTCACGGAAATGAACCGCGGCGTCATAGGCATAATCGTCCGTATAACGCCCGTCACAATTCCCTTGATAGATCTGTCCCGCGAGAATTGCCTTCCATATATGGGGAATCGTCCACTTGGCCGGCGTCTTGATCGGTGAGAAGCGCTTGAAGGGAGTGAATACCCGCATAGCCTTGCGCATGCTGGAGTAGACGTGACAGGCGATATTGGGCTGCTCGCGGCGGACGAAGAATTTGTCGTAGACATCGCGAAAGGTATCCAGCCCTGCGCATACCGGCGTGGGGCTGCAATCATCCTCCGCCTCAATCACGAGCCGTTCGCATTCTTTGCCCGGCGTGAGCGCGTCGCTAAGGTCGTGGATAGTGACGCGGTTCGGGCGCACGCTGATGTAAGCCTTGATATCCGCAAAGTACCCGTCATTACCGCTATAGTCCCATCGAGATATGTTCGAGGATTTGTAGACCGGGACGCCGCCTACGCTGTCATAGGGCGGGAAAAACGCCTCGGATTCGGGAGTGATGTCCTCCTCCGGGGCGTTCATTCCGGTGAATTTGGCCGCGATCGCTTGGTTGACGGCGTTATTCCTGGCATACCAGCACTTCTTTACGCGATGATAGCGCCACTTCGCCGCGCTGAGCGTGTCAAGCACCGTTTGCGCGGGCTTCTCGGGAAAGTAGAGTTCCAAACCGTTGTGTTCCTGACTGACGATAAGCGTTGCGTTCACGGGCGCTCCTCCTTCATAATTATCAGTATCGCGAACAGCGGGCGGCCGCTTTCGGCTTCTTGCAGTTCGTACAGACCGTTGCCAATGCCTAGCGGATGCTGCGACCAATCCAAGCAGGAATTCCGCTTCATTATCTTCTGCAATGTGAACGTCCCGAAGATGACAGCTTTTGTTCCATGTCCAGCCGCTGGCTCCATCGCTACACGCGTCGATCAGCCGCAGTTCATAGGCATGACATATATCCGCCTTGCGGCAGAGCGTTTCGTCGCCCTCAAAGGGGCAGAAGCGGACATAATCTCCGTGCGTGACCATATAGCCGTTCAGGGCATAGAGCGAGGATAACGGAATTTGCTCATGGCTGTATTCGCCGGCATCTCACTGCGCCATATAAACTACGGCTCCGTCCGCGGCCTTGGGGACGGCTTCCCATGCGCAGGTCATTTCGTGTGGACGTCAAGCTCGACCGAGTCCTTGTACTCGAACTCCACATCTTCCGTGTAATGGGAGGGAAATTCGCCTGCTGCATACCGTTCTTCAAGCTTAGCGTGGGCTTCTTCCATGTCGTTTGCCTCGACATAAGCGGTATAAGTCAGTATTTCTCGCACTTCGAAGGTAAATTCTTTCATTGGGATACCCCTCTTAAAACAGTGTAGTTTTCCCCAATAAGTAGATGCGACGCTGATAGGGTAATGCCAGATCAATTCATAGCCATACTTTTCCAACTGCTCTTAGGCGTGATAGTAGACCGTGCCGCCGTAGTAATAGCGCACGTTCGGCTTAGCATGATGGCGCATGAAGTCGTCCAGGGTCATGGTCATGGAATCGTAGTAGACATACCAGCCATATCGCTCGTTGTAAGCTTCCCGGAGCGCGAACAGATCGCCCTCCGGTTTGTCGCGGATAAAGCCGTCCAGAGTAGTTTCCCGGGCCAGTTTACCGGCCAGCCGCACAAAGGCCGCTTGTGCCCTGCGGAAGTACGCCTCCTGATAGCCCTTGCGGAACCACATGCCTCGTTCCTCCTGCTCATGAAAGGGCTCGGCGCAGGGATTCCCCGTCAACAACTCACGCTGGAAGGCACGTATGGTTTCTTCGGGATCGGAGTCCTCCTGCACATAATCAGCGACTTCTCGCATAATCAGATCCTCGAAGTCAAAAAAGTCGGGGGTGAGCTTGTCCTCCTGCGGAATGGGTGTCTCGCTTAGCTGAACAATGTTAGGCATGGCAATTTTCCCTCCTGTTTTGATAGAACTCGACAAAATCAACCTCGTCTGAGGTCAGGGCGAAAGAGCCGTCCACATATGTGCCCTCGGGCAGAGGCGTATGGTCCAACAAGTCAGTTTCCTTGGCTATATGAACGGCGTCTACCGCGTCTTCGGCTTCGACTTCCACGATGCCACACATTTCCCAGGTCACCGGTAGCTTAATCTTCAAGATTTTCCCTCCTCACCAATTCGTCGATGTAACGTAGGCATTGCCTGTGCGTGCCCTCAAAAACGGTGCATCCGCGCTCCCAGATTTCCGTTTCGGCAATGCACTCCGCGATAATCTGCCAGCCGGAAGCGCCGTACTGGGCGATTACATCCTCCGGGCTGTCGTAGTCGTAGGGGCGGAGATAGCTCCGGCAGAAATCCTCATCCAGGTCGTAGTCGCCCAGGTTGATCGTCCTGCGCGACACAAAGCCGTGTCCATCTGGGAAAGCGACGCTATCAATGATATCGTATTGTTTGTCGGCCTGCTTGCGGACGTGCTGCCTGGAGTCATCGTCGGTCAAAATCCACTGCGCCATCATTTCACCTCCCATCGCCGTAGGTTACTTTCGGACCGAGGAAGACATTGATCTACCTCAAACCACGCCAACGGTATCTCTTTGCCTTCGCGCTCCAGCCGAATATCAATACCGGGATAATCAGGATTGCTGCGGATTTGGGCGTTGTGTGTTCTCATATTTACCCACCGTCTTGAGGCGATTCCTTGGCGTCTCCAGCTCCGGTACATTGCATACGGCTTCGGCCACAACCTCCGCTTTGTCCGCGTCCACGGCGTTGTCGATCAAGACGACGAGCGGGCGATCGAACTGGTTGGGCGTGACGGTACGGGCAGTCGGCGTTTCACCCGGTTCATCTGGCTGCAGTACCATTTCCCATTTCATTCAGCCGTCTGGCCAGAGTAAGCTTGGTGGCGCGAGTTTGGATCTCGCCGGCATCGTTTTACCATGTCAAAGGGTTGTACATGTAGCATCTTCAGTTACTGTGGGCTTGCAGAATTTCAGGGATTTATCGCATTAAATGGTAGAAATAATAAACGCGCTGTTTTCAAGATCAGAACGGGGAACGCAGCCCGCACCCTCAAAGTACAGAGTTTTCAATGTGTTCGCCCCCGCAGTGAAATTCTTCGCAGATGGCCGCTGCTTCACGCAGAACGTCACAAAGGGCGTTTGCAAAGCTTTGAAAATCATCCGCCATGGCGATACAAGTCTCAGCATCTAACAATTGTGCATCCTCTAAAATAAGGACTTCGCCTAAGTCTTCCATCATCGTATCATAAGGAATCCACAAGATCCCCTCGCGAACCGGAAGAATAAACCCGCCGGCAGAGGCGCCTTCACTAATCGGGTAGCGCCAAATGAGCTCTACGCCATACTTGGCATAGTGTTCTTCGCGCAGTTTGGCAAGGTCCGCATCTGTTCCGCCATCGAGACGTTCCAGCAGCTCCTGCTGAGTGGGCAATTCGTCAGGATTGATCTCTATATTCATGTATTTCCACATATTGATTTCCTTTCCGCTGCGGGTTACGCGACTTCTTCATTTTGCGTCAATGGAAGCAGGTCGCCTTCAAAACAGCCGTACACCTTAATACTCGTTCTGGGTGGTGTATTGATCGTTGGACAGCAAAGCGCGCGCCTTATCGATGGCTGCGTCATGCAGATTGATATACGCTATCTCGTCTTTTGTGATAACGAGCGCATGGCCCTTGAGATAACGCAGTTTTTCATGACCAACCTCTGTAATGATGATGGCGTCATCCGGCGCGACTATTTCCTGTAGGGCGTCATAAACCATGTCTGCGTTACGTTCTTTGTCGTCGTTGTAATCCTCGTCCTCGTCATACGCATCTTCTTCCGCATCAGCGACCTGCGCCGTACGATCCTTTTTCATGGATAGTCCCATGATCGTGTCGTAAGCGCCGAAACAATACTTGCCGTTTTCTTCGGAAAAGAAGGCGATATCGCCCTCGCTCCAACGGATGCGATCTACGATGTCCTTGAGTTTCTCGGGATCGGTGACAGAAAAATGATTGGTTCGGGTATAGCCGTAGTAATTCGCCATAATGGATCCTCCTCGTTAATCATGCCGCTTGCGCTTTTCGGCGGCACGGCTGTATGCCCTTGAGTTCATGGTCTTACGGGTCACGAGGTTGATTGCGCCCCACGACACGCGCCGCCGTTGAGCAATCTATTTCCTGCCCTTTTTCGAGGGCTTGTCATAAGCCGCGTACTTCATGGCCACATTTCCTTCAAAGGCTGCGCGTCCGTGCAGGACCAGTCGTCGTCCCAGCTCACCTTGTCGGCGGAAATGGTTTCATTCGCCAGTTTCATGGCATCTTCCGCCGACTCCGCCTCGATTTCAGCATAGCCGTGGCGCACAAAGAACACGCCATACGTCTGTTTACTCATCATTCGTCCCCTCTCGAAGATAACAATAGATGTAGAAGTCGTAGTTGCCGCGCTCCGGCGTACAGCGAATGTAGTAGGCATATCGCTCTGTCAGCACATGATAACCATAGGCGCGGGGCGAGTCGTCGGACAACGGTTGAGCGGGATGATCCGCGATATACTTGTACATGCCGGCGCGGTCTTTGAGCAAATTCTTGCGCAGCGCGTCCACAAGCGGATGGAAGTCGTCCTTGAATGCCTGCGTATTAAAGCGGTCTTCGTTGTGCGGCCACCATGTCGTCCAGAATTCATGGCCATTTCCGAAATCGCCCCGCAGATGGCCGACACAGCGCGGATCGATGCTGCTGTTGGGATAGAAAAGTTCCTTCGTTCCGCCGGGAATAATTGTGTACTTAGCCTTGGACATGAGCCTCGCCCCTTTCCTTGTATACATTCAATCCATAGCCCGAAGAAGCGCGGTCGAATAGCTTTCGTAAACCCAACAGCGTTCACGGAGCTGTTCAAACTCTTCCTCCGTCAGCATCACCGGCTGTACAAGGCCGGTGGGCTGGCCATAGGAGTCAGTTGGCAGATAGTAATATTCCTTTTTCATACTGCCAAATCACCTACCTTCGTGCCGCTCGCAAGGTACATGTCGCGCTCGACGCCCAGCCCAAAGGGCGGAAACTTGAGGTTTTCTAACTCGGAATAGAGAACCGTACCCCATTCCCATTCATAGCCGAGCGTGCATTTGCCATAAAGAAGCCAATCTCCGTTCTCCTGTCTCTCACCTTCGGTAATGAGCCACGTTGCCGCGCCTCCGCCAAAGAACTTGACGAGCACCACGGCATTGTCGCCTTTGCCGTCCTGTGAGCCGAAAGGGTACTCCTCCAGCTTGCGGATGACCTCCGCGGTCAACAGTTTCTGGGTGCGGATGGGCTTAACCGGCACGGCGGGAGGCGCCTTGCGCGGAGGTTTTGCAAGCGTGGTATTTGGCACAGACGCTTTCGGCGCGCCAGGAAAGTATTCGTCGGGCATCTCGCATGTGACGCCATACTCATCACGGCACCAATCCAGCAAGGCAGGAATGCGTTCGGGAGCGAGGGCGCAGGCGATGGCAAATTGCTTGTCCGTCTGGCGGGATACCTCAAGCAGACAATCCTTAATGCCGGAGCTCATCCCCGTACCGACCAGTATGCACCCGTCGCCGGCATCTCTTTGCTCAACTGGAGTCGCCGAAAGGTAATAGCCACGCGGAGACGATTTACCCGTCATCCAATTCACACCGCCGAGAGAGTAGTAGACTTCCAGCTTGATCTGGTTGGTGTTTTCCGTGATTCCATGGGGATTCCGTGCGGAGGCTTTATCGATCTGGGTGATGGACAGGTACTGCTCAATGCGATTCTTCATGTGTCGTACCCCTTTCATCAGTATACAATGTGCATGTCGGGCTGGCTGCCGCGCTCCTCGGCCTCACAAAGCAACTCATCTTGGTCGGGAGCGTTGTGGGCGAGGTCGTAGTCGGCGACGACGACGCTTGTATAGCGATTGGTCGAGCGTACTTCCTCAACCATGCCGCGGCGCACCACAATGATGATTTCAGGTGCGGCGCGCTTGAGGTTGTGCTTGTTCAGATAGCGGTTGGCGGTCATGGTTTCGATGTGCGGCGCAAGCTGGCCACGGCGCAGATTCTGCACGCCTAAATTGTAGAGCGGGCGAATATCGCGGGGAACCGCCTTACCGAACCGGCGCTTGAGCAGCAGGGTATCGCGGATACATTCACGGGAAACATCGGGCATGATTACGTACCTCCCTTTGCGATAGTTAAAGGGTGGGGATGCCTTGCGGCAGAGCCCCACCGCCTGGATTAGAGCTGGAGACGGCGGTACAATCCCACAGGCGATCAAGGCTTTCCTTCACATCGTCGTTCTTTTCTAACCGAAGCCCCTCGGCCATAATCAGATAGCGGAGAGTGAAATACGCGCCGGAGGCCAGGAAGCAGCGCACGAAGCGGTCGCAGACAGGGATGTTCCGGTCCAGCGTGCTGAAGTCGAAGCCCTCCAGCGCACACCGCGCCTGTTAAGCGAGACATGTTTTCCTCCAGCTCCCGTATGGTCAGAGCGTCGCTGGAGAGCGCTTTGAAGTTGCCTTTTTTCAGCCGGCCGATTGGGTACGGAGTGCTTGAACTGGGCGTAGAGGCGCTCAATTTCCGCATACGGATCACCGTCAAAGGCAATCAATTCGTAAATCTCGCAAATGGCGCCGTCCCCCAGAAACACTTTACGAAGCGCAAGCCGACCGTCGCGCACAATGTACAGATTCCCGCTCTGTATGGATTTGCGCGCCAGATCAAACTGAATTTTATCCGTTTTGCCGCCGCCGAGGATGTAAGCCTGGGCTGCGTGAATCAGAAATCGTATACGGTCATAGGAACCTCCTGCTATATGTCGAGGCGGTATGCTCATTTGACACATGACTGCAAACCATTTACGATGTTGGCAGCATGAATGGCGCACGAAAGGCGCCAGGAGACGAAGGGTTTCCCGAGACGATTGGCGCCTGAGGCCGCCAGAGAGCTGCCGAACTGATGGATATGAGCCTAACCTAACCGCTTGTGCCGCCTGTGCTAGCGGAGAATACTGCCGTCATGCCTGCCCGGCACATGACTTCATAGAGCTTAGATATTCGCGAGCTGGCGCGGAGCTTGGATGACCTCCTCGAATACTGGGTTTCCCAGTATGAGGCGGTCATCTCAAGCGTTGGCTGCCGGAGGGCGGTCTGTCCGCCGTCTGGCAGCTACAAGCCAGCTCGAGGATTGGAGATACGCAGGCCTGACGGACATACACCTGTGCTGATGATGGGATGACCATGCCGGCTTCGCATCGCGCAAGACTAAAAAGATCTACAATATTGCCTTCCTTCCCTGAAGCGAAGCCGCAGAGCTGCCTGGCATCGCCTGAAGGTTTCCGAAAGGCGATGCGGGCGCTCCTGCTGGCGGAGCTTCGGGAAGGCAGGCAATTGGTGAGTGCGGAGGTAACATGGCCGTTCTGCGCCGAAGGATCATCCATGCCGAACCCGGTTTCGCGCAAGGCTACATGAGATTTACGATATCGATGGATGAGTCGAGCGGAGGCTCGGTGGAGCCTAGGCGGAACCTGAGCGGACGCAGAAGGACTCACCCAGCCGATTGGGCGCCGAATGTAGCATAGAAACACCTGCGCCAGATGCTTTGACATGCCGGTTCCGCTTTGCACATACCTGCACACCGTTTACGATGTAAAGCCGGGCTGCACGATCCGATGTTTCAACGGATCGAAAGCCGGTTGTCTGGTTTTGCGGACATAGCAAGTGTCTCATCCCTGTGCCGGGGATAGGAAAGCAATGGCGGTTCCGCGCTGCGGCTTCCGATGCGGGGGCCTCCGGAGACGCCAGGTTCACTGTTGATTGCGGACATATCATTGCATACCCTGCGCTAGGCATGAGAATCAAAAGCTGTCGGGCGTAGTGTTCAATGCATCACGGACAGGCTCAACGGCGTAGTGGGAGTCGTCGCGGATGAAGTCCGCCCACACATCAGCCTCGCCGCCAAAGTCGTAATCAATCTCCAGTTCGTCCACATCTTCAGTACACTTCCCGAACAGTTCTCTGGCAATTGACTTCCGAATAAGCACGACGCCCGGCGCGTCGAGGTATTGACGCAGAATCTCGTAGTCCGCGTCCGGCACGAGTTTAACCATGATACTCATGATGCGTACCTCCATTTCGTGTTTGCGGCAGCTTGCGGGGATGACCTGTGCCTGTAATGATTTACGATGGAAGGAGATGGCCTTCTGGCGGACAGGGTCGTCCGCTTCGGACGAACCAGGTCCCCACGAAGGGCATCTACAAGTGAAATACCCGCCTACTGCCGCGGGTGCAGGCAACACCGCGCCGTGCCTTAGAATTGTATCTGTTACTGCAAAGCTTTACGATGGTCTGTCTTCTGGAAGCCTGGCTTATAAGCGCTGCGCGAATTGGCCTAGCGGAAGTAAACGGAACTGGTTCGTGTTCCAAACACGGCAAGGGAGCAGATACCTCCTATTATCAGATTACGCGCATCGCATCCTCACCTTTTTTCGGTAAAGCGGTTTGCTAATCTTATACAGCTTGTACAGGTGCGTCATGGAGATAACCGTTCTTGCGTGAGCTTCAGGGCTTTGCGGCGGCTGCGTATTCGGGCGCCCACCGCCATGTATTCAACTGCGCCATCCGCGTCAGGTATGTACCGAGTAGTAGAGTTTCGGATAGACGCCATGTTCCGTATCAACTTTGCCGCTGTGGAGGATAAGCCCCCCATTCATAGGCCACTCGCCGTCCGAATTAAAGTAGAAATCGTCTCGTCGGTCATGCGATAGCGTCACAATGTCATCCTTCCATTTGAAGCAGTCCCGCATGGCTTTCCTGAAAGCGTGCCGCTTGAGCTTGTCGCCGCATATCCTGCATATCGTTTTTGTGGCATATGGATTGCAACAAATCTGCGCGCTCCCGCCAACTTCCCGATGCAACAGGCATATGCTCGCGTTTTCATCGAGCAGGGCGCGGATTTGGGCGAACGGCACATCGAAGCGCTGAATGAATCCGCGCACATCCACATCCCCATATGTCGAAAGCCATATGACCTCAAAGCAGATGTTCCGCCCGCTGCGATACGCGGACATTACGTGCCCGCAGTCGGAGGCGCGGAAGTTTTTGTCGTGGAACATCTTGATATACTCTCGCGTGGCTTCATCCTCAATCTCATGAATGGCTTCAAACCATGCGCGGAAGTGGTCGCGGTCGAACAGGAAGCGCCCGCGCATGCCGTGTATGCGGTCATAAGTGCGCAGCGCGATGCAGTTGTCCGTCATGAACAGCTTCACAAGGATGTTCCGCAGGTTTGGATTTCCTGAATCAAAGCGAGTCGTGGATTTCATAAGCCTGTCCTCCTTTTTGCTTGCGTCTCTTAGGATCATACAAGCTCTATCGCGCTATCAGCCAGGACAGCAAAGTATTCGTCCAGTTCAGATGGCGCGATGGCGCGGTCATCCGTAGGCTCATCGTTACGACAATCCGCGTACAGCCGCAATTTCAGCACAGGCTCCTTTTGGTATTGGTCTACCTCAACCCACGCCAGCAGAATCTCCTTTCCATCTCGCTCCAGACGAATATCGATACCGGGATAATCAGGATCGCTGCGGACTCGAGCGTTGAGTGTACCAAGCTCAGTGCGTATTTGATTCTTGTTCATTGCAATCTTCCTTTCAATTCCAGTAATGATCGATGAAGTCGATGCACTCCTGCAGACTGTCGCTGTCCCATTCGGCGGCGTCTAACGCATCGGGTGATTCGCAGGGAAGGTAGACCTCAAAGCGGGAGAAAATACAGCCCAGCTCAAGCGCACTGCGCAGTTCCTGATCACTGCGCTCGTACACGCCAAATCCCTTATGTGTTTTGATGAGTTTCATCAACCGTATGCGCTTCCATACAGGGCTTTCATGTTCCGGCACTCGCGTAGCTTTTCTTCAACCCATACAGCGGCGGCGCGTGCTTCCCCCGGCGCACAGCCTTCCAGTTTGTGGAGGTCTCGGTCTACGATGGTGACCTCCGCATCAAGGCCGTCTGCAAACACTCCCTGAACGCTGCCAGCCTCTAATACGATGAACAGCCTTGGCTTGGAGCTGGAATCATAGGGGATCATCTTAGGCGGTTCATAGGCAATGTAACCGTCCAGTTCCTCGCGCTCGCCGTTGCGGATATGGACATGCTGGTGGAAATCGGAATCCGTGTTATTGTAGTCGAGCAGGAAGGTGGAGTCCGGCAGGGATTGGCTGAATTCGGCAACGGCCTCGACGACTTTCTGATAGGCGCTGCGATAGTCGGTCATGAATGCACAGATGAGTTCGCCGCCGTTGCCATCGGTGTGCCATTCGTCAGAAAATTTTTCCAACTGGCTGCGCAGAGTCTCGGCACTGGAAAAGGCGATAGGCTGGCCGTGCGCGTCTTTGCCATAGAGTTCCCATTGAGTGAAATAGCTCATATAATACCCTCCCCATCAATTCAAGTGAAGCCTTTCGGTGTGATTTGCTTCCCGAGTTGCAATTATCGCCAACGCGTCTGGGGTCTCATCGGGTGGAGACAGATATTCTCCGTTTAGCATAACGCCTCTTTCCATGGCAGTAAGAGAAAAGGAGTTATGTCTGCGATTGATGAAGTCGAAGACGCCCTCAGGTGTAAGCCCATCTGATTTCATTTGTTTTATAGAATCGTAGCAGTTGTTATAATCCTCATCATAATCATCGAAAATCCGATAGCCAAGGTATGGTTTGTTAACTGAGTTTCCTTCGCTATCCAAATCTTCAAAGTAGGTGAACTGGATACTTACGAGGTTTCCCATATCATCGGCTCCCATAATAGAAATTAAAAAGCTGTTAGCGTTAACGCCAAACAGCGCCATCTCGTTACAGTTAACGTTGCCCCTTTATACCTCGAATGTATAAGAAGGGGAAAGTATCTCGAATGTAAGCCCCTTAAAGGACCCAAGAACCTCCTGTATAAACTGCTCATAGGTGAAGGCAGGAACAGCATCCAGATAGGAGGCAATGGCGTCCTCGATCTGGCTGCGTTGATTGCTATTCAGTGCGCCCTGGCAGCGGACAAGAAGCAATGCCTCCTGATCGTCATTGTCAATACTGTTGAAGTGAAAGGCCAGCAACGTTTCCGCAGGATCGTCCTGTTGAAGCAGGCGCCGCACAGCCTGTTCAAAAGCAGTGGCGGCCGGGCAGGCCGTTTGGTAGTTTAGGATCGTGAAGTATTCCCCATATGCCCATTGCAGGTTCCCCTGCTCATTCACTTCAGGATGATGGCAGACCACATAGTTGGCGGGGTACCCATCGTTATCATGCGTTAAAATCAAAATAGCGTCCTCATGGGCCGCAAGGCAACAAATGGAAGAACTGGAGACGTTGAAATGGAATGTTTTCCCTACCAATGACTGATGGGGTGATAAATTTTGAATAAACATTTTTATCCTTCCTTATCTGTTCTTGGCTTTCAACTTTCCAAGTTCATTACGGCACTTCTATGATGCCGGCGATTCGTAGGTATTGCCACTTTGCTCCCAACTGTTTCGCGGCCTGAGCAAGAACGGCGTCCATACGCTCCAGACGATTCTCGTCCTCGTCGATTGGGATGGCGGCATTGGCTTGATTGACCGCTGCAAGCAGTTCGCTTTCACAGACATTGGTGGGGCACAGAAATTGGACTGTATCTACCATCCCGGACTCCTGCTCTTGGTAATAGACCTGGTAATACAGCGCATGCTGCCGCTTCGCTGGCGCGAGCATGCCGTTTTGGATTATGAATAGTTCATCGCAAGTCAAATCATTCAAGTTCAATACATATTGAGGGGATAAGATTTCAATCTTTCCAATGCTGGAATGATAACATGCTTGCGCCACCTGACTAGCCGCGGCAAGGTCTGGAAGCGCCTGAACGCCATAGAACATTGCGGCAATTTCAGGCCAGTCCAGATCGCAGGAATCACGTGAATCAAATCTTAAAAGTTCTTCTCTGTCCCCATGAAATTCTGGCGTCACCCAGTAGCCGCCAGCTTGCGCTGCCATAGCGATGCGCCGCCGAGTCATAATCTGTCCCCCCTCCTAATAATGCTTCCACAGCCTCCACTGATCCGCGAGTCTGTAATGCTATGTGCTGACAGATCGAAAGAGGTTTTAAGCGGCTTCCTCAGCCTCCTGAATATAATCGAAATATTCTTCCTGGCTAACAAATTCCATCCGTTTTCCGTTAACGACGGCCATGTAGCCAAATTCCGAATAACCCAGCGGTTTATATTTCATTGCACATCCTCCCGTTCCTAAAGAAAGGGGCGCGCCAAGTGAATGGCACGCCCCCAGCGCCAGGCTGTTTAAGCATAGCGGGCGTAGAGGTCCCTGCAAGTCAGATAGCTGCGCCTGCGGGCGGTCTCCAGCAGATAGTCCAAGGACTGGCGCTGGTCGCGATTGTCCAGGCGAAGGTTTTCAAACATAATGGCGTGCTTGAGCGTGAAGTACGCGCCGGCCTCTGTATATCGTTCTGTAAAGCACTCGGGAAGCAACAGGCCGGTAGTCCTTCCCAGATCCAGGAACTCAAAGTCCTCCAGCAGTTTATGCAGTTCTTCATATGTGTGGCAGCGGGCGACGTCTTGGCTGAACTGCGTAAAGCTGTACCGCATGGGACGGAGATTGCTGCGTAAAACCATGCCGTAATTGCGCACATAAAAAGAGGGCGCTTTAGGCGAGATGGCCGCCGCCCTATCAATCACCTGAAGCGCGTCCTGTACATAACAGGATAAAATATCCTTCATGTCCGACAGGGAGTAGAAGATTCTGCGTTCCTCGTATGCCTCGGGATCCCGGCGCCTAAGTAAGGCCAGCTTCCGGCACTCACCGCAGACCTGTTCAAGCGCATAGTTCCAGTCATAAAGCTTGGCTACCTGCCGCTCAACATTCGGGAGGCCATAGCTTTTTACCAGCTGTCGGAATTGTGAGGCGATGAAACGACGATGGATATACGGGTTGAACACGTGTCCATCCGCCATGACCCGGCCATAAAAACGGCTCTTCTTTCCAAAATAGGGGTTGCCATCATCGTTTAGGGGCAGTGTAACCAGCTTGCCGGTACGCCTGTCCCGCACCTGGATCACCAGCTCCGAGCCGTCAGGCAGGTCGTTTTTATTGATGCGCAGGGAGAGATAATTGTCGGCGGATACCCCCGCTTTTTCCAATGCTTCCCTTACAGAAGGACGGTGCTGCTTTTGGTCCAAGCTCTTATATTGACTCTGAATACGTTTTTTCATAAGGCGCCTCCTCAAATTTGTCGTTGGGTATAATCCAGTTACGGTAGATAATACAGTCGGGATCCTGTCCCTGCCAGAAGAAATGACGCGGCGTCCGCCAGGCAATGAGGCCGGCAGCGGCAGCCAGACATATGAACGCTTCCAGCCGAACCCGCGCCTCATAACGGGGCAGGTTATTTTCCAGTTCCTCCATGGAGAGCTCATCCGCGCATAATGCCTTGAAGCATCCACGGTTGAGCTTTTCTTTTTTGCCAGGGACAGAACGTTTGAACTGTGCATACAGGCGCTGAATCTGATCGTAGGGATCGCCGCCAAAGGCGATAAGCTCCTCCAATGTCACGGCCCGGCCATTTGAATCTGTGACTTGCGTTTGCATGAGCCTGCCATGCATAAGGATAGCTTCTCTGCCGCGCCAGATGCACCGGCCAGGCAAGTCAATAACAATACGCTTATACGCCGCGTCCTCCGAAAGGGCGGCGCTCTGGACTGTTTGGATGAGATAATCATAGACCGTCATACATACTCCTTTCCGCGCAGACCTGGGGTCTCAGCACTGACTTCATGGTTTTACGGTAGAAGAAGACGTCGTCGTCATAAGGCTCCCGGTTGACGGCGACGTCTTATGAACGGATTACACCGCTTATCTGCGCTTGTGTGTGCGACCAGTTTGCTTGTTGCCGCGGTATGCTTTTTCGGCACGTCACTATATGTTTTTACGATGTAACGCCGGCCGCCGGGGCTCAGATGTATCATCTGGCGCTCGGGCGGCCGGCGTACACTGATTGTAAAAGCCTGACCGCGGCTGCGTCCGTGCTGACGCACGTTAGAACGCGCATGCCGCCCTGCGCTGACTGCATTGGATAAATTTACGATGGAATGATCATCTCCTCATCGGCCTGAAGCAAGGTTTCCGCGCTTCAGGCCGATGAGGAGATGATCCAGACTGTATCACGGCCATTGCGTTCTTGTCCCGCGCTGGACACAATAGGGTTTCCACGCTGTGCGTAACTTCATATGTCTACGATGAGGGCCTGCAGCCAGGCTGCCAGGTGAAAAAGTAAAACCTGGCATGCGTTGGCTGCAGGCCGGCTGAAATGCGGACATCCTATTGATCTATCGCACCATACTCCCGTGAGGTTCCCGATTGGCGGTCGAAGGCCCGGCCGAAACTATATATGATTTACGATGTACGCTCTGTGGCTGGCCATGAAGGCTTCCGGCCATTGGCCCGCCACTGAGCGTACTGGTATGCCTTCCTTCCGCCGTATGAATTGGCTGTCTTGAACATTGGCTTGAAGTGACGGCCCGTGACTGTATAGCTTTACGATACCTCCAGGATCCGGAGTCACGAAGTATGTTTCATACGCAGATGACTCCGGATCCTGAAGGATGAACCCACTTCCTGTCAATATCAGCGCGGGCAGCGCTTAATGGATTGCCTGCCGGTTTGGGAATTCGCCTGATGCTGCATAGATATACGATGAGGCAGTGCGCGCAGGTCCTGTGCGGGAGCAACGGTCCTGCGCGCCCTGCGGCTGAA
>DBGEOK010000074.1:0-11234 GCA_048370855.1 Candidatus Limiplasma sp. | reverse complement strand
TCCTCCTGCCCTGCCGGATAGATCAAGACGATGCCGGATAGATAGGCCGACATGATTGAAGTGCAACGCGCTTCAGGATGAATGCAAAGCTATTTTTAGGGCCGTATTGATAAATTGATTTTGCGTCAGCGGTTTCAGATAGCGCATATGAGGGTATAAAACAGGAAGATGATATCCCGTCCGCATGACTGAGAGCGTTGGTATCATCGGAACGATGGCAGGGCCGGCGGCCGGAGCGGGCGCGATGGAAGCGCGGCCTCCCTCAACTATATTACAGAAGGAGAATGACGATGAGAAGCATTACCAAACTGGATCTTCAGTACGCGCACCGTTTCTATGGATTTAAAGGCGAGGCTCAGTATCTGCACGGACATACCGGCGTACTGACCATCGAGGTGGAGGATACCGTCGAGCCGGGCGTCAATATGGTGTTCCCCTGCAACGAGATTCAGAAAACCGCGTGGGATGTCCTGAAGAATTTCGACCATGCGCTCATCCTTCGGGAGGACGATCCCCTGCTGCCGGCGGTCCTCGACGTTTATGAGAAGCAAGGCATCAAGAACGGCGCGCCCACCAACAAGATGAAGGGCCCCGCCTTCAGGACAGAGCTGGCGACCGCTTATCCGGATTGTCGGCTGGTCGTTACCAAGGAAACCATGACCGTCGAAGGTATGATTAAGATTGTGTATGATCTGCTGAAAGACAGGTTGAATATCGCCAAGCTGACCTTTACCAGCGGCGTGAACGCGGCCTCTGCCGAATTTGTAACGAAAAACAAGATCGAGCGCTGCCCGCTGTGCGGGATTGCCCTGAATGAAAACGGCGTTTGCCCGAAGTGCGGATACAGGAAGTAACCTTTGGCGCGGCGGCGCGATACGCCCGAGTCGGGAAATCATGGAAACCATGCCTTCGCAGGTTGCGGAGGCATGGTTTCCGTTTGATTTCTTTTTCTTTGCTTTGCAGCGTCCGCGAATATGTGAACGGCATTTTTAAGGGATTGCAAAAAATGATACAGGAAACATGGCGCCCGCCAGTTTCCATCCGAGAGACACAAAAAGCCTGGAAAATAGAAAAACGACCCAAACTGGGCCGTTTTTTGATCTCCTGGGCGTTTCAGGAGGATGTGGTCAGTCTGTCTCAAAACACGATTTTAGGCCTTGAAAGATGTCATACATGGCTGCGGCAACAGCCAAGCAGTACATAAAAAGTGTCTCAACTCGTTGATTTTCAACGTTTTGAGACACTTTCTGGTACACCATTAGGGACTCGAACCCTAGACACCCTGATTAAGAGTCAGGTGCTCTACCAACTGAGCTAATGGTGCATAACGCCTGCCAAAACGCGACGCACGCCGTTCTTCAACCGGCGAAAATTATTATACTCCAATCCAGTTAAATGTCAACCCTCTTTTGCAAAAAACACAAATTTTCCGCCTCTGCATTCCGTCTTTAAACGCCCTCCGCCGCGTCCGGGTGCCCGCCGTGCCAAATCGTTGCGGGACTGTAAGAGCCAGGATAAACCCCTGCCGTTGACGGCTTGGTTGCGCTGGCGTCGCTCCATCACAAAGGAGAAGACGCCGCGGTCACCCGCAAGCATGGGGCTTTCCATCGCCGCGGCTTTGGGGAAGGTCTGGGGGCCGAACCCGGAAAAGTTGAGGAACCCATGCCCGCGGCGCCCGGGAAACAATTTTTCACCGCGCTATATCCCCAAAGCGCCAATTTTCACGGTTTACGGCATTGGCGTCGCCGCAGTCCCGCCAGGCCGGGAAGGCGGCGCATATCACGGCCTTTGCAGCCAGCCCGGCTCCCACCATACCTCCTCCATCTCATGGAATGCGCGCAGCTCCTGCATCGCGGCTTCCAGGGCGCTGAAAAAGGCGTCGGTCAGCCGAAACCCCCTCTCCGGCCAGAATCGGCGTACCGTCAGACGCTTCTTTTTCCGTTCGCATACCGGCTCCACGCGTCCGGCAAAGCGTTCGCCGTACAGTACGGGCAGTGTGTAATACCCGTATTTTCGCTGATCCTTCGGCGTATAAATTTCCCACTTGTAGGAAAAACCGAATAGCGCCGCGATCAACTTCCGATCCCAAAGCATACCGTCCAGAGGAGGCAACAGCCTCGCGCCCTTCGCGCCGCAAAAGGGCCTTCCCAACTGCTCCAGCTTTGGCAAATCGGCGGATTGGACGTATAGCCGCCGTTTCATTCCCTCTACCTCGACGGGCGCTATCTCCCCGCGCTCCAAAAGCTCCCTGAAAACCGCCTCGCGTTCCTCCGTCCGGAAGGCGTCTATCCCCAGCCAGGCGTCGCTCGGACCATTCCAGAGCATTCCAACCGCCCCAATGCGCCGAAGCGCCTGCCAAGCACGGGTATCGCGGCGGGTTTTGCATGGGTTTTCCGCCGCCAGAAGCTCCGCGGGCAGGCAGTCCCGCGCAAGCGCATAGCTCTTGACGGCCCCGCGCTTATGGTGTACCACCAGATCCCCGCGAAAGTACAGCGTTTCCAGAGCCGCGCGGCTCAGCGTGGTTTCGCTCCAGTACCAGTCGGCTCTGCCCTCCATATGCAGCTCCTGCGACGACGCGCAGCCCCGCGCATGAAGCTCCTTCATGATATCGACCGAAACGCGGTCCACAGCCGCGCGGCTCCGCCCCCGCTCGCGGTAGTAGCTGCGCGTAGGCTCCAGGTAAGGCCAATCCTCCGTGCGAAGAACGCACATGTTTTTATCAAAGTAATCGATTAAAGACCGGCGTTCATAGAGCAGCCGGTCAAGCATCTCATGGGTGAACCCCTCCACCCGCGCCAAAAACGCCAGCTCATGGCTCTTGCCGCATACATCCACCGGGTCATACTGCACGCAGCCCGCCTGAGCGACGTATGCAAGCAGCCCCTTCGGGCCGCGGAAACGCCTTGCGCCCAGCAACCCCTGCTTTCTGAGCATAAAACGCCTCGCCTGCGCTTGGGATATCTCTTTAACCATACCGCCTTCCTCCCTTGCGAGTAAGGCCATCATACCATAAGAACGCCTGTTCGTCAAGCCGATTCGCCCGCAACCGTTGCATTTCATACCTGAGTGGGTTATACTGTTGAAAAGCATGAATATCAAGTGGAAAGGGGGCGTTGCCCGCATGCGCATCACCATGATCTGCATAGGCTCGACGGGAGATGTTCGGCCTTATATCGTCCTGGGACGGGAGCTCAGGGCGCGCGGTCATGATATCGCGATTTGCGCCTTCTCCGATTTTGAAGAAACCGTCAAAAAGGAGGGCATGCGCTTCAAGCCGATTTCGGGGGATGTCAAAGTCTTTATGGCCAATATTATGAAGCCCGGGGCCAGCGGCGTCGGATATCTCAAGCAGGTGCGCGATTCGCTGCGGGAAATCCTCGAGCCGTTTCTCAACGACCTGGAGGCCGCGTGCGCCGACGCCGAAGCCGTCGTCGCCACCTATTTCGGCCAGATTGTTCAGTCCATCGCCGAGATCCGGCGCGTTCCCTTTTTCCAGACGCAATACTGCCCCATGGACCGCACAGCCCAGACGCCCCTGGTGTCCGCGCCCGGCCAGCACGGCGGCAAGGCGTGGAACATCGCCACCTATCAGCTCGGCTATCTTCTCATCAGCACCCTGGAAAAATATTATCTTTCCGATTGGCGGAAAGCTCGGGGGATGAGTCCCCGCAAGCTGGAGGGCCAGCCTACCTACGAGCTGAACGGCCATATCATTCCCGTTCTCTACGCCATAAGCCCGCTCATCATGCCCCGTCCTACCGAATGGGGCGCCAATATTCACATGACAGGCTATTGGCTGGACGGCCAGCCTTCCGATTTTTCGCCCGATCCCGCGCTCCAGGCGTTTCTCTCCGACGGGGAGCCTCCGGTCTACATCGGCTTTGGCTCCATGACCGGCAACGACATGGGCGAAACGCTCGGCATCGTTCTCAAGGCGGTTGAGGACAGCGGCGTTCGCGCCGTGCTTTCCACCGGATGGGGCGGGGTGGAGGTTCCGCGCAGGCCCAACCTTTTTGTTGCAGGCTTTGTGCCCCACGATTGGCTGTTTCAGCGGGTAAGCGCGGTCGTTCACCATGGCGGAGCGGGCACCACCGCGGCGGGTATCCTGGCGGGCAAGCCCACGCTGGTCATCCCCTTCGGCGGCGATCAGCCCTTTTGGGGCGCCCGCGTGCGCGCGCTCGGCTTGGGCCCCAAGCCCATTTCGCGCGACAAGCTGACCGTTGCCAAGCTTTCCAGGGCGCTTACGCAGCTCACCACCACCAAGACCTTCCGCGTCGCGGCACGCGAATTGGGCGAAAGGCTTCAAAAAGAGGAGGGAGCCGCGACCGCCGCCGATATCATCGAGCACGAGCTGCGCAAATGGCTGCGTGAGGAAGGGCTTCCGCCCGTCATAATCAGCCCGGACCCCAATCATCAAACGGGAGAGAGCATCCATGACTAACGTAACACCCCGTACCTTGGCCGACCTGAAGCCCGGTCAGAGCGGCGTCGTCGCTACCGTGGGCGGCGAAGACGCTTTGCACCGCCACCTGCTGGATATGGGCATCACTCCGGGAGTAACCGTGCTTTTGCAAAAGACGGCCCCCATGGGCGATCCCGTGGAAATCCATCTGCGCGGATACGCCCTTACGCTGCGGCTGGAGGACGCGCGCAAAATAGAGCTCCGCCATTTATGAAATCATCCAAAAAGCGAGTTGTTCTGCATGCATTATACCTTTGCACTGGCAGGGAACCAAAACAGCGGGAAAACAACGCTCTTTAACCAGCTCACGGGCAGCAATCAGCATGTGGGCAACTGGCCGGGCGTCACGGTTGAGCAAAAGACGGGCACCATGCTCCATCACCACCATGGCAGGCAGACGCATATCGGCCTTCCCTGGCGCGTGCGCAGGGGCAAAAAAGACGAGAACGCGGCCTTGCCCGAAAAGTACAGCGACGTTACCATCGTGGATTTGCCTGGTATTTATTCCCTCAGCCCCTATTCGCTGGAAGAAATCGTCAGCCGCAATTTTATCGTCAAGGATAAGCCCGACGTGGTCGTCAATATTGTGGACGCCACAAACCTGGAGCGCAACTTATACCTGACGCTGCAGCTGCTTCAGCTCGGCAGGCCGGTGATCGTCGCCCTGAACATGATGGACGAGGTACGGAGCCATGGGGACGCCATTGACCTGAAAGGAATGGAAAAAGCGCTGGGCGTGCCGGTTGTCGCCATTTGCGCCCGCAAGGGGGAGGGAATGGACGAGCTTGTCCGCCGCGCCATGGAGGTCGCGGAGCACAAGCAGCTTCCCGTCAAGCTGGATATCTGCCAAGGGGAAGCGCACAAGGCCCTCCATGCCATTCAGCATTTGGTGGAGCAGCCCGCCATGAAGCACGGCATCATGCCGCGCTATGCCGCCACCAAGCTGTTCGAGGGCGATCAGCCCATGATGGAGGAGCTTGAGCTTTCACCCGATACGCAGCACATCATCGAAGAAATCCTGACCGCCATGGAAAAGGAGGTGGGCATGGAGCGGGCCGCCGTGATGGCGGATACGCGATACCGCTTTATCGAGCGCCTGCTTTCCTCCTGCCTTACGCGTGGCGGCGCGTCCGAAAACAGCCTGACGGACAGGATTGACAACGTGCTCACCCATCCGCTGCTGGCTATCCCCGTCTTCCTGCTGATGATGCTGCTGGTATTTTATATCACCTTCGGTCCTTTTGGCGCTTTGGTTGCCGACGGGTTTGCCGCGCTTGTGGATAACGGAATCGACCTGATTGCGGGCGCGCTGCGCGGCTGGGGCGTGGCGGATTGGGTGCAGGACCTGGTGGTAAGCGGCGTTCTGCGGGGGGTAGGCAGCGTATTGTCCTTCCTGCCGACCATTCTGATCCTGTTCCTGTTGCTCTCCATTTTGGAGGATAGCGGCTATATGGCCCGCGCCGCCTTTTTAATGGATAAGCCTCTGCGCAAGCTCGGGCTCAACGGTCGCAGCTTCATCCCGATGATGATGGGCTTTGGCTGCACGGTCCCCGCGGTGATGAGCGCGAGAAGCATGAATACCCAGCGGGACCGTCGCTTTACCATTATGCTCACCCCTTTTATGAGCTGCGGCGCAAAGGTGCCCATCTACGCGCTTTTTACGCGGGCGTTTTTCGGCGGCAACCAGGTGCTCGTGATGAGCGGCTTCTATCTGACCGGCATAGTCGTGTCCGTTTTCGCGGGGCTTTTTCTCAAGCATTTCGTATTCCACGGCGACGCGGCGCCCTTTATCATGGAGCTGCCCAGCTACCGGCTGCCCACGCCCGCCAACGTCGCCCGGCAAATGTGGGATAAGGCCAAGGATTTTTTAAAGCGCGCGTTTACCGTGATCTTTTTGGCCACACTGGTGGTGTGGTTTTTACAGAGCTTTACCTTCAGCCTTGCCCCCGCGCCGGACGTGGCGCATAGCATGCTGGGCTCCATAGCCGGCTTCATCGCGCCCATCTTCGTTCCCGCCGGCTTTGGCTCGGTGGAGGCTTCCACCGCGGTGCTGACCGGCGTGCTGGCCAAGGAGAGCGTCGTCAGCACCCTGGCGGTGTTAAGCGGGGTAGACGCCGAAAGCGCGCAGATGGTGGCGGCGATGCATGCCGTTTTCCCCTCCACGCTGGCCGCCGTCTCGTTCCTGGTCTTCATCCTGCTCTATATGCCCTGCGTCGCGGCCTACGCCACCATGCGCCGGGAAATGGAAAGCGCCCATTGGGCTTTTGGCACGGTTCTGTCGCAGACCATGCTGGCGTGGGTTCTGGCCACGCTCGTATTTCAACTGGGTACCTTGCTGGGATTGGGGTGACGGCGCAATGAACGCGGCTCAGGTGCTGAACGTGGTCATTCCGGCGGTAATTCTGGGATATGGCGTCTATTTGGTTGTGCGGCTGTTTCAAAACCGCAGGCGCGGCTGCTCCTGCGGCGGCTGCTCCGGGTGTCCGATGGCGGACGGATGCAAACTGGTTCAAAAGAGGGAAAAGAAGGAGCGCGAGAGCGATGAGCCATGAAATCCCGCGGACGATGCGCCTTTACGGCCTCGTGACGGATTCCATTGTGGACGGCGCGGGCTTCCGTACCGCGATCTTCACACAGGGCTGTCCCCATCGCTGCGAGGGCTGCCATAATCCCGAAAGCCATGATTTCAACGGAGGCAAGGAATGGTCGCTGGACGAGATCGAGGCGAAGTTTACCGGCAATCCGCTGCTGGACGGCATCACGCTCTCCGGCGGAGAACCCTTTGCCCAGCCGGCGGCATGCGCGGAGCTGGCGCGGCGCGCCCATGCAAAGGGCCTGAACGTTTGGGCGTACTCCGGTTATACATACGAAAAGCTGCTGGAAATGGCCGAGACCGACGCGGATGTCCGCGGGCTTTTAGACGAGTTGGACGTGCTGGTGGACGGCCCGTTCCTTCTGGATCAGCGCTCGTTGGATCTGCTGTTTTGCGGAAGCCGGAACCAGCGCGTCCTTGATATGCGGCAGACGCGCAAGCTCGGTGAAATGGTGCGCTACGCGCCCCCGGAGTGGTAAACCCATGGGAAGAAAGCTGATGCTGCTGGCAACGGGCGGTACAATCGCCTGTACCCCAGGAGAACATGGCCTGACCCCTACCCTGCGCGCCGCGGAGCTTCTGCAGGCCGTAAGCGGCGGCTTGCCCTGCGAGGTGCTTCCGCGCGACGTTTTTCTGATGGATTCCAGCAATATGCAGCCCGAGGAATGGTCCTCGCTCGCCCGGGTGGCGGACGAGGCGCTGCGGGACTGCGACGGCGTCGTCATCACCCATGGCACCGATACCATGGCCTATACCGCCGCGGCGCTCAGCTATATGCTGGCCGGCTCGGGCAAGCCCGTTATTTTGACCGGCTCGCAGCTTCCGCTGCTTCACCCGCTGACGGACGCGCGGCAGAACCTTCTGCGCGCCCTGACCGCGGCGGCGCAAGGCGTGCCCGGCGTCTACGTCTCCTTTGACGACAAGCTGATTTCAGGCGTGCGCTGCGTTAAAACCCACACAAGCTCCATGGACGCCTTTGCCTCGGTCAACGCTCCGCTTGCCGGGTATTTTAACGTGGACGGCATGCATTTGGAGCATCCCCAGCCCTATGCGCCCCTCGAGCCCGGCGCGCCCTACCGCCTGCGCGCCGAGCTTGATCCGCGTGTTTTTTTGCTGAAGCTCGTTCCCGGCACCTCTCCGGACGTGCTTCGCTTTGTAGACGACGCGGGCTATCGCGGGCTGGTCATCGAGGCTTTCGGCCTGGGCGGGCTGCACTACATCCGGCGCAATCTGGTTCGCGCGCTTGAGCGGCTGGGCGACAGCGGCGTCCTTGTGCTGGTCGTCAGCCAATGCCTGTACGAAAAAGCCGACCTCAGCATTTATGAGGTCGGCCGCGGCCTGTTGCGCGAGCATGTTTTCAGCGGCCGGGATATGACCACCGAGGCCGCTGTGTGCAAGCTGATGTGGGCCTTGGGGCAAGAGGACGCGCCCGCTTATTTGGAACACAGCTTGGTTGGGGAAATGCACGTCGGGCCATCTTGAGGGCGGCATCGCGCCGTCCTGTTGGCACGCTATTCCACCTCATACTCGCTGTACCCCACGCCGATCAGCGAGGACACGGTGCGCACAAACTTCTTGTTTTTCCATGTCGCCAAGCGGTTGATCATCCGGCCGCGAAAGATCAGCGCCATGGTGTTGCCGCCATCCAGGTTCAGCGCTTCCACCACGCCCCGCTCCTTCATTGCCTCCGCCATATAAATCAAGCCGACCCCCGCGCTTGTTTTCATCCGGCCCTGAACGGTTAGCAGAAGATAATGGCCCGGCTCAATCATGCCCAGCGCCTGCCGGGGCGACTTTGTTTCAAACCATTTTTCCAGGACAAGCGGATTGATTTCTCCATCCAGGATCAACGCGGGCCCGAAGCAAAATACGTTTACCGCTCCCAGCTCGAGGAGCTCGTCGGCCGTTATATCGGCGCAGCGGTACGCCTTGAGGCTCCGATCCGGGAACTGCGCGAGCACGTCCAGGTTTGGCAGATAATGCAGCTGCTTTCGATAGGTGTCCCTGCTGACGATTGCGCCGTTGCGAATCACGACGCCCACCTTCTCCTTCTGAGCCAGGCGGTGGCCGTAAAAGTCGTCCGTAAAGCCCAGCACAAAGTGGTTGTCCGCCGCGATATCAAAGGGATAGCGGAACTTTTTTCCCGGTCTGTCCGGATTGGTTTCAACGGTCGTCAGCGCTTCTCCGTCGCGCAGCTTGATATGGGTTTCAAACCATTCCAACGGAACGCTCTCGTCCGTATACCGTGTGATTTCGATTTGCAAACGATCCGTGAAATAGGCCCAGCGCCCCTCCTCGTCGTTTTCATACACATATTCGCCCGTTTCCTCCAAAAAGCCCTCGTCGTCCCGAGCCGGCTGCTCCGGCTCCGCGCGGGCAAACAGGAAGGACGACGCAAGGCCGATGGCAAGCAAAAGCGCAACCGACGTCCGCAAAGCGTTTCTGACGGCGTTTTGAGCTCCCCGCACCCGCCGGACACGCGCATGGCTTGCGGGTGCCAAGGATTCGCGCGCCGCCTTTCCATGGCCGGGGGCGCAAAACCCGCAGGCCGCCGGTTGGCCCGTTTGCCCCGACAGCGCCAGCTGTATGGTACTCGCCGGTACCGGTACGTGGAATGCCGCTAACCGTCTATGCATTGCGATCTGCTCCTTCGCATTTTTTAAAACGCTTCTATGCGTTTCGCAGGCTTCGCCGTTTGACTATGGCTTGGAGCGTCGCCAAGACTATTGAACTCCCGCAGATCCATCGGGCGTTGCCGGCTCCCTTCTTCTTTTAAGTTTTTAATATTATACAATTGAACATTCCAATTTTTGTAATTTTCATTCAGCTCATATGATCCTGAGCAGAGTAAAAAGGCGATTAAATTCTAAGTAATGGCATTTATGCCATTGATTATTTTAAGTAAAATATGGTATAGTTTATCATACCAAAGAGGTTTCTTTATGCGCAAGGTTCTTTGACTTCTTCTCACGATTGCCCCGGTGGCGTTTCTTCCTATTATTGCGCTCGCAGAGGGCGGCGTGGACGGCTCCAGCTTCCTGGACTGGGAGAGCATTGCCACCTACGGCGGCGCGGTCGCCCTGGTGGTGTTCATCGTACAACTGCTCAAGCTTCCGCTTGACAAGGTGTGGAGGATTCCGACGCAGTACGTGGTCTATGCGGTCAGCCTGGCCGTGCTGCTGCTGGCGCAGGCGTTCGTGCCTACCATGGGTGGACTGAGCTGGGACAGCGCGCTGCTGTGCGTGTTGAACGCTGTGATTGTTTCGCTTTCCGCGATGTCTACCTATACGGTAACGATTGGCAGGGTGGAGGAGCGCAAGCTGCTCACGCGGCTGGATGACGACGGTCTGCTGGCGGTCGATATTGAGGAGCCCGTGGCAGCCGCGTCCTGCAATACGCCGCCCAACTAACGTTCACAGGCTTTCAAGCCCCGCCGCAATCACGCGGCGGGGCTGCATCTATACCAGCTATATTGCTAATTACAAGGAGGCATGTATGATAGAGCTGATACAGGGCCACGCGCTGGATGCGCTGGAGCGCATAGCCGCAGATTCCATGTACGACGCGGTGATCACTGCGGAGGGCAGGTTGCCCGCGGAACGCGGTCAACCTGTTCCGGCCCAAAGGCCGGAATCACACTAAAAAATCGAAGATTTGTTTAGTGTGACCCCTGGCCTTATGCTTCAGGCGCTCCAACACAGAGCGGCGTGGCGGACAGCACGGCTGCCGAGTACACCAACAACAGGCACAAAGGTTGCCCTTTCCCGGATTTTGAAGGGGCCGAAGGGAAGCGGCAGCCCTGCAGGCTGTTGCGCGAAGCGCAAAGCGACCCGCAGATGTGAGGTTTTACAAGGGCTGGGCACGGGAGTGCCCAGAACGCCGATAAAACCGAGAATGCAATGGGCAGGCTGGATATGGCGCGGCGTCGCGTCCTGGGACAAGGGCAACTGCAGGCCGCAAAAGGGCCGTATCCGGCAGCAGGCCGAGTTTGTGATTTGGGGTTCCAACGGGTCGCTGCCAGCTAACCGCCCCGTGCCATGCCTGCCCGGCGTGTTCGCGTATCCCAACGTAACCGGGGCCGCGCGCCTCCACCAGACGCAGAAGCCCCTCGCGTTGATGCGCGAGCTTGTGCGCATCTGCCTCCCCGGCGGGCGCATCCTCGACCCCTTCGCGGGCAGC
>DBGEOK010000073.1:0-7442 GCA_048370855.1 Candidatus Limiplasma sp. | reverse complement strand
CTACAAAAGATGCCTCCGGGTATTCGCCCTTCTGCTGGCGTTGATGCTGCCCGTGGTGTCTCTGGCCGAAACGACCAAGGTGGTAAAGGGCGGCTCGCTCAACCTGCGCAAAGAGCCCTCCAAAACCGCCGAGGTTCTTGGACAGTACCCCACCGGCACGTGGATGACCGTAGTGGAAGAGACCGGCGAATGGAGCAAGGTGAAGGTTGGCGGCAAGGAAGGCTATGTGATGAGCAAATATCTCTCCGATTCTTCCTCCGACAGCACGCTTTACGTGCGCACCAACACCGGCATCGGGCTTAACCTGCGCGATCAGCCCTCCCTGGAAGGCAACATCATTACCAGCTTCAAGCCCGGCACGGCGGTCTCCGTCCTGGTGCGCGGCAACGGCTGGTACAAGGTTCAGGTCGGCGATCAGCTCGGCTACATGGCCAGCCGCTACCTGAGCTCTTCCTCCACGCAGGGCGGCGGCAGCTCCACCACGGGCTACCCCAAGCAGGGCGTTGTTAACAACCCCGGCGCCAATCAGGTGCTTCTCCTTCGGGAGACCGCCAGCACCGACGCCCGCGTGCTCGGCTACTACAAGAACGGCACCTCCGTAACGCTGCGCGGCGAAAGCGGCAGCTTCTACAAGGTGACGGTCGGCGGCAAGAACGGCTACATGATGAAGAAATTCATCAAGGTGACCTCTTCCTCCGGCAGCACCGGCGGTTCCACCGTTCTGCCCGAGGCTCCGTTCACCGCTAAATTGGTGAACCCCAACGGCAACCACATCGTAAACTTCCGTCGGGCCCCCGGCCTGAACAGCCCCATCATCAAGGCGTACCCCGTCGGCACCGAAATCACGGTCAAGGCCGTGGGCGACGTGTGGTGCAAGGCTGAGATCGACGGCGTGGAAGGCTATGTGAGCCGTTACTTCTTCACGGTCGTCAAGTAATTGGCGCCCTATCCAAAAGGGCCGCGCTGCCATGCGCGGTCTTTTTGGATGCGTTCAAACAAATAACGGCGCAGCCGCCCGCTTCTCGTCGTCCGGCCCGACCTTAAACGAGCTTTCCGGCTCCATAGCGGGTCGCACGCCACACGGGTTTTTTCACCGTCATAGGCGGTCGGCGCGACCCGCTTCGCTCCCGTCAACGCGACGTCGTAGCGCTTTAGGCCCTCGTATCATATTCGGCGACGCTTTCAAACAAAAATTCGCGTTCCGGCGCGTCCGGAAGCCGCAAGCCCATCAGCCCGTCCAGGGAAATTTGAAAAAGACCGGATATGGCCCGCGGATTGTCGATATCCGGTCTGCCGACGTCGCTTTCCCATTTCGCTACCGCCTGCCTGGATACGTTCAGCTTTTCCGCAAGCTGTTCCTGAGACGCGACCGCGCCCTTGCGCAGCGCCCTGATTTTCTCCGATAGCATGGGGATTCTTCCTGTTCGTTTGCCGCTTTCGGCATAGCGGCCGTTCCTCCTTCAGGCGGGCAGCGCGTTTTGAGGCCCGGTCCCGCTCCCGATGAAAGCGCGGTTGCATCCATCCATTTTTTGCTATATAATGGAGAAAGAAACATTGACCGGCACGGATGTACGAAAGGTTCCGAGGCGCGCATGAATACGATTTTGCACAGCGATTTGTTCAAGGCCCTGTCCATGGCTTCCAGCGACGTTTACCTCTACGTGTGCGACGTCGCCGACGACCTCTCCCGCTGGTCGCTCAATGCCGTGGCGTATTTTGACATGCCGGGCGAGTATATGAAAAACGCCGGGCAGCTATGGCTGCAGAAAATCCACCCGGAGGACGCCGCCCGGTATCAGGCGGATATCGAGGCGGTTTTTTCCGGGCGCGCCCGGCGGCACCAGTGTGAATACCGGGCCCTCAACCGCTACGGCGACTATGTATGGCTGGAATGCCGCGGCACCATGATTTCTGGAAAGAACGGCCGCCCCTCGCTGTTTGCCGGCATGATGACCCGTTTGGACGCGAACGCCAAGTATGATCCCCTGACCAGGCTTCAAACGATGCGCGAGTTCTATGCCTATGATTTTTCAAGGGGAAGCGGCGCCATCCTGCTCCTGGGCATCGACGGCTTCCGGGAAATCATCAATAATTTTGGGTACAGCTTCGGAAACCTCATCCTGGCGGAATTTAGCGAAAAGCTGAGGGCGCTGTGCGGGCCCGACAGGCCGGCCTACCGCCTGGACGGCGACGAGCTGATGGCGATCCTGCCCGGCGGGGACCGGTCGCAGGCCCAGCGCCTGTTTGACGATATGAGGCTTGCCGCCCTCCGGCTGGGGCGCGCGGCGGGGCGCGTCATCAGCGTCGGCTTTTCAGGCGGCGCGGTGCTGTACCCGGGCGACGGAACCCAGCGCGACCTGCTCATCAGCAACCTGGAGCACTCGTTGGAGCACGCCAAGCGCCACAGCCGGGGCAGGCTGGTGTTTTTTTCGCAGCAGATCGCGCGCAGGCACAACCGCAGCATTCAGCTCAAGCACGCTTTAACGCGGAGCATTCAGGACGCCTTTGAGGGGTTTGAGCTCCATTATCAATTTCTCGTCGAAAGGGAGAGCCGCCGGGCGGCTTGCTGCGAAGCCCTGCTGCGCTGGCGCGGCCGCGACGGCGAAAGCGCCGGCACCTCCGAGGTCGTCAGGCTGCTCGAGGACAGCGGGGAAATCTGCCAGGTGGGCCGCTGGGCCGCGGACGAGGTCCTTCGCCGCGCCAGCCGGTGGCAGCGGGAATACCCCGGCTTCAGGGTCAGCTTTAACGTCTCGTATCTCCAGTTTCAGGAGCCGTCCTTCGTTGATTACCTGATCGCCAAGTCGGTGGAGTACCGGCTTGATCCCAGCCTGGTGGCCGTCGAGCTGACGGAGAGCTGCAAGGTTGAGGATCTCGAGGGCCTCGCGGATTGCTTTCGTCGGTTGCGCGGCCATGGCTTCCGGCTTTCGCTCGACGATTTTGGCATCGCCTATTCCACGCTGCTGCTCATCCGCAGCCTGCCGGTGGATTACGTCAAAATCGACCAGTCCTTTGTGCTCAACCTGACCCCGGAGAGCAAGGTGGACCTTGCCATCATTGAAAGCGTCGTTTCGCTGTGCCGCGCGCTGGGCGTCGGCGTGGTGGCGGAGGGCGTGGAAACCGCGGAAACGCTGTCCATCATGGAGCGGTTTCCCATCGCCTATTTTCAGGGCTATCATTTTGCCCGCCCGATGCCGTTGGAGGCGTTCGAGCTCGCGCTTGCCCAAAGCCGCCGGGCCGGCGGGCGGCTATAACAGCTCCCCCGCGCGGGATTCCCCAAGCACCCGTATCCCGTTTTCCTTCAGCAGGCCGGCGCATACGCCGTCGCCGCGCGTAAGCGTCGCGGTAAAGCTGCCGTCATAAATCTGGCCGGAGCCGCAGGAGGGGCTTCTTTCTTTCAGCAGGGCGCAGCGGCAGCCAAGCAGCCTCGCCAGCCGAAGCGCCTCCCTCGCCCCCCGTTCGTATGCTTCGGTTACGTCAGAGCCGTCCTGGCCCGCCACCCGTCCGCCCTGACGCTCCGCCGGGGGCCGCGGCGTGCGCAGGCCGCCCAACTGCTCGGGACAGACCGGAATGAGCGTATGCTTTTTCATCAGCTCGTCCAGCCGCTCAAGCGTCGCGCCCCTGCCGTCGTACCGGCAGCAAACGCCCATCAAGCACGCGCTAATCATCACCCTCATACTACACACCTCCCAGCGATGGGAAAACGTTCTCCAGCCGCTTGGCGGGCAGCGCCGCGAGGATGCGCGGACACAGCTCCGCCGCCGCGGCGGCAAGGTATGCCCCGTCCTCCTCCGGCACGCCCAGGGAACGGCAGAGCTCATCGGCCGCGCCGGCCAGCATCCGGCGGACCTCCCGCGCCCCGCCGCTGAGCAGCTCCGCGAGGCGGCCGCGTTCCCGATCCGTCAGGTTCAAGGTTTGCGCATGTGCGCCGGCCAGCAGCAGCCCCACGGCGCAGGCGAGCACCGGCTCGCACAGGTTGAGCGGCAGCTCCCCAAAGTCCGGCGCGCAGCCTTGCAGCAGCCTTGCCGCCAGCGCCGGGTCAAACCGGCGCAGCAAACTGCTTTCAGCATTCAGCCGCCGCAGATAAGCCAGGATATAGTCGATCCCCTTCTTTTCGCCGGGCACGGGCAAGCAGAGCGGATAATCAATATATCCGGGGATTTCATGGGCCAGAAACCGCCAGTCATACCGGTCGAAAAAAACGCCGATCCCCTTCAGCGTATCCCTCAGGGAAACGCTCTCCACCTCCGGAAGGCTCAGGCAGGCTCGCTTCCAAAGCGCCTTTCCGGCCTCGACCTTCCTTTCCAGCGCGTTTTGCGCCCGCTCCAAAAGCCCGTCCAGGCCGCCGCGCAGCAGCGCTTCCGGCCCCTCCGCGCCCTGGTCGAAATAGGCGCCGAGCGTAAAGCAGAGGGATTCCAGCAGGTTCTCCGCCGTTTCCAACGCAACGGAGGAACTGTCCCCCATGGTATAGCGCGTCGCTTGCACCGCCAACAGCCGCCAAAGGCCACGCTCAGCGGCCATGCGTCGCTGTGGCCCGAGCGCGCCGATCTGCGGCAAACCCGCCTGGGATATCGCCGTCCATTCGCCGGTCATCCCCGCCCTCCTTCCATCACCCAGCGGAAAATCTCCTCGGGCGAGGCCGCTTCCAGCACATCCAAAGAGCCCTGCGCGCCGCCGTTATACGCGCTTTCCATAAAGGCGATCAGCTCGTCATCCGTCAGCCTGTCCGCGCATTCCCTCTTGAGCGCATAAAACAGGTTCTGGAGCGCCAAAAGCGTCTGGGCGTATTCCCCGCGCTGGATAAACGGCGAATCGCAAAACGCATAGACCAGCTTTGGCAGCACGCCTTCGCCAAACTCCACCCGGCCCGTTTCCTCAAGCGCCCGGTCTCGCCCGTCCCTTAGCTCCTGAAGCTGACGAGGCGTCAGCGACAGTCCGAATCGTTCCGACAGGGCGTTAAGGCCCTCGAGCTGTTCTTTCAGGGAAATCCCTCCGCGGACGTATTCCGTCAGCCCCGCGTGTCGTTCCATCAGGCCCGCCTCCTCTCCGTTCCAGCAGTATACGCGTTGGCGGGAAAGCATACAAGACTTGATTTTTGATTGATTTTGTGGTATGATAAGCGCATGGATAGCGGCGCAAACCAAGCAAAAAAGCGGGTTTGCGTCGTTTTCTTATGTAAGCCGCGCCGTCGGCCCGGAGCGCATACGCCGTCAACCGGCAAAGGCCGCGCGAGCCAAACGCCCGCGCGGCCCGCCGATCTCATTTTGCCGGCTTCCCTCCGTCCAGGTACGCCCGCAGCGCCAGGCCGATAAACCGCGACGCGCCTTTCCCGTATTTTCGGTCGTTCGTCTCGATCAAGCTTGGGTTGGAAAGATAGCATTCCGCCATGAACGGCCAGTATCCTTCTCCCATCTCCGCGCCGCCGCTCTCATTCACAAAGCCGACCATTTCCTCCACAATTTCCTGTACCTCCGGGGAGGCGGCGTCTTGATCGAGGCGCGCCGTCAGCCTTCTGGTAAGCGCTTCCGTTTTTTCCCTCCGTATTTCCGCTTCCTCCGGGCCCATGGCGGGCCCTTCGGACAGGAATCGCCGAAGGCTTTTGGTCATTGCCCGCGTATAGCTTTCGACGCTGCCATACTGTTGAACCGCCATTTTGGCGAGGCTCTGTTCCTGAGCCCGCAGCCCGGCGACCATGTCGTCGAAGCTGTCCAGGGTTCCAAAGCGCTGTTCAATCTGCTTTTCGTCGGACTTCCGAAACTCCGCCAACGCTTCAAAATATTCGGTCATATCAAATTCCTTAAATTCCACGCACGTCTCTCCCTTCATCAGCCTGTCGAGCAAGCCCAGCAAGCCGTTCAGCCGGTCGCGCTTCAACCGTATCAGCTCCCGCTGCTTTTCAAACGCGGCCATTTTGTCAAACCCCGGGCCGTCCATCATTTCCTTGATTTCTCTCAGCGGAAAATCCAGCTCCTTAAAAAACAGAATCTGCTGCAGCACTCCCAGCGCCTGGTCGTCGTACAGGCGATAGCCGGCGTCCGTCACCTTGGTCGGCTTCAGCAGCCCGATCTCATCATAGAACTGGAGCGTGCGAACGCTGACGCCCGTGAGCCTGGAAACCTGCTTGACCGTTCGCATACCGCCTCGCCTCCTTCTCTGCCGGATGAAGCCCTGTCCAGCGCCCGTTCCAGCATTTCCGGACGCCGGCCTCAGCTTCAATCCGAATGATACGCTATCACGTAACGTCAGAGTCAACCCTTTTGCTCAATTTTGTTTTCCAATTTTTACGCTTCTTCAGCAGAGGGTTGCCCTCGGGGCTGCGGTTCTTCTGTTCCCTCGTCGGTCCGTGTGCCTATATGCTGCTCCTGCTCGATCATAGGGCTGATAAAGCCTAGTTCATATTCCGTCAATAAGGTTTTGGCGGTCATCTCCAGAGAAGCATTAAAAGGCTTCACGCAGTCAATTGCTGATAATGCGTAACGATAGCCCAAATAAAACGAGTGTCTTAGTACGCCGTATAAACGGTTGTCCCATGCCGAGTAGACGGAAATTAAGTGCTCTTTGTTATCTGCGTCAAGCTGCTCTTCAAGCATGGCGTAAATATGATTCAATTCACGTCTCCTCTGGTAGTAATCGACGTATTTTCTCGTGTTTGGCTCTATCAATATCTGATTGACAATAAAGTCCTCAAAGGGCTGCTTTGTTGTTTCCTCAACAAAAAATTGTTGAAAGCCTGCGAATACGCCGCTTGTAAATCCAAATCGAACACCATACATGACATTTTCTTCACAAAGATTCTCTATTTGAGATAAAGCTGCCTTTTGTTTCTCATTCAGAACAGAGGAAAGTGTTTCGGCTCCCTCGCTGTATTCTTCCTCCACAATTTCATATCCGTCCCCCTCCGCCTCCTGTCGGTATGCTGCCAGAAGGGTGTCCAATAATTCACTGTTAAACATTGGCTCTGAAAGTGTTCCTAACTCATTTTTGAAATTCATAAATTTGACCTTTCTTCTCTTTTTCTGTCGAGTATCGCATATGGCCCCATAGTGTTTTAAAACGTAAAAAATATACTTCATAAATAACTAAAATTCAAATTTAATGCGAAGTATAATATTCGTCACAGTGAAGCATGGAGGATAAGATAATAAAAAATGTGCTTGAGGAAATTACAAAGCTCCGCATGGAGCGTAAATGGTCTGAATACAATTTATCCAAACATTCTGGGTTATCACAATCAACAATCTCAAATTGGTATCGCAAGAAACAGATACCCACAATCCAAACACTAAGTAAAGTATGCGATGGCCTTGGCATCACGCTTTCTCAATTTTTTGCCGAAGGCGAGGACGCTATATCGCTTACCCCAGTGCAAAAGGATATGTTGGATAACTGGTCTACGTTGAATGAACAGCAGCAAAAAGTCATTATGGACTTGCTGAAAAATATGC
>DBGEOK010000072.1:0-21407 GCA_048370855.1 Candidatus Limiplasma sp. | reverse complement strand
CTTCGCCCTTGGGAATCCCGTTATTGGGCCGCGTTCGCGGCCCAAAGGGGGGATGGAGAATGACGGAGGAAAGCGGCGGCCCTACTGCGCCGGTAATGAGATGCGGGCGGCGGTTAAGCTTAAAGCGGCTTATGCTACAGCCCCTCGATTTGAACGGGCGCGCTTTCATCCGCCCGATCAACGGGAGCATCAGCCGTTCCCATCAACCGGACTATTTTTTCCACATACAGCCCGGGATGGTTGACGCTGAGTTCCCCGTGGCGATAGCCGCGCAGGATTTCCAAGGAAGAGCCGGGTATATTCCGACGGATGATTTCCGCGGATTTTTTCATCAGCGCTCGTTCTTTTCCCCCGACGAGGACAAGCGCCTTTGCCCGGCAGTCTTGAAGGCTGCTTTTGATGTGGTAGCCGGCGTTCGCCATGAGGAACGCCGTCATGTTTTCCTTGGCGATGGCCGAGCCGGCTGAGAAATAGGCTTCAAACAAAGAGGGTTTGATGCGCAGGGCGGCAAACTGCAGCTTTGCAAACCAGCGCCGCCGGATCAGCGGATAGCTCAGGGAAAGCGCGGGTCTGATCAGCGCGGCGGTCATCGGCATAGGCACCGTCAGCGCGCTTTCGATCAGGGCGAATTTGCATATATCCCTCCGTTGGGACAGCATTTCCACAAGGATCTGCCCGCCGAGGGAAAGGCCGCCAATCAAAAGGACTTTACCCCCAAAGCGTTCGTCGATATAAGCGATGATTTCGCGGGCGTTTTCTTCAATCGTGGTGAAAGCCCGGTCGCTTCCGCTATGCCCGTCCAGCACGGGAAGAACGATATGATATTTTTCTTTGAGGAGCGCCGCTTCTTCAAAATAATTCCAAGGGGCTAATCCGCCGCCATGTAACAGGACGATCGTTTCATCCTTCTCATTTCCGTATTCCGCGCATTTCATCCGTACGCCCCCTACCATGCCGTTTGCTCGCGCGCGCCGGGCTTCAAATCTGTCAAGTCGCTTGATCTATCCCTATCGTGCGGCCCAAGGCTTTATGATCTCAGGAGGATGAAAGCGCCCGCCGCCTTCGCGTCCCGATGCTTCCGAGGACGGCGGGCTTGCGGGCGGGGCGATCCGGTTTATTCGACGGATACAGCGCTAAAGTCAATATCATATCGCGTTCCATGGCTGAAAAGAACCGCGTCCGTCAGCTTCACGCGCAAAATGATGGTATTGGGGTCGCTTTCGTCCGTATGCCCATTGAAATACCACTCCGCAAACGCCGTTCTCAGCTTGTCCGCGATCTCTCGATTTTTTTCATCGCATATATAGCCTAAGCTCCCGCCGATACCGTTTGCCGTAAACCACTCGCCGCATATCGCCACGGCCGGGTTTATTTCGATTTGTTTCATTTTATGTGAGGTCGCATAGGTAATCGTATAGAACGAGCCGTTTTCATAATAACCGTTTACGACGCGTACCGAGGGCGCGCCTCCGTTCAGCGTCGCAAGCGAGATGAGCGAATCACGCCCGAATCTTTCGTCCATGATTTCAAGCGCCCGATTCATCATGATTTCCTCTTTCCGGTTTAATCTCGATCACGTCGCTGCTTCCGACCTTTATCGTACCATATTTTGTTCTGTTTTTCCACTTCAATTTGCCACGCCGGCCATGGCCGGTCGTTTTGCCTCAGAACAACTGGTTTGAGAGCGTTCCCAAACGACCGGTTTTTCGCAAGGGCGCAAAAAAGGGGCAAGCGGCTTCATAGCGGAGCCGCTCAGATTGTTTACAAACCCATTTGGGGGTGGCTTGGAGGGGCGGCAACCTCCTTAAATGAAATCGGTTCGCCTGGCTGACCTGCGGTCGGCAATTGATCCGGTGCTTTTGATGTGCGCAGCTCCTAGGCGGGCGGGGAGTTTGCGGCTTCAGCCGAAACGTCAGTACTCGGCGGAAAAAATCACCGAAAGGCGGGCTTTTTCGACGCCCTGAGGCCGCTTTTCGCACGATGAAAAGCGGCTTCTTTACCAGGGGGTGCCGTGGCGTCGTTGGCCGCCTGAGCGGCAGCCCGGCAGCCGGGTTTTCGCAAAACGTCAGGCTTCCGAGAGCACGGCTTCTTCCCGCTCGTGGAAATACGAAACCGTCTTGCCCACCAGCTCGTCCAGCCGCTCCGGCGGGGTGATGGCGTTCTGCGCCGGATAGGGGTCGCCACCGGGGCCCAGCGGTTCAGGGGTAACAAAGCGGCGCGGCTGATTGTACCCGATCAGGTACAGCGCCCGGATGATCGTATCCAAATCCAAAGACCCGTCTCCCAAGGCGCAGCGGTTCGTGTCCGCCATATGAAGGTTCAGTAGCATATCTCCGGAATCCCAAATGGCCTGGCCGATATGGCTTTCCCCCGCCAGCATATGATAAACGTCGCCGTTAAGCGATTTCACACCGGGATGGTTCAGCCTGCGGATATAGGCCTTGGCCTCGGCAAAGGTATGGATAATGCTGGTTTCCGCCGCCCGGATGGGCTCCACGGCGCCCCGTACCCCGTGCTGCGACAGCACGTCCGCCACCCGGGACAGGCTGTCCAGGCTTCGCTCGATTTCACTGTCGTCATACTTTTGCGCGCGCCCCACCGCCGCCGGGCACAGCAGCAGGTAGCCGCCGCCCAGCTCCGCGGCAAACGCCGTCTCCCGCTTGATGTAGTCGATAGCGGCTTGCCGCTGGATATGCCGGTTGGAGGAAAGATCGTTATCGGCGCTGAACATGCCGCACACGCCGCTTAAAGCGATGCCGCAATCCGCCATCATGGCCTTGGCTTCCCGGGGGTTATAGCCCAGGTCCGCCCCGTAGTGGTTGCCGTGAAGCTCAATATACCGGACGCCGTATTTCCGCAGCCTGTTTAACGACAGCCGCAAGGGCTCCAGCCCAAATCCCCAGTTGCTCCAGGAGAGGTTGAGCCGGGCCCGCAGGCGTTCCGGATGGTCCCGCTTCAGTTGAGCAAAGGCCTGGCGGATTTGTGCGTCAATGACTTCATAGTTCTGCATGGTATGTCTCCTTTCACGCGTCCAGGTCGGGGAAGAAGCAAAGGCGTTTTCCCTTGCTGGACATGCCGGTTACCCGCTGGCCCCGCGTGCGTACCCGGAACCGATGGTTGCGGAAGCGATACGCCGTTTCCCTTTGTTTCATGGCTGTCTCGATTCTAATGGGGACGCCCGGCTGCGGCCGCCACAGGTAGAGCCATCCGTCCAAAAGCGTATAGAGGGGGCGCTCCTCCGCCGCCAGGCCCTCTGCCGCGAGGGCCTCCGGCATCCGAATCCGCAGCACGCGATACGGTTTTTTGGGGGTCAGTGTCATTGTGTTCCCGTGGGTATACGGGTCCAGAAAAGCCGCCCGCTCATCCTCGCGGCTAAACAGCAGGTTTACCGAAAGCATGCCTTCCTCTTCCGTCATCAAGCCGCGCCAAGCCTCGCACAAGCCTCCCACCGAACCGCCTACAATGTCCCAATTGAAGGAAATGGGGCTACCCGGGCTGTCCTCGTGGCCCCACGGGCTGGGAAAGCCAAAGGCGCCTACGCTGTCCTGCCTGATGCGATAGGTCCGTTCATCCTCAGGGTCCTGACAGTCCGGTATAAAGCCGGTATCCAACAACTGGGCCGGCAGCAAATGAGCTCGAAGCATCCATTCCGCCTTTTCATACGCCCCGGGGAATCCCGCCTGCCCCAATATCAGCCACGTCTCAATCAAGTCGGCCGTGTTGTTGCATTCGCCGCCCATGTCGTCCCGATCGTAATTTTCCAAACACCAGCCGAAGTCCGTGGCAATTTGTTTCAGTCCATTTTCCATAAAGGCATGAACCCTCTTGAGGATGCCCATATCCCCCGTCGTCTGCCCCAGCCGCGCCAATGAGGACAGCATGGACGTGGTGGAATGGGTGTGATAGCCGAACGCCTTGGCATCGTATCCGCCCTGCTCGTTGAGCACATCACGGAAACACACCTCCTTCAGCCGGAGGGCCTGTTCCAGGGCTTCGGGCACGCCGCAGGCTTTGTACAGCTTCACCAGCGGCCCGATATACCGCCCCATCGCCATGGGAAAGGGGTAGTCCGGCCCCCCGAAGCCCTTTAGCGTTCCGCCCCGCTCGCGCAGCAAATCCTCCCGGCAGAACCGCGCGTTTTCAAAGTCATAGTACCTGTTCACCGAGGCTATGATCGTTTGGGCAATATCCAGGGCCCGTTCATCCCGCCGGTACGCCGCCAGCGCGTAACAGGCATGCATCGCCTCCCGCAGGTTGTGCAGATCGCACTCCTTTGTTTTTGCAGGCATGCCGCCCCGGCTTTCAAGGTCTATGCAGCAGGGCAAGCCCAGTCCGTTCGTCTCTACGGATTCATAGGCCCAGCGGCGCAGGGTATCGATCGCCTCCTCGTCCACGGGCAGCCCGGCGGCGTCCTGCGCGTTCAGCAGCGCGTTGAGCCATCGGCCGGGCACATGGGAGATGCTGTAAGCGGGATGGAGCCTGTTTCCAAAAAAATCCCCGCCGGCCATCAGGTTTCCAAAAAACGGCAGGCGATCATGCTTTGGGTCAAACAGTCGCTGCATGGGATGCAGCCCTTGCGCAATCGCTCCATACAGATCGGTATCGTTGATATGGACATATTTGGGAAATTCATGCATGGGATTGCCCACCTTTTCATCCATGTGTTGCTTCAGGCGCTTATTGATAGGCGGGCTTCATCTTCCACGCCTCCGCGCTGGCGACAACCGGCGTATCCAGGCCCTCGCACGTCAACGACAGGGTCGTGTCGCCGGCGAGCAGCCCGGCGGCGGTGGCGGTCAGGGATACTCCATTGACAAAGACCTCGATCAATTCGCGGTCAAGGAAGATCCGCATCTCGATGGTTTCCTCCTTCGCCGCATACGCAGGGCCGCCGCCCGCGGGGCTTACCGTACCGTTCAGGCTGACGGCGTCCTCAGCGGCGTCATAGACGACGCGGACGGAGTGTCCCCGGCCGGCAAGGAGGACGCCTACGCAGCCGCTGGCGGGACGGGTGAACGCAGCGCGGATTTCCGTGCAATTGCCCACCGCGCCCAAGGTCTGTATCGCGCTGCCGCGAAGGCCGCACGAACCAAAATCTGTACGCGCACCGCGCAGGGCTTCCATTTCAGGCAGCGGCGCCTGGCAGAGGCGGCCGTCCGTAAACGTGAGCAAGCGAGGCTGCGCGTGTACGCCGTACCAAGGCGTCAGGGCGTCGGGCCGGCTGCCGATATCCCTGTACAGCACCATCAGAATGCGTCGTTCCTCGCCGTTTGCGCCCTGATGATCCACGCATTGCGGATTGAAACAGGGGAAGGCGCTGGTATAGTCGATTTTGCGGCCTTCTTCCCAGTCGGGGATGAAGCGCTTCCGCTCCCAGTCCATATGTCCCACCCAATACTGCACCGGCCTTGTACCCGCGATCACCACATCCTTGTCGCCAAAGGCCAGAAGATAGGGAAACTCCATAAAGCCCTCGGGATCGAAGTCCGTCTTTCTGGCGCAGAAGATTTCGCCCTCTTCCGTCCATTGTTCCAGGTCTTTGGATGACCAGAGCATCAGCGCGTCCCCCAGCCCGCCGGGGCGCTTGCCCTTGCAAAGCTTGGATGTGATGGTATACCAAGCGTTTCCGCGTTTGAACACATGTCCGTCATGATGGTAACGCGGCAGGACGACATGCTTGTCCGTGTAGGTAATCAAATGTTCGTCGCTGCGGGCCAGCACGCCGCACTTGCCGCTGATCCCCTGGCCGGTATAGAGGACGCGGGGGTTCCCCTCGTCGTCCACAAAGTGATTGAGCAGAAAGATGCTGAAGACATCGCACGGCGCGTCCGCAAACGGGCCGATGGGATAGCCGGACCAATGCGTCAAATCTTCGGAAACATAATGGTCCAGGCTGCAATAATCCAGGCGATAGCACAGATTGTGGTAGGAATACACATGATATTTGCCGTCGTAACAGGTTGCGCCGACAGGGTCGAAAATGTGGCCGACAGGCTGGGTCAGGTGGTAGGCGGGACGCGTCGGGTCTTTCGCGGCAATGGACGCCATGATTTGCCACTCGGCGGCGCAGCGGGCGGTATCCCCCTCGACCGACGCGTCGTAGAACCGGTTGTACGCCCGGTACATGCGCCTTTCCAGCGTATCCTCTTCGCCCTTGGTCAACGCTTCGACGCCCGACAGCGCGGCCAGCGCCGCGGCGTCCAAAACACAGTCCCACAGGGCGAGGGTGTCAATCCGGCAGCAGCGGAACCGATGGATTGGCTCGGAGGTAAAGTAGGTTTCAGGCTTGAGGCAGCGGAAGCCGCCAATCACCATATCATCGTCAAAGGGGGCCGCCAACGGCTGCCTTAGCGGATAGGAAGCGCCCAGAACGCCGTTTGCGTAAAAGCGCAGCTCCTCCCCATCCGCCTGCAAAACAAGATCCGTCCATTCACCGCGGGCAATCCGGCATAAAGGAATCTCGCGGTAGTTTTTGCCCTCTTTCGTACATACCCCCAGAAACGCCACCGCAAGGCCGCTCTCATGGACGGAGAGGCTGAGAAAATCGGAATAGAACAGGCAGCCATGATCGTCGGCTTCCATACGGGCGCGGATGTAAAGCGTGAACTTGCCGTCGCGCGGACGCAGCCGGCGCGCCCGATAAGCGTTCAGGGAGAGGTATGCGTTTTGGAGCGCCACGGCGTGGCCGTCCCCGCCGCGCGCGACGGATGCGTCGTATGCCGCGCCTTCCAGTTTTTCAAACGAAACGCGGCCGCTGGTCTGAAGCTCGAATGGAAAGTTTTCCTCGCCGTTCTGATCCGCCATGTGAAAAACAGCCGTCACATATCCGGTGGGGTTCAATTTGTTAAGCATGCTCGATCTTCCTTATCATGATGAATTGCAATGGACAGCGCCTGCTCGTCCCGGACGGCCCGGCGCGGTATGCCTTCGCCCGCCGCGCGGGGAGCGTGCAGCCGCCTTCCGTCGCCGGTTTTGCCTTGCGCCCTTTGCGTTGGAGAAAGGAATAGGGAGGCAACCAAGACGCATGGCCGCCTCCCTTTGCGGACTGATTACAGGCCGGACACCATGCGCATTTCGGCGGCGGCGTCGTTCACAGCCGTATCCACATCCTTTTCGCCGGAGATGACGGAGGTGACGCAAGCGCGCCAGATGGTTTCCAGATCCGCAAAATATTTGGGATTCTGCATGCCCACCGTATTGGGATACGCTTCGTAGAACAGCTCCATGCCGTCAAACTCAAACAGGTAATTTTCCTTGACGTTAACATCCGTCCGGGTTGGGATGTTGGAATTGACCTCGTTGGAGAAACGGGAGCAATACGCGTAGCTGCCCGTCCAGGCCGCCAGCAGCGCGGCTTCGTCATAGTGCTTGGTGGTGGAAACGATCTGGTAGGAGGCCCAGGCGCAGCTCTGACGATCCGCGTACTTGGTGGGGATATAGGCGACGGTGACGTCGGTAAAGTTTTCTTGGGCCAGGCTGATCAGCGGCCAGCGGCCGCCGGTCATCATGGCCGTGCGTCCGTTGATAAATTCGGCGTTGAAATCCAGGTTGCTCCAGTCGGCGGAGGTCCAGCCCTTTTGCACGGAATCGGCGTAGAACTGCATGAGCTCCTTGGATTCGGCGCTGTCGAAGGTGACGGCGGTGTAGTCGTCGTTGAGGTAGCCGGTATGATGGGCGAACAGCCAGCCGTTGTTGGTGTAGTAGGTGTCGGGGATCATGTAAGCATAGGCGTCGGTATTCTTTTCAATCAGCTCGCAGGCCGTTTCAAATTCTTCCCACGTCCAGCCGCCCTTGGGTATGGCGGCGCCGGCCTTGCGAAACACCTCGTTGTTGATCCACACCACGTCGTTCTCCCACAGGTGAACGAAACCGTAGTATTCGCCGTTATGGATGGCGCGCTCGCGCAGGGCCTCCGGCACGGCCGCCTCATAGTCGGCCAGGTATTCCGGGTACTTTTCCAAAGCGGAGGTCATGGGCAGCACCATCTGATTTTCAAAAAACACGTTTTCGGTTTCGCCCGGGCAGTAGATCAGGTCGGGCGCGGTGTCGGTGGCAAACATGGCCTGCACCTTGGTGGTATAGTCGGACCAGTCGTTCGCGGGGATATAAAGCATTTCAATTTTGATGTTGGGATACTGCTTGGTAAAGTCGTTAAAAATCGCAAGGAGCTTGTCGTCGCCGTTTTCATCCGTCGCATAGTTGGCCGCATTGCAGCCAACGCGCAGGGTGACCGTTTCCTCGGCTATCGCGGATGGAATACAAGGCAGCATGAGGAGCGCCAAAAGAATACTGAACAACCGTTTCATGTTTGTTTACCCCTTTCGTCAAATGGTTTTTTCTATCGCCCGCCGCAATCCTTTCACGCCGGATCTGGCCACAATCCGCGCAAAGGGATCAGACTGCAACGTGTGGGACTTGGCCGGAAGCGTCAGGATTTGAGACCCGTGGTCATAATGCCCTGCATCAGGTATTTGGAGCAGAAGCAGTACAGCAGGATGGGCGGGAGCAGCGCGATCACCACGCCCGCCAGGATCAGCGTCGTATCGCTGGTAAAGGAGTTTTTGAGGAACTGCAGGCCCAGCGTAATGGTGTAATCCTTCATGTTGGACAGGAAGATCAGCGGAACCAGAAAGTTGTTCCAATTGCCCACAAAGCACATCAGGCCGCACACGATCAGCGAGGAGGCGCTCATGGGCAAAACGATGCGGGTGAAGATGCGTATGTGTCCCGCGCCGTCCATGTAGGCCGCTTCGTCATAGCTGCGGGGAATGGTCTGGATGAAATTGCGCATCATCAAAAATCCGATGGGATAGTAAATCCCCAGCAGGATCACCGCCCACCGGCTATTGGCAAGCCCCAGCTCCTTCATGGTGTAAAACAGCGGCACCAGAATGGACGATATGGGGATCATCATGCCGGAAATCAGCAGAAGCGTCACAAAGCCGCTGCCCTTAAAGCGGATGCGCGCCGTCCCATAGGCGGCCATCGCGGTCATCAGCAGCATCAGCGCCGTGGCTGTAAAGGACATGAAGAAGCTGTTTCCCATAAACGTCATCATGGGTATGGTATGAAATACCTTGGCGTAGTTGGCCAGGTCCAGCCGTTCCGGGAAGAAAGCCGGGGGCACGGTGTAGGCCTCGGAGGGCAGGCGCATGGAGGTGGACAAAATCCATCCGAAGGGCAGCAGCCATATCAGGCTGACGAGCAGGCACAGCAAGACATTCAGGGTTGTGACCGCACGATATTTGCGCTTGCCCGGTTTACTCGTAATCATAAACAACCCACCTTTTTTGCAGCCACTGTTGGATGGCCGTCAAAGCGAGCACGGCGATGAACAGAATGGTGGAAATCGCCGCGGAATATCCCATCTCATAGGACTTAAAGGCTTTGCGGTAAATATAGAGCGTCGCGTTGGTGGTAAAATAGCCCGGGCCGCCGGAGGTGATGAAGTACGGCTCGTCAAAGGCCTGCAGCGCGCCGGTCATGACGATGATGATGATAAAGGAGATCGTAGGGGATAGCATGGGCAGCGTGATGCCGCGAAACTGCTGCCATGCGTTGGCTCCGTCTATTCTGGCGGCTTCATAATAGCTTTCGGGGATGTTCTGCATAGCGACATAATAATACAGGAAATAGAGGCCGATGAATTTCCACGCGCTGAAAATGACAATCGCCCACATGGCGTATTCCGACTTCACCAGCCAGGGGATTTGCGTTTCGATCAGCCCCATTTGCCGCAGGGCGTAGTTCAGGGGGCCGTTGTCCGTGCTGAAAATGAAGTTCCAGGCTACGGCGACGGCGCCTGTGGTAACAAGCGTGGGCACGTACAGCGTCGCGCGGGCGATGGAGCGCGCCAGCCGGTTGCGGCAGCTAAAGACCAGCCAGGCCAGCGGCAGGGACAGTACCACATGAACGGGGATCAGCATGAGGGGTATGCGCAGGGAAGCCAGCAAAACAGACTTCGCGTTAGGGTCCTGAAAAAACAGCTTCCGGTAGTTTTCCAGACCGATCCATTGTGGCTGGCCGATCATGCCGTACTTGGTAAAGCCCAAATAAAACACGGTTTTGATGATGGGCCAGCCAAAGAAAAAGATAAACAGTATTAGCATGGGAAGAACGAACAGCCAGCCCGACAGTTGCTCTGAAATTGTGCGGCGATCCCTCAGCCGGCGCAGGTTTTTATGCTTCCGCATCGATACGTCCTCCTTTCGACGTTTTCATTATGCCGTTTTGATCCGACATAAAATAGCGTTTATCCGGCTAATAAATAGCACAATCTTGCAATGCGGGCGCATCCTGAAACCCAAATGAAAAAGTTCTCCGATACAGGAAGGCAAAAACAAAGCCAAAAAAATTGTACGATATGGCAAAAAACGCCGTTTATCAATCTATTACAAATGCCTTTGCAAACCTTTTGGGAGAGGCGGAGGGCGGAAAACAGAGCCCGGATGAATCCTATTTTTGATCGGCGCAGGCCTTTTTTTGTGAAAAGCCGTATTTTCGATAGTTACGGGGCGAAGACCCATAGGTTTTTCGAAAAACGCGCGAAAAATAATTATAGTCCGGTATGCCCACCGACAACGCAATTTCGCTGATTTTCATATCTGTCTGCATCAAATATTTGCGGGCCTGCGCCATGCGGCGGGCCAGAATCCATTCGCTCACGGATTTTCCCGTAGCCCTCTTGACCTTATGGCTGACCGTGGACGGGCTGACAAAGTTCTGCTCCGCTATGGTTTTCAGCCGCAGGGGGGCGTTGAGATTGTCGTCGATATAGCGATCCAGGCGCGCCCAGATGGGGTCGTCCAGGATGTGAAAGGCGTCCTCCAAAAGCGTGCTGTGCAGACAGCCCGCCATGAGCTGGGCGGCCGATTCAATAAAATCCATTTTGAAAACCTGCAGCTCGTCCAGCATCGCCGTAAGCCTGTCCCGATCCTCCAGAAGGCCGTCGCAGCAGCGAAAGATATTCTTCCGTTCCCCTTCCGAGCCGTCAATAAACTGCCCGAAGATAATATACCCGGCAATCTCTGAACGGACATACACCGGCAGGCCGCACTCCAAAAAGCCGGCATGGCAGCGCCAGATATGCATGCGCTTTCCGCTGGCGCGGCAGGCGGCCAGGCCGACGTCGCTGCTGACATGGCAGCGCAGATCACCCTCCCGGCTTTGATGAATCCAGCTACAGATCTTGTTGCAATCGGCGGGATACACGAGCGCCACGCTGTAATCCGCCCTGAAGATCGCCACCTGAATATGGGTAACGGTATAAAAATGTACCATGAGCGCTTTTATTTTTTCCAGGTTAAATTCAATATTCACGATATGAAACCTCCTTCATCCGCGCGAAACGACTGGATGATATCCGCCAAACGATTGGGTAATGCGTTCATTATAGGCGCAACTCACTGGCAACGCAATGGATATATCTGTGAACGCGGCAGGATCGTTAACGGTTGGACAACTGGCCCCCGGCGGGTCTGCCGGTCAGGCTGCCGACAAAGGCCAAGTTCTAAAAGAGAAAATGGTCTTTGAACAGTGGATGAGGTAGAATAAGATGCGCAAATTGTCAAAGAGGTAAAAAGAGACATAGTTTGCAGTCTCTGCTAGAATGAAGTTACCACACCACCATTCTAAAAGGAGAGAGCAAACTATATCAGAGAAAATTGTACAGTTAAACGAGGAAGTAATCAAGGGGCAAATCAAAGAACTGGTACGTGGCAGTGTGGAGGAAACCCTCAACGGTCTGCTGGAGGCGGAGTAACTGACCCCGCCGGCGCGGTACGAACGCGGTGAAGAGCGTCAGGCATACCGCAGTGGTCACTACCCGCGCAAACTCACCATGACCTCCGGGGATGTTACCCTGAACGTCCCTGGTCTTAAAGGCGTAACCTTTGAGATCGCCATCATTGAGCGATACCGTCGTCGGGAGAGCAGCGTGGAGGTAGCGCTGAGATAAGGTAAGATAAATTGCGCAAATTGAAAAAGGGATAAAAAAGAGAGACATGGCTTGCAGTGCTCTGATAGAATGAAGTATCGACACACCATTGTGAAAGGAGCGAGCAAACCATGTCCGAGAAGATAGTACAGCTAAACGAAGAAGTAATCAAGGAGCAGCTCAAGGATCTGGTACGGGGAGTGTAGAGGAAACGCTCAACGGGTTGCTGGAGGCCGAAGCAGAGAAGCTGACGCGGGGCGGTACGAGCGCAATGAGCAGCGCCATGGGTACCGAAGCGGCCACTATAGCCGGAACCTGACCACTACGTCCGGGGACGTGACCCTCAAGATACCCACGCTCAAAGGAATCTCTTTTGAGACCGCGATTATTGAGCGGTATCGCCGCCGCGAGAGCAGCGTGGAGGAGGCACTCATCGAGATGTACCTGGCGGGAGTATCGGTCCGGCGTGTGGAAGATATCACGGAAGCCCTGTGGGGGAGCAAAGTATCCCCCTCCACCATCAGTGAGCTGAACAAGAAAGCGTATGTCCATATTGAGGACTGGCGGAACCGCCCTCTCCAGGGCGGTCGGTATCCATACGTCTATGTGGACGGGAGCTACCTGCGCCGGAACTGGGGTGGAGAGCATGAGAATGCGGCCATTTTGGTGGCGATAGCGGTGAATGAGGACGGATACCGAGAGGTTTTAGGCGCCGCAGAGGGGATGAAAGAGGACAAGACCAGCTAGGTGAGCTTCTTCCAGTGGCTCCGCAGCCGTGGCCTGGAAGGCGTAAATCTTATCGTTGGAGACAAGTGCCTGGGAATGCTGAAGGCTGTGGGAGAGGTATTTCCAGATGCCAAATACCAGCGGTGTACCGTCCACTTCTACCGAAATGTGTTCTCGGCGACACCTCGTTCCAAGGTGAAACTTGTCGCTAAGATGCTCAAGGTCATCCACGCCCAGGAGAGCAAGAAAGTAGCCCGTGAGAAGGCCAAGGCGGTGGTAGAGGAGCTGCGCGCCATGAATCTGAAAGAGGCCGCCAGGAAGGTGGAGGACGGTATTGAGGAGACCCTGACCTATTGTGATTTCCCGACCGAACACTGGACCCGCATCCGCACCAACAACGTGATGGAACGCCTCAACCGGGAGATTCGCCGCCGCACTCGGGTGGTGGGCTGCTTTCCGGATGGAAGCTCTGCCCTCATGCTCTTCTGCGCACGGCTGCGACATGTGGCTGGCTCCCAGTGGGGCAACAAGAAGTACATGAATATGAAACATTTGGAGGTTGCCCTTGAGCAAACCTCCGCTGACTGCTGACTTTATTTTTACCGGAGCCTGCAAGCCTTTTTGCGAAATTTTATTGACACTACCCCATAAACAGGATCGCCCGCATGCTTTCAAGCGACCGCCGCTACCATTCCTGAGCTTCCGGAAGCACCTTGTTCGCGATCCGGCTCGGTGCGCTTTTCAACGCTTTGTTCCGAAAACATTACGAATGTGCTTGCCAATGCCCTTATTGGACGTAATCTCTGGCTACGAATTGAGGCTTCGGGCCAAGCAGCGAATTTCATGTTATGAACTCCATTTAAAATCGATGTTATCGTTTTAGACGGAGAATTTACGAATACATTCGTAGTATAAACAGTAGGAGATTCAAATCTCTGGTTTTTATTTATGAAAGCGACCTATCGCTTTCTTTTGCCATGAATACCATAAGTAATAAGAGCCATCATGTCACGAACTTTTCTGGATTTCGAATTACTTAAGCTCAATGAATCTAAATTTTCGTACACTGTTTGAACAAAATCAAAAATGCTTTTTGATGAGCGCTGACCTTCCTGCTGGTATTCATTGTTATAGGAAAATTCTAAAGCTTTATCAACAATGTCAATAGTGTCTTCGATTTCTCCAGCATTGCTATATTCATGGAATTTACACAAGTTACTTTGTATGGATGCAATTGTAAAGTGAACATGGGCAATTGAAATAAGCAGGCGCTCGTTGCTTGATTCTTCATATAAATGTTCAATCATCGTTTTAGATACAACTGCCAAATCTTTGGCTTTTTCAAGGCATGAACTTTTATTGTCCTTGTCTCCTTCTTTTAATGTGTAATAATAATTCATTAAACATTTTGCGTTCTGATGTAAAAAATTATAATCTGTCGCCAGCAATTCGTGCAGTTTATTATATATGTGGACAATAAGTTTGATACTTCCACCATACTGATTTAAAAAGATGTCATTCATCACATCAAACATAATATAGCTCTTGCAAAGTTTTCTCCTGCGATATTTGTTAGCGCCCGCTGCTGCCGTCACTTTGCGAATGATGTATTGAAAAGCATCTGCAATGATCGCATAATTTTCCTCGTTTTGTGCATAATGACCAAGCTCTCTCTTTAGCCAATATTTAGAGTTTAACACATATTTTAAACTAGAAAGATCACCTCCATCTTTTTCGTAATCAAAGGTTTCTACCCGTTCAATAAAGGGATCATACTTTTTAACCGCTTCTGAAATTTCTTGATCGAGCCCTAAGTTAATCACATCCAAAGAAGACATTTTTTCTTTAATAGCAAGCACTATCAAAAGAGCTAATTCCTTGTGCTGTGAAACTTTTATTCGCACCCTTTCAAATTGACTTTTCGCCCCCAGCTCCCTCTCTGCATAAATATGCTGATCCAAAATCGTACGGCTTACGCTATAAGGTGGCAAATTGATTGCCGGAAAGCGCTGGTTGATTTCATTTGTTTCTGTACAATTAAATCGACTCTTTATCGAATAGTTTAAAATATCAGTATTATCAATAACACCCTTTTCTAGTTTGTAATTGATAATTCCATATGTATCACTATCGTTATCATTGACACAAATGATAAAATTGCAACTGTTTTTATGAATGGTTTCGGCACTTTCCAAAACGGTTTCAAATTGCTCTCGACTTAATGCGCCATTATCCAAAAGAATAACCGAATTTTTATAGCCGATCAGTCTTTGGAGGGCCACCTCAGAAAGCCTTGATTTTCCGTCAAAATAGCAAACTCGTCTATCCACTATCTCTTTATATAACCCCGCAAGAAGATAGGATTTTCCTGATATGCGACTACCCTTAATAAGATGAATCTTATTTTTACCAAGATTTCCGACAATATCAGCAGCTATATCCCTTGAAATAAAATAATAGGGATAACTCATTTCTAAACTCTTGGGGTCTAGCAAACCTTTTCCCCAGAAAAAGTAACTATGATTTTCAGCTTTTTCAATGCTTTTGAGATTTCGTACTCTTATTGTTTCATAATTTTCTATTTCGCTTTCTTTAATACATTGTGATTCTTCCCATGCTTTGATTATCGCTTTATACATAGAAGTATAATCGTCAAAAGATACCACATCAGTCACACCATAAGTTTTATACCGTGATATTTGAAGTTTACTTGGTGAGCCCTTCATAAAAAGAAGCGTTTTTCTCAAACTGTCCTTCGCAGTAAAATCTACAGGAACTAAAGATAATGACTTTAAGTCGATCTCGTCATCAAGACTACAACCGATGAAAATGACATTCTGATTAGCATAATCATTTCGTAACTTGTTTAGCAATGGAGCATTTTGCTCTAAGCTTAGGGCATATTCTTTTGAAGTGAATATTTTGCTCCCGTCCTCGTACTTAATAAGTTCGCCAATATCTCCATGCAGTTTAATAAGGCATTTGTTTTCCACAAACACCTCATCTCTAAACTCTCTCTTGGGAAGTATAATGGTCTTATATTCGCTACTACGTTCAATAGCATCGTCAATATTTAAGGAATATACATACGGCCAGTCTATTTCAAAGAGGCATCGACGAATGTCCTCTAAAAGGGCATTGAAAAAGTTGTTTTTCAAATACAATAAACGCATAGCAGGAGCCACATGTGCATCATCCTCGTAATAATCGCAAAGGGTAGAAAAATTCGCTTTTCGGAGTTCCTTTCGATCATCATCACTAAAAGAGTTGTTTGCCTCTAGTTCTTCTAACATATGTTGCATATATTCACTACCGGATGGAATAGTGCCATTATAGGCTTGGGATCCAGAAGAAACCCCTGCTCCTACAATAGGGATTAAGCTTCTACGTTTGAAAAACACAACAAGATCTTGTTTAATATCTTCAAATTTTAGTAGCCTCAAATCCGCTCCCATTTGTATAATCCGCCTTTCTGCGAAAGGCACCGACGGGGATATGAAACCCGTGAGCGCTTTCGCCGATGATAAGAGTTTGCTATACTGTTCACGGGAAGAGCTGTACACTACACACCCCGTGGAGGAGAGTGGCGGGGCGGAATAGCGGCCACCCCGCATTTGTATATGGTGTCGGTCGTCCGTAAAGGCATCAACGAATGGCGCAAACAAGTAGCCCGTAAACTTATCTCTTCCGAATCGACTCGATTTTGCCGGACGGCCAGTCAATGCGGCTCTTTCTAATTCCTCTTGGGAGGTCTGCTTTTGTTTAAGATTCATCGGAACAACTGCTGTGGTCTGGACGTCCACAAAACCTGGATATATGCCTGTATCGGCATAACCGACACCAACGGAAGAACCGAATACAAGGAAGCCCGTTTCTCCGCTTTCTCCAGAGGCCTTCGGGATTTGGCCGCTTGGCTTGACCAACATTCCTGCGTTGAGGTCTGCATGGAATCGGCGGGAAAGTACTGGATTCCCGTGTTTAACATTCTTGAAAACGGTAGGCTTGTTACCCTCGCCCATCCCAAGTACACCAAGCCGCACAAGGGCAATAAGACCGACCGCAAGGATGCCAAGTGGATCTGCGACCTGTTCATGTGCGACATGATCAAGCCCAGCTTTATCCCCCCTCCCGATGTCCGACAGCTTCGAGACCTCGTACGCTATCGCGGAAAACTCACCAACATTCTGACCGGCGAGAAGAACCGCGCGCAAAACTGTCTGACTGTCTCCAATCTGAAGCTGGATGATGTGTTCTCGGATGTATTCGGCAAATCGGCAAGGTCAATTACAGAACACATCCTTGCTCATCCGGGTGAATCTTTCGACGTTGCGCCCTTCGTTGACAAAAGGTGCAAGCATCCTCTCGACGAGATTCAAGCCGCCGTAGACGGAGCGATCTCCCGCGAGCAGGCTGTCAAGCTGCGCCAATGCCTTGACCACATCGACGAACTTGAAAAGCACCGTGCGAAGATTGAAAGCGAGATACTCTCTTTGACCAAACGCTATTCCCTCGTGTTGGATTTGCTTCACACCGTTCCGGGCTTTTCCGTAAACCCCATGACCGCAATCTCAACTATTGCGGAAATCGGCGCCGATATGTCCGTGTTCCCGACGGCCAAGAATCTCTGCTCGTGGGCTGGTTGCTGCCCTCGCAATGATCAATCCAGCGGCAAGGTCAAGTCTACTCGCATTTCTCGCGCCGGATCCTACATCAAGCCACTGCTTGTTCAAGTTGCCAACGCCGTCATTCGCTCTAAAGTGCACCCGGAGTTCGCGGAACGTTACCGTAGGATCAAAGCCCGCCGTGGACACAAGAAAGCCATCATTGCCGTGTGCCGTATGCTCTTGACCGCTATCTGGAACATACTGTCCAAGCTGCAGCCTTACTCTCCTGATGGCTTTCTTTCTCCCCGTCCCGTACTCAAGGAGAAGCTTCTTACCAAGTCGCAAGCGTTGGAGCTTCTGCGCTTTAGAGGTTATGTCCTTATGGACGACCCTCCGCTCACAACGACCGTTTAGCTCCTTTCCCTTCTGCTTTTCGCTGCCGAATGACAGCCTTTTTGTTGTACCTTTTTTGCGGTCGTTGATTTCGTTATAGTTTCAAACTTTTTCCCTCCTTGCAGACTCTTCCCATATTTTACAACGTAGGAAGCGCTCCCGTCAATCTTTTTCCCATATTTAAGACTTGCTGGAAAAAGCGGGCGGAAAAGGGGGAAAAGCGGCTGGTTCTCGCGCTTTTTCGCCCGTTAATTTCAAGATTAGCGCTCCCGCTTCTTTACACCGGCCCGGCCGGATGCTACAATCAAGCTGTTGAATCCCGCGCGCCGGGCGCGCGGCCGAAAGGAGAAGCCATGATGGATAAGCGAATCATTCATACCCCAGCCGCCCCCGCCGCCATCGGCCCCTATTCCCAGGCCGTACAGCTTGGGGGGACGCTGTTTACCTCGGGTCAGCTTGGCCTTGACCCCGAAACCGGCGAGCTGGCCGACGGCGTGGAGCGGCAGGCCGAGCTGGCCATGCGAAGCCTGGGCGAAATTTTAAAGGCGGCGGGCCTTACCTATGCGGATATTCTCAAGACCACCGTGTTTGTGACGGATCTTAGCGACTTTACCGCGGTCAACGGCGTTTACCAGCGCTTTTTTGACGGCGGCTATCCGGCGCGGAGCTGCGTGCAGGTGGCCGCGCTGCCCAAGGGCGGCCTGGTGGAAATCGAGTGCGTGGCCGCGCGCGCGTAAAAACAAGGAGCGTTGATAGCGTGTTTGAAATTTTGGAAAAGCGGGCGCTGAACCCAACGGTCGTCAGGCTGACGGCGCGCGCCCCGCGCATTGCCGCCAAGGCGGAGCCGGGGCAGTTCGTCATTGTGAGGGCGAAGGCGGAAAGCGAGCGCATCCCGCTGACGGTGGCCGATTTTGACCGGGAAGCGGGCAGCGTAACGGTGATTTACCAAATTGTGGGCGCGGGCACCATGGAGCTGGACAGCCTGCGGGAGGGCGACTGCCTGCACGACCTGGTAGGGCCGCTGGGCATGCCCAGCCAAACCGAGGGGCTTCATAAGGTGTGCGTGGTAGGGGGCGGCGTGGGCTGCGCCATCGCCTACCCTATCGCCAAAAAGCTTCACGCGCAGGGGTGCGTGGTGCATACGGTGGTCGGCTTCCGCACGAAGGACCTGGTGATTCTGGAGGACGCGTTCCGCGCCGTAAGCGACGAGCTGCGCATGATGACCGACGACGGAAGCCACGGCGAAAAGGGATTGGTGACCGCCGCGCTGGAGGAGCTGATTTTGGCGGGCCACCGCTACGACGAGGTGATCGCCATCGGCCCGCTGGTGATGATGAAATTTGTTTGCAGGCTGACCGAAAAATACGGCGTAAAGACCGTCGTGAGCATGAACCCCATTATGATAGACGGCACGGGCATGTGCGGCGGCTGCCGCCTGACCGTTGGCGGGGAGACCAAGTTCGCCTGCGTGGACGGGCCGGATTTTGACGGCCATCAGGTGGACTTTGACGAGGCCCTCGCGCGCGGCTCCATGTACCGCGACTTTGAAACGCGCGCCCGCGAGGCCGCCTGCCGCCTCTTTGCAAAGGAGGGCCCCGCCAATGGCTGATATGAACCCGCAAAAGACCCCCATGCCCGTTCGGGACCCGCGGGAGCGCCGCCGAAGCTTTGAGGAGGTCGCCCTCGGCTATACCCCCGAAATGGCCGTCCGCGAGGCCAAGCGCTGCCTGAATTGCAGAAATAAGCCCTGCGTGTCGGCCTGCCCGGTGGCGATCGACATTCCGGCCTTTATCAAGCGGGTGGCGGAGGAGGATTTCGACGGCGCTTACGAGGTGCTGGCGCGCTCCACCTCGCTGCCCGCCGTGTGCGGCCGCGTGTGCCCGCAGGAAAGCCAATGCGAGGGTAAATGCGTGCGCGGCCTCAAGGGGGAAAGCGTGGCCATCGGAAGGCTGGAGCGCTTCGTGGCGGACTGGCGGCGCGACCACGCCGCCGCAGCGCCGGAGCGGCCCGCCCGAAACGGACGGCGGGTGGCCGTGGTCGGCGCGGGGCCGAGCGGGTTGACCTGCGCGGGCGATTTGGCTAAGCTGGGCTATGACGTGACCGTCTACGACGCGCTTCATACGGCGGGCGGGGTGCTCAGCTATGGCATCCCTGAGTTCCGGCTGCCCAAGGCCATTGTGGCCCAGGAGATCGACGGGCTTAGGGCGTTGGGCGTGACCATCGAGCTCAACACCGTGATCGGCAAGACGCTGACCGTTGACGAGCTGTTCGACATGGGCTTTGAGGCGCTTTTCATCGGCAGCGGAGCGGGCCTGCCCCGCTTTATGAACATTCCCGGCGAAAGCCTGAAGGGCGTATATAGCGCCAACGAGTTCCTGACCCGCGTGAACCTGATGAAGGCCTACCGGGAGGACAGCCATACGCCCGTGATGCGCGCCAGGCGCGTGGCGGTGGCGGGCGGCGGCAACGTCGCCATGGACGCGGCGCGCTGCGCCATGCGCCTGGGCGCGGACGAGGTGACCGTCGTATACCGGCGCGGCATGGCGGAGCTGCCCGCGCGCCGCGAGGAGGTGGAGCACGCCCGGGAGGAGGGCGTCGCGTTCCATACGCTGTGCGCCCCCGTGGAGGTGCTGGGCGACGAAAAAGGCTTTGTGCGCGGCCTCCGCTGCGTGGAGATGACCCTGGGCGAGCCGGACGCGAGCGGACGCCGCAGCCCCGTCGTGAAGGAAGGCAGCGAATTTACCCTGGATGTGGACGCCGTGATTATGGCCATTGGCACCAGCCCCAATCCCCTGCTGAAAAACACCACGCCCGGGCTGGAAACCGACCGCCGGGGCTGTATTGTGGTGCGGGACGACAGCGGGCTGACCTCGCGCGAGCGCGTCTACGCGGGCGGCGACGCCGTAACCGGCGCGGCAACGGTCATCCTGGCCATGGGCGCGGGCAAGAAGGCCGCCCACGCGATTGACAGGGCGCTGCGGGAGCCGCGCGGGTAAGCCGCGTTTCCCGGCAGAGCGGGCGGAAAAGCGGCGGTCGCGCGGCGCGACGCGGACGCGACGCCGGAAAGGGCGGATCGGAAGCCGCTTTACAACGAACGAAAAAATCCCGCCTCTATGCGGCGGTAAAAGCCGCGCCGAGGCGGGGTTTGCGTTGGAACAGCCGTTTTCCATGCTCCCGTTTCCGCCGCCCGGCTTCGCGGCGCGCCCTTTGGCAAGCGCGCTTGATTTCTTCAGGCAAAAGCCTGTCGGGTAATGATTCAAATTTCCCGCCGCGGCGACAAATCGCGGCAGGGCTAACCGGACCGCCCGCAACCGGGGCGGCGCGCCCATCGTGGCGATTCCCTCATCAGGCCCCTGGCGTTGAAGGCGGCAGGGCTAACCGGATCGCCCTTGGGCCGCGAACGCGGCCCAATTACGGGATACCTAAGAGCGAAGCCCTTAGGCGGTGGGCTTGGGAGGCCGCTCCTCCCAACGTCCCCCTCGCGCCGAAGCCCCGGCTTGTCGAATCACCCTCTGGGGAGGTTTCAGCGGGCCGCCGCGTCGAGAACGAAAGGCGACGGAGTGAACCGGGCCGACTCTTGGGCCGCGAACGCGGCCCAAATATGGGATTCCTAAGGGCGAAGCCCTTAGGCGGTGGGCTTGGGAGGCCGCGCCTCCCAACGTCCCCCTCGCGCCGAAGCCCCGGCTTGTCGAATCACCCTCTGGGGAGGTTTCAGCGGGCCGCCGCGTCGAGAACGAAAGGCGACGGAG
>DBGEOK010000071.1:0-16651 GCA_048370855.1 Candidatus Limiplasma sp. | reverse complement strand
AAATGATTACTTTAGGGAAATACGAACCAGTAGATAACCGTTATATATTGCCTGTTACCATACAAGTATCGCACGCAATCGTAGATGGTTATCATGTTGCATTGTTTTTTGAAAAATTGCAGGAAGAATTGAATGTAGGATCATATTAACTTCCAGTTTATCGGGGAGATGGTAAAGCCAGTAAGCCGGTCAACGGTTAAGATGAGCGAAGCTTACAGCGCCGCCGTTGACAGTCGCGCCTGTCTTTGCGAATGGGCAAGCATGATTCACCGTGACGGAGGGAAAGCCCGCTCGCAGCCCCGCGTTTTCCGCCTCCGCTGCGCTGGCCGTAACGGCGCGCCCGATTACAGCGCGTTGGAGGTGGCAAGCAGATAAACGACATAGTACACGCCCGACGCCAGGTGCCAGCCCAGCAGCAGGAGCCCCGCGGCATGCCGGAGGCAAAGCGCTTTTTTGGGCGGCCGCCCGCCGCGCGCCGCAGCGGCAAAGCGGATGAGCGCAACCGCCCACATCATGAGCGCCGCGCCCATCATTCCCCAGCCAAAGTTGCCGTCCGCCGCCCGGCGGCCGGATTCGCCTAAAATCAGGAATTCCGCTACGCCAACCGCGTCAAAGATCAGCGTAAGCCAGAACAGGGTGTCCCGCTTTCCGTCCCTTCGGAAGGCCGCGAGCACATACAGCGGGAACGCCTGCATCAGCAGCGTGCGCACAAGCACGTCCGTCAGCTTTCCAAGCGAAAATTCGATGACCATATCGCCCTGGGACGGTACGATGATTCCGAAATAGTACAGATACTGCGCGACCATCAGCAGCACCGCGGGCAGCACGCAAAGGAGCATCTGGCAGAAAAAACGGCTGTTTTTTGGGTGGCGGACCCACATGACCAGAAAAAAGAAACAGGCGGCCGGCAGGAAGGCCTGCATGAACGTAGGCTTTGCCAGCAGGCTCAGCAGAAGCATCGCCCCCAGCAGGAGCGGCTTTTTCCAGGGCAGCGCCGCACGCTCGCCCTCCGAGGGCAGGCGGCGGAGGAACTCGTCATAGCAGTGCGCGGTATAGGGCACGCACAGCAGCATCCATACCATGGCGATCATCTGCGTGCAGCTATGCCAAGTGTTGGGCGTGCCGACGCCGAGGTACACGGTCGGGTTATAGCCGGGCACGCAGAGGGAGGCGACCATCGCGCAGGCGAGCGCGAGCAGCGTAACGGAGGCGCGGCGAAGCCTGCCGCCCAAATACAGCGTAAACAGGCGGTGAAGCAGCGCGAGCTCAACGGTTTTGCACAGCGCCGTCACCAGGGCGGCGGCTGAGGGCAGGGGGATGGGGAAAAGCAGCACAAGCGCTACCAGCGCGTGCCACATCGGATGCGCGCCGTGGTGAAAGAAGCTGGTAATATCCCGGAAATCCCCCTCGGCAGCCCAGGTGGCATGGATGCTGATATCGCTGGAGGGCCGCAGGCACAGCGCGTAAAACACCGCGTAGGAAAGCGCGAACATAGCCGCGTAGCAGAGCCATCGGCCCGGGTCGAAGCGCCGGTCCGCCCTCGGCAGAAAGGGGTTGGGATCAACCGTGCGTTCCGTCGTCATTGGGCCCCTCCGCCGCTGCGGCTGAACTTAAATACCTTCATGCCGGGCAGGTACAGCAAATTTTCATAGCTTTCATAGTTTTCGATCACGCATTTCAGGTGATCCGTCACGATCCAGCGGCTTTTGCCGGTGGTTTCCGTGGTAAACCAGCCGTATTGAAGACCCAGGCCGGGGGCCAGCTCCTCCACGATCTGAAAGCCCGGGATGTCGATGCGAACCGTGTTGTCAAAGGGGTCCGTCGCGTCCGGGTCATACGTTACGCAGGCGGCGGCCTGGGAGATCGTCTCGTCGTAGGGGGCGCGCTCAAAGCGGTAAGGGTCGGCATACGCGCCGACAGGCGGAAGGGCGGCCAGCAGCGCCAGCGTGACGGCGCTTGCCGCCAGCGTGGCCACGGGGATGGCCAGGCGACCCCGCGCCAGCAGGTAGCCGGCCACAAGCCACAGGAAGGGGGAAAGCGTGCGGAAATCGCTCCAATCGTTGGTCTCGTACAGGACGGCGATGACGCCGAAGGCGGTCAGGAGCAGAACGAAGCACGCGAAGAGCTCCTTGGAAAACCGAAACCGCAGGCGTGGCCCGCTTTCCCCGCGCGAAACGCGGAGGAAGGAGCCAAGCAGGCACAGCAGCGTCACGCCGCAGTAAAGCCAGCGAAACGCGTCCTCCATGGGGCTGTCCGTCGGCTTGATAAAATAATCGAACAGGTTGGATTTGGTATGGCTTAGCAGCATCTGTATGAAAGCCTCCGGGCTTTCCGCGCGTACCAGGTGGTAGAGGAAGCCTTGGATATAAGGCGCGGTCAGGCGGGAAGAAAACAGGTAACACAGCGCGGACAGAAGGAGGGCCGCCAGCGCGCCGAGCGCCATGCGCCAGCCCGGGCGGAAGCGGCTGAAAACCAGCAGGACCGGCAGGAAGAGAAGGAAATAGGTGATGCGGTACAGGCAGCCAAACGCCACGGTCAGGCAGCAGAGCAGCAGCATCCACGGGCCGCCTTTTTCATGGTAGCGTAGGAGAAACGCAAGGTAGAAGAGCAGCAGCGCATAGTTGAACAGCTCCGTCATGGAGGTGACGCAGTACAGCACAATGGGAACGTAACACAGCAGAAGACCGGAAAAAAGCAGCGCCACAGCGGGCCTGGGCCGTCTGAGAGCGCAAAAAACGAGCGCTCCCAGGGAAATCCACACGGCGTTGCACGTCATGATGGTGGAATAACCCAGCCCGAACAGCTTGACGAACCAGCCGTAGAGCAGTATGGGCGATAGGCCGTGCACGCTGAGCGCGCCGGCTTCCGGTATGGCTTCAAACAGCCCGCTGTACCCCGTGTGAAAGCCGACGCTCTGCCAGTTCAAGAGGCTGCGCCAATAATCCAGCTCGTCCGTCCAGACGGGATAGGATTGGAAGACGTTGTGCCTGAGCGCAAGCGAAAGGATGAGAAGCAGCAGAAAAGGGGATGCGATCATCAGCGCCCAGCACGACAGCGTAAGCACGCGCCGCTTTTTATCCATGGCGCGGAGGGAATCGGCCATTTTTCATACCATCCTTTTACGTTCTTCAGTGCGTCCGCCCGTGGCGGCACCCCCAGTATACCATGCGCCGCGGCGGGCCGCAAGCTGGGATGGGGGCCGGAATTTACATCCGCGACCCCGCTAAAGCGCATTGGGTGCTTTTCCCCCGGGCGAAACTGTGCTATAATAGGCTGTTGTATTCTATCAAACCGTTACCCGGCAAGGAGGTGGGGCAATGAGCGAGACGGACGCGGGGCTTCCCCTGATCCTGGCCTCGGGTTCGCCCAGGCGCAAGGAGCTGCTCCGGCTTTTGCAGGTGCCGTTCGTGACGGAACCCTCTTTTGCGGACGAGCGGGCCGAAGGCGACGGTCGCCAGCGCGTGACGCTGCTGGCGCGCCGGAAATGCGAGGCGGCGTCCGTGCGCCATCCAGGCCGTTTTGTGCTGGCGGCGGACACGTTGGTATGCGTGGATGGAGAAGTGATTGGAAAGCCTAGGGACGAGGCCGAAGCCGCCGGGATGCTCGCGCGCCTGAGCGGGCGAACGCATGAGGTGCATACGGGGCTTTGCCTCCGCTGCCCCGACGGTCGCCTTCTTTTGGACGCGGACACCACAACGGTGCGTTTTGTCCCCCTCGACGCGGAGCTGATCCACCGGTATGTCCTTACGGGAGAGCCGATGGATAAGGCGGGCGCCTATGCCATCCAGGGCGCGGCGGGCGCGTTCGTGGACCGGATCGAGGGAAGCCCCACCAATGTAATCGGGCTGCCGCTGGGGTTGCTAAAGTCTTTTTTTGACGAGGCGGGCATCCGGATATTCCATTCCGCCTCCCGGCTCTGACAGCCGCTCCCGGGCGGCAGGGGCTGCCGTTAAACGAGGCCGGGGCCCGTCGGACGCTCGTCGTATCGCGCGGCTTTGCCGGCGGGCGAAAAGTTCGCTTTTCCGGCGCGGACATCGCCCGCGGCGGCATCGCACGCAACGCTTTTTTGAACACGCCGCGCCGTCCCCTGGGCGGCAATCACACAGAAACGGATGTGGAACGCAAATGGGCTTTGTCGCGCATGATCTGGGCGTGGATCTTGGTACGAGCAACACGCTGGTTTATGTCAAGCATAAGGGCATCGTCATCAGCGAGCCGACCATCGTGGTGGTGGATTCCAGCAACGAGCGCAAGGTCCGGGCCGTGGGCGACGACGCGAAGATCATGCTCGGCCGCACAACCGAAGGCGTCATGGCGGTGCGGCCCATGCGCGAGGGCGTCATCACGGATTTTGACATGACGGAAATTCTGATCCAGTATTTTATCCGCAAGGCCATCGGCTCCAGCTATATCGTGAAGCCACGTCTGTTTTTGAGCTATCCGTGCTCCATTTCGGCCATTGAGCGCCGGGCGGTGGGCGAGGCCGCCAAATACGCCGGGAGCCGCAAGGTTTATCTGGTGGAAAAGCCGTTTGCCGCGGCGCTGGGCAGCGGGCTGCCGGTGTTCGACCCAAACGGCTGCATGGTGGTGGACATTGGCGGCGGCACCACGGACGTGGCGGTGATCTCGCTCGGCGGCACGGTCATCAGCCATTCCATTCGGGTAGGCGGCGTCAAGATGGACGAGGCGATTATCAACTTCATCAAGCGTGAGTTCAATATTCTGATTGGAGACCGGACCGCCGAGGAGGTCAAGCTGGATTTGGGCTCCGCGCTCCCGCTCAGGGAGGAGCGCCGGGCGCGTATCCGCGGGCGCGATATGGTCACCAACCTGCCGCAGACCACGGAAATCACCTCCACGCAAATTTATCAGGCCATCCGCGAGCCCTGCCTGGCCGTTCTCAGCGCGATCAAATGGGTGCTGGAGCGCACGCCGCCGGAGCTGGCGGCGGATGTGATGCATAACGGCATCTACCTGACGGGCGGCGGCTCGCTGCTTTACGGCATGGACCAAATGGTCGCCAGCGAGCTGGGCATTCCGGTGCTGCTGGCCAAGGAGCCGATGGATTGCGCCGCGCTGGGGCTGGGAAATATTATTGAAAACTTTGAGCTGCTGCAGCACCTTGGCAGGACAAGCTTCCTCAAACAATTCTGAGGGCGTGACGGAGGATAGGGCATGAAGCTGAAGGTACCCAAAACGGAGCGGCGCAAAAGCACGGACAGCAAGGGACGGCGCATTTTACGGCGCGTGCTGCTGATTTCGGCCGCGGTCGTCCTGCTGGCGCTGGCGGGCACGCACCTGCTTGGGCTCATCACGGGGAACGAAACGCTTGCCGTGCCCGAAAACGGGGTGGCGAGCGTAATGACGCCCATCCAAAGCGGCTTTTCCTCCGTGGTGGATTGGGTAACGGAGTACCTTTACAAGCTCAAGCTCCGCTCCAGGCTGGAGCTGGAATACAACAACCTGAAGCAGGAAAACGAGCAGCTCGTTTACCAGGCGATGCTGGCGGAGGAACTCCAGCACAAGCTCTCCGTATATGAAAACCTGTTTGACGAGGTGTCCGTCAACGAAAGCATGAATCCGCTGGTTGCGACGGTCATCGGGCGCGAGAGCGGCAATTATTTTTCGGTGTTTCAAATTAACAAGGGCTCGCGGGACGGCGTGGAAGACTTTATGGCCGTAACCATGGACGGCGCGCTGGTGGGATATACGTATAACGTAAGCGCCACCAAAAGCGATGTGCGCACCATTATCGACAGCGAGGCCAGCATCGCCGGGCTCATTTCCAGCTCCCGCGACCAAGGCACGGTCCGGGGGACCCTTGGCGTGGACGGCCAGGCCATGTGCCGTATGTATTACCTGCCGGAGGACCAATTGCCCAGGCCGGGCGACCTTGTGGTTACCTCCGGCGTCGGCATGTCGTTTCCCAAGGGAATCCCCATCGGCACGGTGCGCGAGAGCACGCGCGGCATGGAAAGCAACAAGCAGTATATCGTGGTGGAGCCGCAGGCGGATTTTGAGCATGTCGAATACGTGATCGTGCTTCGTTACAAGCCCGCCGCGGAGGCGGTGGAGGAGCGCGCCAGCAGCAACGATGCCCTCAGCTTTACGGAACTGCCGACGGCGCAGCCGGTGCCCACCATCAAAATCGGCAGCGATTTTTACCAGCTCGCGCCCACGCCGGAGCCGCTGCCCACGGCGAGCGAGACGATCGGCGCAGACGGCGAGCTTACGACCGTTACGCCGCCCCCCGCGCAGACGCCCGGGCCCGATAGCTTTGAGTACCAGATTCCCTCCGGCAGCCAGACGGATAACAGCTACGGCTTTACCCTTTCGCCCACCGATACCCCCACGCCCACGCCGCCCCCGCTGGACCTGTCGGTGGAGGAGGATTAGCCGGTGTTTAGCAAACTCATCAAGGTAACGCTGCTGACGCTTGTATCCTATCTGCTCCAGGCGACGACGGCGCAATTGATCTCGCTGTGGGACGTCGCGCCGAACATCGCGCTGGCGCTCATCGCGGTGGTCACGGTATGCCTTGGGCGCAAATACGCCTTTCTGATGTCGCTTAGCGTGGGATACCTGCTGGAGATCATGCTGCCGGCGCTGGATTATATCAACCTGGTTCTCTATCCCGTGTGCGCCATGCTCGGGGCGCTCGCATTTTCGGATAAAAGCGAGCGGAAGCTGGAGGAGGAGCGCACCACGGGCAGGCGCAGCATCCGGCTTCACGCCCACATCCGCACGCCGCTGTGCGCGGGCCTGAGCATGCTGGTTTTTGAGGGCGTAAACCTGACGTATATCTATCTGGGAGGCGTTTCGCTGGACGCCGGGCATTGGACGCGCGCGCTGATCGGCACGGTATACACGGCTGCGCTGGCCGGCGTTTTCCAGTTTCCCATCCGCCTGTGGATGGGAACGTATAAGCTGAAAAAAGCGCGCTGAGAAGGCGTGGAAGGGAGAGGGCATGAGAAGGAGAAGCCGAACGGACCGTGTGGAGCAGCGCAAGGGGTATAACCCGGGCGCCCGGTATTTGGTATTCCTGATTGCGGTTCTAGGAATGTTCGCCTATTTGCTGTCGGGCGTCTTCAACTTACAGCTTCGCTCCAGCGAGGAGTACGAGGAGAAGGCGGAGTCGCGCCGCACAACCACCATCACCTTGCGCGGAAGCCGCGGGATGATTACCGACGCGGACGCCGTCATTCTCGCGCGAGACGATATGATCTATAACGTTACCTTTTACCGTGACGCCGGACAGAACAGCGCGCGGCAATACGCGGATTTTACCGAGTCGATCCGGCAGGCGATTGAAATTATTGAAAAAAACGGCAACGAGCTGGCCGTGAGCTTCGTCATCCAGCGCGGCGAGACGGGCGAGTGGGAATTCAACTTCGGCAGCGGGGTCAGCGAGGCGGTGCTGCAAACCCGCGAAACCCAGTGGCGCAGCAACAACTATTTTTCCGTCACGTCGGTTCCCACGCCCGAGGAGGCGATGGTCCGCCTCAAAAAACGGTTTAAAATCGTCAACAGCGAGGAGGAGCGGGCCGCCAACATCGCGGCCGGCGGAGACGGCTATGTGCCCGATATCGTTTTGGACGAGGAGACTATGCTCAAGGTGATGGCCGTCTTTTCCGAAATGCAGATGAACCTGTTCAACTCCCAGCCCATTGTGATCGCCAAGGACGTGCCGTATGAAACCGTCATCGAAATCGAGACGCGCTCCATGACGCTGCCGGGCATGGAGGTGGCCGTCGGCACGAAGCGCGTGTACCCGCGCAGCACCCTGGCCTCGCAGGTGATCGGCTACATGGGCGCGATCCCCTCCGCCACAAAATGGGCGGAGCTCAAGGAAAAGGGGTACCAGTACAGCGATACCATCGGCGTGGACGGTATCGAGGCCAGCATGGAGGACTGGCTTACGCAAAACAGCGATTTGCGGCAGGGCTACCGCATGGTGGAGCGCGACCGGGTCGGCAAAATCACCCGTGAGCTTAGCTACACCGAGCCGGAGGACGGCAATAACGTCAAGCTGACCATTATCGCAAGCTATCAGCAGCAGGCGGAGCGCGCGTTGGCTGAAAACGTAGCCACCACCCGTAACGTTCAGGAAGGCAAGCTGATGGACGAGCGCTGGCTCGATACCAATAAGGTGGACATTGAAAACCGGAACTGGGAAAAATACCCCCTGTCCCTGGCGGAGCGCGCCGCGATGATGGTGGTTGACATGGAGGGCCGCGTGCTGGCCATGGCAAACTACCCGACCTACGACCTCAACGCCCTGGTGGCGGCGGGGCCGGAGAGCCGCGAAATCCTGACCGATCCGCGCAATGTGCTGATGAATTACAACATTCATGCGCGCGGCACGCCGGGTTCCATTTTCAAAATGGTATCGGCCCTGGGCGCGATGCTGGAGGGCGAGCTGTCGCCAAACGAAACCATCAGCGACGGCGGATATTTCATGCTCTATACGACGGACGAATCCACGGCCCCAAAATGCTGGATCTCCGCCTCGCAGCGGTATAAGCACCAGTATCAAACGATCATCCAGGGCCTTTCCAACAGTTGCAATTTCTTCTTTTACACGCTGGGCAGCCGCCTCGGGGAGACGCGGATGTATCAGTACGCATCCGAGTTCGGCCTGACCAGCAAGACGGGCGTGGACCTGCCGGGCGAGCAGCGCAGCGTCGTGGGCTGCCAGACCAGCCTGTACGATCCCGATAAGGCGATGGACGAGGCTTCGCAGGACACCGCCGTGCCGATCATCGTGTTCAACTCCATCAAAAGGCATCTTCGCAACCAGGGCGCCAGCCGCAACATCACCTATGATGAGGAGCGCCTTAACCGCTGCGTGAAACGCCTGATGGATATGGCGGTTAACACCTCTCAGGCAAACGACCAATGGCTCCAGGCGATGCGCCCCATCCTGATGGAGGAGCTCAACATGACCCGTGAGATGGTCTACACCCAGGCGATCATTGGCGATACCTACAACTATCTGAACGATATTAAGTGGGGCGGCAGCCAGACCATTCAGGTCGCTATCGGGCAGTCCATTACGGTGGTTACGCCCGCGGCGGTCAGCCGGTATGCCGCTGCGCTGGGCAACGGCGGCAAGGTGTATAACCTGATGATCGTGGACTCGATCACCTCCCCTGAGGGCGATATCGTCAGCCAGCGCGTGCCTTCGCTGATGAACGAGTTCGAGGGCGCGGATGAGTATATTCCCTACATCTTGCAAGGCATGAAGGGCGTTGTGGACGAGTCCGGTACCGCGGCCAAGTATTTCCGCAACTGGGAGTACCGCGAAAGGGTTTGCGCAAAAACGGGAACCGCCGAGGTGACGACGATCGACCTGGAAAACAACGCATGGTTCATCATGCTTGCGCCGTTCAGCTCAGAGCTGTCGGGCGGCGTGCCCACCGTGACGGAGAAGCCGGAAATCGCGGTGGTGGTGTTCATCCCCAGCGGCTTCAGCGGCGGAGAGGCAAGCCAGGCCGCCCATGACTTTGTCGACTGGTATTTGGATCAAAAAACCCTGCGGACAGACGACGCCGTGTTCCCGGGAGGAAACATGCTCGCGCCATAAGGGTGAAGGGAGAAGCGCATATGAGTCAGGCATGGATGATCGCTTCCGGCAAGGGAGGCGTGGGCAAATCGATGGTGACGGCCGCGCTGGGCATCGCGCTGGCCAAGCGCCAGCTCCAATGCTGCTGTGTGGACGCGGATATCGGCTTACGCAACCTGGACATGCTGCTGGGAATGCAGAACAAGGTGGTTTATGACGTGCTGGACGTGGCGCGCAAGGATTGCAAGCTCAAATACGCCCTGATCCGGCACGCGCAGTACGAGGCGCTCTCGCTGCTGCCGGCGGCCCAGCTCGGCAGCGTATGCGACCTGACGCCGAACGAGTTTGAGCGCATTGTCAGGAAGCTGAAAAAGCGCGTGCCCTACGTGCTGCTGGACGCGCCCGCCGGCGTGGAGCGCGGCGTGCAGAACCTGCTGCCGGCAAGCGACCATACGCTGCTGGTCACCACCCCGGACGACGTGGCGATCCGGGACGCGGAGCGCGTCATCGCGCTTATGGACGCAAGGAAGCAATCCCGGCCCATGCTGCTGGTCAACCGCGTCATACCGGAGCTGGTGGCCCGCGGGGAGATGTACAGCCCACAGGTTGTCGCAAACACGCTGGATGTGCCGCTGCTGGGCTACGTGCCGGAGGACCGGGAGGTCATCCGCGCGACCGGACGGCACGAAAGCTTCATGGAAATAAACTGTCCCGCGCGCGCGGCCATGGATCGCATCAGCCGGCGCTTTTTGGGCGAGTATGTGCCTATGCCGGTTTTCCGGGTCAAGCGGTTCTTTTTAGGCAAAAAGCGCGCCTGACGGATACGGATCGGCTGTAGGCTTTTCGCGGGAGGAAACCGCGCCATGCCTTTGTCCGCTTACCGTCCGGCCCTGTCAGCGGGGCGGGGCGAGACGCTTTTTCCCCGTCCGGCCGGGCGGGCAGAGAGGGGGATTTGCCATGATGATTAACGAGTCGCGCCGGTCCCGCGCGCATTTTGACATTCCGCTGGCGCTGATGGTGTTTGGCCTGGCGGCGTTTGGCGTGCTGGCCGTTTCCGTGGCCACGTTCAGCACGTCGTCGGAGGCGGAGGATACGCTGCTGAACTATATCGTCGCCTCCTATTACGGAATGCGGCAGGCGATTTTCTTTCTGATATCGCCGGTCATCATCGGCGTCATCACGTATTTTCCCTATGAGTTCATCCGCCGGCGCTCCACCATATTTTACTATCTCGCCTGCGGCCTTCTGCTGGTCGCCCTGGGCGGCCAGGCGGCGGGCGTCAAGGCCTGGATCGACATCATTTGGGGCTACACCCTCCAGCCCTCGGAGTTTGTCAAGCTGGCTTGCATCATTGTTCTGGCAAAGTATTTGGAAAGCAACAGCGACCCGATGGGCTCGCTGCGAAGCGCGGCGCGGCTGGCCGTGCTGATGGGCATCCCCTGGGCGCTGACGCTGGCGCAGGGCGAAATGGGCTCCGTGCTGGTCATGATCTTCATCTTTGGCATCATGCTCTATTTCGGCGGCATTCGGCTTCGGATTATGGGGGGCATCATTGCCGCCGGCGTGATCGGGATCGCGCTGCTGTACGGCCTGATGCTGGCGTCCGGCACAGAAAGCTACCGTCTGGAGCGCATCCTCAGCTTTGTCAACCCGGCGCTGGTGGATGAGAGCGCCGTATACCAGGTCAACAACTCCAAGATCGCCATTGGGTCCGGCGGGCTGAACGGCGTAGGCATGTTTGTGCAGGGCAGCTTCAGCCAGCTCGATTACGTGCCCGAGGACTGGACGGACTTCATTTTTTCCACTATTGGAGAGGCGTTTGGGTTTGTTGGCTGCGCGCTGGTTATCCTGACGTACCTGCTGATTGTGCTGCGCATGCTGTACCTGGCCCGCTATACGGTGGACCGGTTTGGGCAGATGGTGATTATCGGCGTGATGGCGATGATGCTGTTCCATGTGTTTGAAAACGTGGGCATGACGACGGGCCTGATGCCCGTAACGGGCATTCCGCTCCCATTCCTGAGCTACGGCGGAAGCAATCTGGTGACCAACATGGCGGGCATCGGGCTGGTGCTTAACGTCATTAAGAACCGGAGCATCACCACCATGCCGGGCATAGCGCCCCAGACGCAGATCAAAGGAAAATATTATCAATAGCGTATTTGGTGAAAACAGCGCGGGACCTTGAAACACCTTCCCGCCGTCAGGAGAAAAACAGCGCGCGGATATCCTCCTCCGTCAGGCTGGCGAGTTCGGTTTCCCCCGCGATGACAACGCGGTCAAAGATGGCGCGCTTGCGCCTGCTCAGGTCCGTTACCTTTTCCTCGATGGTGCCCTGGGCAATCAGCTTGAGGACGTCCACATCCTTGGTCTGGCCGATGCGGTGCGCCCGGTCCGTGGCTTGGTCCTCCGTGGCGGGGTTCCACCATGGGTCATAATGCACAACCAGGTCCGCGCCCGTCAGGTTCAGGCCCGTGCCGCCCGCCTTGAGCGAGATGAGGAACACGTTTCCGGCCCCGCCGTTAAACCGGTCGCACAGCTCCTGCCGGAGCTGGGGGCGGGTATCGCCATCCAGGTAAAGCGTTTGGACGCCCTCGCGCGCCAAGCGTTTTTTAATGAGCTGGAGCATGCCGACGAACTGGGAAAAAATCAGCATTCTGCGCTTCGCGGCAATTGCGGTATGAACAATCTGCACCAACAGCTCCAGCTTGCCGCTGGTGCCCTCATAATCCGGAAGAAACAGCTTGGGATGGCAGCAGACCTGTCTCAGCTTGAGCAGAATGCTGAGCACCTGCATGCGCGCCCGCGGCAGCGAGCCGTCCGCGAGGGCCTGTCCCACGTGTCTGCGCAGGGTCTGCAGAAGCTCGCCGTATACGCGGCCCTGCTCGGGCGTCATGGCGGCATACAGGCTCTGCTCGCGCTTTTGGGGAAGGTCCGCAAGCACCTCGCTTTTCAGCCGCCTCATCAAAAAGGGACGAATGCGATCCCGCAGCTCTTCGGCATGCTCGCCGCCGCCATAACGGCGCAGAAACGCGCTCTGGGTGCCCAAATAACCGGGCAGCACAAAATCAAATATGCTCCATAGCTCGCCCGTATGGTTTTCCATGGGCGTGCCGGTAAGCGCGATACGCGCCTGGGCGTTCAGCTCCTTGGCGGCGACGGCTCCCTGGCTTTGGGCGTTTTTGACAGACTGCGCCTCATCCAGCACCGCGAAGCGCAGCGGAAGGCCGCGAAAGCATTCAATATCGCGCCGAAGCAGTGGATAGCTTGTGAGGATGACGTCCACATCGTCGCTTTGCTTCATTTCCGCGATGGCCCGGCGGCGTTCCTCCCTTGGGCCGGCAATCATGCGCACGGTCAGGCTGTCGTCAAAGCGCTTCAGCTCCGCCAGCCAGTGATAGGTCAGCGAGGTCGGGGTAACGATGATGCTTTTTTGCACGCCTTCCTTGCGCTTGGCGGCCGACAGCGCGGCGATGACCTGGACGGTTTTGCCCAGCCCCATTTCGTCGGCCAGAATGCCCCCCATACGCGCTTCATACAACGAAAGCAGCCAGCCGCAGCCCCGGCGCTGATAGGGGGCCAGCTTTTTTTGGAGCCGGTGGGGGACGTATTTCTCCTCGAGCCCGTCGCCCTCGGACAGCGAGCGGATAGCCTGCTCCACGGCGTCGTCGGCTTCGGTCCTGGCGCCGGCCATTCGCAGCATGCTGACCATGTATGCGGCGCGGTACGCGCCGAAGCGGAGTTCCCGAGCTTCCGCGTCCGCCTGCGGATCGTCCAGCGCCGCGGCGTCCAGCAGCTCCTGAACCACCGGGGCGAGGGCGGTAAAGTCCCGTACATCCAGAAATTCGCCGCTTTTCAGGCGGACGTATTGCTGGCGCTGCGCCACCGCTTGCAGGATGGGCAGTAGCTCCTCCGCGGGCTCCCCTTCCTCCAGCAGGGAAAAAACCAAACGCCCGCCGCGCATGTGAAAGGAGGCCTTCGCCGTGAAGCGGCGGGGCTTGACCCGCTCGAACGCGGTGGAGGCGAATACCTCGCAGCGCTTGGAAAGCTCGGCCACGCCCTGCGTGCAAAACGCGAGAATGTCTTTGGACCGGCGCAGGACAATGCGGCCGCCGCGCACCACGAAGCCGGCGTCCGAAAAAAAGTCCAGCAAATCGGTCTCGGCGCGGCCGTCGCGGAGCAGAAGCCGCCCGTCGGGGCGCGCGCCGGGGTCTTGCTCCGGCGGCGTCTCCAAGTCGCCGGAGGCGAAGGGGTGGAACACCGTATCGCCATAGCGGAATTCCACCCGCGCTTCCACGTTATGGTCTACCAGGTCCAGATAAGCGACGGCGTGGAAGGGCGCGGAAATCAGCCGGGCGCGCAGCTCCGGAGCGGGCACGACCGTGCCGATCGCGGACAGCGCGGGCAGCAGCGTGGCCAGCGTATCCTCCGCTTCCCGCGCCGGATAGCGGAAGACCGCGCCCTCCTGAGCCAGCAGCTTGCACGCGCGCGCCTGAGCGCCGTGCAGATGCGTAACGCGACCCTCGGAGAGCACATACCGGGCGTCCGCCGTCACAAGCCGCAGATCCTCCACGCCCTCCGTGGTCACGCACAGCTCTGTGGGCGTGAGGGAAACCGAAAAGCACAGCGGAAGCTCCACGGTGCGGATGCCGCTTTGCGCCTGCTTTTGGTTTGACCAGAGCAGAAAAAAACCGTGCGTTTCAAAATAACGGAGAACGCTGTGCAGAAAAGCGCCCGAGAGCAGCACAAACCGTCCATCAGACGGCGGCCCGGCGGGGCGCTCCGGCTCCTCGTCGCCGCCCTCCTCCCATGCGGGCAGGCTGTCCGCCTTGAGGGGAATATGGCTTGCCAGCAGTGTCAGCAGGCGCTCATCCTCCTTGGAAAAGCGCATGTAGGACGGCTGGTAGGTAAACTTTTCGGACAGCGGGAGAGGCGCGCCCAGCACAAAGCAGGTCAGGAGATCGGCGATGCTCTTGACGGCGTACAGCCGCTCCTGTCCGGCGGCCAGTCCAAGGCCGACTCGTCCGTCGTCATACAGGCGAAGCGAAGGCATGAGGCGGATGGTTTCGCCGCCCGGCATGGCCCGCGTCAGCACGGAGAGCATCCGCCGGCCAAGAGCCAGCTCGCTTTGCTGCTGAAAGCGCTTGAGCTGCCCCGTGTTTTCCGCGGTCAGCAGGGCGGCGATGATATGCGCGCAGGGCGCGTTCCTGGCGCCGCAGGTGCAGGTAGCGCCTCCCGTTTTGAGAAGGTGAACGGACTGGGACGGCGACGCGCCCACGTCAAAGCAGAGGGCGTCCTCCCGCGGCGGGAGCGACGATACGCTGCCACGGCGGAAAAGGGCCTCGCCCTGCCGATAGGCCTCTGTGGCCGGTTGAACCGCTTCAAATGAGATCATCGGACGCCTCCCGTTCATACCGTAGTCTGTATCATTTCTGTGTCAATTTTCGCCTTTCCTGCAAGGAAACGGATTCTGAAACGAAAAAAAGCGATGAATATTTTTTTGCGCGCGAGGCAAGCTATTCCCGAAACGGCAATCAGGCAAACGGTCGAAAAACGCGCAACAGGCGTTTTTGATTGAAAAGCGCCAAGCCGTATGCGGGGCGCATGACGGCGATAGATGTGAGATGGATGTAGAAGATGTTGAGCATTGCGCGGGTTTTCCTCAAGCGCAGACGCTGCCGAGAAGACGAAGAGCTTTCGATGATTGACGTTTCAAAAGGCCCAGGCGGTTCGTCCGCCTGGGCTTCTCCTATTGGCAGGAGCCGCGCCCTACATGGGCGTGACCTGAAGGACGACGGGGTTGTGGTCGCTGTTTTTAAAATTTAGGTCTATGGTCTCGATATGGTTTACCTTCAGGTTGTCTGAAACGAGGAAACCGTCGATCACATAGAACTGCGAACGCTCGCGGTCGCCGGTATACGGCTGGTTGAGCAGCCGGCAGGTCGGGCTCGATTCATCGTATAAGTAGCGGAAGCCGGAGGGCAGGTCGGCGTTGGACAGCTTGCCCGGCTGCCAATACGCGTCGTTTAAAACCGGGTAGGCGGAAACTCCCTCGAAGGTCTGGTTAAAATCGCCGCCGGCGATGACATAGTTGCCGTTGCGGTATTCCGCCCCGATGATATCCATGAGCTGCTTGGTCTGCGCGGCCTTGCCCTCGCCGTCGTCATAGGCTTCCAGATGCAGGTTTATCAGCACCAGCTCCTTGCCTGTGTCCGCGACCGGAACGCGCTCGATCAGCAGGCAGCGCTTGAGGTTGGCGACCCGCACGGGCCATGTGAAGGGAACGGGCAGGCTTTCCCGCGTTGCTTCCGTTACAGCCAGCGTGGTGTAGGTGGCCAGACCGCTTGAAACCTTGCCGATGGGCGGCCAGGGGAAAGGAACAAAATTGCATTTGTAATTATGCGCGAACGCCATATTCAGGGATAGGCCATGCTGGTAGTAGGAGGCCTCGTCTATGTAAAAGCTGCGCTCCGAATCCCGGTCCACCTCCTGAAGCAGATAGATATCCGCGTTGCGCTGCGTTAAAGCGCTCAGGATTCCCGAGATGTTTTCCGTCACCTCTTCTTTGCTGTCGGGCCGGACTTTTTTGCCGCCGTCCATAAAAAAGTCCTCATCGCGGCCCAACGCGCCGTAACCCGTGTTAAAGGTAACGACAGTCAGCATTTCGCCCGTCCGCACGACGTCCTTTCTGGCGGCCGCCGTCACCTCGACAGGCTCCACATCCTCCGGCCGGTACTCGGTGACGGACAGATAGCCGATGAGTCCGGCGGCCCCCACCAGGACAACCAGCAACAGGACCAGCAATACTTTGAAAAGCACCTTTAAAGCCTTCATCTTTTTTCTCCTTGCCGCTTGTTCGCCGCGGGAGCAAGCTTTCTGCCTCTATCATAGCATGTTTTGACTGCGTTCTCAAGAGGTTGTAAGGATTGGGAGTGTCCAAGAGCGGAGTTAAAGGAAATCAACAAGAGCAAAGGGAACAAGGGCGTAAGGACGAGAAGAACGATAGCTAAGCTTTGCAGCGCTAAACCGATTGTAGGCACAAACAAAGACCGCCAGCACAGCGCGAAGGTTCTCCAACTTTCTAGG
>DBGEOK010000070.1:0-15300 GCA_048370855.1 Candidatus Limiplasma sp. | reverse complement strand
CCGGTTTCTTCGGCTTGTCCTCTCGGACTCTCCGCTTACTCCCTCCTCAAGATCGTTTCACTCAAGTTCTTTGACTGTCGTTCTTGCGTTTCTCTCTCTGTATCGTTTTCAAGGTTCAACGCCCCCCTCAATGGAGAGCTTGTATATCATAGCATGACCGCTTTTCATTGTCAACATCTTTTTTCTTTCTTTTTGCTATTCCAGCCGTCTTTCGCAAGCGATCGAACCTTTGCTTTAAAACGCCTCTCAGACGTTCGGTCTTTATCGAACTTTCCATTGTATAGATCGTTAAGCATTCGGAAATAGGAGCTTGCATTTTCTCAAAATAGCGACATATGTTCTGAATAACAGACGAAAAACGAGCCTATTTTTTCTTCAAATCACTCTGTCATAATATTCACACATGCTGAGCGGTCAAACCAAATTGCTTTTTTGGATGATTCAGGCTATACTATTTTCCTGCCAAAAGGTAGTACCGAGGAAGAGGAAGTGGACGCATGAAGCTTGGCATCGTAGGTCTCCCCAACGTCGGCAAAAGCACGTTGTTCAACGCCATCACCAAAGCCGGCGCGCAAGCCGCTAACTATCCCTTTTGCACCATCGAGCCTAATACCGGCGTTGTGTCCGTGCCGGACAGTCGCCTGGACGTGCTGGCGGAGCTGTACCAGCCTAAAAAGGTTACGCCCGCCACCGTGGAATTCGTCGATATCGCGGGCCTGGTAAAGGGCGCAAGCAAAGGGGAGGGGCTGGGAAACAAATTCCTTTCCCATATCCGCGAGGTCGATGCGATTGTCCATGTGGTTCGCTGCTTTGAGGATGAAAATATTATACACGTCGACGGAACCATTGATCCCAGGCGGGATATCGAGGTCATCCAGCTCGAGCTGATCTTCGCCGATTTGGATACCGTCGCCCGCCGCGTAGAAAAAGCCCAGAAGCTCGTCAAAAACGGCGATAAGAAGGTCGCGCTGGAAGCCGAGCTGGGCAAACGCCTGCAACGGCACCTGGAGGCTGGAAAGCCCGTCAGGAGCTTCCCCATGAGCAGCGACGAGCGGGAACTCGTGAGCGGCTGGTTCCTTTTAACAGACAAGCCCGTTATATACGCCGCCAACATTGCCGACAGCGATATAGGGCCCGGCATGGACGATCTGCCCCTTGTGAGGATCGTGCGTGATATCGCAAACGCGGAGGGCTCCCAGGTCTTTACCGTCAGCGCGCAGATTGAAGAGGAAATCGCCGTGATGGACCCCGCGGAAAAGCGGGAATTTTTAACAGAGCTCGGCCTTGGTCAAAGCGGTTTGGATCGCCTGATCGGCGCATGCTATACCTTGCTGGGCCTGATTTCCTTCCTGACGGCCGGCGCGGATGAATGCCGCGCCTGGACTATCCGAAACGGAACCAAGGCTCCGCAGGCGGCCGGCAAAATTCATACGGATTTTGAACGCGGGTTTATCCGGGCGGAGGTCGTCGCGTTTGACGACCTCCAGGCCCTCGGAAGCATGAGCGCGTGCAAGGAGCGCGGCCTTGTCAGGAGCGAGGGAAAGGATTATGTTATGAAGGACGGGGACATCGTTCTTTTCCGCTTCAACGTGTAAAGCCTAAAGGCAGGAGGAAGTTTAGTGAACAAGCTCGCCTTTTTTTTCAAGCGGCTGGTGCGCATGGACTGGAAGGCCATGTGGAAAACCACGAAAATTGTAAAGGAGCGCAGCGGGAAAAGCCGCGTCTGGCTGCTTTTTGACATGCTTCGCTGCGCTCTTAAATATAACGCGGGTTATGTGGATTATAAGATTGCCGAAATGTACCGTCTGACGGACGAGCAGAAAAAAACGCAAATTACGCGGGGCTTGAGCAATACCATTGTCCGCCGGATGAACGACAAAGCCTATTGGTATCTTTTCGACGATAAATCCACCTTCAACGAGCTTTTTAAAGAAGAAGTGGGCCGCGCGTGGATGAAGGTAACGCCCGATACCTCCCCGGACGCCTTTACCACGTTCCTTTCCAAGCGGCCGGACATTATTGTGAAGCCCCTGGAGGGCAGCAGCGGCGTTGGCATCGAGCGAATCGCCGCGGACCAATGGCGGGGCCGCGAAGAAGCCTTCCTGCGCGAGCTTAACCAAAAAGGCGACGTCATTATCGAGGAGCGCGTCGTTCAGCATCCCCGCATGATGGCGCTTTGTCCCTCCTCCGTCAACACCATCCGCATCGCAACCCTTCTGGGCGACAAAAAGCAGGGAATTGTCTACGCCTTTTTGCGTATCGGTAACGGCAACGTGATGGACAACGTGGATCAGGGAGGCATGGCGGCGCGCGTTGACCTGGAAAGCGGACGGCTGCTGACCGTAGGCGCGGACAAGCAGGGAAACACCTACGCCGAACATCCGATGACGGGCACGCCAATCGTCGGTTTTGAGGTGCCCTTCTTTGAGGAAGCAAAGGCCATGTGCCTGGCCGCCGCTCAGAAGGTTCCCCAAATGCGCTTTGTCGCTTGGGATGTCGCCATCACGGAAAAGGGTCCGGTTTTCATCGAGGGCAACAGCTTCCCCAGCCACGCGGTGCCTCAGTTTGCCGCCCATTACCCGGATGGGATTGGAATTATGCGCGAGTTTCGGGAGTTCATCGATATCTGATCCACAGATCAAGACTCTGTATCCTGCCGAATTTACCGATATATCAGAAAGGAAGCCGGGACGGCGCATCCTTATCCTGATGATGTTAAATCTGTATATACTCCACAAAAAAAGCAGGAAATAACATGGATGAAGGGGAATCCTTTGGGTGGCAGCGGCAGAAACGGAGGGAAATCCTTGAGTGAAACCAATCAATCGCCCGAGCATGAGCAAATCCCCGTAAATACGGACCGATCCGGCATCGAACCGGAGAAAACGAACGCATCCGCCGCGCCGGATGATTTTGATTTCAGCGGATTGGAAAAACGTCTCCTGGCGCTTCAGCAGCAAATCCGTTCCCTGAAGATTCCCGTTGTGATTTTATTGGAGGGCTGGTCGGCGGCTGGCAAGGGCGTCATGGCGGGCGAGCTCTTGGAGGGTCTGGACCCTCGGGGCTATAAGGTGTACGTGCCGGAACGCTTCAGCGGGGAGGAGTCGCTCTACCCCGACATGCGGCGATACTGGATTCGCATGCCGCGGCAGGGGGATATCGCCATTTTTATCGGAAGCTGGTATCAAAGCTTATGCGCCTCGGCCCTGAAAGGCAAGCGGGCGCGGCGGGAGCTCGCCGCGGGTCTTGAACGCGTCAATCTGATGGAACGCATGCTGACATGCGACGGCACGCTGATCCTTAAATTTTTTATCCATATATCCCGCAAGGAACAGAAGCGCCGTCTGCGCGCCCTGGATCAAAAAAAGCTTACCCGATCCCTCGCCGTCCAAACGGACCTGGATCAAAACGAGCAATACGATCAATGGCAGAAGCTATATAATCAGGTGCTCGCCGCCACCAGCGGGGAGGGCGCGGTTTGGCATGTGCTCCGGGGCGAAAATAAGCGCGAGTGCAAGCGCCAGCTCTATGCCGCCGTACTGGACGCCTTTTCCCGCGCCATCGAGGAGCGCAAAGCCGGCGCGCGCCCCTGGGACACGCCCTTCCTGCCGGAGCACGAGCCGCTGCCAACCGCCGCGATTCCGCCGCTGTATGCTTACGACCCTCAGCAAGCATTGGAAGAGGATTACAAGCAAACGCTGGAAAGCGCCCAGAAAAAGCTTCGTAAGCTGCAGTATGAGCTGTTTCGCAAAGGCATCCCTATGGTGCTTGCCTTTGAAGGATGGGACGCCGCCGGCAAGGGCGGAAGCATCCGCCGCCTGAGCAGCGCGCTGGACCCGCGAGGCTTTACCGTCGCTCCCTTTTCCGCGCCCACCCCGGAGGAAAAGGAGCATCACCATTTATGGCGCTTCTGGAAGGCGCTTCCGCCCAAGGGCCATATTACAATCTTTGACCGAACCTGGTACGGCCGGGTCATGGTGGAGCGTATCGAAGGCTTTTGCACCGAGGCGCAGTGGCGCCGCGCATATGAGGAAATCAATCTGTTTGAGCGCGAGTTGACGTCCGGCGGCGTCATTGTCCGCAAATTCTGGCTGCAAATCGATCCCGACGAGCAGCTCAAGCGCTTTGTCGCCCGGCGGGATGATCCGCAAAAGCAGTGGAAAATTACGGATGAGGATTGGCGCAACCGCGAAAAATGGCCGCAGTATGAAGAGGCGGTGGGAGAAATGCTGAAAAAGACCCATACGCATTCGGCGCCATGGATTGTGGTTGAGGCTAACGATAAGCAGTACGCGCGCATCAAGGTGCTTCGAAGCGTTATCGCCGCCATCGAGGAGCGGCTTCACGAAGCGTAAAGGAGTTTATTCATGAGCAAACATCTTTCCATCGCCTACCAGCTCTATTCGGCCCGGGAGGAAATGGCTGCCGATATGCCGGGCACGCTTGCGCAGATCGCTCAAATGGGCTACCAGGGCGTAGAGTTCGCCGGATTTTTTGAGCGCCGCGCCAAGGAAATCCAAAAGCTGATGAAGAAAACGGGACTCGTCCCTATATCCAGCCATGTCCCGCTACAGCAAATCCGGGAGGATATGCATGGCGTCGTCGCTTTTCATGAGGAAATCGGCTGCCCCTATGTGGTGGTTCCCTATCTGGTGGAGGGCGACAGGCCCGGCGCCGCGGGCTTCGCAAACGTCCTGCGCACCCTGTATGCCTTTGGCAGGCTTTGCAAAAAGCACGGCCTCACGCTGCTATACCATAACCATGATTTTGAGTTTGTGGAGCTCAGCGGGCAGATCGGCCTCGATTTCCTGTTTGACGCCATACCGGCGGACCTGCTGCAAACTGAAATCGATACCTGCTGGGTCAAGTACGCCGGAGCGGACCCCGCCGCCTATATCGGCAAATATGCCCGCCGCTGTCCTTTGGTGCATATCAAGGATTACGAAGGCGTGCGCGGCGACCGGCCCCCTTATGCGTTGATTGGGCTGGAAACCGCCGAGCCCGCCGCGGAGACCGGAACCCCGTTCATGTTCAAGCCCGCGGGCTACGGCTGTCAGGATGTGCCCTCTCTGGTACGGGCCGCGAAGGAAAGCCATGCCAAATGGCTCGTGGTAGAGCAGGACGAAAGCCCGGAGCGTCCGGCGCTGGAGGATGCGCGCATGAGCGCGGACTACCTGCTCGGGCTCGAGCTGTAAGCCCTCGTCTGATTTTAAACAAAGGCGATAAGGGGCGTTTCGGCCCGAAGGCTTTGGAAAAACTCCGACGATTGACGCCTTGCGGGATTCGCGCTTTCCTGTCCGCCTGAAATATCGGCAAAAACGCTTAGCCTGAAGCTTCCGTCCAAGCCTTGGATGGAGCCTCAGGCCTTTTGTTTTCGCCTACGGCGAACAGATGCCGGTCGTTCAAGCGCCGCGCTGACCGCCGCCGTTCCCCTCCGTCATTCTCAATCACGCTTGGGCCGCGAACGCGGCTCAAGTCAGACCGTTGACAAACCCGTTTTGGAGTGGCTTGGCGGGGCTAAGGCCCCTCCAAATGAAACCGGTTCGCCAGGCTGACCTGCGGTCGGCCATTGATCCGGTGCTTTTGATGTGCGCAGCACCCAGGCGGGCGGGGAGTTTTGCGGCTTTGCCGCAAACACCAGTCCTCGGCGGAAAAGCTCGCCGAAAGGCGGGCTTTTTCGACGGCCTGAAGATCGCCGCTGGCGAGCTTTTTCACGCCCCGCATACCTTCCCTTACCGAAGCCCGACCTCTTCCCACAGCGCGTCCCCCGTGCCGAGGCGCATGACGGATCGGTATCCCGCGCGTCGGGCGAGCAAAGCGGCGTCCTCAAAGGCAAAGTTCAGATACCGCGCGTCATGGCAATCCGAAGTAATCGTCACCTTCCCGCCCAGCTCGCGCCACGCGCCAAGCAGCTCTGCCGAGGGATAGGGGGCGTCCATATAGCCGCGCGCCATGCCGCCGGTATTGATCTCCAAAACGCCGCCGCAGCCAACGGCCTGTTCCAGAGCCTCCAGCGCCAGGCGTCGGTATGCCGTCCCCAGCTCGTCAAACAAGCGCAGGCTCGCCGCATACTTGCGAACCAGATCAAAATGTCCGATCACCGCGGGCCGGTCGCGCAAGAGCGCGCCTACGTGGATTTGATAATACCGGCGGGCCATCGCCAGTCCGTCGCCTTGAAAGAGCTCCTCCACGTACCGTTCCAGCAGCCGGGGATCGCCGTCCACGCCTACGCATTGGCCGCCGTAATCCAGGCACAGGTAATGCGCGGAGCCAATCACATAGTCAAAATTTTCATACGCGTCGCGCTTCCAGGCTTCCTTTGCCATAGCGTCCAGCTCCAGGCCCACCCACAGGCGGGGTAGCTCCCCCCGCGCCCGACAGTCGCGCTGAAGCGCGCGAAGCTCGCGCCGGTATTGCTCCTGCCGCCCTCCCATCATGGAATACGCCTCGTCAAAACCCTGCGCCGCATGGCCGGAAAATCCGAGGCTGACAAACCCCAGCGCGCGGGCAGCCGCCGCCATATCGGGAATGGCGGTTTTGCCGTCGCAGAAGGTCGTATGCGTATGCGCGTTGGAAAGAAACCTCATTGCATCCGCTCCTGCTTTACCTTATGGTCGACGACGTGCCGCCTTGCCAGCTCTCTCACCACGGCTTCCAGAGGAATCCCCATCTCCACCATCAGCACCATGGCATGGTATACCAAGTCCCCCAGCTCATAGACGGTTTCCTCGCGGTCGTTCTTCGTCCCGGCAATCAGCACCTCGGCGCATTCCTCTCCCACCTTCTTGAGTATTTTCTCGCGTCCCTTTTGAAACAGGTAGGTGGTATAGCTGCCCTCCTGAGGGCTCTCCTTGCGGCCCGCGATCAGACCCATCAGCTCCGATAATGAAAACGGCCTGTTTTCCTCATCCTCAAACAGCCTGTCAAAAAAGCAGCTCTCCGCCCCGGTATGGCAGGCCGGGCCGTCCTTTTTCACCTGGATCACCAACGCGTCGCCGTCGCAGTCCGCCGTAACGGAAACCACCCGCTGAATATTTCCGCTCGTCTCCCCTTTGCGCCACAGGCACTGGCGGCTCCGGCTAAAAAAGCACGAGCGCTTCTCCTCGAGCGTGATGCGAAGGCTTTCCCGGCTCATATAGGCCAGCGTCAGCACCTCATGCGTCGCATAGTCCTGAACCACAGCCGGAATCAGCCCCTTTTCGTCAAATGTTAACCTGCCGGCCAACGTATCAAAGCTCTCCATACGATCCCTCCATCACGCGCATCGGCACGCCGTTTTGTTGCAAATACCGTTTCAGCTCCCCAATTTCCACCTCTCGGGAATGGAAGATGGACGCCGCGAGCCCCGCGTCCGCGCTGGAAAGGCCAAAGAGCGTGAGAAAATCCTCGCGCCGGCCCGCCCCGCCGGAGGCGATAATCGGAAGCCTCACCGTTCTGCCGACAGCCTCCAGCATTTCCAGATCAAACCCGCCGCGCACGCCGTCCGTATCGATGGAGTTCACCACCGCCTCGCCCGCTCCGCTGTCCTGCGCAAACCGGAGCCATTCCAGGGCGTCCAGCCCGGTATCTTCCCGGCCTCCGCGCGCAAACACATGGTACGCGCCATGGACGCGCTTTACGTCCACGCTGAGCACCACGCACTGGTCTCCGTACCGCTTGGCCGCCTCAGCGATCAAGCCGGGGTTTTGAATCGCGCCGCTGTTCACGCTGACTTTATCCGCCCCGCATTTGAGCGCGCGGTCAAAATCCTCCAGACTGTTGATGCCGCCGCCTACGGTCAGCGGGATGAATACCTCCGCCGCCACCGCGCGAAGCGCGTCCGCAAACAGCGGCCTGCTCTCCGCGCTGGCGGTAATGTCGTAAAACACCAGCTCGTCCGCGCCCGAATGATTATAAAATTTCGCCAGCGCCACAGGGTCGTCCACATCCCTCAGGCCCTCAAAGCGAACGCCCTTTACAACGCGGCCGTTCCGCACGTCCAGGCACGGAATAATCCGCTTGGTCAGCATGGCTCCGCCTCCCCCGCCGCGATCCGAATGGCGCGGGACAGCTCCAGCCGCCCGGCGTACAGCGCCTTGCCCAATATCGCCCCGTACACGCCCATATCCTGCAGCGCGGCTATCTCGCTTTCAAAGCTTACGCCGCCGGAAGCGATCACTTTCAGCCCTTCCAGCCCGCTCAACGCCTCATACGCGGACAGGTTCGCGCCGCCCAGCCCGCCGTCCCGCTCGATGTCCGTATAGATGACGGTAGCCACTCCCGCATCCCGCAGGCTTTTGCAAAAGGCAATTCCGTTTACCGCGCTGACCTGCCGCCATCCGTGCGTGGCCACAAGCCCGTCCCGCGCGTCTACGCCCACCGCTATCTTCTCTCCGTGCTTTTTCACCAGCCGCTTGACCAGCTCAAAGTCCGTCACGGCCACGGTTCCCAAAACCACGCGGTCAACGCCCAGCGCGAGGGCGCTTTCCGCGTCCGCCTCGGTGCGCATGCCGCCGCCCGCCTGCACAAGCATAGGCTGCCGGCACAGCTCCCGGATGATATCGCGGTTCATAGGCCCTCCGTCCTTCGCCCCGTCCAAATCCACCACATGCAGACAGGTTGCGCCCGCCTCCGCAAAACCTCGCGCCACCCGAACGGGGTCGTCGGCGTAAACGGTCATCCGATCGTAATTCCCCTGCGTCAGCCGTACCACCTGCCCGCCCCGCAGGTCGATAGCCGGATAAATCAGCATTCCGCCGCCTCCTCTCCCGCCGCAAAGGCGCGCAGGATACCAAGCCCCACTTCTCCGCTCTTTTCCGGATGAAACTGCGTGCCGCACACATTGCCGCTGCGCACCACGCCCGCGATCGGCGTCCCCCCGTATTCGGACACGGCGACAAGCGCCTCGTCGCAGCCCGTTGCAAAGTAGGAATGGACATAATACACGTAATCGCCCTCGCGCACGACGCGAAGCAGCGGATCACCGGGCTTGACCAACCGAAGGCTGTTCCAGCCCATATGCGGCGTCTTCAGGCCCGGCCCAAGCGCCGGGGCAAGCGGCCTCACTTCGCCCTTTAACAGCCCCAGCCCCCGGTGCTCGCCATATTCCAGGCTCCGTTCAAACAAGAGCTGCATGCCAAGGCAAATGCCCATGAGCGGCTTGCCCGCGCGCGCCAGCGCCTGAAGCAGCGCGTCCAGCCCAAACGCGCGCAAACGCGCCGCCGCGTCGCCGAACGCGCCCACCCCCGGCAGGATAATCCGCTCCGCTTCCCTAAGCTCCTTTTCCTCCCTTGTCACACAGCACGCCGCGCCCACATGACGGAGCGAGCACGTTAACGAATACAGGTTTCCCACGCCGTAATCCACGACCGCAATCATGCGGGTTCCCCTCCCAGCGTGCCCTTGGTGGAGGGTATCTCGCCGGCAAACGCGGGATCAACGGCCACGGCCTGGCGCATCGCGCGGCCGAAGCCCTTGAACACGGCCTCGATGACGTGGTGCGTATTCCCGCCCGCAAGCGAGCGGATATGAAGCGTTATGCCCGCCTCGCGCACAAAGCCAAGGAAAAACTCCCTCACCAGCTCGGTATCAAACGTGCCGACCTTCTGCGCGGACAGCTCCACCGCGAAACCCAGGCAGCCCCGTCCGCTCAGGTCCACCGCCACCAGCGCGAGCGCCTCGTCCATGGGCAGCAGCCACTGGCCATACCGGCTCACGCCCCGTTTATCGCCCAGCGCCTCCGCAAAAGCGCGGCCCAGCGCGATGCCGATATCCTCCACGGTGTGGTGGTCGTCCACCATCGTATCCCCGGCGCAGCGTACCTTCAGGTCAAAGCGGCCATGACGGGCCGCCAGCGCCAGCATATGATCCAGAAATCCGCAGCCCGTCCGCAGCTCAGACTTCCCGGCGCCGTCCACCGCAAGCTCCAGCCAAATCTCGGTTTCAGCCGTCTTCCTTGTGATTTGCGCCATCCTCATGCGCCCACCTTCAATAAAATCCCGCGCGTCTCCAGCACCAGCCGGCGCATCTGTTCCCGCGTCCCAATGGTTATGCGCACATAAGCCTCTATGCGGGGCTCGCTCCAGTGGCGGACCAGAACGCCGCGCGCCTTCAGCTTTTCATAATACTCCCTGCCGCCCAAGCGCGGATGACGGACAAACAGAAAATTGGCCGCGCTTCCGGTCATGGAAAAGCCCAGCGCCCGAAGCTCGCGCGCCGTCTCCTCCCGCTGGCGGATAATCTCGTCCGTGCATGCCGCAAAGTAAGCCTGGTCGCGCATCGCCTCAATGCCGGCCAGCATGCTCAGGCGGTTGATATTATATGGATGAAAGCTGTTGCGCACGCGGTCGAGGTCGCTGATCAGCGCCTCGTTTCCCATGGCGTAGCCGAGCCTCGCCCCCGCAAGGGAGCGTGATTTGGAGAATGTGCGCACAACCAGCAGGTTCGGGTATGTCTTGGTCAGCGGCAGCGCGCTTTTCCCGCCAAAATCCACATACGCCTCGTCTACCAGCACCACATGGCGCGGGTTGCCCGCAACGATCCGCTCCACGTCGTCCAGCGGCAGCGCGATGCCCGTGGGCGCGTTTGGATTGGCAAACGCCACCATGGTATTGACGCCGCAAAACCGCTCCGCCGGCAAAGACAGGTCTTCGTTAACCGCCACCCTATTGACCGGAATATGAAACAGCCGGGCAAGCACCTGATAAAAACCATAGCTGACATCGGGAAGGGTCACCGGGCGCCGTGCGCCTAAAAACGCCAGAAACGCGAACCCCAGCACCTCGTCCGACCCGTTGCCGGTAAACACGTTTTCCGCCTTGACGCCATACTGCGCGGCAATGGCGCGCCGAAGCGCCAACGCCGTCGGGTCGGAGTACAGATTCAGGCGCGCGGTCTCCGCCCGGCTCAGCGCCTCCAACACGAGCGGCGAGGGCGGAAAGGGGCTTTCATTGGTGTTCAGCTTCACATAATCCTTCCCCTGCGGCTGCTCGCCCGGCACATACGGGGTCAGGTCCCGAAGCTCCGGCGTCAGAAAACCGCTCATGGCGCTGCCTCCTCGCTTTTGAAATTACCTGAGGGGAGATTCGTCTCCCACGAGCCGCATCCGAACGGCGTTAGCATGCGCGCCGAGCCCTTCGCATTCCGCGAAGCGTATCACATCCTCCGCTACGCTTTCAAGCGCTCCGCGCGTATAGTAGATATAGCTGGACCGACGGCAGAAGTCGTCCACGCCCAAGGGCGAGGAATACCGCGCCGTGCCGCCGGTTGGCAGGGTATGGTTCGGCCCCGCCAGATAATCCCCCAGCGGCTCGGGGCAGTTGCGGCCCAGAAAGACGCTTCCCGCGTTATGCACTAACGGCAGCAGCCCGAAGGGGTCCTCCACGCAAATTTCCAGATGCTCCGGCGCGATCTCGTCGGCCAGGCGCGCGGCGGTCGGCAGGTCCTCCACGATAATAACGCGGCCGTTCTGCTCGATTGACGCGCGGGCAATGTCCTCGCGGGGCAGGCGCTTTAACTGCCGCTCCACCTCGTCCCGAACCCGCCCGGCCAGCTCCTCGCTGGTGGTCGCCAGCCAAGCGGAGGATAACCGATCATGCTCGGCCTGGCTCAAGAGGTCGGCGGCCACATGCGCGGGATTGCTCGCTTCGTCCGCGATCACCATGATTTCGCTTGGCCCGGCGACCATATCGATATCGCACAGCCCCTGTGCGTAGCAAAGCTGCTTGGCCGTTGCGACGTAAAGGTTTCCCGGCCCCACCACCTTGTCCACCTTGGGCACGCTATTGGTGCCGTACGCCAGCGCGGCCACGGCCTGCGCCCCGCCCAGCTTCACAATCGTTCCCACCCCCGCGATCCTGGCCGCGGCCAGAATGACGGCGGGCACGTTTCCCTCCCGGTCCGGCGGAGTGGTCATCACGATGTTGCGAACGCCCGCGATTTTGGCGGGAATCGCGTCCATCAGCACGCTGCTGGGGTACCGCGCCGTCCCCCCCGGCACATACAGCCCCACGCTGTCAAGCGGCAGCACCCGCTGCCCCACCACGACGCCCTCGGCGGGCGTATCCACAAAGCCCGGACGCTTCTGCTGGCGATGAAACCGCTCGATATTGCGGGCCGCCAGTTCCATGGCGGCCCGCAGCTCCGGCTCCACCGCCTCCAACGCCGCGTCCATCTCCTCCGGGGTCACCAGCAGCCGCTTTGGCCTTGAACCGTCAAACGCCTCGCAATAATCCAGCGCGGCCTCGTCTCCGCGCAGGCGCACTTGCGCGAGGATTTCCTCCACAGCGGCGGAAACGTCGCGCTTGTGTTCCCCGCTCCGGTTTAACAGCGTATCGGCGCGCTCGCCGCCATACTTTATGATCCGTATCATGCCTGCGCTTCCCTCCGTTCCAGTTCCGCCGCGAGCCGCGCGGCCATCTCCTGAATCCGTTCTTCCTTAAACTTCATAGACGCCTTGTTGGCAATCAGGCGCGCGCTCACCGGCAGGATTTCACGCGTAACCTCCAAATGATTCTGTTTCAGCGTGGTTCCCGTTTCCACAATGTCCACGATCACGTCCGACAGGCGCAAAAGCGGCGCAAGCTCTATCGAACCGTTGAGCTTGATAATTTCAATTTCCCGGCTCAGGCTCGCATAGAACCGTTTGGCAATCCGCGGGTATTTGGTCGCCACGCGAAGCGGCCTTTGCATATCCTCCCTGAAGCCGACAGGCGCGGCCTCGGCCATGCGGCACCGTCCAAGCCGAAGATCCAGCAGCTCATAGACGTCGCTGCCGCCCTCCAAAAGCACGTCCTTGCCGGCCACGCCCACATCCGCCGCGCCATGCTCCACGTAGATCGCCACGTCGGAGGGCTTTACCAGCAAATAGCTGCGCTCCCCCCTCTCGTCGGTCAGCGCCAGCCGCCGGTCGTCGCGCTCCATGGCGGCGCAGTCGTAGCCCGCCGCCTTAAAAAGCCGGTATACCTGATCCCCCAGGCGGCCCTTGGGCAAAGCGATATTCAGCATGGCTCCGCCGCCTCCTCAAAGCCCTCCCCCGCAAAACGGAGAACCCGGCCCGCCCTTACGCCGGCGGGAAGGCCGCGCGCCGCCAACACGCGCAAGCCCTTGTTCCGCAGCCGTTCCACGGCTCCAAGCACCGCCGCGGCGTCATCCTCGGCCTTGTACAGCGCAAGCACATCCGCGTCATCCTCAACGGGCCGGGCCAGCACGCGGGCGAGCTCGTCAAGGTACAGCGCAAAGCCGAGCCCGCCTCCCGCCTTGCCAAACTTGCGCATCAGGTGATCGTAGCGCCCTCCGCTCAGCACCACGCGCGGCGCGCCCTCGGCGTATCCCTGAAACACCAGGCCGTTATAGTAGTCCAAATCGTTCAGCATCGAAAAATCCAAGCGGATTTGTTCCGCCAGACCAAGCGCCTTCAGCGCGGCATAAAGGTCGGACAGTTCGCTGACCGCCTGCTTCATTTCCGTCCCAACGGCAATGTCCGCCGCGCGCCGAAGCGTCCCGCTCACCTCGCCCGCGAGCTCCGGCAGCAGCGCGATTCTGTCGGCATACAGCGGGGCAACCCGCCATTTTTTCAGCAAGGCTTTCAGCTCGTGCGCGTTTTTTTGACCAATCAGCGTGAATACCCGTTTCCGCTGGTCGGGCGCAAGCCCGGCGCCGCTCATCAACCCGCCGGCAAATCCCATATGGCTCACGTCCAGAATATAGGGAACGCCGATGAGTTTCAGGCTCCGCACAGCCAGGCTGAGCACCTCGCAAACGCCGTACAGGTCGATGTCGCCCAGGTATTCCACGCCGATTTGCTCGATCTCGTTGAACTCATGGTCGGTTGGGGATACGCGATAGACGCTCTCCTTATAATAGAGCTTTTCCACACCCTCGGCCCCCGCCCTGGCGCGCTTGACGATGGATAGCGTCACGTCCGGCTTCAAGGCCATCAGCTTGCCGTTAGCGTTTGTAAAGCTGAGCACGCTCTCGCTGGCCAAAAAGCTTTTGTTTTCCAGGTACAGGGCGTATTCCTCAAAGCGCCGCATGGGAAAACGCGTATAGCCGTACCCTTCGTACAGCTTCCGCAGCGTAAGCACCAAGCGTTCCTGCGCGCTTAAAACCTCCACGTCCGGCATGGGCTTCCCTCCTTCCGCCGTTTCCTCTTCCGGCCCATTATAGCACAGGCTTTCCTGCCACGCTACCATGCGCCGGATGGAAGTATAGCAAATCCAAACGCTTTAGTCAAGTACTATGGTAAATTATAAAACCATCCTTCCACTCCTTTCTCTTGCGCGGAGAACGCAAATCTGCTACAATCATGCGTGGTTGCCATAGACTGTTAGGAAGGGCGGGCTTACCAATGAGGAAGCTGTTCAACGAGTTCAAGCATTTTTGTTCCAAGGGCAACATTCTGGAGCTTGCGACAGGCGTTATGATTGGCGGCGCGTTCGGCACCATTGTCAACTCTCTCGTCAATGATCTGCTGATGCCCTTGATTGGGCTGCTCACCGGCGGTATCAACCTTTCCGGTCTTTTTATCGCGCTGGATTTACAAAGCTATCCCAGCATCGAGGCGGCCAAAGCCGTCGGCGTCGGCACGCTGAATTACGGCGCGTTTTTACAGGCTGTGCTCAATTTCTTAATCATCGCCTTCTGCGTGTTCATGGTAGTCAAGGGGATGGGAAGGCTCCTGCCGAAAAAGGATGAGCCGAATCAACGCGAGCGCCTGTGCCCCTATTGCAAGCTGCCCGTCCATGAAGAGGCTGTAAAATGCCCCCACTGCGCCAGCGGTCTGGAGCCTGACAGCGCCGAATAATCAACGAGGATAGCCGGCGGCTTATACGGAGACGGCATATTAAAACCTGCGTTACGTTCATCCCGGCGCCATCCGCATCACGTTACGGACGCGCCGCTATAAAAGCCGATGGCTTGCCTTCATTCCGCCGACGGCATGAAAAATCGCATAAGCGTATTGGACCGGATAGGCGAAAAGGAGTCCCGGCCTTTTTGGTGTTTTTTGCCGCGCCTGAAGAAAGCGCGCGAAATCTTGCAAAGCATCCTCATATAGCGGCCTGAAACGAAATCCCTCTTAAACAGCATCCATCGGCGCGATTATCGATGCGTGGGACGAGGATAGCGGGATTATAAAGTACAATATAGCATACCCCGACGGGCCATTCGGCAGGGCGAGGGTCCTCCTGCCCTGCCGGATAGATCAAGACGATGCCGGATAGATAGGCCGACATGATTGAAGTGCAACGCGCTTCAGGATGAATGCAAAGCTATTTTTAGGGCCGTATTGATAAATTGATTTTGCGTCAGCGGTTTCAGATA
>DBGEOK010000069.1:0-61242 GCA_048370855.1 Candidatus Limiplasma sp. | reverse complement strand
CCGCTTCCCTCCGTCAACCCATCAAATCATTGGGGCCGCGAACGCGGCCCCAAAAACGGGATTCCTAAGGGCGAAGCCCTTAGGCGGTGGGCTTGGGAGGCGGAGCCTCCCAACGTCCCCTCCCGCTTCCCACCAGTTCCGCGCGCGGGCTTACGCCTGCTCGCCGGCGAGCTTTTCAATGGCGCGCGCGAAAATGCGCACATTCTGCATCAGCCCGTCCAGGCTCAGATATTCGCCCGCCTGATGCGCCAGCTCCTCATCCTCGGGGAAGGCGCTGCCAAAGGCGACTCCCTCCTCCAGGCAGCGGGCATAGGTGCCGCCGCCGGTGGCAACGCATTCCCTGGGGCGATCCGTCACCTCATGGTAGGCGTCCAGAAGCGCCGTGACCAGCGGGCTGTTAGGCGCTACATGGTGCGGGTCCTTCTGCTCGTCCACCGTTACGGCAATACCCGATCCCAGCGCGGCTGTCGCCGCCGCGGTCAGGGCGCGGTAGTCGCACAGGATGGGATAGCGGATATCCAGCGTCGCATACAGACCGCCAGCCTCGTCATAGCGCAGAATACCCAGGTTGCACGTCAGACATCCGCTGGTTTCGTCGCCGCAGCGGATGCCCAGCCCCATCCCATCGCTCTCCATGCCCACACAGTCCGCAAGCGTCTTCAGCGCGCCTTTCACCCCCAGCGCGCGAAGCATAATCAGAAGCTGGCCCAGCGCGTTCCGCGCCGCCTCGGGATAGGCGGCGTGGCCGGGAATACCCGTGGAGGTCAGCAGCGTCATTCCCTCAGGCCGAAGCTCCGCCTCTACCTGGATGTGCATATCCCCCGCAAGGCGGTTCGCCTTTTCACAAAAAGCCGCGTCGCCGGCCACCAGCGCGGTCGCCACGCCGGGGATGACATTGTACCGCTCCCCCACATGAATTTCCTTCACGTACAGGCCGTCCTTGGCAAAAGGAGCGCGCAGGCTGAGGTGAAGCATTCCTTTTTCCGTATTGATGATCGGATAGCTGGCATCCGGGCTAAAGCCGGAACGGGGCATGTCGCAGTGCTCGGTATAATAGCGCATGTCCTCCCAGCCGCTCTCCTCGTCGCAGCCCAAAATCAGCCTCACCTCGCGCCGAAGCGGAATCCCGGCCTTTTTGACCGCAGCCATCGCAAACAGGGCCGCCACCGCCGGCCCCTTATCGTCGGAGGTTCCGCGGCCGTACATCCGGTCCCCGTCGATCACCGCCCCAAAGGGATCGACCTCCCAGCCGTCTCCGGCGGGCACCACGTCCAGGTGCGCCAGAATGGCCAAGGGGTCCTCGCCCAGCCGCCCCATGCGCACATCCCCCGCATAATGCCCGATATCCCGCGTCTCAAAACCCATGCCCGCCGCATCCTCCAGCGCGGCATCCAGGGCCCGGCGCACCTCGCGGCCAAACGGAGCCCCCTCCTCCGGCGCAGCCTTTACGCTTGGGATGCGAATCCAGCGCTTGAGCGTTTCCGTCATTTCTTCCCGCAAATCATCGATGATCCGGCTCAGGTCTTCCACTTTTTGTTCCCTCCGTTACGCTTGTTTTCCTTTGATCGCCCGTTCCAGGCGCTCCATCGCGTCCAGCGTCTGGCTGTGCGGGCACGCGAGATTGACGCGCAAAAAGCCCTCTCCCTGCGCTTGGCCAAAGAACGTGCCCGGCGTAAAGGCGACGCCGGCCTCATAGGTCCTTCGCATCAGTTCATCCGTCGTCAGCCCGTAGGCGCGCAGGTCCAGCCAGCCCAGGTAGGTGGCTTCCAGCGGCGTGAAAACCGCTTCCGGCAGGCGGCGCGCAAGCTCCCGGCGGGCGATGTCCTCCGCCTGCCCCACATAGGCCAGCACCGCGTCCAGCCATGCGTCCCCAAAGCGATACGCGGCTTCCGTTGCCGCCATGCCAAATATATTGCCCGATACCACGCCCGCGCGGAGCATCGTTTGCACAAGCGCCTTCTTAATCTTTTGATTCCGTGTAAACAGCGCCGCCTGATGCAGGCCGGCCAAATTAAACGTTTTGCTCGCGCTCGTCATGGAAACCACACGCGCGTCCTCCTGCGCGGCCAGGGACAAAACCGGCGTAAACGAGCGGCCCTCCAACACAAAATCCTCATGGATTTCATCGGCGACCAGAGCGACGCCATAGCGGGCCAGGATCTCCAGCAGCGCTTCCAGCTCGCCCCGCGACCATGCCCGCCCCACGGGGTTATGAGGGTTGCACAGCAGCATAAGCCTTGCCCCCTCCCGGCAAAGGCGTTCCACGCCATCCAGGTCCATGGTATAGCGGCCTTTCGCGTCGCGCAGAAGCGGGCTTTGCGCAACCTCCCGGCCGTTTTCCGCGACGCTGGAATAAAACGGGCCGTACACGGGCGGCTGAACGATGACGCGGTCGCCGGGGTTTGTGAGCGCGAGAACCGCCGCGCGCAAGCCGGAAATCACGCACGGCATCATCGCCTGCTGTTCGCTTGTCAGCCGCAGGCGATGCCGGCGCTCCATAAAATCGAGCATAGCCTGAACGGCTTCGTCCGTTTGATCCGTATATCCGTAAACGGGATGCTCAGCGCGGCGAACCAACGCCTCCGTGACCTCCCGGGGGCACCGGAAATCCATATCCGCCACCCACATAGGGTTTACCTCGCGGCCCGCGCGTTCGCGTATGCCGTCCCATTTTTCGCATGCGGTGTTTCGCCGGTCAATAGGCTCGTCAAAAAACGAGCGGTCATACCTCGTCATGCCTCTGTTCCTTCTTCCGTATGATGCAGGGGCTCGCCGCAGCGAAGCACCCAGTAGCCGCCCTTTTTTTCCACCGCCTCCACGCCGGCAAACAGCGTTTTCAAATACGCCATGGAGGAGGCGGCGCCCTGCTGCTTGCGGATCACCAACCAGAACGACCCTTCCCCGCGGAGCCGCCTCGCCGCGTCCGCAAACATGCGGTACATGACAGCCTTGCCCGCGCGGATGGGCGGGTTTTGCAATATCCAGTCAAACCTTCTGTCAGTGAAAAGGGCGTAGCCGTCGCTTTCCAGCACCTCGGCGCGCACGCCGTTGCGCTCCGCGTTTTGCCTGGCCAGGCCGCAGGCGCGCTCGTTGATATCCGCCATCGTCACGCGGCAGGCGGGCCAGCGCTTCCCGACAGCCACGCCAATAACGCCATAGCCGCAGCCCATGTCGAGCACGTCGCCGTCCAAGGCGTCCGGCAGCGCGCGCAGCAGGATTTCCGTGCCCCGGTCAATTTCGCTTCTGGAAAACACGCCGCTGTCCGTGGCAAAGCGCAGCCTTTCCCCCCGATAGGTCAAAACCGCCTCGCCGTGCCGGTGTTCGCTTTGCGGCGCGGGCGTATAATAATGGTCAGGCATCGCTACCCCCCTCTTCCATGCGAGCGCCTTCCTCCGCGCACCGCGCAAGCGCTTCCGTCTCGCTCGGGGTTAACGCGCGGTATTCTCCGGCGGCAAGCTCCGGCGGCAGCCGCAACGGCCCAAAGGCGGTGCGGTGCAGGGCTGTCACCTCATGCCCCAGCGCTGAAAACATTCGCTTTACCTGATGAAACTTGCCCTCCCGCAGTTCCACAAGCGCGGCGCTCTCCCGCTCCTCCGCCCGCAGGATGCGGAGCAGGGCCGGCTTTGCCACAAAATCGGAAAGCGCCATGCCCTTAGCAAAGGCGGCGACCGCTTCCTCGTCAAGCCTTCCCTCGACGGCCGCCAGATATTGTTTCCACACATGGCTCTTAGGGCTGAGCAGCCTGTGCGCCAGCGCGCCGTCGTTGGTCAGCAGAAGCAGGCCTGTCGTATCCTTATCCAGCCGCCCAACCGGCAGTACCTTTCGCCTTTCAAGCGCCGCCGGCAGAAGGTCCATGACCGTCGCGGCCCGGCTGTCCCGCGCCGCCGTCAGCACGCCGACCGGCTTGTTGAGCAGGTAATATTGGTTTTCCCGGCTCTGGACCGCCTCGCCGCACAGGGTAACCAGGTCGTCCCGCGAAAGCTTTGCCGCCGGGTCCCTGGCAACGATCCCGTTCACGCGCACAGCGCCGGCCCGAACCGCCCGCGCCGCCTCGCTTCGGCTGCGTTCGCCGCTTAAAGCCAGAAGCTTATCCAGCCGCATAGACCGCTTACTGCCCAAGGGTAAAGGCGTGGCCGTCCTCTGGGGGCTCCTCGTCGGTCGGCCGTTCTTCGTCCGGGACCGTTTCTTCCCCCGAAGCCGCGTCCGCGTTTTCCGAAAAATCCGGTTCCTCTTCCATCGGCTCCCAAGCGGATGCGCCTTCCTCCGCGACCGCGGGCGCTTCCCGCGCAGGAACCGCCGCGTCCGGCCCGGCGGCTTCCAGAGAAGGCGACGAAGGAGCGGGCGCGCCTTGCGCCGTCTTTTCCTGATCCGTTTTTGGCGCGGCGCGGCGAAGGTTCCGCGTTGCGAAGGCCGCCGTCAGCCAACGCCTTACGGGCAGCAGCGGCATATACAGGAAGAAGAACGCAAGCAGCAGCGGCCCGGCCGTCTTGACTAGGTCAAGCGCCGGCATGCCGCTCTGGGCCATCATCAGCATCAACTGCGTCGACATCCCCCCAACCACGTCCTTTAACGAGGTACACAAGACGATCAGGAACGGCGACCACAGCGCCAGGTTGACCAGCCCGACGCCAAGCTGCGTCCACCGGCGCCCCCGCAGGCGGCGGCGCGTTTCCGTCCTGGGGGAGCGTTCCCCGCGGGTGGCGGCGACCCAGATATAGCGCGCGCCGCTGTTGCGCAAGGCTCCATACGCCCAGACCAGCGCGCCCGCGCCAAGCGCGGCAAGCAGCACGTAGACGCCTTCCATCAACGCGCCGTTGGAGGTCAGCGTATGAGCGCCGCCAAACAGCGTGATGAAAAAGTTTGCGACCGCGCACCAAAGATCTGTAACGCCCTTGCCAAGCCCTTCGATCAGCTTGAGCAGCTCAAAGACGTCGACGTTCTCGTAACAAAAATAATAGTAGCCCGCTATCAGGAACAGCGGAATGCCCCATTTCAGCACATTCAGCGCGTGAAGCAGCGCTTCGGCCAGCTTTTCGCCATAGCCGCTCATGGAAAGGGCGGCGTCAAACGAAAACCATCGCCGCCCCGGTTTTTGCACAAGGGCCTCCGCAAAGGAGTAGCGCAGCGGCAGCACCAAAAAGATCAACAGCGCCGGGCACAGCAGCGCAAGGTACCGGGCCGGCGAGCCGTGGGGAAACACCAGCAGGAACGCCAGCGGCGCAAGCGCGACCACGCGCAGAAACAGGGCGATAAACATATACAGGAGCGTTCGGAGATAAAGGGTCAGCGGTTTATGCCTTATCGGGGTCTGTTGCATCATATTCATCCTTCCTTGACGGCGGCCGCGGACGCCGCGTGCGCATACGTGTTTATTATAAGTCATTACGGATTCGGTTGCAAGCTTTTGCGGCGGAAAGGGGCGCTTCCGCCGCCCCGGTGGAACGCGCGCGTCGCTCCCGCACGCCCCTCCCGCCGCGAGCGAAAGGAAAGGATTGACAGTCAGCCGTGCCTCCCCTATAATAAAGCCGCTGTTTCGTAAAGGCTCAAAATCGACAGCCGGCGCTCCCGGCAGGAGGACCCGCCCAATGAGCACCCTCAGCTTTGAAAAGCTCGCCATGCCCGCGGCATCCCTCGGCAGGGCCAACCCCCTGCCCGATCTTGCGCGCGCTTCCGATATGCACGCGAGGATCGAAATCGATCCCTCCGCCGTTTCCCCGGAGGATGCCCGCTATATGGGCTGGGGCCGCGTGAACGGTATCCTTCCCTATCTCCTTCAGGACGGGTATAACCGCGTCAAGCGGCCGCGCGTCTTTCAGACGGCGGTATTGGAGAACGAGCGCCTGCGCGCAACCTTTCTTCCTTCCCTCGGCGGCAGGCTGTGGTCCCTGATGGACAAGGAGGCGGGGCGCGAGCTGCTGTATGTCAATCCCGTTTTTCAGCCCTGCAACCTTGCGCTGCGCAACGCCTGGATTTCCGGCGGCGTGGAATGGAATATCGGCTTGATCGGCCACTCTCCTTTCACGGTGGACGACATGGCCTGCCAGACGCTCCGCCTACCGGACGGCACGCCCGTGCTGCGCATGTTTCAGTACGAGCGTATCCGGCGCTTGTTTTACCGCGTGGAAGCGCTTTTGCCGGACGGCGAACGCCAGTTGTATGTGCGCGTGCGCATTGACAACGCGACCGACGAGGATACGGCCGTATACTGGTGGAGCAACATGGCCGTGAAGGAAGCGGAGGATATCCGCGTGCTTGTACCCGCCGCCAGCGCCTATGTCTACGGCTATGGCGGCAGGCTGACCCGGACGCCCGTTCCCCGGATGTCGGTAAGCGACGGCCCGCTTCGCGGACGCGAGGATCTGGATATCAGCCATCCAACCACGCTGCCGCAGTCCATGGATTTCTTTTTTGATATTCTTGCACGGACGCGTCCCTTCATCGCGGCGCTGGACGGCGACGGCTACGGCATATGCCAAACCTCCACCGATGAGCTGAAAGGCCGCAAACTATTTGCCTGGGGCATGGGCGACGGCGGGCGTCACTGGCAGCGCTTCCTGTCTCGAGAGGGAGACGCCTATATCGAGCTGCAGGCGGGCCTCGCGCGCACCCAGCTCGAGCACCTTCCCATGCGGGGCGGAGAGACCGTCAGTTGGGTGGAAACCTACGGCCCTCTGCACGCCGGAAAGGCGGCGGTTCAAGGGGATTGGGACGGCGCCGTTGCCGCGGCGGCCTTAGCGTTAAGCGAGCAGCGCGGCACGGCCCGCGCCTTGGAGGCGGCGCACGCACGGCTGAAGGAGGAGCTGGACGGCAGAAACGGCGTCGTCACGCATCGCTGCGCGGGCTTTGCGCGGGCGGAAAAGCTCCTGCTTGGAGACGCGTTCCATACCGCCGGGCTGTCGCTTCAGGCCATGCGCGTTGGGGCGGAAGAAAAGCCATGGGTGCAGCTCGCGGCCTCCGGGGCGTTTCCTTGCCCCGACCCCCTGACGCCGCCCGCGAGCTACCAGATCGGCGCCGCATGGGAAGCCGCCCTGACCGCCTCCATCCGCTCCGGCGGCGGAGATCATTGGTACGGCTGGTATCAGCTTGGCGTGGCGCGGGCGGCGCGAGGCGCGGAGATCGAGGCCCGCGCGGCCTTTGAGGCTTCCCTCGCGCATGCCGAATCTCCCTGGGCGCTCCGCTGCCTGGCCGTTTTGGATGCCGCCGCCGGAAACGGGCCCCTCGCGGCGGACAGGCTATGCCGGGCGGCCTCGCTGACCCTTTGCCGCCCGTTGCTGGCAGAGGCGCTGGAAGCGCTCAATCAAACCGGCCAGCATCGGCGCGCGCTGGAGCTGGCCGCCGGCCTCCCCGCCTCCATTCGCGGGCTTGGGCGCGTCAAGGTCCATGTGGTGCGCGCGCTGATTGCAACCGGCGGATATGCCCAGGCCGAAAAAATATTGCGGGAACCAATTCTGCTGGCCGATGTGCGCGAAGGCGAAACGCTCTTGACCGACCTGTGGTTTGAATTGTGCGCGCGCCGCCGGTTTGGGCGGGCGGATGAGGAAGCGCTGGATTGGGCCCGCCGGAACAATCCGCCGCCGGAGGGCCTGGATTTTCGCATGGCGTGAGTTTGGCCTCCGTTTTTGCGTCTGAGCCAAAAGCCGCTTCCGGGCCGAGGCCCGGAAGCGGCTTTTGAATGCTTTTACCATCAGGGGCGTTCATCGGGACGGCTTACACGCCCTCGTAGGTCAGCAGGCTTTCCGGCGGGAAATGAGCGATGAAGGTCTTCCCGCGCGTAAGCTGAAGCTCGTTGCCCTGATCGTCAAAATAAATTGTGGGCTCGGTGGTGGACTTGCGCACCCAGTATCCGGGAATATAACGCCCGCCGATGAAGATATCCGCGTTGCCCTGTCCCACGCTGTTCATCACGGGCATGATCTTGGAGTTGTTGGTGTAATCATAGGTGATGCGCTGAATGATGACGTTGCTGAACGACATCTGCTCCTCGTTTTCCGCGCTGCGATCCTCGGCGGACGCGAAGGTCATGTACGGCGCGGCGTCGGAATAGCGGAGATAGAGATTGTTGGCTTCGTCATACTTGAAGTGGGAGATGTACTTCTTGTGGCCCCAGTCCAGGTTGATGGAGTAGGCAAGCTCATATCCGTCGGTATAGGGGCTCGCGTCCGAAAACAGGAAGGGATGGGGTTCCGCCTCGGTCGTGGCGGGCACGAGGGTGCGCAGCCCGGCCAGGTTCACGTCCACGTTATCGGGAGCCTTTACGCCGCTTACGCGTTGTTTGTATTCCTGATAGCTGTTGTCCAGCAGGTTGAACGTGACGCCCTTTTCGCTGGCGCCCAGCTCGGCAAACATCGCGGCGATATTGTTTTCTTCAGCTTTGGGGCCGCCGGCGTACACGATGCCGCCCTGCCATTCCTCGCGCAGCAGCACGTGCCCGATACGGGCCGAACGGACGGGACCGACGCTCAGTGGTTGCTCTTCCGTAAAGCTGTCGTTGAACAGGAAGGTGATACGGGTCTGGCCCGTGCGGTACAGGATACCCTCGTACACGATATCGGCGTACTGGCCGCCCCACGGCGCGCGCTCGCCGATGCCGGCCGCGCTCACCTTCTTGCCGTCTACCTTTTCGCTGCCCTCGGGGTTGCTGATCTGCACCAGCATGGGCATGTACCGCCCCTCGCTGATGGGCAGGCCCGTCGTGGGGCTTTCGCCGGCAATGACGGGGTTGCGCGACAGGTCGGTCTTGGGCGTGATATTGCGATCCGGAATGTCCTGAAGCACGGTGCCGGTCTTATCCATGGTATAGGTATTCGACTTCGGTTCCTTTGCCGCCAGCGCCGGCAGCGCGCCGAGCACCAGCATACAGGCCAGCGCGATGGAAACAACTCTCTTCACAGTCCAACCTCCTAGATCTATGATGTCCAACAAGCTCCCGCGCGGTCCTTTCAACTTAGACCACACTTATTTTTGATTATAGCATTCCATGAATATACTGTCAATGTAATACTTGCGTAATATATTAAACAAAATTCTTTGATAAAATAGAAAAGGATTTCCGCCATATCCCCCGTCGCTTCCCTCGGGTTGACTTCCCGCGAAAAACGGGGCATAATAAGCCCTGCCAGGTTTGGCGACGCAAGCTTACAAAAGGAGGAGGAGCCCCTGTGCGCCATGAGATCGCCGCGGTCGGCCGCCGTTCCGCCGCCGCGCGAAGCGGCTTGAGGGCCGGCGATATCCTCCTGAGCATCAACGGCGAGCCGGTGGAGGACGAAATCGATTATCAGGCCCTGATTGCCGGTTCGTCGCCCCTGATGGAAATCGAGCGCCGCGGACGGGTGCGGCGCGTCGTCGTCCGCAAGGAGGAGGGGGAGCCGCTCGGCCTTCGCTTCGGCGCGAGCATGACGCTCTCGCCGCGCACCTGCCGCAATCGATGCATCTTTTGCTTTATCGCGCAAATGCCGCCGGGCCTCCGTCCGTCCCTGTATGTCAAGGACGACGATTGGCGCTATTCGCTGATGATGGGCAATTTCGTCACGCTGACCAACGTGGACGACGCCGAGTTTGACCGCATTCTCCGCCGCCGCGCCTCCCCGCTCTACATCAGCGTTCACACCACCAACCCCGATCTGCGGCGCGGGATGATGAACAACCGTTTTGCGGGGGATATCCTACAAAAGCTTGAAAAGCTTCGGGAGGCGGGCATCCGATTCCATTGCCAGGTGGTGGTCTGCCCCGGCTATAACGATGGGGAGGAGCTTTTGCGCACCCTTGGCGACCTGCGCGGCCTTGCGCCCGCCGCGCGAAGCGTCGCCATGGTCCCCGTCGGGCTGACCCGGTTCCGCGCGGGGCTTCCGGAGCTGTCGCCCTTTACTTCGGAGGGGGCGGCGAAGCTGCTGGACGATATCGCGCCCTTTCAGGAGGAATGCAGAAAGACGCTGGGCACGACCTTCGCCTTTCCCAGCGACGAGTTTTTCTGCCTGAGCGGACGGCCCGTTCCGCCTGAGAGCTGGTATGAGGACTTCCCCCAGATTGAAAACGGCGTGGGCCTGCTGCGCCGCCTGGAAACCGAGATGGAGGAGGCGGCGGAATCTGATACCCTTCCGTCTCCTCCGGCCCGCCCGCAAAGGCTGGTCCTGCCCACGGGCACGAGCGCCGCGCCCCATCTGGACCGACTTGCCCGGCGCTTTGCGGCAAAAGGCGTGGAGGTTCGCGTCGTCGCCATTCCCAATCGCTTTTTCGGTCAAACCGTAACGGTCGCGGGGCTCCTGACGGGTGAAGACGTGCTCGCCGCCCTGACGCCGGAGGTCTTGCGCGGAGCGGACGCCATCCTGCTCTGCTCCGTCATGCTCCGCCACGAGGGCGACCTCTTCCTGGATGATATGCATATCGACGATTTCCGCTCCCGCGCGCCCCTGCCGGTACGGCTCGTCGGCTGTGACGGCCAGGCCCTGTACGACGCGCTGCGCGGACGGACGTCCGAAGCCTGACCCACCGCGACCTCAAAGGAGGACTTATGGCAAAACCGCTTGTGGCCATCGTCGGCCGCCCGAACGTGGGCAAATCAACCTTTTTCAACAAAATCGCCGGCAGGCGCATCTCCATAGTGGAGGATGTGCCGGGCGTGACGCGCGACCGCGTCTACGCGGACGTCGAATGGATGGGACGTCGTTTCAGCATGGTGGATACCGGCGGCCTGGACATGCGCAGCGAGGACGTGCTGCTGTCGCAGATGCGCCGCCAGGCGGAAATCGCAATGGAGACCGCCGACGTCATCTGCTTTTTTACCGACATTCGGGACGGCCTGACCGCCGACGACCAGGACGTGGCCAATTACCTGCGCAAAACCCGCAAGCCGCTGCTGTTGGTTGTCAACAAGGTGGACCACGCGGGGCTGAACGATCGGCTCTACGAATACTACGCCCTGGGCCTGGGCGACCCCATCGCGGTCAGCAGCACCAATATGCTCGGACTGGGCGACCTGCTGGAGGAAATCGTCAAGCGCCTGCCGCCGCCCGAGCCCGACGAGCAGGAGGAGGGCGAGCACGTCATCCAGCTTGCGCTGGTGGGCCGTCCCAACGTCGGCAAAAGCTCCCTAGCCAACCGCCTGCTCGGGCAGGAGCGGACCATGGTAAGCGACATACCCGGCACCACCCGGGACGCCGTGGACACCCTGTTTGAGGACGAGGACGGCGTCGCCTTCAACATCATCGACACGGCGGGCATGCGCAAAAAGAAAGCCGTGGAGGATGAAAGCCTGGAACGGTACAGCGTGCTGCGCTCCATCGCGGCCATCGACCGCTGCGACGTGGCCCTGCTGATGATTGACGCGCAGGCGGGCGTAACCGAACAGGACACGAAGATTGCCGGCCTGATTCTCAACGCGGGCAAGGCCGTCGTCGTCGCGGTCAACAAATGGGACGCCGTGGAGAAGGATACGAATACCCTGGAGGCTTTCCGCAAGCAGGTCCTCTCCGACCTCAAGTTTATGAGCTACGCTCCGGTGCTGTTTCTCTCCGCGCTGACGGGCCAGCGCGTGGGCACGGTGCTGGCCGCCGTCAAGGCCGCGTATGAGCAGTACAGCAAGCGCGTGCCCACCGGCGTGCTCAACGAGGCGCTCGCCGACGCGCAGGCAAGCCTCCAGCCCCCCGTATCCGGCGGCAGGCGGCTGAAGATTTATTATGCCACGCAGCAAAGCGTGTGCCCTCCAACCTTCGTCCTGTTCATTAACGACGAGGCGCTGATGCACTTCGCATATGAGCGTTACCTGGAAAACCATTTCAGAAAAAGCTTTGGCTTCGCCGGCACACCCCTTAGGCTGATCCTTAGAGAAAAGAAAAAAGACGGCTGATCCGGCCCGGAAAATCGAGCTTGCGTATGTTTATGCGCCTAACGGCCTGCAATCCGTTCGCGCGACTCTCCGGCAGCCCTTTTTAGCCCATTGACAGCCGCCCCCCGTTCATGATACACTGGCAACGGAATCAAGCTGAGCGAAGGAGTGTGGTATCGCCGTGGACGGCGATTATGGCGGTTGTAGACGCCTGATAAATCAAAACCCGCGCGATTGACGGCATATCCGCGTCCCTTGGGAGAATGCGGATATGTCTTTTTGTGTTTATTGAGTAAGGAGGAACCAAAGAAGCATGGCAAACGGAACAGGGCTTCAAATCTTGCTGATGATTGTGATGGTGGCGCTTTCGGGGTTTTTTTCCGCGACGGAGACCGCCTTTTCGTCATTAAACCGCACGCGCCTCAAAAGCATGTCCGATCGGGGCAGCAAACGCGCGGCGCGCACGCTCGCCCTGGCGGAGCGCTACGACGAGCTGCTTTCCACCATCCTGATCGGCAACAACATCGTCAACATCGCCCTGGCCTCCATCGGCACGGTCGTGTTCGTGCAATGGATCGGAGACGCGGGCGTCTCGGTATCGACTGCCGTCATCACCGTGGTGGTGCTGGTCTTTGGCGAAATTTCCCCCAAAAGCATGGCTAAGGAAGCGCCCGAAACCTTCGCCATGTTTGTCTCGCCCGTTATCCAGGGCCTAATGGCGGTGCTGAAGCCCGTCAACTGGCTGTTTACCAAATGGAAGGGGCTGCTGTCCCGGCTGTTCCGCGTGAAGGACGACCGCAAGCTCACCCAGGACGAGCTGCTTACGCTGGTAGAGGAGGCGGAACAGGAAGGCGGCATGAACGCGCAGGAAAGCGAGCTGCTCAAGAGCGCGATCGAGTTCCACGACCTGGAGGCGACCGATATCCTAACCCCGCGTGTCCGCGTGGAGGGCGTCCCGGCGGACGGCTCGGCGCGTGAAATTGCCGACGCGTTTGAGGAAAGCGGCTATTCCCGCCTGCCCGTATACCAGGATACGATGGACCACATCGTCGGGGTGATCCATCAAAAGGATTTTTATAACCAGACCCGCTCCGGCGAGCTGAACGTCAAAAGCATCATGAAAAAGCCCGTCTACGTGCCTGAAAACGCCAAAATCAGCACGGTGCTCCGGCTATTGCAAAAAACGCAGTCGCAAATGGCCGTCGTGGCGGACGAATACGGCGGCACCGTCGGAATCATCACCATGGAGGATATCCTGGAAGAGCTTGTGGGAGAAATCTGGGACGAACACGACGAGGTGGAGGAGCCCTTTCGGAGGATGGATGAAAATACCTTCCACGTGCTGGGCTCGGCGGACCTGGAGGAAATGTTCGAGCAGTTTGGCCTGAGCGGACAGACGGAGGCCAGCACCGTCAGCGGCTGGGTCATGGAGCAAACCGAACGGGTGCCCGTCGCGGGCGACTCCTTCCTTTACGGCGGCTGGGAGGCCATGGTGCTCAAGACCGACGGCCGGCATGTGCTGGAAATCGAGCTGAAGCGCCGGCGCGACGTACAGGCGGCAAAGGACGCGTGCTGACGGAACGCGCGGGAGCGAAGGGGGCAGGATCCCCCTCCCCTCGCGCGCCCCTGCTTTTTACAGTATTTTTTTGAGAAGGGGCGTCCTTCTCAGAAGCCACGCCGCCGCCGTCAGGGCGATAAAGAGGCCCGCCTCCCACAAGAGCATCGCGGCGAAGGGCGGCATCAGACCGCTCAGGGGCAGATACAGGCGGTTTTCGGTCTGGGCGATCAGCCAATCCTGAAGTAAATAGACCGTCAGCGTACAGCCGCTAAGCTCCGCCAGCGCCCGCTTCGTCCGTTCCCCCTCCCGGCCGTTCAGGCAGCCCTTCGCCGCAACCATGAGGGATACCGCGCAAAGAACGATGAGGATGGACGGCTGCGTCCGCTCGTCCATAAACCAGTACCTTTCTCCTCCCGTCCGCGCGTATTCCAGCCATGTCAGCCACAGGCTCAAGCCCAGCGAGGCGGCGGCCGCGCCGGCGGCGGCGACCGTCACCCCCCTTGTCGGCCTCACATACCGGCGCACATAGCTCCCCGCAAAAAACAGCCCGATGAAGATGCCAAACATGGGCAGATCAAAATGCGCGTTCAGCTCCAGCGCCGGAACATAATGGACGATCAGCGGCCATAGCGCGTTAACGCCAAAGGAGACGCCCGCCAGGTACAGCATATCGCGCTTGTTCATACCCTGCCGCAGCCGCTGCATCAGGGGCAGCATCACCAGCAGCCCCAGGTACAGGTACAGGTACCAGAAGGAGTCGGTGATTTCCCGCCCCCAGACCAATGTGAAAAACGCCCCCAGGTCCGCCGCGCGCGGCCAAAGCCCATAATAGACCCACGCGTCATACAGAAAATACGCATAGGAAAACCCCAGCAGGACGATCAGCATTCTCGCCACGCGCCGCGCCGCGGTCCGGTAGCCGTCCCGCCTGTCGAGCAGGCACGCGCCGGAGATCATCACAAAAAGCGGAACCGCCGTTTTGCTGAGATAGTACCACAGCATCGAAGCGTACCACACGCCGTTGTCCGGCGTTGACCGCATAAAAATGCGGCTGTTGGTATGATTGACGATCACAAAAAAGGCCGCGAGCACCCTAAGCGCGTCCAGATAAGCGCTTCGCTTCGTTCCAGGCCGCTCCGCCGCCGTCATGCCGCGCCCACCTCCGCCTTGAAAGCCGTCGCTTCCGCCCTCGTCAGCTCCCACGTCATAAGCCCCAGCAAAGCCATATTCATAAACCCGCCCCATTGAAGCGGGAAAAACGGATTTCGGAACAGGTATTGCGCATAGGCGCTCAAGGTGGGCAGCAGCCCCAGGAGCACATAGGCAAAGCCGCGCGGCTTGCCCAGGCCCGCCGCCCAGCACAGCAGCAGCAGCTCGCCCACAATCCCATACCGCTCATGCATGCGCGGCAGGAAAAAGAGGCAGCACAGCACGCACCAGGCGCCGAGCAGCACCGTGGTTTGTTCGGTCAGCACGGTTTTTTTGGAAATCATCCATACGGCCATCCCGCCCAGCGCCGCGACGCAAAGCGCCACGCCCGTGCGCGAGAACATGCCGACGAGCATTTGCTTTCCCCCGACCGCTTCGCCCATCAGGGCAAACAGGTTCGGACAGTTAAAGGTCGCCTTGGAATACTGCCCCGCCTGCTGCAAATAGATATTGACGGCAAAGAGAGGGCTTTCCCCAACCAGCGCCATGGGAACGCCGCTTGCAACCAGGATGCCGGGCAGCAGCAGAAACCACAGAAAGCTGAACCGCTTCCTGCCGCGAAAGTAGGCGATCAAAAACAGCGGCAAAAGCAGGATGGCCTGAAGCTTCCAAGCCAGGCTGAAGCCCAGCGCCGCCAGCCCCCATACCGGTTTTCCCTTCAGCAGCAGCAGCACCGCCAGCACGCAAAACAGCGCGAAGCTCGCGTCCATCTGACCCCAGCCGGCCGCGTTCCAGACGAGCACCGGGTTGAGCCAGATCAGCGTGAAGGCGACAAAGCCGCCCAGCTTCCTGCGGGGGGCGGGCAAAAGCACGCGGGCCACCAGGAAGCACGCCGCGCAAAGCAGCGCCTCCATTACAAGGCAGACGATTTTGAGCGCCAGCACGGTGTCAAGCGAGCCGAGGAGCGCCGCCGCCAACGACCACAGGTACAGGTGCATCGGGCTGTAGTTGAACTGCAGCGAGGGGTCCAGCGCGGCCCCAATACCGCCCGCCTTGATGGCGTCGAACCAAGGGGCGTTGAGAAATTCCATATCCGCCGCCAGCAGCGGCAGGTAGGAGTACCGGAGAAAGAGCCCTAGCAGCGCCACGGCGGCATAGCCCAGCCACAGCGCATGCTCCGCAATCCAGGCGCGCGTCTTTTGTTCCCACTTCATCATGCCGGCCGCCCCTTCCTCCTTTGCTCTGTAAGCCAGTCCCGCGCTCGCTCGACGCTCCGCGAAACCGTCTCGGGCGCGGGCCCTCCGCGCAGGCTTCGACGCTCCACGCAGGACTCCAGAGAAATCGCGCCGTATACATCCTCGTCAAACGCGGGATGGGCGGCTCTCAGCTCCTCCAGCGTCAAATCGCATAACGCACGGTTTTCCCGCACGCAGCGGCCCACAAGCGAGCCGCTCACGTGATGGGCGTCCCGGAAGGGAACGCCCTTCCCCACCAGGTAATCCGCCAAATCCGTCGCGTTGGTAAAGCCCAGCCCGGCGCTTCTATGCATTTCCTCTTTGTTAAATACCGTGGCGCGGAGCATTTCCGTAAACGTCGGCAGGCATTTGCCGAGCGTGTCAAACGCGTCGAAAAAGGCCTCCTTATCCTCCTGCATATCCTTGTTGTACGCAAGCGGCAGGCCCTTCATCACGGTCAGCAGCGTCATCAAATCGCCAAATACGCGGCCCGTCTTGCCGCGCGTCAGCTCGCAGGCATCCGGGTTCTTCTTCTGCGGCATAATGCTGGAACCGGTCGCAAAGCCGTCGTCCATCACGGCGACGCCAAACTCGTTGGTGCTCCAAAGGATGAGCTCCTCACAGAAACGGCTCAGGTGCATCATGCAGATCGAAGCCGCGGACAGGAAGGACAACAAAAAATCACGGTCGCTCACGCCGTCCAGCGCGTTATCCGTCACCTCGGAAAAGCCCAGCAGCTCCCGCACCCGCTCCCGGTTCAGCGGATAGGTCGTGCCCGCGAGCGCGCCGCTGCCCAGGGGCATGACGTCGGCCTCCCGGTATGCGCTTTCAAACCGGGCGCAGTCGCGCATGAACATCTGCGTATACGCCATCAAATGGAACGCGAGCGTAACGGGCTGCGCCTTTTGCAAATGCGTATACCCCGGCATGATCGTGTGAAGATGTTCCTGTGACAGGTCAAGCAGCGCCTCGATCAGCCCCAGCAAAAGCCCGCGGACGGTTTCGCACGCCTGGCGGGCGTACATGCGCACATCCAGCGCGACCTGGTCGTTTCGGCTGCGGCCCGTATGGAGCCGCTTGCCCGCCTCCCCGATACGCTCCGTCAGGAGCGCCTCCACAAACATATGCACATCCTCTGCCGCCGGGTCCACCGTCAGCGTCCCGGCCCGAAATTCCCTCAAAATTTCCTGAAGCCCCTCCACGATGCGGCGGGCGTCCTCCGCCGCGATCACGCCCTGCTCGCCCAGCATGGTCGCGTGCGCGACAGACCCGGCAATATCGCATTCCAACAGCCTGCAGTCAAAGGAAATGGAGGATTGAAAATCATCCAGCAGCGCGTTGGTAGGCTTTTCAAAACGGCCCGACCACAGTTTCGGCATGTGCATCCTTCCCATCTATCCGCAATTCGGTTTATTATAGCATAAGTAAACGCGTTGCGCAAAATGGGGAAAGCCCCCGAGCTTTAGAGCGCGTTGAAAGATCCCTTTGGGGGCGTGAAGGGATCGCGACCTCTCCAAATGAAATCGATTCGCCCGGCCGGCCCTCGGTCGGCAAGCGCTCCGGCACTTTCGCCCTGCATAGTACCCGCGCGGGCGGGCTGTTTCGGCGCCGGTCAAAACATTTCCGATAGCCCCCGGCTGAAAAGATCGTCGTCAGGCAAGCTTCGGCCTGTGTTGCCCGGCTTTCTTTCCCCGCGCTTCGGGCATTCCTTTTCTTTTCTGTTTTTGCTTCGCTCCTTGCTCGATTTTCCTTTTATCCCCGCCTTTTGTCCGCTCTCGAGCCCTCGTTCGCGCCTTCAGGCGGAGAAAGGCCGGGACGGGATCGTCGCCCCTTTGGGTTCGGCTTTCGTTCAAAAAAAGAAAAAAAGGCCGGGACGTCGCTCCGTCGGCAACGTCCCGGCCCGGACATTCCGCCTGTCAGTCCGCCAGGCGGTCCTTGTAGATCTTCGCGTTCGCTTCCGTCACCCACCGGTCGACGGTCTCGTTATACAGCGCGTCCTGCTTCTGCGCCAGCAGGTCGGCGCGCACGGTCTCCTTCACGCCGTCGTAATCCGCCGCGCCCTCGACCGCGTCTCCCGCGTACTGGAGGATATGGATGCCGTAACTTGTGCGTACCGCGGGCGAAACGTCCCCGACCTTTTCCAAGGCCATCGCCGCTTCCGTAAACTCAGCCACCCAGGTGGTGCTGCCCTCGCAGACGGGGTAACCCGTCTCCTTCGCGGGGGAGGCTTGCATCCCGGTATCCTCGCCGTATTCCTCCATCAGCGCGTCAAAGTCGCCGCCCGCCTCCAGCTTGGCGAAAATCTCGTCAATCGTGGGCTGAACGTTCGCGTAGGCCGCTTCCTTTGCCTCGTCAAGCTGCTTTTGCAGGTCGGCCAGCTCGCCCTCCGCCTTGGCCTTGGCCTCCGTCAGCTCGGCCCGGCTCTTGGCGGTTTCTTCATCGTCGGCCCCGGCGTCCTCGCCCAAATCGGTCAAGGAGCTTTCGATATTGTCAAGCTGCGTCTGCTTGGCGGTGATCTGCGAGTTCAGATCGCTGATCTTCTGGGAATCCTCTTCGCTCAGCTTCCGCAGGATGTTTTTGACGTAGCGGTAACCGGCGGGCGTATAATAAACCGTGGACCCGTTCTGCACGGCCGTGCCGTAGGCGGACAGGTTGCCCGCGTATTCCGTCTTGGCGCTTTCCACGCGCGTATCGTACTCGGCCTTCACCTCGTCGTCCGCGACGGTCACGTCCTTGACAACCTCAGCCTTGAGCTTTTCGGTCGCCTTGTCCTCTTTTTCACTTTCCAGCAGCTCTTCCTTAGAAGGGTAGGCCAGCTCCGTCAGCTTTTCCGCCACGGCCTTGTCAAGCTCCTCGCCGGAAAGCTCCGTATCCGCGAAATAGCTGGCTTTCACGCCGTCGATGTACCCCTGGTAGGTTTCCTCCGCGGAAGCCTCGAGCTCCGCCAGCTCCTCCTGCGTAAAATCGCCAAGCCCCATCTCGTCTTTTTTCTGGTTCAGCACGGCCTGCTCCACCAGGGCGTCGATCACGGTATCCCGCGCCGAGGAGATGGCGGTCTGATCCGTCTTATCATAGGCCATGCCGTACATCGTATAAACATATTCCTGATAATCCAGGGTTTGCGCGACCTGGGCCGCCACCTCGCCTTTGGTAAAGGTCTGTCCCGCAACGTCTATGATAACGGTCTGCTTGTCCACCTCGGCGTCCTTGACAATCAAGGAGCAGCTCGTGGTTACAGCCAGAGCCAGCACCAGCATCAACGCCAGAATTGCACGCTTGCGCATGGGTCTCCTCTCCAATCGTGAAAGTATTTTGTCACTCCCAGCATTATAACCGATACCCTATTAATCGGCAAGAACTTTTTCCGATGTTCACGAGTTTTTCACAGTTGCCGCATGGCTCTCAAGCGCTTGGACCGTCCTTGCGGAACCCCGTAATCGTGGCGTGCGCCACCAGCGCGCCGCGCTCGTCCGTCACCTGAACGCGGTACAGACAGGTCGAGCGGCCCTCGTTGATTTTTTCCGCCAAAGCAAACAGGCGGCCGCCCGTTCCGGGGCGCAGATACGCGATGCTGGCTCCCTGGCTGACGGTTAAAACGCCGCCGGCGTTGGCGGCCACGGCGAACGCGGTGTCGCAAAGCGTGTATACCGCGCCTCCCTGGGCCACGCCCCCGGCGTTGAGGTGCATGGCCGTCAGCGGCATGGATACGCGCGCGCGGCCCGGCGAAGCCTCGTCAATCGTAATGCCGCACAGCTCGAGGGCGAACCGATCCCCGGCAAAAAAAGCGCGACTTTCCTCCAGCGTTTTCATCCCTCAGCCCTCCAGCGCATAGCGCAGCAGCTCCGACCCATCCTCGAGGTCCTTGACGGTAAATACGCCGTTTTCGTAAACCATATAGCTCTTGGGCTGGCCCTCCTTGGGCAGCGCCGCCGAGCCGGGATTGAGGTACGTATAATCCTCTCGCCTAACGGCGCAATGCACATGCGTATGCCCATGGATGAGCAAATCCCCGACGCGGTGGGGCGGCGGGCATTCCGTATTGAACAGGTGCCCATGCGTCACAAAGGCGCAGACGCCGCCCTCCAGCGGCAGCAGCGCATAATCCGCCATGATGGGAAACGACAGCACCATCTGGTCGATCTCGGCGTCGCAATTTCCCCGCACGCACAGCGGCGTGATCGGGCAGCGGTTCAAGAGCGCGATGACGGCCTTGGGATCATACCGGTCCGGCAGGTCGTTGCGCGGGCCATGGTACAGCAGGTCGCCCAGGAGAAAAAGCCGCCCGGCCCCTTCCCGTTCCAGCCGCTCGAGCACCTTTTCACAGGCGGAGGCGGAACCGTGAATATCGGAGGCAAAAAGAATTTTCATCGTCAATCCATCCCTTCCAATTCCAGTATGACCGGGCAGTGGTCGCTGCCCATGATATCCGCGTCGATATCCGCGCGCACGACGTTGTCCGCGACGCGCTCGCTTACAAGGAAGTAGTCGATGCGCCACCCGATGTTGCGGTCGCGGCTGCGGCGCATGTAGCTCCACCACGTATAGCGGTCGACCTCGTCCGGATGCAGGCGGCGGAACGTATCCACAAAGCCGCGGTTCAAAAGCGCCGTCAGCTTGCCGCGCTCCTCCAGGGTAAAGCCGGCGTTTTGCGCGTTTGTTTTTGGATTTTTCAGGTCGATTTCCTCATGAGCGACATTCATGTCCCCGCAGACAACCACGGGTTTCTTCTCATCCAGCGCGCAAAGGTAATCCGCGAACGCGTCCTCCCACGTCATACGGTACGAAAGGCGCGTCAGCTCGCGCTGGCTGTTGGGCGTATAGACGGTCACCAGGTAGAACGCTTCAAATTCCAGCGTAATGACGCGTCCCTCGCGGTCGTGCTCCTCGGCCCCAATGCCGTAGGTCACGTTCAGCGGCGCTTTTCTGCTGAAGACCGCCGTGCCGGAATATCCCTTTTTTTCCGCGCTGTTCCAGAACTGCAAAAAGCCCTCCGGCTCAAATTCCGCCTGGCCCTGCACCATTTTGGTTTCCTGGACGCAAAAAACATCCGCCCCGCTGGCGAAAAAATAATCGGCAAAGCCCTTGCCCAAGCAGGCGCGTAGACCGTTGACGTTCCATGAGATCAGCTTCATTGGGCAACCTCCTGTCCGGCGAGATACTCGCCGACGCTATTTTACCATATTTCACTCGGTTGAAACAACCGTGCGCCTAAAAGGGTTTACCCCGGGCGACGCCGCGCGCCCCAAAAACGCCTTTGCGGGGCGCGAGGCCGCCGGGCTCCCGGGCCATACCCAAAGGCTCGTCCAATCATATCATTTGAAAAAAACGCCATCTATTCTCTTCTTCTGTCGGGCGGATATGGAAGCCGGCTGTTGGATGACGGCAAAAATATACCTATCCGGGCGGGGTTCTTGGGCGCGTCGCCGCCGGTCTGATTGACACCCATCGCGTATTTTGGTATACTTCAGCACGCCGGTCAGCTTTTTCCCGTTATGATTAAAGGAGTGTTCCAAATGGTTGAATCCCGTTGCGGCCTCAAATGCAGCGAGTGCAAATACCGCGAGATCATGAAATGCGGCGGCTGCCTGAACATTAAAAAGCCCTATTGGGGCAAAAGCTGCCCGATCAAAACCTGCTGCGAGGGCAAGGGGAAGGACAACTGCGGCGCGTGCGAACAATTTGCGTGCAAGCAGCTTCACGAATTCGCCTATGATCCCGCTACGAACGACGAGGGCGCCCGCATCGAACAATGCGCGGACTGGGCGCAGGAGCTTGGGTTAAACTGATCGGGCCGCGTGGAGCAACGGCTTCGGGCCGCAGCGCGAAGCTGTCGCGCCATAGCCGCTCAACAAAGAGCTTCCAACAAGACAACCCGTCTCTTCACGGCTGAAAAAGCCTTTGAGAGACGGGTTTTCCGTTGAATTGGCCGCTTACCATGCTCCCATTTTCATTTCGGATCCATCTTGCGGCGCGCCGAGACGGATGAAGCTTCGCCGAAGGGGCAGGCCGCCCCGCCCGCGCGACAAAGCCAGCCGATAGGATTCCCTTGAGAGGGGCCGTAAAAAAGGGGGTAGGCCGCGTTTCGCTCCCTCGCCAATATCGGCGTTCCGGGTACTGCCGTATCCGGCCCTGGTGTTGGCTCACGCCTGCGCATCGCTTTGCCGCGTCGCGGCAAGCGCCCGCAGGCCACACACTCCGGCGCGCTTCCATTCGCTTTCGCCTTCGGCGAACAGACCACCGGGCTGACGCTCCCCTTCGTCACCCGCAATCTCAATCGTCGCCCGTTGCCCTGCCGGGCAGCGTTCTTGTTTCGATTGATATCCTCCGGGTCGCTTTGCGCTTCGCGCAAGGCCGCACCGCGGCCCCGCTCCCCTCCGTCAACCTTGCCCTTTGGGCCGCGAACGCGGCCCAAAAAAGGGATTCCTAAGGGCAAAGCCCTTAGGCGGAGGGCCTGGGAGGCAGAGCCTCCCAGCGTTCCCGCCCCCGCTACATCAGCCTCTTTACCTTTTTCAGCTTGCCCTCAAATGGCGCGTAGCGCAAGGATATATCAGGCTTCGCGCGCCGCTTGAGCACGCTTTTCCTGTGCGAGAAGGTATCGAAGCTGTATTTGCCATGATAGCCGCCCATCCCGCTCTCCCCCACGCCCCCGAACGGCATGTGGGAAGTCGCCAGATGAAGCACCGTATCGTTCACGCAGCCGCCGCCAAAGCTGACCTCCGTAAGCACCTTGCGCTCCACGTCCCTGCTCCGCGTAAACAGGTACAGCGCCAGCGGCTTTGGCCTGGATTGGATTTGGCGCACGGCTTCCTCCAGCCTGCCAAACGTCAGGACGGGCAGCAGGGGGCCAAAAATCTCCTCTTGCATCAAGGGGCTGTCCCAGTCCACGTCGGTGAGCACCGTCGGCGAGATGCGGCGCTCCCCGGCGTCGATTTGACCGCCGTGGGTGACGACCCCGCCGCTCAGCAGGCCGACGAGCCGCTCAAAATGATGCTCGTTGATAATCTTGGGATAATCGGCGTTTTTGAGCGGCGCGCTGCCGTACATGCGCCGGATCTCCGACACGAGCGCCTCTACCAGCGCTTGCTCGCGGCTATGGTGAACCAGCACGTAATCGGGAGCCACGCAGGTCTGCCCCGCGTTGAGATATTTGCCCCAGGCAAGCCGGCGCGCCGTCAGCGCTATATCCGCCGTCTCATCCACAATCACGGGGCTTTTCCCGCCCAGCTCCAGGCTGACGGGCGTAAGGTGGGCGGAGGCCTTTTCCATGACCAGGCGTCCGACGGCCGGGCTTCCCGTAAAAAAGAGATAGTCGAACTTCTGTTCCAGCAGGCCGGCATTTTCCTTCCGGCCCCCTTCGACCACAGCGATATATTCCGGCGGAAACGTTTCCGAAGCCATGCGCGAAAGCAGCGCGGACGTCGCCGCGGAGTAGGCCGAGGGCTTGACCACGGCGCAGTTTCCCGCGCCGATTGCACCAATAAGCGGCGCGAGCGTCAATTGAAAGGGATAATTCCAAGGCGACATAATCAATACCACGCCATACGGCTCGCTGTATACGCGACACCGGCCCGGAAACTGCCCCAGCGCCGTAGGCGCGCGCACCGGCTTCATCCAGCGCTTGAGCCGGCGGAGGGCGTCCTTTAGCTCCTGTTTCACCATGGCCACCTCGGTCAGGTAGCCCTCGCATTCGCTCTTGCCCAGATCCTGGCGCAGCGCGGACAAAATTTCGCCCTCGTTTTTTTCAATCCACGCCCAAAGCCGCTTCAGTTGCTCCAGGCGGAAAGCGTACGGCTTGGTCGCCTGCGTCAAAAAATACGCGCGCTGCCGTTCCACCGCGGCGGAAAAATCCGTCATTTCAATACCCCCTTTTCCCTTTTATTGTATCAGTTCCTTGACCAGGGTTCAAGCCCGCCCGCCAAAGCGAACCCTGTCAACCACGGCTTGTCCTTCTTTACATTTCCCAGCTACGGACGGGCCCAAGCCGCGCGTTCCTTTCCTCCTTTTTCCTTGACAAACCCCGCCTCCCCCGCTATGATAGGGAATGATTTCAGCAGAGGGGGAACGGAAAATGGCGGCGCTAACCATGGATAAGCTCGTCGCGCTGTGCAAGGGACGCGGCTTTATTTACCCGGGCAGCGAAATATACGGCGGCCTGGCAAACAGTTGGGATTACGGTCCCCTGGGCGTGGAGTTTAAAAACAACGTCAAGCGCGCGTGGTGGCAAAAGTTTGTCCAGGAAAACAAATACAACGTGGGCCTGGACAGCGCCATCCTGATGAACCGCAACGTATGGGTAGCCAGCGGGCACGTTGGCAATTTTAACGACCCGCTGATGGATTGCAAGGCGTGCAAGGCCCGCTTCCGCGCCGATCAGCTCATCGAGAACTGGTCCAAGGAGCAGGGCCTGGAGCTTCAGGCCGACGGCTGGAGCAACGAGCGGCTGGAGGCCTTTATCGCGGAGCGTCAAATTCCCTGCCCTACCTGCGGGAAGCATGACTTTACCGGCATCCGCAAGTTCAACATGATGTTTAAAACCTTTCAGGGCGTTACCGAGGACGGCGCCAGCGAGCTGTATCTCCGCCCCGAAACGGCGCAGGGCATCTTCGTCAACTTCAAGAACATCGTGCGCACCACGCGCCGCAAGCTCCCGCTGGGCGTATGCCAAATCGGCAAAAGCTTTCGCAATGAAATTACGCCGGGCAACTTCATCTTCCGCATCCGGGAGTTTGAGCAGATGGAGCTGGAGTTCTTCTGCAAGCCCGGAGAGGATCTGGAGTGGTTTGAATATTGGCGCGGCTTCTGCCGCGACTGGCTATACGCCTTGGGGCTGAAGCCCGACAGTCTGCGACTGCGCGATCATAAGCCTGAGGAGCTGGCCCATTATTCAAAGGCGACGACGGACTTTGAGTTCCTGTTCCCCTTTGGATGGGGAGAGCTGTGGGGCGTGGCCGACCGCACGGATTTTGACCTGAAGGCTCACCAAACGCAAAGCGGCGAAAGCATGGAATATATTGACCCCGTAACCAACGAGCGCTTTATCCCTTATGTCATCGAGCCTTCGCTCGGCGCCGACCGCGTGGCGCTCGCTTTCCTCTGCAATGCCTACGAGGAGCAGGAGCTGGAGGGCGGAGACACCCGCGTCGTCCTGCATCTGCATCCCGCCCTCGCTCCCTTCAAGGCCGCGGTTCTTCCGCTGCAAAAGAACAAGCTGGGCGGGCTGGCCGCCGAGGTTTATGAGAAGCTCAGCAAGCGCTTTTTGGTGGATTACGACGAGACCGGCAGCATCGGCAAGCGGTACCGCCGCCAGGATGAAATCGGCACGCCGTTTTGCGTCACCGTCGACTTTGATACGGAGGCGACCGGAACCGTCACCGTGCGCGACCGCGACGCCATGACCCAGGATCGCGTAAGCCTGGACGGTCTGGCGGCATATATCGAGGAGCGGCTGGCTTTCTGACCTTTCATACGTTGCAAGCGGCGGCGTCCCGTTTAAGAGGACGGGGACGCCGCCGCTTTATTTGGATTTTGAAGCGGGGTTGCAAACCCATGTACGGCCCGCCCTTACAGGCAGGCCGGAGCCATCAGCAGCATCCCGCGCGATAAATGCACGTCGCGCTGATCTGCGGCGGAATGCTCTGGGTCATGACGCCGTTATAATGGATACACACACAGTCCCCAGCGGAAAAACAAGCCGCGTCAGGCGTGTGAACAATCACCTGCTGGCAGGAGGCCTGATCAAAAACCAGCAGGCTGGAGCCGTATACCTGAAGCACAGAGGCATTCATTGTCATCATGGATTGTCACCTCGAAAAATTGATGGGGTCCGATATACCCTATGCAAACCGATCCCTTTCCGTGAAAAAGGACCGTTGCGGTCGCTCCGTCCGCGGGCGCCTTCTATCAACGTTACGGGGTGTACAGAACGCCGTTCGCGCGCGCAGCTTACGGCGTGTCAACGTAGCGCCGCGTCTTTTGTCCAAACCGGACGACGCCTGCGCTTACGCTCCCCCCTCATGGCAAAGCCGCGCGACGCGGCGAGTGCCGGACGGGCATTGGCCGCGCCTCCCGAAAGGGATGCTTGGTCATATCGTGCGCGTACTGGACCGCACTCAAATAGCGGCCGCAATCATCGGCGGCAAACCAACGCCGGCACTTGGGAGCAAACGCAAGGTGAGCAGCGCCGCAAGGAATGCTTGCTCCTCTGCCCTTCCCGGGTTTTCAATCTCTTTAGCAGGCCCGTTTCGCGGAAGCCTCCGCGTTGCGAGCCCGGCGTCCGTCGCCCCGCCCCAGGGGTCAAAGGGGCGGAGATGGAACGAGGCGACGGTACCGCGCCCTGACAGCCGGACGGGGGGATCGGGCTATGGCCGCGGCCCGCTTACTTGCCCACGCAGAACCTGGAAAAGATATCGTCCAACAGCTTTTCATCCACGCTTTCGCCGGTGATGCGTCCCAGCAGGTAGAGCGCCTCGTGCATGTCCACGCCCGCCAGGTCCGGCGGTTCCCTGTTCAATAACGCGCTTTGCGCCTGCCGCAGCCTTTCCAGCGCTTCCCGGGCCAAGCTCATATGCCGTTCCTGCGTCAACGCCCGCTCCTGCGGAGCGGCTGTAAAGGTTCGCAAATAGTCCTTTACGGCCTCCAGTCCTCTTGCCTCCAGGGCGGAAACCCGCAAGACCGGCCTGTGGGCCGTCATGCGCTCCGCCTCCTGAACGGTCAGCCGCTCGCACGCATCCTCCTTGTTCAGCAGCACGGCGCATGGGCATGCCAGCGCGCGCTTTAGCAGCTCCCGCTCCCCGGCCTCCGGCTCCCTGGAGGCGTCCAGCACAAGCAGCGCCACGTCGGCTTGCCGCAAGGCCGCTTTGGCCCGCTCCACCCCGATGCGTTCCGCCTCGTCCCCGCTTTCCCGCAGTCCGGCGGTATCATAAAGGCGCACGGCAAAGCCGTCCAGCGAAAACTCGCCCTCCAGCACATCCCGCGTAGTGCCGGGCGAGGGCGTTACAATGGCGCGTTCCTCGCCCAGCAAAGCGTTGAACAGCGTACTTTTTCCCGCGTTTGGCCGACCGATCAGCGCCACGCGCAGACCCTCGCGCAAAATGCGCGCCCCGCGCTCGTCAATCGCGCCGGAAAGCTCGCATATCAGCTCCCCAAGCCCTTCGTCCAACCCCCGAAACGCTTCGTCCTCATCGATTTCATCCGGGTAATCCAGATGCGCCTCCAGCCCGGCCAGCAGCCCCGTCAGCTTTTTCTGCGCGCTTTTGACAAAGCGGCTCTGTCCGCCCTCGAGCTGCAATTCTCCGGCGCGGAGCGCCGCCGCCGATTGGGCGGAAATCACGCTCATCACGGCTTCGGCCTGCATCAAATCCAGGCGGCCGTTCATAAACGCCCGGCGCGTAAACTCGCCCGCTTCCGCCGGCCGCGCGCCCAGGCGTACCAGAAGCCTCATCGTCAGCGTCGCGGCGGCGCTGCCGCCATGGGTGTGAATTTCACATACATCCTCGCGCGTATAACTATTGGGCGCGTACATCACAACGCCCATCGCCTCGTCGATCTTCTCGCCGCCGTCCGCAACCCACCCCGTCATCAGCCGGTGGCTTTCAAAGGGCGGTCGTCCCTTCCGGGGGATGAACACCCGCTCAAAAAGCGCCGCCGCGCCGTCCCCGCTCACGCGCACGACGGCGATGCCGCCCTCTCCCCGCGCCGTTGCGACGCCGACTATGGTATCCGCCATTTCCACAACTTCCTTCCTTGCGGTTTCGCGCATTTATGATATCATGTTCCCAGGCCTTTTTCCATCCTTTCCGCAGGAGGTTCTTCCATGCCCGCTCATGTCCGTATCCTGACCGCGCGCCCGCACCGCCTGTTTCAGCCCGTCGTGGAGGAAATCGGCGCAAAGTTTCGCAGGGATGAACCGACGATCCTGCTGGTTCCCGAGCAGTTCACCCTGCAAGCCGAGCGCGAGCTGATGACCCGCCTCCGCGTTCAGGGTTTTTTCAGCATCAACGTCCTGAGCCCGTCGCGGCTTTACGAGCACGTGCTGGCCTCCGCCGGCCGCGACGAACGGGAGCCTTTGTCCGACGCGGGCCGCCGCATGGCCGTCAGCCAGGCGCTGGAACGGCTGGAGGACAAGCTCGGGTATTATGCCTCTATTGCCCATCGCCTTGGCTTTGTGGAAAAAACCGCCGCCCTAATTACCGACATGAAGCGCGGCGGCATGACCCCCGAAATCCTTGCCGAAGTTGCCGATAGCCTGACCGACGAGGTATCCAGGGAAAAATTTCAGGATTTAAGCCTGATTTTTGCTCAATACCGCGCGGTGCTGAAGGACCGTTTCAGCGACGGCGAGGACCAGCTTGTCTATGTGGCCGGCAGGCTTGCGCAAAGCGGCTTCTTAAACGGGCAGCACCTTTACGTTTACGGCTTTGACACCCTGCCGGAGCCGTTGACGCGCTTCCTCTGCTCGGCCGCGCCCCTGTGCGAAAGCCTGACCGTGGCCCTGGTCTGCGACGGAGAGGACGCTCCCGACGCGGAGCTCTTTTTGCCTGTTCGCCAAGGAATCGCACGCTTCCTTAACATGCTGTCGGAGCTGGGGATCGCCGCGGAGTATCGTCCGCTCCCATCCGTTCCCTTGAAGCGCCCTCCCGCCATCGCCCATATCGACGCGTCCCTGTTCACTTTTACGCCCAAGGTCTATCAGGGCGGGCAGGAAAACGTATTCCTATTCAGCGGCCTCAGTCCCTACGACGAGGCGGCGCTTATGACCCGCCACGTCCTGCGCCTTTTGTCCGAGGGAATGGAAATCGAGCGCATCGCCGTTCTGTACCCGGAGCAAAACGGCTACGCCTTCGCGGTGGAAGCGGCGCTGCGCTCCGCCGGCATCCCCTATTATACCGATCAAAAGCTGCCGGCCACCTCGCACGGTCTGGTCCGCTACCTGCTTTTCGCGCTGCGCGCCGTCGCAAACGGATACCGCAGCCAGGACGTGCTGGGCATGCTCAAAAGCGGCTATGCGCCCTTGACCTTTGAGGAGGGCTGCGAGCTGGAAAACTACGCTTATACCTACGGCGTTAACCGCCAGCGCTGGCTGAAGCCCTTTACCAAGGGCGAGCCCGCGCTGCTGGAAAGATGCGAGGCCCTTCGGGTAAGGTTGATAACTCCGCTGGAACGCGCGCGCGCCGCCCTCGTCCAGGCCAGGGACGCCGCCGCCTCGCTTGGCGCCGCCTTCGCCCTGCTGACGGACGCCGGCGCCTATGAAACCCTGAAGCGCGAAGAGCGGCGGCTGCTGGAAAACGGCCTTACCATGCGCGCCAACCAAAACAGCCAGATCTGGCAGGCGACCCTCACGCTTTTTGACCAGCTCGTCCGCCTGGGAGGCGGCGCGCGCATTCCCCTCAAGCATATCGCCTCCCGCCTGGAAAGCGGTTTCTCCGCGCTTTCGCTGGCATCCCTGCCGCCCGCCAGCCATCTGCTGCACGCGGGCGCGTTAGGCCACCTGCTGGCGGAGGACATGGACGCCGTTTTCCTGCTGGGGTTGAACGACGGCGTCCTTGCGCGGGAAACGCAAAGCCTGCTGACGCCGGAGGAACGCGCCAAGGCCCAAGCGGCTTCCGGCTGCTTTCTCGGCCTGACGGACGAGAGCCGCGCCTTGTTTGCCAGGCTTGACCTCAAGCGCGCCATGACCCTTCCGCGCAAGCTGCTTTTTCTCAGCTATGCCAAAACCGCGCCGGAGGGCGAGGCCCTCCGCCCGGCGGCGCTTATTTCCACAATGCGCGCGCGTCTTTTTTCCGAGCTGCCTCAGTCCCCCGTAAAGCCGGACGAGCTGCCCCTGTCCTCCGCGCAGGCGCTTTCCGAGCTTGGGCTTCTGCTGCGGGCGCACGCCGACGGCCTCAACGGCGGCGCGCTTCCCCCGCGCTGGGCGGACATCCTCCGCCGGCTGCTTCAAAGCCCGGCCACGGCCCCGCGCGCCATGCGGCTCCTGCGGGCGCTGGACTATGACGGCCAGGCGCAGCCGCTCGATCCCGAACAGGCCCGCGCGCTTTTCGGGGACGAGGCGCTCTCCGTCAGCCGTCTGGAGCAGTTCGCGGACTGTCCCTTCAGGCATTTCATCACCTATGGGCTCCGGCCTCATCTTCTGCGGGAGTGGAAGGTGGACCCCATTGAAACGGGAAGCTTTTACCACGCAAGCCTGAACGCTTTCGCGGCCCTCGCCCGCAAGAACGCCGACTACCCCAACCTGCCGGACGAGGCCGTTGAACGAATGGCGGAGGAGGCGGTCGAGCCGCTGAAGGAGGAGCTGATGCTCGGCCCCATGGGCGACGGGGAAAGAAACCTTGCCCGCTTTGAGCAGGCGAGAAACGCCATTCGCCGCGCGGCGGTCGCAATCACCCGGCAGCTTGCGGCCGGCAGCTTCAGCCTGTACAAAACGGAGGCGGCCTTCGGGTATGAGGGCGGCTTGCCTCCCATTGTGCTCGCCCTTTCCGACGGCCGGGAGGTGATGCTGCGGGGCCGCATCGACCGGATCGACCGTTACGACGCGCCCGACGCCGTGTATCTCCGCGTCATCGACTATAAATCCGCCCAGCAGAGCCTGGACGCCGCGAAAACCTGGTGGGGCTTGCAGCTGCAGTTGCTGCTGTACCTGGACGTATGCACGGCCGCCATCCCCAACGCCAAGCCGGCCGGGGCGTTCTATTTCTATGTCGCCGACCCGCTCGTGGAAAGCGACACCGATTTAAAGCCCATCGTAGAGGCCAGGCTGCGCGACGTTTTCCAGCTTCGCGGCATTACCCTGACGGATATGGAAATTCTGAACGCGATGGACTCCGGCGAGGTCGCCTGTGTGGTGCCGCCCGTATACCTCAAATCCGGAGAGCTGCGCAAGAACGCCAAGGCGCTGGACATGGCGCAGTTCACGGCCCTGCTTTCTCACGCGCGGCAGGTCGCTTCAGCCCTGGCCGACGAGCTGTTTGGCGGTAAAACCGATATTTCGCCCGCCCGCGACCAAAACCGCGCCGCTTGCGATTACTGCGATTTCCGGGCTGTCTGTCATTTTGATACGGAAGCCCCCGACGCTCCCTTCCGCGAGGTGCCCGACATGAGCATGGAGCAGCTCCGCGAGAGGCTTTCCCGCCGCGGCGCGCCGTAACCCTTTCCCCGCGCGGTGTTTACGCAATGTTCATAAGAAATCCGCCTGAAGACGTTGCTATTCTTCACCCCATCATGTATAATGGATAGGGAGAACGGCGCGAGCGTGGCGCGCGAAGGCGGGGCTTAACGGCGTCGCCGGGCGCGTACCCGTACCGTCAGGTCAAAGGCAAAACATTGTTTAAGGAGGCGTTACCATTGATTCAGGTGATTGCCGGCAAAAAAGGCTCGGGTAAAACCAAGCGGATCATCGACATGGCTAATCAAGCCACCCAGGAGAGTACGCACGACATCGTTTTTATCGACGATGACAACCGGTATATGTTTGATCTCCGGCACGAGGTTCGCTTCATCAACGCCGGCGAATACGACCTTCTCAGCGACCAGATGTTCATGGGTTTTCTATGCGGCGCCGTGGCGCAAAACTTTGACGTGGGGCTCATCTTCATTGACGCCTTCAAAAAACTGATTAAATCCGAGCTTGGCACGACCGAATGGCTTTTCAAGCGTATGGAGGCCATCAGCGAAAAGCACAGCGTCGATTTTGTGCTGTCCATCAGCGCGGGCGTCGATGAATTGCCGGAGTTCATTCAAAAATACGTAATCTGACGCTGCGGCGCCGACCGGCGCGTATGAAAGCGGGCGTCCAGAAAGCGAGCCACAAAAAAATCGGTTTTTCGTTTTGGATGGCGGCATAGGTTTGGCTATGCCGCCATCTTATTTTTAAAAAGCCCATTCGGAGCGGTGGGTGTTGCCCGCTGTCTTTCTTTTGTATCGCGCGGCTTTGCCGCGTGAGCGGGAAATTTTCGCCTCCGGCGCAGACACAGCCCGTTGACAAGGCTTACCTGACGGCGATCTTTTCCGCCGGAACGGGCTTTTCCCCCTGCGCCATGCCTGGGCCGCGTCCGCGGCGCTAAAAAGCGCCATTATCAAAAATTTGAAAACAGGGCTATGTATCGCCAAAGCAGCGCGTCCTGCGGGAGGGAAGGGGACGATCCGGGCCGTCCCCCAGCGAGCGGCTTGGGTAAAATTTTCGCGGAGGCAAAAGGATGGAAAGCGCAGAGGATGGAGCGCATCGTCCCGCTTGCCGCCGTAAAAACCATTTGATCGCGCAATATGCCCTATACGGGAAGGCCGGGCTCAATCAGCTTCGCAGGTGAATATAATCGCATATGACGCCGGCGGTTGCTTCCACGCCGCACGAGCTGTCAACGCAGAGATGATAACCATGCGGATTGCCCCATTCCCCGCCGGAAATGCTGTGATAGTATGCAGAACGCGCCGCGTCGGAACGCACGATGCTTTTTCGTGCCGCTTCTTCTGTATCGCCATACATTTCCATCACCTTTTGGACGCGGTATGCTTTGGGCGCGTAGATGAATATGCGCGCCACATTTGGATCATCGTTCAATACATAATCGGCGGCGCGGCCCACAATGACGCAGGACCCGTGCTCGGCAATCCTACGGATGATCTGTTCCTGTGCGATAATCGCTTGCTGTACAACGTTTGTGCTGAGATACAGGGAGCGGAGCAGCTCCGGCTGGTTTTGATCGATATCCGACACAAAGCGCCGGTCTAAGCCGCTTTCCTGCGCGGCCAGCGCGGTCGTCTCCTTATCGTAGCAAGCTACCCCCATTCGTTCCGCCACAGCCTGTGCGATTCGCTTGCCGCAGGAACCATGCTCGCGGGCGATGGTGACGATGACGCCTTGACGCGACGGGCGGATTACCGCGTTCTCAGGGACGGGCTCGCGGCTTTCTCCGGTTTCCATCGTTTTAAAATAGCGCGCCGTCAGGCATACGGCAACGATCATGCCAATAATGTCCGCGGCAGGCGCGGCGAACAGGACCGCGTTGATACCGCTGCCGGTTTGATACCTCTCAAAAACAGCGGGAATCAGGATAACAAGCGGCACAAAGCAGACAATATCGCGGGTCAGGGACGCGACAACCGCCATGACAGGTTTCCCCACCGCTTGAAAGAAGATGGAGGACATTTTAATCACGCACGTAAATGTGACCAGCGACAGGAAAATACGGAACGTGCGCGTCGCGTACTCGAGATAAAGCGCGTCGTTTCCGGAGCCAAAAACGCCGATCACAACTTGGGGGCAAATTTCAAAAACCAACGTTGCGACCATGCCGACCGCAAGGGTTGCAATGAAAATGGCGCGATACGTTTCCTTCACGCGATGATATTTTTTTGCGCCGTAGTTATAGCCTAAAATCGGCTGACCGCCAAGCACAATACCGACGACGATGTTGATGACAATGGTAAACACCTTCGTTTCAATACTGATGGCCGAGATGGGAATATCCTGCCTGTAAACGGACATGGCGCCATACTTTGCGAGCATGATGTTGCAGGCCAGGGAAATAACGACGATAGACATCTGCGTAATAAACGAGGATGCGCCTAATTTCAAGGCATTATTAAAAATCTTGAAATGCGGCATAAAGCTTTCCTTCGTCAGCCGGAAGCTCTTTGTTCTGAAGAAATACAGCGCGCTGACGAGGAAAGAAACCGTCTGCCCGATAACCGTCGCCCAGGCCGCGCCGGCAATCCCCCAGTGAAAGGAAAAGATGAAGACGGGGTCAAGAATGATATTCAAAATTGCGCTAAGCGACATAGACGCCATTGAAACCGCCGGGCTTCCATCCGCGCGAATGACCGCGTTCAGCATGTTCATCAGCATGAAGGCCGGGAAGAAGCAAAGCACGATGGTGAAATATTCCAAAGCCATTCCTATCGTCTGCTCAGACGCGCCGAACAGCCGGAGCAGCGGCTCTTTCCACACCGCGCAGAGCGCCAGCATGATAACGCTGACTATCAACGTGTATGTAATGCCGGAGCCAATACAGCGATGCGCGTTTTGCGTGTCCCCTTTCCCCTGGCAGATGCTCAGGTAAGCGGCGCTGCCGTCCCCAATACACCACGCAAAGGCTTGCGCGATAATCAGAATTGGAAAAACAATTCCTGTGGCCGCGTTGCCGAGATACCCCAGCTCGCTGTTGCCGATGAATATTTGGTCAACGATATTGTACAGCGCGCTGACGAGCAACGAAAGAATGCAGGGAATTGAAAATTTCATCAGCAGCTTTGTAATTTTTTCCTTGCCAAGCATCCGGTTTTGATTCCTTTGTTCCATGATTTTTTCCTCCTGAATGAAGCGTTTACTTTTTGGAGTCTTTATCAGAGAAAAGCTGCCTAAAAACTACGAAGGGTAAAAAAATAGTACGTAGAATCCGCCTGGAATTCTACGCACTTCGCTGCCCAGCTTCATGATGATAACATATTTTTTCTGAAAAAGTTAAGCTTGCCTTCCCGCCGGCACGGTAATTCATTTTGCGGGCGCGAACGAGCCTTTTTATCTGCAACCTGCCCGCGCACTCTCAATCCGCCCTTTTCCACAGGCTTTCGGGGAGGCAAAAAAGGGGGTTACAGCGAGAAGAGACGTTGGAAGGCGCCGTCCGTCAGAGAGGGCGCAATGCCGGCATATGGCAGGGAGGCTTTTTGTTTTTCGGTCCCGGCGAGCGGCCTTTACGGAAATACTTTACACCCGTTTGAAAACCGTGTATGATGAGCGCGTACCACCCGCGCATATCCTGTCCCGGAAAACCATCGGAGGTGTGCTTCATGTCTTTCTTCTCTACGCGCGGCGGCGCTTGCGTCACCACCTCGCAATCCATTCTATGGGGCCTTGCCAGGGACGGCGGCTTATACGTGCCCAGCATGTTTCCCCAGCTATCGCGCGAACGGCTCGCGGCCCTCTGCGGCACCAGCTATCAAAACCAAGCCGCGCGTATCCTCCGCGACTTTTTGGAGGATTATTCAATTGCGGAAATCGAGGAGTCCGTCCATGCGGCTTACAGCGGCGATAGCTGGGATGATCCCCTGATCGCGCCGATTCGCCCGCTGGCGGAGGACACGTATGTGCTGGAGCTGTTCCACGGCCCAACGCTTGCGTTTAAAGATATCGCTCTCAAGCTTTTGCCTCATCTGATCCGCCTGGCCGCAGAAAAAAATGAGGAAAAGCGGGAGATCAGCATCATTGTCGCCACCAGCGGTGATACCGGAAAGGCCGCGCTGGAAGGCTTCCGGGACGTGCCCGGCACGAGCTGCACCGTCTTTTATCCGTTTGGCGGCGTTAGCCGGGTACAGGAATTGCAGATGGTCACCACAGGCGGCGCAAATACACATGCCATCGGCGTCAAGGGGAACTTTGACGAGGCCCAGGCCGGGGTGAAAAAGCTGTTTTCCGACCCGGATTTTCACCGAAAGATGGACGCGATGGGCAAGCTGCCTTCCTCCGCGAACTCCATTAACTTCGGCCGCCTTGTGCCGCAGATTGTCTATTATTTTACCGCTTATAACGACTTGGTCAGCCGCGGAACCATCCGTATGGGCCAATCCGTCAACTATGTGGTCCCGACCGGAAACTTTGGCGACATTCTGGCCGGATACTACGCAAAGCGCATGGGCCTGCCCGTCGGAAGGCTGATCTGCGCCAGCAACCGCAACAACGTTCTGACCGATTTCTTTACCGACGGCACCTACTATACGCATCGCACCTTCTTTCAAACCATGTCTCCCAGCATGGATATTCTGATTTCCTCCAACCTGGAGCGCCTTTTGTACGAGAGCGCCGACCGCAACGCGGAGCTGGTGAAAACCTGGATGGAACAGCTCGTCGCCTGCGGCAGCTTCTCCATTGGCGCGCAGCGGCTGGCCGAGCTGCAAAAAACCTTCTGGGCCAGCTATGCCGACGATACCATGACGGAGGAAGCAATCCGGCGCGTCTATGAGCGTTCCCGCTACGTGATGGACCCGCACACAGCCGTAGGCGCTCACGCGCTGGATCAATACCGCGCGCAGACAAACGACCGCGCGCCCGCGGTGCTGGTCGCCACCGCAAGCCCCTACAAATTCACGCAGGACGTTGTGCGAAGCCTGCTGGGGCCCGACGCTGTAAACGGCCTGAACGCCTTTGAATGCGCCGAGAGGCTGGAAGCGCTCTCGGGCGTCCCCATGCCCAGGCAGATTCGGGAGCTGGCGGACCTCCCCATCCGCCATCAGGCCGTATGCGAAACCGGCATGATGGAAAGCGCGCTGCTCGCGGAGCTTCGCGGCGCAAAGGGCTGAGGCCGAACCCCTCGTCAGGATCGGCAAAGCAAAAACCAGCCCGTTCAGGGTAAGCGCCGCGGCGGCGTCCTTTTGGGCAGCCGCTTCTCTCCCGCTGTCAGGGGCATCGGCGCGGCCTTCGTGCGATCGTACCGCGCGGGACTCTGTTTCGCCCATTCGCACGCCTTTTCTTTCATGAGCGAAAATAATTTTTCAATATTTATGTTTCACCCTGTCCCGCGGTTGGGTATAACAAAATCGTCAGCCGGGCGCGGGCCCGGATAAACGGTACTTTGATAAGGAGGAACCCCAATATGAAATGGATTTGCAAGGTTTGCGGTTATGTACATGAAGGTCCCGAGGCCCCCGAGTTCTGCCCCCAGTGCAAAGCGCCCAAGTCCAAATTCCAGCCCATGGGCGGCGAGAAAAGCTATGCCGACGAGCATCGCGTCGGCGTCGCCGAGGGCGTCGATTCGCGGATTATCGAAGGCCTTCGGATGAACTTCAACGGCGAGTGCACAGAGGTCGGCATGTACCTGGCCATGAGCCGCCAGGCGGACCGGGACGGCTATCCCGAGGTAGCCGAGGCTTTCAAGCGCTATGCCTTTGAGGAAGCCGAGCACGCCGCGAAGTTTGCCGAGCTGTTGGGCGAGGTGGTTACCTCCTCCACTAAAAAGAACCTGGAGCTGCGCGCGGAAGCCGAGTGGGGCGCGACCGCGGGCAAGAAGGAACTGGCGACCTTGGCCAAGGAGCTCAACCTTGACGCGATTCATGATACGGTGCATGAAATGTGCAAGGACGAGGCGCGTCATGGCAAGGGCTTTGACGGTCTGCTGAAGCGCTACTTCGGCTGACAATGATCCGCCAACCGCGGGAGCAAGCGCGCCTGCGGCGGTCGGCGCAAGGAGCCGGCGCCCAATGACAGCCGAAGGCGGAACGGGCGCCGGCTTCCGCGTGATGACCAGGCGCCGCCCGCATAAGCCCGCCTATGCCGCGCGGGCGGCCCGCGGCGCGGCGTCAAACAGTCGCGATGCCATTGCCTCCGAAGATGAGGCATGAAACAGACCGAAGCCGGCGCACGACCGTGCCAGGAACGCCGTCCTTCCCGGCGTCAGATTACGGCAAAAAAAAGCTTTGTTACCGAAATGGTACAAAGCTTTTTTCTTGGTGGGATTAGTAGGGCTCGAACCTATGACCTCCACGATGTCAACGTGGCGCTCTAACCAACTGAGCTATAATCCCATCCGCGCGCATGAAAACCATTTTGCAGCCCACGGTTATCCACACGGCGTAGGTTATTTTAGCACAGGACGGCGTAAATTGCAAGGCCTTTGGCCATAAAATTCACGCTTCAGGGGCGAGGCGCGCTATCCCCGGCGGTACCACTGCACAAGCGCCTGCGTTCCAAGCTCGCCCTTGCCCTCGGCCATCATTTCCTCATACATCGCCAGCACCTTTTCCAGCACGGGCAGCTCCGCGCCATGCCCGTCCCCCTCGTCCCTGGCGATGCGCATATCCTTGACAAAGTGCTTGATAAAAAATCCGGGAGCATCGTCGCCGCAGATCATCTTGGGCCCGTTGTTGCTCATCTGCCAGCTTCCCGCAGCGCCCGCCGAAATGCAACGGAGCATATTTTCCGTATCCAGCCCGCAGGCCTCGCCATAGCGCACCGCCTCGCTCACGCCCGCTACCGCTCCCGCAATGGCGATTTGGTTCGCCATCTTGGTATGCTGGCCGCAGCCCGGCCCGCCTGTCAGCACGATGTTTTTGCCCATGCAATTGAGGATGGGTAAAGCGGCCTCATAATCGGCCCGCGCGCCGCCCGCCATGATGCTGAGCGTCGCGTTGCGCGCCCCGCTGTCCCCGCCCGACACAGGCGCGTCCAGGGGCCGAAGGGCGCGCGCTTCCGCCTGTTCCGCTATTTTCTGCCATAGCGCCGGGCTGGTGGTCGTCATGTCGATCACCAGCGTCCCCGGGTCGGCCTGGTCTAAAATTCCGCCGGCTCCAAGGTAAACCTCCTCCACATCCTTGGGAAAGCCGACGATGGTAATGACGGCGTCCTGGCCGCGCGCGCACGCTCCCGCACTCTCCGACCAGGCGGCGCCCTCCGACAAAAGCCGGTCCGCCTTCTGCCTCGTGCGCGTGTAAACCGTCAGCTCATGGCCCGCTTGCATCAGGTGGCGCGCCATGCTTTCCCCCATGACGCCGATGCCGATAAACCCTATTTTCATCTCTCATCCACTCCCTTCGGTATCCTCGTTTCCAGTATACGACTTGGAGCGGCTGCTGGCAAGCTTGCGCGGCATACGAGCCGCTGTATTTTATGTTTACAATCCCTTACAATTCTGTTATAATTCAACCAGTCGCATTTTGTTGCATTCTGCGTTTGACAATATACGATAGCAATACATATTTCATATTCAAAGGAGGTTTTCCCATGAAGCTTTCCAGGTTTTTCTGCTTTCTTCTCTCTGCTGTACTGCTGCTGACGGCATCCGCCGTCGCGTCGGGCGAACAAAACAATTATGATATCATTGGCGATTCCGATTCCCGTTACCTGACCGAGGCCGAGCTGTGGGATTGGCAGTATGAGGCCCTTGGCTATATCTATAATGAATTGTTTGCACGGCACGGGCGCTCCTTCCGGCCCGGCGAGAAATACGACGTCTACTTCCGAAGCCAAGCCTGGTATTCGGTAAACCCGGATTATCATTACGGGCTGCTGAACAAATTTGAGCAGGCAAACGAAAAGCTGGTCCATCAGGTGCTTCAGGACATGCGCGCTCAAAAAACCGCCAACCCGGCCGGCAAGCCGCTTCCGCGCAGCAACGAGGAGGCGGAGCTGAACACAGTGCTCGCCTTCCGTTCCTACAAGCTAGCGGAGGGCCAAAAGCTCAGCGTATATACGGGTCCCGGCGTAAACTACTATCGCTCCGCCAACGGCAAGGCCAGCGTGAGCACCAATGAAAAGGTTAAAATCGCGGGCCGGGAAAACGGCTGGCTTGCCATTGAATACGAAACCAACGGCGGCAGCCGCCGGGTCGGCTACGTGCTGGAACGCTCGCTCAAGGAAAAGCTGGATGTTGAAAATCTGGAATTTTACAATGACGACGGTTTGACAGCGACGGCCTGCTCGCTGACCGACGAGCCGGACGGCAGCGAAACCTCCCTGATAAGGCTTGCGGCGGAAACCCCGCTTACGCTTCTTGGACCCTATGCGACGGACAGCTCGTACAAGTGGGCCTATGTTGAGGTGGAAACGGATCAGGGGCCGATGCGCGGCTTTGTATTGGCGGATTGCGTGACCGGTTCTCCCAGCGAATATTACTTTGAAAAGGATGCCGCTGACGACGGCCGTTATGATTGGGAGGACGAAAACCGCTACACGGGCGAGGTTGGTTGAATCCGCTATCGTTTCTGAAAGAAGGTATCCGGTCGTCAAAAAAGGTTGACGTCCTTTTTGCCAAGGAGAACGACATTTGCGCCGGAGCGCAAACGCCACGACCGCCTGGCAGGCCCAGGCGATGCGATTTCATTTGGAGAGGCCAAAGCCCCTCCGGCTATCCAAAAAAAGGTTTTTCATAGCCTGCGGGCCGCCGATCGGGCGGCCCGCAGGCATATTTCTTTGCAAGGTGGAGCTGACGTTTCCAAAGCGTATCCTACGTCTCGCATTCGCCTCCGGCGAACGGCCCGCAGGGCCTCCGCTCCCTTTCGTTGACCCTTGGGCCGCGAACGCGGCTCAAGGGGTTCATCATGATAAGCCCTCAGGCGGCGGGCTTGGGAGGCGGCGCCGCCCAACGTTCCTTAGCTTACAGCCCCAGCCTTGCGTTCATGTGCGGTGGGATCGGAAGCCTTGCGCGGCGGGGCCTCCTTGCGGGTTTTCCCGCCGCGCCTCAGGCGCGACGGAAGCCCGTTTCATCGGAAAAGGTCGCCTTACGGCAATCTTTTCCGAATGTCAGGGAGTCACGCTTTACTCCTCGTGCTTGACGACGGAATCCACAGCCGCCTTTACGTTGCCCGCCGCGTCCTTTACAACGTCCTGAAAATCCCCGGTAAAGCCCTTGGCGTTTCTTTCAATTGAAAAGCGATAGCCCAGCACCAGCGCCACAATCAGTCCCCCGATCGCCAGCCATGGCGCGCTGATCACCGCCAGCAGGGTAAAAATCAGCGAAAGGTTTAAAATAGGCGTCGGGCCCTTATCTACCCGCAAACGCGTGCGGTACAGGAAGGAGAAAACGCCGTTTCCGCCGCTGTGTCCCTGTTCATTGCGCGTGTACTCCTGATTTTGTTGGTTCTGCTCCGTCATACCATAACCTCCTCCAATATGCTCGCCCCGCTTGGGGCGCTTGCCGGTTCCTATTGACAGGTTGATCTTACCACAGGCGCGGGCGCGTTGCTTGAGGATGCGCTAGCAATTCCATGAGAAATACATTAGAAATCAAGCGGGAACGCTGAACGTCGCCGGCGGCAGCCCGTCTCACGCCGGTCCCTCGAGCGACGGCGTTTTCTTGCCGGCGTTAAGGGCGGTTATAGGTCGGAAAAGTAGCAGCCGGCTGATATGAAAATAAAAGTAAACATCCCCCGGCGCAGCCGAGAGCTCAAGCCGTCGAAAAAGCCCGCCCTTCGACGAGCTTTTCCACCAAGGGCTGGTGTTTGCGGCAAAGCCGAAAACTCCCCAGCCGTGCGAACCGGATTCATTTGGAGGGGCCTCGGCCTCTCCAAGCCGCTCCAAAAGGGGCTCGTCAACGCCCTGGTCCTTGCCGCGCAAGGCTTCCGGCCCCCGAATGTCGCTTCAATCGGAACACAGCCGGAAGCCGGCGGAGGGAGGCGAAGGCTGGCGGGCCATCGCGGAAAGCGCAAGGCATCCCAAGGTATGCGCAGCCAAACGATAGCCGGGCGCGCCGGACGACGATGAAGGCTTCTGGCCTTTGCTCCCTCCGCGCCTCCTATTGGCAGCCCGCCCCGCCTATGGCATACGGACGCTCATAGTCTCGGCGTCGGTATAGCTCAGGGCTACGGATGTCAGGATATCGCCGTCCGCCTGGCGGGATTCCACCTCTATATACCAGCCCGGCTCCAGCCTGAACCGCTCAAGGCCCACCCAGCAGGGGCCAAAGGCCGTGAGCACGTCGTAGGAGGCGTAGGACGTGACGATGCCGCCGTCACGTTCCTCATACTGCTCGTCCCGCGCGTTCGCCCGCGCATCGTAAAGCTTTGCCGCCCATTCCTTCAGCAGCTCCCGCCAGGAGCGCTCCGGCAGGGCGCAAGGCTCATCCCCGACGACGGATGGGATAGAATTGGCCTCCGCTTGCAGAATGGTTCCGTCGTCGCCGACGGTGGCGTAAAACGCCGACATGCCGACGTAGACGTCCTTCCCCCGCCGCCAACAATATTGATCCATGACCGGCAGGCCTCGAAGCTCGTAAAGCGCCCGCACAAAGCTGTAATCACGCTTTTCCGGCCGGCCGTTTTTCAGGTGGATCGCCTCGCGCTTTGCCCAGTCCTCTTCCCGGTGCTCTTCCAGCCAGGAATCCCCATGGAAGGAGTAGGCGTCGTAGGTTTCGCGGTCGTCCCGGCAGGCGGACAGGAACGGGTCGCTGGCCGCCGCGCTGAGCTGCTCCAGCAGCTTGCGCGCCGCTTCCCTGGCCGATCGAAGCTCCGCCTCATGCGTCAGGCCCGTGAGGCCGCGCGCCCGCACCGGCGCGACCATCTCCGCGTCAGGGCAAAAATCATGGCGCTCGTTGAGCTGGTACTGGACCAGCCGCTGCTCCGCGCTGCTGACAAACTGGTATAGAACCCCCTTTTTCGTGTCCTGCCCGACCGCGTCCATCGCCTTTTTCAGCAGATTTTTTGTCAGCTTTGGATACTCCACCTTCAGCTTGACCTGCTGCTCCTGCGTAAACGCCCGCGGAACAGGACAACCCACCTTGAGCGTTCCCTTTGTCACGCCCTCTGGAAAACGAATTTCTCCGATCAGGCGGCCGGCCTTTTCAACAACGCCGGAAACGTCCACCTCCGACGGGTCGCACAGCGGAACCGGCTCGCCGTCATAAGCCCTTGCCGCCGGTACGGCGGCGGCCACGCACAAGCACGCCAGCATTCCGCCTAAAAACCGCTTCCACCAAGGCCCGCCTTGCCTGTCTTTCCCGTTGTTCATCTGTGTATTCTCCTTTCCCAATCAACGAGGCTGCCTCTCGCCGCCCAGCGTCGCCCGCAGGGACGAAGCCTCGACCTCATCCGTGCCGTACACGCGCGTTTCAAGCTGAATTTCTACGGTCAGGGGCCCGTCCGCGCCCTCTTTGCCCGGTTCTGCCGCGAGCCGGGAAAGGTCGGCTTCAAAATAGAAGGTTTCGCCCTGATCCTCCGGCACGTAGTCATAGGAAGCCAGCGCCCGCTTTCCGTCCACAGTCATGCCCTTAACCGATAGCACCAGCATTTGCTTGCCTTCCGGCAGCCATTCGTCAAAGGTCAGGATTTCTCCCTTCCACCAGATCCGGTCAAAACGCTCGCCGTCGACGCCGATATCCGTCTCGCTGAGAAGCGCGTAGGCGCTTTCATCCGCCGGCGCGATATGCACGCACACGCCCAGGGTATCGCCGTCGCGGTAAATGTCGCGCACATCCGCCTTTACCATATCGGCGTCTAAGCGTTGCGTTTGGGGCTGCGATACGCCCGTTTCTACCGCGGCCCTGTCGGGCCCCCCCTCGATTCTTGTCGTCAGAAAATCCAGCACGCCCAACCGGCCGGCCGCGACCGCCGCGCCGCAAAGCAAAACCGCGCATGCAGCCAGCGCCACAACCCGACGGTACGAGCGCTTCGCTTTCTTACCCGCCGCCCCGCTCCGCGAAAGCTCGTCTAACCGCCGTTCCATCAGCGTGTGAAAATCCTCGGGCGTCTGTTCAAAAGCGTCGTCCAGCCTGTTCCATAGCTCTTTCATTCGCAGCGTACCTCCCATTCTGCCTTGAGGCATTCCCGCGCCTGATGCAGCCGCGATTTCACCGTGCCCTCCGGCACGCGCGTCATCCGCGCCACCTCCGACACTGAAAACCCCTCGAGATGATGCAAAAGCAACGGGATTCTTAACCGCTCCGGCAGGGCGGAGACGACCTCGCGCAGGCCCAGGTCCGGGGCGGCGTTCTGCGGCGGCTCAACCGTAGCCAGAGGAGAGACGCGCCTTTTTCGGCGGCCAATGTTATGGCACTCGTTTATCACAATGCGCGTCAGCCAGGGCCGGAAGTACTCCGGCTCTACCCGCCCGCGCTTTGCCCATGCCTTTCCAAGCGCCTCCTGCACCGCGTCCCCGCACTCCTCCCATGTTGGCAGAAAGCCGCGCGCCACGCGGTACAGCGTGCGCTCCATCGCCTGCACCTCGCTCACAAAGGTCTGTTCGTCCACCATTTTTCTTTACTCCATATCCTTTTGCATTGCGGATGTTGCAACCGTTCCGACACCTTATTAACGCGCGGGAGGGGAGAAGGGTTCGCGGGGAAGGAAAGATTTTTTACCATGCAAATGAAGAAGAGGAGCTTCCTTGCCGAAAGGAAGCCCCTGCTTGACCTCTTTTTAGGGTGGTTTGGAGGGGCCGCGGCACCCCCAAATGGAATCGGTTCGCCCGCCGCTTAGGAGCTTGCGCCTCCGGCGCAAACATACCGGCAGCCCTCGGCGGAAAAGCTCGCCGACAGGCGAACTTTTTCGGCGGCCCGCTATTGTTCCGCGATCAGCGCCCGGCCCACGCCCATCAGCGTCACGGGCGGACAGCAGGCGGGCAGCAGCACGCTGTCGCCGGCGTTCAGCTCCATGGCGTCCCCTTGCCAGCTCAGCAGCAGCCCGGCCAGCGCCGTCAGCATCCGAAAGCCGCGCGGATGGGGCTCGAGCTCGCATTCGCCGTTTACCAGGGCGCAGTCCACCTTGAAGGCGGGCACGTCCAGCAGGCGAACCACCTTATTTTCGCCGCGCTCCGGCATGCGCGCGCGCGCGCCGCGAAGCGCGGGGTCCATTACGTCCAGCGCCTGCCTGATATGCAAGGGGCGCTTCTCTCCCGCCTCGTTGGTGCGGTTAAAATCCCACAGACGGTAGGTTACGTCGCTGGACTGCTGAATCTCGTAGAGAAGAATGCCCCCGCCGATGGCATGCACCATGCCGCTGGGCATATAAAACACGTCTCCCGCGCGGACGGGCACGCGCTCGATCATGGGCTCGATATCCTCCCCCGCCTCCAGCGCGGCGCGCAAGGCGTCGCGCGTTACGCCGTCCCGCATGCCGTAAAGAATGCTCGCGCCCTCCTCCGCGTGCAGGATTACCCACGCCTCGGTTTTGCCCAGCTTGCCCTCATGCCGCCCTGCATAGGCGTCCCCGGGGTGCACCTGAACGCTCAGCGAGTACCGCGCGGCCAGCAGCTTCAAAAGCAGCGGAAAAGGGCCCTTTGCGTCCGGGCCGACAAGGCGCTCGCCATCCCGCTTCATCAGGCGCGTCAGCGTCTCGCCGGCGTCGCTGACGCTCTCCAGGCCGGGAATGGCGCTGATTTCCATGGCCTCTCCCGTGCGTTCGTCCGGTATGCGTTTATGGAAAACGCGGCGGAGCGCGTCGCCGCCCCAGGGCGTCATCTCCCCATAGCGGTAAGCCGGATGCATGCGCACGGGAAGCATCGGGCAGGCGTCGCTCAAAGGCGCCTCGAAGCACGCGTATGCCGTGGCGGAATCCTCAAACGTAACGCTGCCCGCCTCGCGCGCCATTTCAGAGGAAAAGAGTCGAACCATCCGCTCATCCTCGCGGCAGGTATCCAGCCGCAGGCTGTCAAAGCCAAGCCGGGCGGCTTCCTTTTTCACAAACGCGAGCACGCGGGCGGCCAGCTCCGTGCCAAAGCAATCGGGGGTCATCGCCAAGCGATGAAGCGCCGCGGGCCGGACGCCATACAGCCAGGAAAGCTGGGCGTATTCCTCCTCCAACGTTCCGCAAAGCACAAAGGCGGCGATGAGACGGCCTTCCTCGTCCGCGCGGTAAAGCCGGCCGCGCTCGGCGTCCTCCTCCAACAGCTCCCGGCTGGGGTACGCGCCCCATTCCCATTGGCTAAGCCCCCGCTTTCGCATATCCGCGATCACGTCCTGGTACAGCGCGCAAAGCTCCGGCAAGCCCGCCTCGCCGGCGATGGAAAAGCGAATGCTCATCAGGCTTCCTCCGTATACATTTGATAAAGCTGGTAGTATTTCCCGCGCTTCTCCATCAGCTCCCGGTGCGTGCCCTTTTCCTCGATGCCGTTTTCCGTCAGCACCCAGATGGTGGTGGCGTTGCGGATGGTGGTCAGCCGATGGGCGATGGTAAACGTGGTGCGTCCGACGGACAGCTTCTCCAGCGATTGCTGAACCAGCCGCTCGCTCTCGTTGTCAAGCGCGCTGGTCGCCTCGTCCAGAATCAGAATCGGCGGGTTTTTCAAAAACACCCTGGCGATGGAGATACGCTGCTTTTGCCCGCCGGAGAGCTTCACGCCGCGCTCGCCCACAAAGGTACGGTATCCTTCCGGGAGCTGCGTGATAAACGCGTGCGCCCCGGCCTGCTTGGCCGCCGCGACAACGCTTTCCTCCGTCGCTCCCGGCATGCCGTAAACGATATTGTCGTAAATAGAGCCGGAGAACATGTACACGTCCTGCTGCACCATGCCGACGTTCTCCCTCAGGCTGCGCTGCGTGAGGGTGGTGATATCCTTGCCGTCAATCAAAATCCGCCCGCTCGTTACGTTGTAAAACCGGGGAATCAGGTTGCACAGCGTGGTTTTTCCGCCGCCGCTGGGCCCCACAAGCGCCACGCGCTCCCCCGCCTTCACCTCCAAATTGATGTCGGCCAGCACGGTCTTTTCGTTGTCGCTGTAATGGAAGCTGACATGGTCGAACGTCACGTCGCCGCGCACATCCTTGAGCTCCGAGGCGTCGGGGGCGTCGGCAATATCCGGCTCAACGTCCATAATGCTGTAAAACCGCTCGATGCCCGTCATGCCGTTTTGAAACTGCTCCATATATTCCACAATGCGCCGGATGGTCGTCAGCAGCGTGCTAACATACAGCAGGTAGGCCACATAGTCCGCCGCGGTAATGCCGCCGTCCACCAGAAACAGCGCGCCCACCACCACCACGACAATGTACATCAGGCCGTCAAACAGCCTTGTCGTGGTGCTGAAGCCCGCCATATACAGGTAGCTCCGGCGCTTGATCCGCACAAACTCCTCGTTGCTGCGCTCAAATTTGTCTATTTCAACAGGCTCGTTGGCAAAGCTTTTGACCACCCGAATGCCCAGCAGGCTGTCCTCCACCTGCGCGTTGATCTCGCCCACCTGATGGCGCCTCTCCTTGAACACCTGGCGCATCTTGTGGTTGAAATAGCTCGTGCACCATACCATGAGCGGAAGGATGGCGAAGATAATCAGCGTCAGCACGGGATTGACGCCGAAGAGAATTACAAAGGACGCGACCATCTTGATGGCCGCGATAAAAAATTCCTCCGGGCAGTGGTGCGCGAACTCCGTCACGTCAAACAGGTCGCTGGTGATCCGGGCCATAATCTGGCCAATCTTGGCGTTGCTGTAATAGGCGAAGCCAAGCGTCTGCAAATGCCTGAACAGGCTGGCGCGCATATCGCTTTCCAGCTTCGTGCCCATGATGTGCCCCTGCGCGGCCATATAAAAATTGGCTCCCGCGTCCACCAGGCGCAACACCAGGTACATAAGCCCCAGCTTGGCCACATATTCAACCGTCAGGGCCGCGAGGTCGCCCGTGGCAAGCGTCGTCACATTCCGCACGATCAGGGGCAAAACCAGGTCGCACAGCGTGGTCAGGGACGCGCAGAAGAGGTCGATGGCCAAAACGCCCAGATACGGTTTGTAATAGGGAAGAAAGCGCTTTATCAACGTGGAGGTCTTCATCGCGCGGGTTTCCTGCTGCATGCTGGTTTCCTGCTCCTTCGTATCAATCTTCCGTGGCCGGGGCCACCATCATGGTTTGCTTTAAAACGGCGGTCAGCTCGTCGGCATGGTCTGCCGGGCAGGTAACCGCGTATACCGCCGTATCGCTTTGCCCAAACACGCAGATCTGCCGCGGCCCATCCATGCGGGCTGCGTTTATGCCGCCCAGGCCATAAAGCGAGTCGGCGCGCAGCTTGTAATCGACCCCGCCCAGCAGCGTGACCGCGCCTGTCGGACGGATGCTCTCCACGCTCAGCACGCTCCCGTCCGCGAAGGCATAGCTCAGCGTGACCCGCCTCGCATACCCGCCGCCGAACGCCGTATCGAAAATGCGCGCCTTTTGCATAGCGAGCTCCCCGCCATACAGGGCGAGCACAGGCTGTCCAAACGTATCGGCCAAATTCTGCACATTGGCGTCGCCGGGCGATTCCAGCGCGCTCATCGGCATGCGGATCGTCTCTTCCTGGACGGTCGGGGCCAGCTTTGCCTCCTCGTCCGGCTCGCCCAGCAGCAGGAAAACATAACCCAGCGCCAGGGCCGCGACCAGCAGAACGGCTGTGACCACACGAACCAGAACGACCTTCCACCTGGCGGGTTTTCTTTCCGTCGCTTCCTCATCCGTGACGGGCTTCTGCTCGGGCAGCACATCCTTGGGCTTCTGCGTTCCCCGCAGAGCGTCCCCGCGCTGCGGCGGCAAATGCGCCGGCATGTCCCCGGGAGCCTTGCGCCGTTGCTCAGGCGCGCCCTCCGCCCCGCCGTAGCGGCGCGTCCGCATGTATTTCCATTGCAATACGGCTTTCCTCCTTGCAGGTCAAATGCCGGGGCGCGGGCGAAGCGTCGCCGCGGCGTGTAAAGCCGGCCGGACCGCCGCGCCGCTTCCGCCGGCCGGGGCGGCTATCGGTTCTCAGCCGGCGCGGGAAGACCCTCGGCCTCCAGGGCGTCGTCCAGCCATTTGGTCTCGCCGCCCATCTGCCGCGCAAAGCCGCTGTAAAAGGCGTTATAGAGCGTTTCCCGCCGCTCGGCGTCCAGCTCGGTATCCTTGCGGATATTCCTGAGGATCACAGCCGCGGGCCGGGCCAGCAGCTTGGGCGCCCGGCTGTCCAGGCTGATGCCGAAAAAGGACTGCATATACCGGTTGCTGCCGCGCAGAAACAGCCGGATATACTCGTCCGCCAGCCGCTCCAGATACTGGCGCGTAAACAGCCCGGCATCCGCCGCCAGGTCCTGGCACCGCTTGAGCTGGGGATGCTCAAAAAGCTCGTTACGCATAGCGGCACGGCTTTCGCCCGTAAATTCGTCCGGCGTAAGGTACGGCTGAAAAAGATAGCACTTGATGACGGAGTAATCCAGCTTGCGCGCGCTGCGCTCGTACAGCCTGCCCAAAAAGAGCAGCTCCTGCGCAATTTCCAGGCAATCCGGGTACTCCCTGTCCGCTTGTGTAAGCAGGTCGTGTTTCTTGCGGGGATCCTGAGCTTCCCTGGCCTTTTGCAAAAGGCTTCTTGCCCCTTCGGGCAGGGGCTTTGGCCGCTCGGCCTGCATGGCCGCGCCGCAATAGGCGCAGAAGGCGGCGTCCGCGACCTGGGCGGCTCTTCCGCATTTGGGGCAGGCGGGAAGCGGTTGGTTTTGCATGTGGTCTCGCACCTCCTTGTGCCTATGATACGCGGGGAACCGGGGAAAGTCAAGCCGCGCGGGGCCTCTCTCAGCCTTCCGCGCCGATTTCCCCGGATGCGGCGTTCTGGCCCGCAAACGCCAGATACAGCCCCAGGCCCAAAAGCGTCAGCACGCCGCCGGCCGCCGCCGGCGCGGAGGGCGTTTCGCCGAAGAAGAGCATGCTGAAAAGCATCGCGCCCACAGGCTCGCCCAGCAGCGCGAAGCTGATTACGTTTGCCGACACCCGGGACAGCGCGAACGCGAAAACCGCATGGCCCAATAGCGTGCTGCCAATCACCAGGCCGGCCATATAGGGCAGCGCGGAAACGGGCATGACGAAGCCCCCCGACAAGGGCAGGCACAGCGCCAGCAGGCAGGCCGTAAGCAGGTAAAGGGCGGGCGTGTACACCTCCGCGGGCAGCGTCCGGCGGATATGCCTGCCCGTCAGCCAATGCGCCGCCATCAAAACCGCGCCCGCCAGCGCCAGCAGGTTGCTCGCCAGCGCCTCCGCCTGCCCGGGCGTGTCTCCGTGCCCGGCCAGGCCCCCCAGCGCAATCACCAGCGCGCCCGCCAGCGCCAGCAGCGCGCCGGGCATGGACCGGCGCGGCATGCGCTCCCGGAACAGCAAATAGCTGAACAGCGCCACAAAAAGCGGCTGCGTGCACACCAGCGCCACCGAGGCAAAGGTGCTTGTGCCCTGGAGCGACGTAATCCACGTCAGATAATGCCCGGCTAAAAACAGCGCGGACAGCAGCGTCCAGCCCCATTCCCGCGGCGAGGCCGCGAAGGGAACGCGCCGGCGCACGCATTGGCGCAGCTCAAACGGAAACAGCAGCAGAGCAGCCGCCGCCATCCGCAGCAGCGCCACGGATGCCGGCGACGCGCCCTCGTTCAGCGCGCCCTTGACCATCGGGCCGGAGTAGCTGACCATGCATACGGCAAAAATAACCATCGCCATAGCGGAACGCTTCTTTGGCTTGCTCATGGTCGTTCCCCCTGAAGCTTTTTGAGCCAAACCATCAGGATCGCCACGTCGGCCGGGTTCACCCCCGGAATCCGTCCCGCCTGGCCCAGGCTGCGCGGCCGCTTGGTTTTCAGCTTCTGCCGCGCCTCGATCCGAAGGCTTTGAATCGCGTCGTAGTCGATATCCTCCGGCAGCAGCCAATCCTCCATGGCGCGGGCGCGCGATACCTGCGCCTGCTGTTTCTTGAGGTAGCCGTCGTATTTTACGGACAGCTCCGCCTGCTCCCGGGCGTCCGCGGGAAAATCCCCCAGCCCGGGGCAAAGCTGCTCCAGCGCGGCAAGGTCGATCCCGGGGCGGCGCAGCAGCTCCGCCGCCGTCAGGGGGGCCTCGGTCACGGGCTGGGCATGCCGCGATAGCCACCGGTCGCGCTCCGGCGCGGCGGGAAGCCTCAGCCCGGACAGCATATCGCACAGGCGCCGGGTTTCCGCCCGTTTTCGTTCCATGATCGCCATACGCCGGCTGTCCGCCAGCCCGCGCGCATGGCTGAGGGCGGTCAGCCGGAGGTCCGCGTTATCCTGACGGAGCAGCAGCCGGTATTCCGAGCGGCTGGTCATCATGCGGTACGGCTCGTCGGTTCCCTTGGTTACCAGGTCGTCCACCATCACGCCCAGGTAGCCCATATCCCTTGTGACCACCAGGGGCTCCTTCCCCCGCAGGGCGCACGCCGCGTTCATTCCCGCCAGAATCCCCTGCGCCGCCGCCTCCTCATAGCCGGAGGTGCCGTTTACCTGGCCGGCGAAATACAGGCCCGGCACGCGGCGGCTCTCCAGCGTGGGCCTAAGCTCGGTAGGGTCGATGCAGTCGTACTCGATGGCATAGGCCAGCCGGGTGAGTTCCGCGCGCTCCAGCCCCGGCACGGTGCGGTACATCGCCCATTGCACGCGCTCCGGCAGGCTGGAGCTCATGCCCTGAACGTACCACTCCGGGCTGTCCAGGCCCTCCGGCTCCAAAAAAAGCTGGTGCCTGTCCTTATCCGCAAAGCGGCGCACCTTATCCTCGATGCTGGGGCAGTAGCGCGCGCCTGTTCCCTTGATGTCGCCGCGCGCCATGGGCGAAAGATGCATATTCTCGCGGATGATGCGGTGCGTTTGCTCATTGGTATAGGTTAAGTAGCACATCGCCCGGTTTCGGAGCGGGTACGCCACGCCGATGTCCTCCGCTTCAGCGGCGGTCAGGAACGAAAACGGGGTTACAGGGTCGTCCCCCTCCTGGGGCTCCATCCGGTCAAAGTCGATGGAACGAGCGTCCACGCGCGCCGGCGTGCCGGTTTTAAACCGGCGGAGCTGGAAGCCCAGCCCCTCCAGCGAGCGGGAAAGCGCCTCCGCCCTCAGCAGCCCCTGGGGACCGCTTGGCCTGGTATAGTCCCCGATGATGATGCGGCTTTGCAAATACACCCCTCCGCACACCACGCACGCGCGGCAGGCAAGCGTCTCCCCCGTCATGGTTTGAACGGCGCATACCCGCCCGCCCTTCGTAAGCACCTCCATCGCTTCACCCTGCCGAACCGTCAGGTTTTCCGTGGAAAAAAGCGTATGAAGCATATCCTCATGGTAGCGCCGCTTGTCCGCCTGCGCGCGAAGGCTGTGCACCGCCGGGCCTTTCCCGCGGTTGAGCATGCGGGATTGCAGAAACGTCCGGTCAATGCAAAGGCCCATCTGGCCGCCCAGGGCGTCCACCTCCCGAACCAGATGCCCCTTGCCCGTGCCGCCGATGGCGGGGTTGCACGGCATCAGGGCCACGCTACCCAAATCGAGCGTGAGCAGCAGCGTGCTCACGCCCATGCGCGCGGCGGCAAGCGCGGCTTCGCAGCCCGCGTGCCCCGCGCCGATAACGATGAGGTCAAACGGCATATCCAGCCCCCCAAACGCCGCTAAGGCGGCGAGTTAACCCAAACGGTAGCAGGATACACGAAACTTGCCCGTTTTGCAAGGGGGCTTACACCAGCGTATACCCGCCGTCGATGACCAGCTCCATGCCGGTTGCGTAGGAGGACGCGTCGCTGGCCAAAAACAAATACGCGCCGCACAGCTCTTCGGCCTTTCCCATGCGCTTTTGCGGCGTGGCCTCGATCCAGCCCTTGGTGGCGTCTGAAAAGTTGTCGTTGAGCTCGTTGCTGATATAGCCGGGGCTGACGCAATTGACGCGGATGCCGTATTTGGCCCATTCCACGGCCATGGACTTCGTCAGGTGCGCCACCGCCGCCTTGGAGGTGCAGTAGCTGGAGGTGGTCTGCGGAATATTGATGATGCGGGACGACATGGACGCCATGTTGGTGATGGTGCCCGGCTTGCGCTGCCGGATCATGACCCTGGCGGCGGCCTGGGCGCAGAGCAGCACGCCGATCAGGTTGACGTCCAGCACCTTCTTCCAGTCCTCCAGGCTGACCTCCTCCAGCGGGAAAAAGTTGACGATACCCGCGTTGTTGATGGCGAAATCCACCGTGCCGTAGGTCTCCACCACCCGGCTCACCATGGCTTCCACGCTTTCGGGGCTGGTAACGTCGCAGTGCGCGGCGATGATGTTGCGCCCGTATTTCTCGCTCAGCTCCCACGCCGCCGCCTCGGCTTTTTCCAGGTTGATATCCGCAACCGCAAATTCCGCGCCCGCCTCGGCAAATCCGTCCGCCAGCGCCCTGCCGATGCCCTGTCCCGCGCCGGTGATGAAGCCCTTTTTGCCGTCCATGCGAAATTTTTCTAAAACGCCCATGATTGCCTCCGTTTTGGAGCCGCGCCGCCTGGCGTCGGCTCCGGTTTCTTTGTTTCTGGCCCCGGCCCGGCTGGGCCGGACGGCGCGCGCGCCCCCGGCGGCTCCTTGCCGGAAGCCCCCGGGGACGCGCCTGAAAACCAGATCCGTTCTAAAAAATCAGAAGGGATAGTTGCCGATGGTATCCTTGTTGAAGGTGAAGGTGCCGATATAGATGGTATCGTCCACCACCTTGAGCGGGTTGGTAATGCCGATGTCCACGCCGTTCTCCACGGCCTTGCCCTGGGCGAGCTGATCCAGCACCCAGCAGGCGGTGTAGCCAAGGTCGCTCGGGTTCCACATGACGCAATACTCTGTGGTGCCGTTTTCCAGGTAATCCTTCATCATGCTGGGGATGCCCATGCCGCCGATCTTCACCTGGCCGGCTTCGAGCTGCCCGGCGGCCACGGCCTCCTCCACGGCCTTGCACGCGGAAGGCGTCTCGCCGGCGGCCATGCACAGGATGCCGTCAAGGTCGGGGTTGGCCTGGATGAAGCTGACCGCGTTCTCGTAGGCCTTCTGGGAATCGTCGTTGCTGGGGTAAATGCCGACGATCTCGATTTCGGGGTAGTCGCTCTCGATTTTGGCGAGCGCCGCGTCGCGCCAGGCGATGATGTTGGCCGCGCTCGGGGACGCGATCATGACCGCCACCTTGCCCTTGGGCTCGTCCATCTGCTGGATCAGGCAGTCGAGGAAGGCCAGGCCAATTTCCTCGTCGGTATCGGCGGCGATGTAGTACGCGCGCTGCGCGTTGTTGGAGTCGGAGTCGAACGTGACCACCGGGATGCCCGCGTCCGCCGCCTCCTGGAATACGTTGGTCACGGAGGTGGCGTCGTTGACCGCGACGGCCATGCCGTCCACCTCGCGGATCAGCATATCCTGAATCATGTTGACCTGCTTGGCGGCGTCCACCTCGGGCGTGCCGTTCCAGATCACCTCCACGTTCAGGTCCTCGCCCGCTTTCAGCGCGCCCTCCTTGGCGTACTCCCAGTAGGCCGCCCCTACCATCTTGGGGTTCATGAAGTAGGTGCGCTGTCCCTCCGCGCCCGCGGCCGCGAAGGTGCACAGCAGCAGCGCCGCCGCGACAGCCAGTGCCAGTAGTTTCCTCGTTTTCATGGTCTTCCTCCTTTGTCGTTGGTTGTTGTATGCAAACCGGCCTTCCCCGCCGGAAGCATCCGCCTTTTTGGGCCCGGCTTGCGCTCCACTACCGCAATCAGCAGCAGAACGCCCAGAATAATGGATTGGTAAATGACCGACATCCCCATCATGTTGAGGCCGTTGCGCAGCACGCCGATGATGACGATGCCCAGCATCGCGCCCTGAAGGGTGCCGCTGCCGCCCATAATGCTCACCCCGCCCAGCAGCGCCGCCGTGATGACGTCCAGCTCGTAGCCGGAGCCAAGCGTGGCCTCCGCGCTGGATATGCGGCCGATGAGAAAAATGGAGGCGATCGACGTAATCAGCCCGCAGAAGGTAAACAGAAGCACCTTGTACCGGGTCACGCGGACGCCGGAATAGAGAGCGGTGTTTGGGTTGTTGCCGATCACCTTCAGGTTGCGGCCTATGTAGCTTCGCTCCAGAACGACGATTGCGGCGGCCGACATCAAAAGCCAGGCCCAGACCGAGATGGGAACGCCCAGAAACGCCTTATTGATGGCGAAAAATGCCTGTGGATAACCGCTGACCGCACGGCCCTCCGTAATGATATAGCACAGCCCGCGAATCATCACCTGCGTGCCGATGGTCACCACCACGCCCTGAATTTTGAGCCCGCCGATCAGGAAGCCGTTAAGCAGCCCTACCGCCACGCCGGCGGCCATTCCGGCGAGAAGCGCCAGAGGAATCCCAAAGCCGTCCCGCATCAGCATGCCGGCGACGATCCCGCTCAGCCCCAGGATGGAGCCCACCGATAAATCCATATAGCCCGAGATCAGCAGAAGGGTTAGCGGCACGGTCATCATCCCGATTTCCGAAACCTGCCGGAGAATGTTGGTCAGGTTTCGCGGAGAGGCAAAATAGGGCGCAAAAACAGAAAACAGCGCGACCTCCACCCCCAGGATCAGGAACAGCTTGAGATAAGGCCCGCGTCGAAGCGCCCTCGCCCTCCCGCCGAGGCGCGGCTTCTTGTTATTTGCCGCTTCCATGCCGCTTCCCCCTTCCCTTTCGGCTCTGCAACAGGTTCACGATCAGCGCCAGCAGGATAATCGCGCCGGTAAAAAAGTCCAGCCAGTATTCCGAGGCGTGAATTTGCACCAGCCCGTTTTTGATAACCCCCATCAGGAAAGAACCGACCACCGTGCCCAATACCGAGCCCGCGCCCCCAAAGATGTTGGCGCCGCCGATCAGCGCCGCGCTCATCGTTTGAAACTGAAGGCCGGTCGCCGCCGTCGCCGCCTGGATGCTGTTCATCATGGACGCGAACATCAGCCCGGCCATCGCCAGCAGCAGCCCGTTGACAATATAAACCCGCACGCGAAGGCTGTTGACGTTCATGCCCATCAGGGACGCCGCGCCCGGGTTTCCGCCGAGCGCGTACAGCTTTCGGCCAAAGTTCATTTTGCGCAGCATGAAGGCAAAAACGGCGATTGCGATAGCGTACAACACCACCGGCGGGCACAGGAACCCGCCCGTCGTGGAGCCGACGGCCTTGAACGCGGGTGAAAAATCAGTAACCCACTTCGCGCCGGTAATGATGACCGCGACGCCCCGGAAAATGTTCATGGTCGCCAGCGTCACAATAATATCCGGGATATGAAGCCTGGTAATCAGCAGCCCGTTCACCGCGCCCGCGGCCATGCCCAGGCATAGCGTGAGCGCAACGGTCAGGAAGATCGGCAGGCCCGCGTTGTCCAGCATGCCCCCGCATACCCCGCAAAGCGACAGAACGGAGCCCACCGACAGGTCCATGCCGCCGATCATAATCACGATGGTCATGCCCAGCGCAACCATGCCGTTAATGGCAATCTGCTGCACGATGACCATCAGGTTGGTAGCCCCCCTGAAGTTGGGAGCAACTACAAAAAAGGCCAGATAAACCGCCAACGTGAACAACAGGATGGGGGTTTCCGTCCGTTTCCCCAGCCCGCGCAGCGCCCCGGCCCCGCCTGTCCGGGAGTATTGATTTCCCATCTTTCACAGCTCCTTTCATGGGCTTCCAGCTCAGGCGCGCCGCCCGCGGTCCGCGTAAGCGCCGTTCAGTCCGACACCGCCGCGGCCAGAAGGCCCGCGGTCGTAGCCTCGGCGCGCGCAACCTCCCGGACGATTTTCCCCTTCCTGAATACCAGGATGCGATCCGACATCCCCAAAATCTCGTCAATATCCGACGAGGTAATCACCACGCCCATCCCTTGCGCGGCCAGCTCGCCGATAATCCGGTAAATCTCCGCCTTCGCGCCTACGTCGACGCCCCGCGTCGGATCGTTGAGGATCAGCGCGGCGGGCTTCGTCGCCAACCATTTTGAGATCACCACCTTCTGCTGGTTGCCGCCTGAAAGGTGCTCCAGCGTCTGCTCATCCCCAGCGCATTTGATTTGCAGCTTCCCGATGTATTCCTTCACCACGGCGTCCTCCTGCCCGCGCCGGATCAGCAGCCGGCCGGAGATTCGCCTGAGAATGGCCAGGGACAGGTTGACGCGCACGGAAAGCTGCCGGACGATGCCCTGCCGGTGGCGGTCCGCCGGCACATAGGCGATGCCGCCGCGTATGGCCTCCGGCACGGACAGCTTCTTCAGCGGACGGCCCCGCACGCTCACCTCGCCGGCCGTATGCGGCGTCAGCCCAAAAATCATCTCCGGGCACTCGGTCGCTCCGCTTCCGATCAAACCGTACAGGCCGAGGATTTCTCCCGCGCGCACATGGAAGGACAGGTCCTTGACCACCCCGTCCGGGTCCCGAAGGCGGTTCACCGCAAGCGCCTCGCCCCCGGGCTCGCCTTCCCGCCTGGGATAGAGGCGCTCCACGTCGCGGCCCACCATCAGGCTGATGATCTCCATCGGCGCGGTGTCCCCGGCGGGCTTTTGCGCAACCGTCACGCCGTCCCGAAGAACCGCGATCCGCTCGCAGATTTCAAAAATTTCGTTCAGCCGGTGAGATACGTAGATGATCGCCACGCCGCGCTCCTTGAGCGCGCGGATGGTGCGAAACAGGTTTTGCACCTCGTTTTCGGGCAGCGCGGAGGTCGGCTCGTCCATAATCAGCACCTGCGCGTCGGACGCCAGGGCCTTGACAATTTCCACGATCTGCTGGTTTTGCACCGTCAGGGCGGACACCTTTTCGGTCACGTCAAACTCTCCGCCAATGGAATGCACGAGCTCCCTGGCCCTTTCACGCGCCCGCTTCCAATCCACCAGTCCGTGGCGCACCGTATCGGGATTATCCAAAAATATGTTTTCCGCCACGGAAAGGTTGGGAAACAGGTTAAACTCCTGGTGGATGATTCGGATGCCCGCGGCGCTGGAATCCTTGGCGTTGCGGAAGGATACGGGCTTTCCGTGATAAAGAATCTCGCCGCCGTCGGCCGGATAAATCCCGGTCAGAATCCGCATAAGCGTGCTCTTCCCCGCGCCGTTTTCGCCAACCAGGGCGACGATCTCTCCTTTATGGACGCTGAAATCCACGCCCTTCAGCACGGGAACCACGCCGAAGGCCTTCCGGATTCCCTTCATCTCGATGACGCTTTCCACGTTATCCCTCCCTTGCGCGCCTTGCAAAAATGACGCATTCGCTGCTCCAGCTCCCCATGGGGGGCACGAAAACCGCGCCATGCCGTCCGGGCTCGGCGCAGTGCATGGCGTTGGAAAGCCAGGTTTGCGGTTCCACCGCAATAAAGCCTTCCGACGCCGTCTGGTTCCACAAAATCCAGTAGCGGTTCTCCGGCCCCGCCCGATAAACCACCTCTAAGCCGTTGCGCGCGTCCCGCAAAACAGCGTCGGACGTTCCGGGCCTGGCGGTATACAGGCAGTCCACCGCTTCCTCCAGCGGATTCGCGCCCTCGGGGGACGCGATACGGGCCTCGAAGGCGTTCAGCGCAACGGTCCGACCGTCCGGCAGGCGGTCCGTCGGATCGTCCGCGCACCGCGCCAGCAGCGGCACATGAAGCCTCACGCCGTCCTCGCAGCCGCAAAAGCCTACCCGTAACGCCGTATGGTAGGCAAGCCCCACGGGAATTTCCCTGTCCTTGCTGTGGTTTTCCACCGTAAACCGGTGCGAAAGCCCCTTTGCGCTCACCCTTACCTCCAGGCCAATCCGCATGGGGATGGGAAAATGCGCCCGCAGCTTGGCATCCTCCTCCGTATTCAACGACAGGCGGGCCCAGGCGCTTCCCTCCCCCGCGCCGAACCCTTCCACCGGCCATTCCCTGTTATGAAGCACCCCATGGATATGCACGCCGTTGGGATAATTTTGGGGAAAGCGGTAGGTCACGCCGTCCCACTCGTAGCCGCCCCCAGCCACCCGGTTGGCGGGAAACAGCACCGGGATTCCATAGGCATAAGGATCGTCCAAAAGACTCCGCGCCTCCGGCGGGGTGCGTAAAATCTCCAGGGAACGTCCTCCTGCCGACGCGCGCAAGGCAATGACGTTTGCGCCGAGGGACGGGACCAGCACGGCCTCATATCCCGACGCGGACAGGCGCAGGGCCTTGCGCCCGCTCCAAATAATCTGCTCGCAGCCTTCCGTACTCACAACCATCCTCCGAATTGGAAACGATTCCAAATTTGGCTGAACAAATTTACTTTCTTCCACATCCATTCCCTTGCCCCATCCGTTCAGCCTCAGTATTTTTGAATCGGTTCCATTTTTGTTTATCATATACTCGCCCTCCCCATTTGTCAATAGCCAATTCGGGAAAAAGCAAGATTTCTTTTGCAGCCTCCCGCCGTTTGCGCCGGAGGTGTAAAATCGCGGCGGCCTCTTGCAAGCCCAGGGAAAGCATCGTATAATGTCGGTAACCCCAACAAGACCGCGCGGAAAGGATGTGACGCGCATGGACCGGGCCGGCCGCCCCACCGCCGACGCCTTCAACGAGCTTTGCGCGCCCTATGCCGCGATGGTTTACCGGCATTGCCTGCAAATGCTGAAAAACAAGCACGACGCCGAAGACGCGGCGCAGGAAGCCATGCTCAGGGCTTTTCGCGCGTTTCCGGCGTTCCGCGGCGCAGGGGTAGCCTCCTGGCTATTCCGCATCGCGCATAACACATGCCTGGATATCCTGAAAAGCGCGAGGCGGCGCAGGGAGTCCGTAACGCTGGACGAACGGCGCGAAGCGGGAATGGATTTTCCCGACCCCGGCGCCACGCCGGAGGACGCTTATGTACGCTCGTCAGAGGACGAGGCGCTTTGGCGGGCCGTCATGACCCTACCGGAAGAGCAGCAGCTCCTGCTTTCGCTTTTTTACGCGGAGGGATACAGCTACGCCGGGCTGGCGCAAGCCACGGGCCTGCGCGAGGGCACGGTCAAAAGCCGGTTAAGCCGCGCGAAGGCCGCGCTTCGAGATCGGATGTCCGATTCCCGCGGGGGCGGGAACGGAACCTTTTGACTCTTTTATCGTCTGTTCCAAGGAAGGGAGGCAGCCGCATGCAAGATCCAAACAGGAATCCGCCTGACGATGCGTTGGAACGCGCGCTCGGCCGCCTGTACAGCACGGAGGAGCCGCCCGTCGGCTTTGACGCCGCTTGGCGCGCCGCCGTCAGACGAGAGGAGAGTATGCAAATGAAAACCAAACCGCAGCCTGGCCGGCGCTTCTGGCGAACGGCTATACCAGCCTTCGCCGCCGTCGTATTGATTGCCGGAAGCCTTTGGACCGGGTCGCAACGGCTTGACGCGCCCCAAAGCGAAAACGAGCTGGCCGCCGCGCCCGCCGCGTATGACACGGGCGGCGTCTCCAGGGCGGCGAAAGGCGGCGCAGGTCTGAACGGCCTGTCCCTAAGCTCCGGGCAAAGCGCCGGAACCGCTTCGGACGAGGCGGCCGGGCCATCCGCCTATCAGACGGAGGGCGACGGAGCGCCCGTTGGGGAGACGCGGCAAAAGCTGGTGCGAACCGCGGACCTGACCATCCGGTCCGTTGCCTTTGACGCGGATGTGCAAAGCGTTCAGGCGTTGCTCCAGGACCTGGGCGGTTATGTGGAAAGCCTGTACCAATACGGGGACGCGCAAAACGGCCGGACCCGCGCGATCAGCCTTTCCATGCGCGTGCCTTCCGATCAGCTCGACCTGTTCCTGACCGGGATGGAGGGAATCGGCCGCGTGACGGACCGTTCCGAGAGCACGACGGATATGACCGTCCAGTACGCCGATAACGAGGCGCGGCTCAATACGCTTTACGAAAAGAGGACGCGCCTGAACGAGCTATTGAAGCAGGCGGAAACCGTCGGCGACCTGGTGGAGATTGAAAGCGCCATTTCAGATACGCAGTATCAAATCGACAGCTACGAAACCTCTCAGCGCAGCATCGACCGCCGGGTGGAGATGAGCGCGGTAAGCGTGACCGTGATGGAAGAGACGCCCGCGCAAAGCGCCGCCGCCGAAGACAGGAGCCTTGGAGCGCGGATCTCCGCCGGGTTCAGCGCCTCCCTGAAGTGGCTGGGGGAGTTCTTCCGCAACATGCTCGTATTCATCGTGATGATCCTTCCGGTGCTGGCGCCCCTGGCGGTCGTCGCGCTCATCGTCTGGCTGGCAGTTCGCCGCCGCCGGCGCGCCGTCAAGCCTGCGGACGGAGGGGAAGGTACGAAGGAGGAATAAGCCCGTGAAACGCCTGTTGGCTCTTTTTGCCGCTTTGACGCTGTTTCTGACGCCGTCAGCCTTAGGCGAGGCGATGCCGGCATCCGCCCCCTGCCCGGAGCCGGAAACGGTGCTGAGCGCCATAGGGAGCGCCAAGGTGATGCTGACGCCGGATGTCGCGGTGCTGACGCTTGGCGTGCGGGCCGCGGGAGACGCCATGGGCGAGGCGCAGCGCATGGCGGATGAAACCTTTGGCCGCGTCAGGGAGGCCCTCCTGGGCCAAGGCATAGCCGCGGAGGACATTCATATTACCTATTATAACGTAGAAACCGTGTATAGCTACCAATACAGCAAGCTTGGCGACCAGGAGACGCCCTCCGGCTTTACCGCTGAAACCGACTTGGCCGTTTATGTGCGCGACGTGGGAAAGGTCGGCGCGGTCGTCGACGCGGCGATAGGCGTCGGCGCCGACAGCCGCTACGAGCTGACCTTTGAAAGCTCGGAACGCGCCGAAGCCTATGAAACCGCGCTGGCCGCCGCCGCAAAGGACGCCATGCGAAAGGCCGGCCTGCTTGCCCAGGCCGGCGGGCTGACCCTGATTAAGCTCAAAAGCGTTTGCGAGCTAACCGACGGCGAGGCCGAAGAGGCCGTAGTCTCCGTCACGGCGGGCAGCGAGGAGGGCCTTCCCCTGCACAACGCCCTGACGGTAACGGCAACGGTGGAGGTATGCTACCAAGCGGAATAAAAGAAAATCCAGAAGAAGTTCAGGCTATTGACAACCCCTTTGGGGCGCGGTCGGAGGGAAGCGGCCCTCCGGCTATATTTCGGCCCCTCTGCGCATGTTGCCGGCCCGGAAACCCGTTTCGTCCAAGGGATTTTAGCGGGAGGGGCCGCTGGGAGGCTCCGCCCCCCAAGCCCCCCGCCTAAGGGCGTTGCCCTTAGGAATCCCTTTTTGGGGACCGCATTCGCGGCCCCCAATGCATGATGTAGGGTTGACGGAGGGAAGCGGGGCCGCAGTGCGGCCTTGCGCGAAGCGCAAAGCGACCCGCAGGATATCAAGCGAAACGAGAACGACGCCCGGCAGGGCGGCGGGCGACGATTGAGCTTGCGGGAGACGGAGGGAAGCGGGGCCGCAGT
>DBGEOK010000068.1:0-5372 GCA_048370855.1 Candidatus Limiplasma sp. | reverse complement strand
CAATCACGCTGACGGGCAGGCAGCCGCCCTCCCGCTCGCGGATGTCGGGATGGTCAAGAAGAATGCGGTAGCGGTGAAAGCCATCCACAATATCGTACCTGTCGGCCTCCGCGTCGTAGTAGCAGACGATGGGCATGGTATACCCGTCCTGCTTGATGCTGTCGTACAGGAGGCGCATTTCCGGCGGAGCGACGCTGTTGGGTTGTACTCATTGGGGCGGATTTGCTCGACGGGCACGCGGCGGATGTCATAGACCGGGCTTTTCCACATCGGGTTTCTCTCCTCTCGCAATAGCGGTGTATTTTGCCTTAATGGCGTTGATGCGGGCCTGCTGCCGCTTGTTGGGGCCAAAGCCCATGAAGCGGCACAGATGGTCGTTTTTGAGGATGCAATAGCACATGCGCTTCCAGCTTGGAATGTCTTTGGTGGTCCTTACATCGTCGGTATCATCCGGGATTTCGCCGTCGAACACGATGCGGGTCTTTCGGTCCTTGGTGTAGCTGCTGACACCGTTTTCACGGATGTGGTAGCCGCGGGCCCGAATTTCCTCGATTACCTCCGAGCCGAAGCCGCCGCCGGTTTCGTGCCAGAATTTCTCCGAAAAGCGGAATTTTTCGAGATAGTTATCGCGCACGGCTTGCGGCAGGGTGGAGAGCAAAAACAGGGTATAGCTCTGCCATGTATGGCCCGGCGGCAGCGTGATTTCGCGGTATCCCATCGCCTTTGTGGAGCCGTAGATCGCGCCGAAATTGGCCCCCTGAACGCGGCCTACGAGCCTTGTCCACGTCTGCGGCTCAATCACGCGGTACAGGTTAAGCGATGGACCGGCCCACTCGTTGAATGGGCTGGCGACGCGCATGAGATCAAGGGAAACCCCGGCCTTGTAAAACAGGTCATACAGGCGGTTGTAGTCGTAACCGAAACGGCCGTTGGCCGTCCATACGTCCTCGGTTGTCCAGTCGTACATTGGCGACGCACTGTAAACGTCCTTGAAAAGCTGGCTGGTCCACATTTTGCCCTTATAAGCATGGCGCTTGTTAATGATGCCGCTGTAGCGGCGCAGGGATTCATCCGCGCGCATGCCCAGCAGCGCGACGGTTTTACCGCCGCCGCAGCGATGATGATACCAGCGCCCAAACTGGCGGTATATGTCCTCCTGCGGCATTTTTTCCTTGTAAAAACCAAACGGATTATTCTCAAGATTGACCACGTAGGGATTTTGCGGCATAGGCCGCACCCAGGCTTCCCGCTTATCCGGGTCCCACGGGTACCAGTACAGCTCGTAATTGCTAAGAGAGGTTTTACTGGCCATGGGAAGGCAAACCCAATAGGCGTCCGTTTGGGAGCCGTAGCGCTCAAACGTGCGGGTCACATACTCCGTAGTCTTATTGTACTGCGCCTCAAAGTCCTGATGAAACAGGCCGATTCTGCGCTTCAGTCCGTTTGCCCGCATGTAGTCGGTCACGAGGTTAAGCAGCAGGCCGCTGTCCTTTCCGCCGGAGAAAGAAACGAAAATATTGTCAAACTCGCGGAAGATAAACGCCATGCGCTCCTGAAACGCCTCATAGACGTTCTTGTTGAGGTACGCCTTTTCCATCCGCAAACTCCTTTCCGGGCCGTACCCACTTCATGAGCACGCCGCGCTTTTCCTCGGCTTTTCCAAGCTCATCCTTGATTTCATCCACCAGCCGCCCCTTGCGGTTCAGGCAGTCCAAAATACGCTCGTCAAGCGTGTTCTCGGCGCACAGGTCGGTGATCGTCACCTCATGCTCCTGCCCGAATCGGTGTACCCTATCCTCGGATTGAATGCGGGTGGCGTAGTCCCAATCGTTGCTGTAATAGATTACCTGATGGCAGCATTGTAGGTTAAGGCCGTATCCTGCGCAGGCCTTGTTTGCGACCAGAAACCGCGCGCCGCCGCGGAAGCGCGCGATATTGTGCTGCCGCTGGGATTGCGGGATATCGCCGTAAAAGGGGACGGCCGAGGCTTGCCCATACCTCTCCCGGAGCGCGGAAAGCAGGCTGTCAATCTCGTGGGTGTACTTCGCAAAGATGATAACCTTGTCCTCCATAGGCCCGATCACCCGCATCAAATCGCGGATGCGCGGGTTATCTAGCGGGGTTGCAAACATGGGCGATGTTACGAAATGCCGCCCGTAATCCGTAACGTAGAGGCCGCTGATGACGGCTTGGCAAGCGGAAAAGAAGCGGTACAGGGTCTCCGGCCGCAGCTCGTCCACAGAGGACAGCATGCGGTCGATGATGTAGCTGTAATGCAAGCCTTGCTCGTCGGACAAGCGCGTATAGGCGACGCGGTATTGCTTCGCCGGCAGCTCAAAGCACTCGGCCCTCAATACCTGATAGGCGTATGGCTCGATCTTGCGTACAAGGTAATCAACGTTGAGAGTACGCACAATCCTTCCGGGGATATCGGGGTCGTATTCCAGATGATTGGCCGCGAAAGACCAATAGCTTTTGTAGCCGAGAATGCGCCAGTCCAGCAAGTACCATTGAGCGTATAGATCGGCCTCGTTGCGGCCGATAGGCGTGCCGTTGAGAATCATCCGGTAAGGACAGAGGGCGGAGAGCTGGGTTACGCGTTGCGTGCGGATGGCTTCGTGGTTTTTGACGAGGTTGCTCTCGTCCACAATCAGCATTGCGCGTCCAGCGCGGACGTACCCGGCAAGCTCATTCCCCAGTCGGAAGCTGCCGGAGAGGGATTCGATTCCGCAGACGCGAATGACGTCCTCAAAACCCTCGGCGTGCTTGCGCAGGTCGTCCAGCAAATTTTGCTGCACGGAGCATGGACATAGCCAAAGCGCACGATCAATCTTTTCCGCGCTAAGCCTGCGGGCGATAAATTCAAGCGCCGTCCGGGTCTTGCCTGTACCCATCTCCATATACAGCGCGCCGACCCTTAACCCGTAAAGCTTGTCAAGGGCCGGGCGCTGGTGGGGGAGAAGGGATGTTTTGAGGGTCAGCATGGCTCGTCATACAGGCCGAATATGTCGGCGGCCAGCCCGGCGCATTTCTCTATATATGCATTTGCACGAGCCAGTTCTTCCGGGTTAATGGACAGGAGCATCCAACTCACGGAGATATCACCGGGGTTTAGGGCTTCTGCCGCGTCAACGATAGCGCATTCCCAGCCTTCGTCTATTTTCCCGAACCGGCTTTCCAGCCTCTTGCACACGCTTTCCACATCAGCCGCTTTGATGGAATCCATGTTGTCCTGGGCTCTTTCATAGATCAATGCGAAAAACTGTTTTCTTGTCATTTTGATACCCTCCTAAAGATTGTTATCTTTCAAGTCGTCCAATACGTCTGCCGGGGTATTAAGGATTGCCGCGAGCTTGTCAGGATGCTCTGGCGATGGGATTTTTACGGGCTGCACGATGCTGGAGGCGGCCAGCCGCTCTCTGTGCGCCTCGACGATTTGCGTCGCTTTCTGCGTGACGCGGAATCCATACACATCCGCAAAGTCAAACAGCTCGCGCCAAGCGGCCGCATCCGCCGTATAGCAGCCGGATTCTCTGTCCCAATGTACGGTGGGAACGCGGCGAGCCGCGGCGTTAAGCGCCTCGTCTCGCGGGAAACGGATATAGAGGCCATTCGGCCCGCCGGTAATCCATCGTACATGCTCCGGCTGATACTCCTGACGAATCACCATATCGTGCGTCTCGCTATCGTGGACGATAACGCGGATTCCGGCGGCCAGTAGGGAAAGAGCCAGCTCGGCGGCGCGGTCGCGGACGGGGCCGGAAAGAGCGGTAATTCTTCGCTGCCATACGCGCGACTCACGGTTCCAGACATACTTTTTGCCCAAGGTAGCGCGAAAGGTATCATCCTTGACATAGGCCGCCGATACCTCGCCGCTCACGCCATCCTCCCCCACGCTGACGCGAATTTCGGCGGCGGCGTCGGAGATGGGGCTTTCCGGGGAGATCATCTGCTCCTGCTGGGCGGCCTCTGCGGTTTCGTCCGCCGCCTCGCGCCGGGCCTCGACATACGCTATAAGCGCCTCGCGGTGGGCCGCAACATAACCGCGCGCAATGCTCTTGGCGCTCTGTCCCCGGCAGTCGATCCAGTAGGACGCGCGGGTGCAGTTGGTGATAATGTGGGTCAGGATGGCGTCGGCGTTCGGGCCGTCCGCGCGCATGTTCTCCGCCTCAACCTCACGCAGGAAGCTGGCGCGGATTTCGGTCGCCCATGCGATCTGCTTATCGCTTCCAACGAGGGCGGGGACGCCCTGCTCCTCCGCGTCCTGGGCGGCCTTCTCGGCACGCTCGCGGGCGATTTGGGCGGCGCATTCCGGGCACGGGCCGGAAAAATGCTTTCTGATCTTCCATTCGCGGTCCTTGCCGGGGCCGACGACGTCGCACACGCCGTCATGGCCGCAGGTGTACGTGCCGTTGTATTTCATGGGTATTCCTCCTTGATTGATCGTAAGCTCTGTGTTACAGGATGAGATGGGTGGCGCGCCATTTCTTATACAGCCTGCGAACCTCCAGTTCGGCGTGGGCGTCGAGAACAACGATGTTGAGGGCCATTCCGGATGTTGCGGGAACCATGAAGCCCTGATATCCGTGGTTGGCAAGGTCAGCGCCGAGGCTTATCAGGTCGGGATGCGTGCCGGTGATGTGGAAGGTGCCGGCCTCGTTTGACTGTGCCTGCGTGGAATCCGTGGCGGCATTCTCGCGGGAAAAATCCATCCTCATGAAAAAATCCTCCTCTGTATTTGCCAAAGAAGGATGGGGATGCTATAATGCATCTATCCTCCATTCTCCTTCTTTGGACTTGGTGGGTGGCCCGTGACCTGCTCTGCCTACCAAGCTAATGGCAGGTCACGGGTGTTTTGTTTAGGGAGGGGCCAGTCACGAAATTCACCAAACCTTTCCGGCAACATCGTGCTCGATGTAAACGTACAACGGATTTCCGCATTGCGAGATAGTGACCTCGACGTCGCATTCGTTGTCAGCCCAATTCGCATAGACGACGGTTCCCTCGTTGATGTCGTTAGGCGTGCTGGCCATGCCGCTTCCGCATTCGATGCAATCGGTCACGGCGCTCTGGATCAGGTCGGCCAAAGAAGAACTGTATTTTTTCATGTGGGTTTCCTTTCTGCCCTCGTGACCTCCGGGGCGGTGTTTCTCCTTTGTTTCCTCCCAAGAGGCGGTGGGCGTTTCGCGTCGCTTTCGCCGTCCGAATCCCGTTCCGCTCTTGCCTGGCGTTCTTGGTTACTCACCGTCCGCCTTGTCTTGGGAGGTTGGTTTCTTTGAAGTTGAATTATCAACTTCATGATTGTATTATATACTATTTAGTTGAATTTGTCAACACTTTTTTCTCATTTTTTTAATTTAAATATTGATTTT
>DBGEOK010000067.1:0-66526 GCA_048370855.1 Candidatus Limiplasma sp. | reverse complement strand
GCGTTGACTTCCCGACCCATTGAAACCCGCCTTGATTTGATTCCTGGTTTTTCCGCATTTCGGGCACTTTTTCCATGCCACTTCTGTTATCTTCTTCATACTTCCTATTATATCACAAAATCCTTACTTTGGACACTCCCTAAGGATTGCCTTCAGCGCGCGGGCGAACGCGTCGTCGTCTTCCCTCAGCCGCTTGGGCGGCCCCTTTACCCGCCCGCCCCCTCTGCGCGCCTTGCGCGCCACGTGGCGCATGCTCAGCAGCCCCTCGATGTTGCGCGCCGTATATTCCCACCCGTCCTGATGAAGCACCCGCGCGCCCCGGGACAGGCACATGGCGGCGAGGCCGTAATCCTGCGTGACCACCACGTCCCCGCGGTCAAGCAGGTTGACCAGGGCAAAATCCGCGCTGTCTGCGCCGCGCGCGACGGTGAGCGTGACCGCCCCTTCGCGGGAAAGCTCATGGGCGTCGTCACAAACGAGCGTGACCTGCGCGCGGTGGGCAAGGGAAATACGGATGGCGATGTCCGTAACGGGACAGGCGTCCGCGTCGATGAATACGCGCATAAACGACCCTTCCTTTCCCTGGGGAATGCCTGAACCTTATCATAACACCGGCGGCGCGCCGCATCAAGCGCAAAACGCGGCGCGCCGGCGTAGAGCAAAGCGCCATTTTTGCTGATAGGGGATCATGCTTACGCCGTAGGCGCAAGCCCACCGCCCGCCTGGGTGCTGCGCACATCAAAAGCACCGGATCAATTGCCGACCGCAGGTCAGCCGGGCGATACGATTTTATGTGGAGGAGCGGCGGTTCCTCCAAACCGGCTTATCAAGAGGCTCTTTGACAGACTGACGCGGCGCGCCGGCATGGGCGCGCCGCGTTGGAAAGAACAAGCCTTACTCCGCCAACCGGCGGAACGCATCCTTCAGGCAGGGATACAGCGATCGGTACATCTCATACCCACGGCGGTACGCCGCGACGTTTTCGGCAATAGGCGGCTGTTCGCCGCCCACCCGGATCATCCGGTCGCAGGCCTCGCGGACGCTTGGATAAAGCCCTGCGCCGACGCCCGCGAGAATGGCCGCGCCCAGGGCCGGCCCCTCGTTGCTTTGCGCCGTGCATACGGGGCAGCCGAATATATCGGCCAGCATTTGGCGCCAGACGGCGCTTCGCCCGCCGCCGCCGCACGCCAGCATCCGCTCGGGCTTGACGCCCATGCCGGATAAGATGTCCAGGCAGTCCCGGAGGGAATAGCTAACCCCCTCCATGACGGCGCGCATCAGGTCGCGCTTTTGATGCATGGCGCTCAGGCCGAAGAATACGCCCCGGCAGTCGGGGTCCAGGTGCGGGGTGCGCTCGCCCATCAGATAAGGCAGAAAATAGAGGCGGTTTGCGCCAAGCGGGCTTTGCGCGACCTCGCCGTTCATCAGCTCGTAAGGGTCCACGCCCATTCCCTCCGCCGCTTCCATCTCGGCGTGGCAGAAGGTGTCCCTGAACCATTTCAGGCTGAGGCCCGCCGCCAGCGTCACGCCCATCACATGCCACGCGCCCGGCACGGCGCAGCAGAACGTGTGCACGCGCCCCTGCGGGTCGATGGACAGCTCATCGGTATGCGCGAAGACGACGCCCGACGTGCCGATTGTCGTAAAGGCCCGGCCGTCGGCTACGACGCCCGTGCCCACCGCGGCGGCGGCGTTGTCCCCGGCTCCGCCCACAACAGGCGTTCCGGCGGCGAGGCCCGTCAGCGCCGCGGCCTCGGAGGTGACGGCGCCCGTGATATCGGGGCTTTCATACACCTTGCCCAGCAGGTCGGGATCAATGTTCAGCTTCTCAAGCACCTCGGCGCTCCAGCGCCGCTTGGGTACGTCCAGGAGCTGCATGCCGCTGGCGTCGCTCACCTCCGTGGCAAACACCCCGGTGAGGCGGTAACGGAGGTAATCCTTGGGCAGCAGAATATGGCGGCATCTGGCGTACAGCTCGGGCTCGTGGTTGCGCACCCAAAGGATTTTGCTGGCCGTAAAGCCCGTCAGAGCGGGGTTGGCGGTAATGTCAATCAGCCGGTCCGCCCCTACCAGGCGGGTGATTTCATCGCACTCGGCGGCAGTGCGCTGGTCGCACCAGAGGATCGCGGGCCGCAGCGCCTTGCCCGCCTCGTCCAGCATGACCAGGCTGTGCATCTGTCCGGAAATGCCGATCCCGGCGATATCCCCCGGATGAATGCCGCTGTCGCTGAGGACGCGGCGCAGCGTTTCCACGGCGGCGTTCCACCAATCCTCCGGATTCTCCTCCGCCCAGCCGTTTTGCGGCTGAGCCATGAGGTATTCCGCCGTGGCGGAGCATACGGCCTGTCCGTCCTGCCGGAACAGGACGGTTTTGGTCCCGCTGGTGCCAAGGTCGATCCCCAGCAGGTATTTCATGCTCATGGGAAAGCTCCTTTCTTACGCGCCGAAGAGGATGCTGTTGACGACGCTTTCCAAATATTCCTGCTTGCCGCTGCCGGGCAGCTCGGGCGCGCCGTTTTGGAGCGCGACCGCCGCGCATTCCTCCAGGGTAGCGTTTCCGGAGCGTATTTTCCTGCCGATGGCGGTGTCGGAATAGGACGCGTAGCGCTCCTTGACAAAGGCGTCCACACGACCGTCCTCGATGAGCTCCGCGGCCTTGATAAGGCCCAGCGCAAAGGTATCCATTCCCAGGATATAACCCAGGAACATGTCCTCCAACGTATAGGAGGGGCGGCGGTTTTTGGCGTCAAAGTTAAAGCCGCCGTTTTGCAGTCCGCCGGCTTTAAGGACCTCGTACATGCAAAGGGTGGTTTCGTAAACGTTGGAGGGGAACTGGTCCGTATCCCAGCCCAGCAGGTAATCTCCCTGGTTGGCGTCGATGGAGCCGAGCATGCCGTTGATGGCGGAAACGCGAAGATCATGCTGGAAGGTATGACCCGCGAGCGTGGCGTGGTTTGCCTCGATATTGAGCTTGAAGTCCTGATCCAGCCCGTATTGGCGCAGAAATCCAATGGCGGTGGCGGCGTCAAAGTCGTACTGGTGCTTCATGGGCTCCTTTGGCTTGGGTTCGATGAAGAAATCGCCCGTGAAGCCGATGGAGCGGCCATACTCAACCGCCATTCGCATCAGCGCGGCGATATTTTCCTGTTCAAATTTCATATCGGTGTTCAGCAGCGTTTCATAGCCCTCGCGTCCGCCCCAGAACACATATCCCCTGCCGCCGAGCTTGACGGTGCATTCGAGGGCCTTTTTGACCTGGGCGGCGGCATGGCAGAACACGTCCACGCTGTTGGAGGAGCCGGCTCCGTTCATAAAGCGGGGGTTGCCAAACATATTGGCGGTGCCCCAGAGGCACTTGATGCCGGTAGCGGCCATTTTTTTCCTGATAAGGTCGGTGATTTCGTCCAGGCGCGCGTTCGTCTCGGCAATGGTTTCCGCCTCGGGCGCCAAATCCGCGTCGTGAAAGCAGAAGTATTCAAGGCCCAGCTTTTGCATGAACTCGAAACCGGCCTCCACCTTGGCGCGCGCATGCTCCATGGTTCCGGGAACGGCGCCGAAGCTTTTGTCCGCCGGCCCCGCGCCGAACATATCCACGCCGGTCGCGCAAAGGTTGTGCCACCACGCCATGGCAAAGGGCAGGTGCTCCTTCATCGGCTTGCCCATCACCAGGCGGTCGGGCTGATAGTATTTGAAGGCCAGCGGTTTTTTGGAGTGCGGGCCCTCGTATGTCACCTTGGGGAGTTGTTGAAAGATTTCAGCCATGGAAAACGCTCCTTTCACGCCGGGGATGTATGGATTGGTAAAATGTTGGTTGCGTGCTCGAGCACATTTTTACATGCTTTTATTATAGCGTCTCCGGCTGCATTTGTCAACGAAGAAAAAACACGCCGCGTTCCCCGCGTTATCACGCGTTTCAGACCCCTGCCTGAGCGTTTTCCCTGCGACGGTGCAGTCGGCTTTCCGCGCGGGTAAACAGCAGCGGGTGCACAGCCACGGCGTACAGAACCGGCAGGAAGGCGCCCAGCAGATTGCCCCAATTGCGGCCAACCAGGGCGATCAGCCCTTTCCGTACCACAAAATAGAGAAGGATCAGCAAAAAAACGCCGGAGGCAAACCGGATTAGCTTGGCGACGGCGCTTCCCGCCGTTTCAAAGCGGACGCGCCGCCGCTCCCACACCCACCCCAACAGAAGCCCGGCGACCGCGCCGGCCGCGCTGAAGGCGTCCGGCTGCATTTTGACGGGATCGACCAGAAGCACGCCGTTCACATAATCCATCGGATAAGGCTTGAGCACCGCGTATGCGATGACAGCCGCGCACAGCGCCAGCCCAGCCGCCATAACCAGGAGGTCGCGGCGGGGGCCGCCGTCCGCCCAGCGAAGCGTCCCGCGCGCCAGGCACAGCGCCGCTACGCCCACCGCGGCCCCAGCCAGTACATCCTGCGGAGTATGCACGCCCAGATAATTGCGAGAGAAGAGTATAAGCGCCGCCAGCGCGAGCAGGCAGGCCGCCAGCGGCTTGCGCCTCCGGTTTGTAACGGCCAGCTCGCCGTAGGCGGAGACCGCTTTGCTGGAATGTCCGCTGGGGAAGGAGTAGCCGGTCGCGCCGCCGAGAGCGCCGCGCGCGGGCTGGACGCGGGCGTCCCGCACCCACGGCCGGTATACGCAGAAGGATAGCTTCAGCGCGCCGTTGAGGAGGTCGCCCACGTTGCAGGCAAAAAACAAGCGGATGCCCGTGCGCTTGTCAAGGCACCAGTAGATGCCGCAGGCAAGCAGCAGCGGCACGACCGCCTCTCCCAGCCCGCTCAGCGCCAGAAAAAGGCCGTCGAGCGCTCCGCCCGTCGCGGCGCGCAGGTCCTGAAGCCAGAGCAGGTACTGAATATCCATGGGGCTCGCCTCCTCAGATGAATGCTTGCGCTCGTTACAGGTTCTCGGCAATCTTGATTTGATTTTCCATGATGATTTTTTCATCCTCGGCCATCTCGCCGGACAGGATCATATCAAACGCGGCGCGCACGGACCGGTATCCCTGTTCGGCGGGCTGCTGGCAGACGACCGCGCGGATGACGCCCCGGCGCATCATTTCCCTGGTGGAAGGGACGTCGTCATAGGCGACGACGCGCAGGGCGGACTCCCGCCCGGCGTCGACCGCCGCGCGGCAAACGTCGTACGCCCCTGCCGCCACCACAAAAAGGGCGTCCATGTCGGGATGGCGCTCGAGCATCCGCCGCGTTACGAGGTACGCGTGCTCCGGGTCGTCCATCGCGCTGTCCCGGTCCAGAAAGACGATATGCGGGCAGATTTCCCGGAGATGCTTTTCAAAGCCCCGCAGCCTGAGCACATGGCCCATCAGCGTATCGACGCCCGTGATGACGCCGAGTCTCGCGCGGCCGTTGGTTACCAGCCGCATCAGGCCGGCCGCGGTTTCGCCGCCCGTTTCATAATCGCTGCCCACATAGCAGCAGCGGCAACTGTTTTCAATATCCGTGTTGACCGTTACCGTCGGGATGCCCTCCCGTTTCAGCTCGCAAAGGCGCGCCTCGACGCGGGGGTCGTTGATCGGCTGTATGACCAGCGCCGTGATCTGCTCCGCAACCGAATCGATCAGGGCAAGCTGCTTTTGCACCTCGTAGCCGCGCATGGTTCGCAGCAGGACCGTCGCGCCGTAATCCTGCAGCTCCGCCTCCGCCTTTCGCAGCCCCAGAATGACATCGTCAAAGAAGGGGTTGCCGTCGCTGCAAAGGATTGCGCCGATGACGGGCGCGGTTCGCCTGACCGTGAGGGCGCGACCCACGATATTCTTGGTGTAGCCAAGGCTTTCAATAGTTTTCATAATCAGGGCCTCGGTTTCCGGCTTCACGCGCCCCCGCTTGTTGAGCACGCGGTCCACCGTTCCCCGGCTGACTCCGCAAATTCGGGCGATTTCCTTAATGGTCATTGCGTATGGATTCCTTTCCAAACAAAGTAAGCGGCGAGAGCATCATAGGTCGAAGCGCGCCAAAAGTCAAGGAATCCTGAAAACGCTTGTTTTGGCGTAAACAGCGCCGACGTGGGAAAATGCGCAATGGATTGTCTTTGTTGGATTTGTCCGCGTTCGCATGGAAATCTCCATCCTATTAAAAGCATTATGAACATAACGCTGTAAATATAAAAAATTCTTTGTGCGCTATTGACAAATGCAAATATCTGGTTATAATGGGTGTTGACAACGGGAATGGGAACGAAAGATAGTTGACCAAAGTGTGCTCGAGCACATAAAAGGGCGGACGAAAAGCCCTTTGTTTGCGCACCGTTTTTCAGGCCTTCGGAGAAAGGCCTAAAAATAAAAAGGAGTGGATTTTAGGATGAAAAAGACGATTGCGGTTCTGTTGGCTCTTGTGCTGACGCTGTCCCTTGCGGGCGCGGCGCTGGCGGAGGGAAAGGTCGGCGTTGCGATGCCTACCCAGAGCCTCCAGCGTTGGAACCAGGACGGCGAGAACATGAAAAAGGAGCTGGAAGCCGCCGGCTTCGAGGTCGATCTCCAGTACGCCAACAACGAGGTGGCCACGCAGGTCAGCCAGCTTGAAAACATGATCCTCAACGAGTGCAAGCTGCTGGTGGTGGCCTCCATCGACGGCAGCGCGCTGGGCACGGTGCTTGCGCAGGCCAAGGAAGCCGGAATCCCCGTCATCGCTTACGACCGGCTGCTCATGGATACCGACGCCATCAGCTACTACACCACGTTTGACAACTACGCCGTGGGCACCATTCAGGGCACCTACCTCAAGGACCGCTTCGACCTGGACAACGCGGAGGGCCCCTTCAACATCGAGTTCTTCGGCGGCTCCGCGGACGACAACAACGCGCGCTTCTTCTTCAGCGGCGCGTATGACGTGCTCAAGCCCTACCTGGACAGTGGCAAGCTGGTTTGCAAGAGCGGCCAGACCGATTTTGAAACCATCGCCACGCCGAGCTGGTCGTCTGAAAAGGCCCAGGCCCGCATGGATAACCTGATCGCCGCCTACTACAGCGACGGCACGAAGCTGGACATGGTGATGTGCTCCAACGACTCCACCGCCCTGGGCGTAACCAACAGCCTGGTGAACGCGGGCTTCGAGGGCGACGCGTACCCGGTCATCACCGGCCAGGACTGCGACATCGCCAACACCAAGAACATGATTAAGGGCCTCCAGGCCATGTCCGTGTTCAAGGATACCCGCACCCTGGCGGCGCAGACCGTGAAGATGGTAACCTCTATCATGAACGGCGAGACCCCTGAGACCAACAACGTGTACGACAACAACGTATTCGAGGTTCCCAGCTTCCTGTGCACCCCTGTGTTCGCGGACGCGGGCAACTATCAGGAGCTCTTGATCGACAGCGGCTACTATACCGCGGAGCAGCTGGCCGACTGATCCGGATTCGCGGCATACGCCACAATAACCGGCGGGGAGGCGGGCCTTGCCCGCCTCCCTGTTCCAGACTCGGGAGGGAGGTTCCTTGGGCAACACGATCCTCAAAATGCAGAACATCACCAAGACATTCCCGGGCGTCAAAGCGCTCGACCGGGTCAATATCGAGGTCGAGGAGGGGGAAATCCACGCGATCTGCGGGGAAAACGGCGCGGGAAAATCCACGCTGATGAACGTGCTGAGCGGGATTTATCCCTATGGTACCTATGAGGGGGATATCATTTATCAGGGCCGCGCCTGCCGCTTCAAATCCATCAAGGACAGCGAAAGGCTTGGTATCGTCATTATTCATCAGGAGCTGGCTCTGGTTCCCTATCTGAGCATCGCTGAAAACATGTTTTTGGGAAACGAGCAGGCGCGGCACGGCATCGTCAACTGGGACAAGACGTACCAGCAGGCGGAGCGCTATATGGAGATGGTCGGCCTGCATGAAAACCCGCGCACGCTGGTTAAGGATATCGGCATGGGCAAGCAGCAGCTTGCCGAAATCGCCAAGGCGCTGGCCAAGAACGTGAAGCTGCTGATTCTGGACGAGCCAACCTCCTCGCTCAACGAAAGCGACGCCAAAAAGCTGCTGGATCTTTTGATCGCCTTTAAGCGGGAAAAGGGCATTACCAGCATCATGATTTCTCATAAGCTGAATGAAATTGCATATTGCGCCGATCAGATCACCGTCATCCGCGACGGCCAGAGCATTGAAACGCTGGACAGCGCGTCGGACGATATCACCGAGGAGCGCATCATCAAGGGCATGGTCGGCCGGGAGATGACCAGCCGGTTCCCGGCGCGCGAGCACCATATCGGGGAGGTCGCCCTGGAGGTAAGGGATTGGACGGTTTATCATCCTCTGTACAGCGAAAAAAGGGTGGTGGATCATGTCAGCCTGAAGGTTCATAAGGGCGAGGTAGTCGGCATCGCCGGGCTGATCGGCGCGGGGCGCACGGAGCTTGCCATGTCCATTTTTGGCAGGGCCTACGGGTCGAATATCTCCGGCGAGCTATATAAGGACGGCGAGCCTCTGTACCTTCACAGCATCCCGCAGGCCATCGAGCATGGCTTCGCCTACGTCAGCGAGGACCGCAAGGGGAACGGCCTCATCATTTCCAACAGCATCAAGCACAATATCACGCTGGCCCGGCCTCAATTTATTTCGGAGCACGGCATTCTGGACAAGGACCTGGAGCTGAACCGAGCCAAGGAATACCAGGAAAAGCTGGGCATCAAGGCCCCCACAGTGGAGCAGCTAGTGGGCAACCTTTCCGGCGGCAACCAGCAGAAGGTGCTGGTGGGCAAGTGGATGTTCGCCGAGCCGGATATTATGCTGATGGATGAACCGACCCGCGGCGTTGACGTGGGCGCGAAATATGAAATTTATCAAATTATCAACGAGCTGGTCGAACAGGGCAAGTCCATCCTGATGATCTCCTCCGAGCTGCCGGAGATTTTGGGTATGTGCGACCGCATTTACGTGATGAACGAGGGCAGGCTCATCGCGGAGCTCTCGGCCGAGGAAGCCTCGCAGGAGGCCATCATGAGCTACATCATGCAAGACAGTAAGGGAGAGATCGGCGCATGAGCAACCTGAAGACAAGGTTTAAGGGAAACATGAAGCAGTACACCATGCTGATGGCGCTGGTGGTCATCATCATCCTGTTTCAGATCATGACGGGCGGCAAGCTGCTCAAGCCTATGAACGTTTCCAACATCGTGTTCCAAAACGCGTATGTGGTCATCCTCGCCGTGGGCATGCTGCTGTGCATCCTCACAGGCGGCAATATCGACCTGGCGGTCGGCTCGGTGGTTGCGCTGGTGGGCGCCTGCGCGGGCACGTTCATCATTTCGTGGGGCTGGAACACCTATCTGGCTATCGCGGCGTGCCTGGTGATCGGCATTTTGATCGGCATGTGGCAGGGCTTTTGGATTGCGTATGTGCGCATTCCGGCGTTCATCGTCACGCTGTCGGGCATGCTGGTTTTCCGCGGCCTTGCGCTGCTGGTGCTCAACGGCTTGACGCTCGCGCCGTTTCCAGACAACTACCTTGCCCTGTCCACGGGCTTTGTGGGCGATATCGTGGGTACGGTCGAGCTGTTTGGAAAAAAGATCAACATGACCTGCCTGCTGGTAGGCGTCGCCGTGGCCGCCGTGTTTTGCGTGGCGCAGGCGCTTAACAACCGCAACCGCAAGCGCAAGGGCTATGCCTCGGACGGGGCGGCGGCGCTGGCGCTCAAGCTGGTGGTCATCTCCGCCGCGCTGATCTGGTTCTTTACCATTTTGGCACAGTACCGCGGCATTCCCACAGTACTGATTATCCTCGGCATCCTGCTGATATGCTACACCTATTTTACCACCAAGACGGTGATGGGCCGTCACCTGTATGCGCTGGGCGGCAATGAAAAGGCGGCGCGCCTGTCCGGCGTCAAAACCAACAGGCTGCTGTTCCTGAGCTATGTGAACATGGCGTTTTTGGCCGCGGTGGCGGGCCTGGTGTTCGCCGCAAGGCTGAACAGCGCCAGCCCGCAGGCCGGACAGAGCTTTGAGCTGGACGCTATCGGAGCGTGCTACATTGGCGGGGCGTCGGCGTATGGCGGCATCGGCACGGTCGGCGGCACGCTCATCGGCGCGCTGATTATGGGCGTGTTGAATAACGGAATGTCCATCATGGGCATCTCCTCCAATACGCAGCAGGTGGTCAAGGGCCTCGTGCTGCTGGGCGCGGTCGCCTTCGACATCCTGAGCAAGCAGCAGGTGGCGCTGCCGATTTTCCAAAACCGGCGCAGGGACAGGAAGGCGGAGCAGGCTTTCAAGGCATAGCGGTTTCATAAGCCGCCCGTTGTCCGTGTATGCGCAGGGGTACGGGAGGGTTTCACGCTGAAGCGCCTCGGGCAAACGCGCCTGGGGCGCTTTGGCGCGCCTTAAAAGGGTTGCGTCCATTCTTAAATCGCACGCCTTTTTCAATCAGACGGGACGCTCACAGGCTTGTTAAACCGTCGTGAAGGCGTCCAATAAAGGCTCGATTTCCTTCTGGATCAAATCAATCCTGTCAGAGACAGTCGGCTTGAAGGTTCCCGCGACGGCGATGACGGTTGCGCTTTCCGAATTCACGTAAATCACGTTCCCGCTGTTTCCGATCGCGGCATAGATATGCTTCTTCTCATCAATAATCCACCAAAGATAGCCATACAGCATATTCCGGAAATCGCCGCCGCACTGAACGCGCGGCTCGGTGCTTTCCGCTATCCATTCAGATGAAACAACGCGCTTTCCTCCATACGTTCCGCACCCGAGGCACATCTGGCCGATTACCGCCATCTCTTCCGCGGAAAGACAGAGGCCGTACCCTGCCGCGCCCACGCCTTTGGGATCGACAAACCAGACGTTACCGTGCGGCGTCTTTGACAGGGTAAACGCCTTATGCTCTTCGGCGGTCATGGCAAGATAATTTCTGCGCGGCGCAATGCCCAGCGGAGTAAAAAGAACCTGGTTTGCAAAATCGACCGTTGACAGGCCGGAGGTCTTTGAAAGGATTCCGGTCAGGATATGGATGCCCAGCGTAGAATACCTGAACTGCCCGGTCAGCCCGGCTCTGCCTCCCAGCAGGTCAAGCGCCGCAACGGTCCAGTCATCGCTGGAGCAAACCTTTGTCCACGGCTCCGACCTGTATTTATATGGCGCGGTCATCGTCAGCAGGCGCCGGATCGTCACCTGCTGAATGGTTTTCTCTCCGCGCTTAACGGTATAGTCCGGGAAAAAGTCCAGCACCGGCTGGTCGATGCTTTTGACGAGCCCCTTGTCAACCGCAATCCCGATCAGCAGGGAAACGACGCTCTTGGTCGCCGACATGACGTGTACGGTATCGGTTGTTTTATAATGATGCCAGGTATCGTTGATTGCGACGATCCCATTTTTCAGCGCGGTAATCTGGCAAATGTTTTCCTGCGTTTTGGAAATAAAGCGATGAAATTCCTCTTGGTTCATATGCTTGCTCGCTTTCATAATCATGCTTGTATAAGCGCCGCTTTTGCCGTGTGGATTTCAGCCATGCCGCCCCGGATCAATCCCATCCAAGCATCCGATCCATCCATCCGTGCAAGGCCGGCCGCCGGCGGCGCTCCGTTCAGAGACCGCTATGCCTCTTTTTCCAGCCCGGCCCTGCGAATACACCGGTTCAGCCAGCCGCTCTTGCAATAGTACGCCAGAAACATGGCTGAAGTGACGACCCAGGTAATGGGATAGCTCAGCAGAACCACGAACAGGCTGTGATAAGGCGGCGCGACGCCCATAATCCATACCACGCGCAGCAGGCACACCCCGGCCAGCGTCATCAGCGTGGGAAGAAGGGTGTCCCCGGCCCCCCGAAGCGCGCCTGACAGGATTTCAATGCAGATGTAGGTGAAGTACGTGGGCGCGAGCATCCGCAGCATCTCGAGCCCCTGGCGGATGACGAGCCGGTCGTCTGTGAACAGGTGAAACAGGGGCTCCGCGAACAGGATCAAAAAGGCGCTCAGCACGAGGGTCGCGCCCAGCGCCATGAGCAGACAAACCCGCACGCTCTTTTTGGCGCGGTCATAGCGTCCCGCCCCAAAATTCTGCCCGACAAAGGTGGTGATGGCCACGCCGAAGGCGCTGATTGTCATCCAGAACAGGCCGTCCATTTTGCCGTAGGCCGTCCAGGCTGCCAGCACGTCCGTGCCGAAGCGGTTGATGCTGGCCTGAATAATCACGTTTGAAAGGGAATACATGACGGATTGCAATCCGGCGGGCAGGCCCAGACGCAAAATCTTTCCTAAAAGCTCGCCGTGAAAGCGGATTTGCCGCCATTCCAGCCGATAGGCCAGCGGCGAGCGGCACAGCGTTGCCGTGACCAGCGCGGCGCTGACCGTTTGGGAAAGGACCGTCGCCAGCGCCGCGCCGGCGACGCCCATTTCCAGGCCCACCACCAGGAGAATGTCCAGTAAAATGTTGACCATGCACGCGTAAATCAGAAAATACAGGGGCCGCCGGGAATCCCCCACGGCCCGAAGAATCCCTGAGCCGACGTTGTAGACGAGGGAGGGGATCATGCCGCCAAAATAGATGCGCGTATAGGTTACCGCAAAATCCATGACCTCCGCCGGCGTGCCCATGAGCGAAAGAATCGAAGGGGAAAAGGCCATGCCCAGCGCCGTCAGCAGCAGTCCGCCCGCCAGCGCCAGGGCGGCCGCGGTATGCACGGTCTGAGCGGCCTCGCGGCCCTTGCGCGCACCGAAAAACTGGGACAGGATGACCGTGGCCCCGGAGGAAAGGCCCACAAAAAAGCCCACCACCAGGTTAATCAGGTTTCCCGTAGCTCCGCCGACCGCGGCCAGGGCCGCCTTGCCCACAAATTTGCCGACAATGATCGCGTCGGCGGTATTATAGAGCTGCTGAAAGAACGTGCCAAGCAAAATCGGAAAAAAGAAGGCGAGGAGATTTCTCCAAATGACGCCCTCCGTAATGCTGTTTTCCATCGGGCCGCGCTTGGCAACGCGGCGGTCCAGGCTTGCGGCCATGCTTCCTTCCTCTTTTCTTCTCGCTGAGGAAAAGCCGCCGACCTTGCGATCGACGGCCCAGAACGCCCTGAAAACCCGCGGATAAAAGAGCGGACGACCGGCTTTGCCCGGCTGAAACCCCGTTGACGCTCTCGCCGCGCTTTCTTGCTTTGGGGCGATGCCCGCATCATAGGGATCTGCCAAGGCCCTTCCTTTAAGAAGGCCCGGAGGGCGGGGACGATACGGCTCCATGCCATCCCGCGCCCGTTCGGGATTGCGGGAATGCTTTTCGCGTCCCCGCGCCCGCTTGCGCGGCGGGGCTGAAAACCTTTCGCGGAAAGGCGTCCTTGCGGGTTTTCTAAGCCGCGCCCCAGGAACGGCGGAAGCCCGTTTCGTCGGAAAAGTCCCGGCCTTTTCCCTTATGCTTACTTCCTTGCCAGGGCCTGGCCTTCCTCGATGGCCCGGCGGTTGATCTCCAGCATGGCGGCCTTCTTCTCGCCCAGCCAGTCGCGGAGCGTTTCCATCAGGCTTTCCCCGGTCACAGCGTCGGTCGCGGCCTGGATGGCGCCCAGCATGACCATGTTGGCGACGCGGCTGTTCTGCAGGCGGTCGGCTATTTCGTTGCAAGGCACGGCGACCGCTTCAATATCCCGCCGGAGCTCGACGCCCTCGATCAGCGAGGAATTGTAAAGAAGCGTGCCGCCGGCAGGCATTGCCGGCATAAACTTTACCAGGCTGGGCTTGTTCATGGCCACCAGCACCGGCGGCTCGCTCACCAGCGGGCTGCCGATGGGCTCGTCGCTGACGACCACCGCGCAATTGGCCTCGCCGCCGCGCATTTCGGGGCCGTAGCTGGGCATCCAGCTCACCTCGCGGCCTTGGCGCATCGCGGCCTTGGCGATGAGCTGGCCAATCAGCAGCACGCCCTGCCCGCCGAATCCGGCAATCAGGAATTGCTTTTCCATTACTCGTCGCCTCCCTTTGTCACGTCCTTGTACACGCCAAGCGGATATGCGGGAATCAAATCGCTCTTCACCCATTCAAGGGCTTCCTTGGGCGTTTTGCCCCAATTGGTCGGGCAGGAGGACAGCACCTCCACCATGGTAAAGCCACGCCCTTCCATTTGAAGCTGGAACGCCTTTTGAATGGCCGATTTCGCCTTTTTTACGTTGGGCACGTCATGCACGCTCACGCGCTCGATATAAGCGGGGCCGTTCAGCGTGGAAAGCATTTCGCACACATGCACGGGATAGCCGCAATGGTTTACGTCGCGTCCATAAGGGCTGGTCGTGGTCACCTGACCCGGCAGCGTGGTGGGGGCCATCTGCCCGCCCGTCATGCCGTAGATGGCGTTGTTGACGAAAATGACCGTAATCTTTTCTCCCCGCGTTGCGGCATGAACAATTTCCGCCGCGCCGATGCTTGCCAGGTCGCCGTCTCCCTGATAGGTAAACACGGCCTTCTGAGGCTGCACGCGCTTAACGCCCGTCGCCACGGCGGGCGCGCGGCCATGCGCGGCCTCCAGCATATCGCAGTTAAAATAATCGTAGGCGAAAACCGCGCAGCCGACAGGGGCCACGCCAATCGCCGTGTCGCCCAAACCCAGCTCGTCCAACGACTCTGCCACCAGCCTGTGGATAATGCCATGGGTACATCCGGGGCAGTAGTGGAAAGGCTTTTCACAAAGCATTTTGGTCTTTTCAAACACGATGGCCATTACTGCTCGCCCCCTTTCCCGTCGTCCTTTTTGTCAAGTTCCTTCTTGATGGCGTCAAACGCCTTTCCAAGCCCCTCGGCAATGAAGGTAGCGCCCTTGGCGAGCCCGTCCGCCGCCTTGGCGGCCGCCTCGCCCACCTGCTTTTTCAGGTTTTCGGATTTTTCTACAAATTCGGGGCTGTTGATCTTTTCATCTACTTTTTTGCCAAATTCTTCGAGCTTTTCGCCCACCGCGCCGGCGGCCGCCTCAACCTGCCGGAAAAAATCCCGATTCTCCGCGCCGCTCAGTTCGACGATTTTGTCCGCAAGCTCTTTGACGGTGGGTACGATGCCGCCGGTACGCCCGTAAAAGTCCACGGGTCTTTCGCCGTTAACCGCAAGGCGAACGTCGTCCACCATCTGTCCCATGCTCATTTCAATGCAAAGGAATTTTTTCGCCGTGGGGATAGAGGCCCGGATCGCGGCTTCCGGGAAGGGCCATAGCGTGATGGGACGAATCATTCCCACTTTAATGCCTTGTTCGCGGCATTTGCGCATCGCGCTGCGGGCCACGCGGCTGGTGGTGCCATAGGCGACCAGCACAATTTCCGCGTCGTCCAGCATTTCTTCCTGCCAGCGGCATTCGGCGGCGGCCATTCTGTCATATTTGGATTGAAGCTTCCGGCAGTGCTCCTCCAACGCCACAGGATCGATATACAGGCTGTTGATAACGGCGCGCGGTCGCTCCGCCGAGGCGACGTGGCCGGTTGCCGCCCATGTTTTTTCCTCAAGGTCCGCGGCGGGCCGGCGGCTCTGCGCCTTGTCCATGTCCACAGGCTCCATCATCTGGCCGATCAGCCCGTCGCCCAGCAGCATGACGGGGTTACGGTAGCGGTCGGCGATGTCAAAGGCGTCCTGCATTAGGTCCACGGCCTCCTGCACGGAGCTGGGGGCAAGCACGCACATGCGGTAATCGCCGTGCCCGCCGCCGCGCGTGGCCTGGTAATAGTCGCTCTGGGCGGGCTGTATGCTGCCCAGGCCCGGGCCGCCGCGCACCATGTTGACGATAACGCACGGCAGCTCCGCGCCCACGATGTAGCTGATTCCCTCCTGCTTCAGGCTGATTCCGGGCGAGGAGGAGCTGGTCATCACGCGCGCGCCCGCCCCGGCCGCGCCAAAGACCATATTGATGGCCGCAATCTCGCTTTCCGCCTGCAAAAAGCAGCCGCCCACCTGGGGCATTCGCTTGCTCATATACTCGGGCACCTGGTTCTGGGGCGTGATGGGGTAGCCGAAAAAGAAGCGGCAGCCCGCTTGAATGGCGGCCTCGGCGATGGCCTCATTGCCCTTCATGAGTTGTTTCATGGGCATATCCCTCCTTTATCGTTCCACGGTAATGGCCACGTCCGGGCACATGGTCGCGCAGAATGCGCACCCGATGCAGCTTTCCTGTTCTTTGCAATGCGCCGGATGGTAACCCTTGTTGTTGAGGTGGGATTTATCGATCTCCATGATGTGCTTGGGGCAGGCGTCGATGCACAGTCCGCAGCCCTTGCATACATCTTCGTTAACGGTGACGGTCGCCATAGGTTGACCTCCTTCAGGGTAGTCGTGCGCTTACCTTAATGAAGCGTATTCATTATATTATACAAGCCGCCGATTCAATGTCAACGAAATTTCCTTTTTCTTGCTGTGCCAAATTTGTTTTTCAGACAAATTCCGCGGCGGTTTACTTTTGCCGCGGGATTGTGTACAATGCATAGGGAATCAAACAACCCTGACAAAAGGGGGAGCCGAGGATGAAATTGTCTGCTTATGGCCGCTTCAGCCGCGCGCTGATCCTCGCGCTGATCGCGCTGTGCGTGGCCTTGCCGGCCGGCATGGCGGAGGTTACCATTACCATCTCGGACAGCGACGGATCGGCCGTGACGCTTCCGTCCGGTTCCGTTGACGGAGAGCACGCCGCGCAGCCGCAAGGCGATCAAGATGCGAGGACGGCTTTCATTGACGGCATTATCAGCCTGGCCAAGGAAAAATACGACGAGGCCAACGGCCGCGCGCAAAGGGCGCAATATAGCGGGGACATTTACGTGTGCAAGAATTTTACCGTGTACCTGTTCCGGCAGAACCGCGACCGCTTCCGCATGGCCGAGTACCCCGGCGTGGAGCTGGTCATCCCCGATAACAAGCCCAAAAAAGAAATGATCGACTATGTGTACGGCGTGGAATGGAAAGATACGCCCGCCTCAGAGGGCAACCCGTTTTACGCCGCCGCCTCCTTTCGCTATGACCCGGATAAAAGCAAGGATGAAAACCGGGAGCTGGCCCGCGAGTTCCTGCGGCAGGCAAAGCGGGGCGACTATTTCCAGATGGCGGCCAAATACTATTACGGCACGGGCGCGCACAGCATGATCTTCATTGCCGATTACGACCCCGAAACCGATACCGTGCGCTGGTGCGACAGCAACATGAAGGGCGAAAGCCGGAACGGCGAACGCTATGGTTATGTGCAATATGACGCGGTGAAGGAGATCGACTGGTTTGTGGACGCCTTCTGCCGCAAAAAATACGGGGCGACCATTTACCGCCTTCGGGACGATATTGTCTGGGCGGAGGAAGCGGACCGTTAAGGACGCCCGCCCCAAAGGATGTGGAAGCGATGAAATATGTGCTGGTGATTGGCGATGGGATGGCGGACGCTCCGCTGCCGCAACTGGCGGGCAAAACCCCGCTGGAGGCGCTGGCGCTTCCGGCGTTTGACCGTTGCGCCGGATGTTCCTTTGGCCGCGCGCTCACGGTGCCCCATGGGATGCCCGCGGGCAGCGATACCGCGATTTTAAGCATCTTCGGCTATGCGCCCCAGACGTACTATACCGGCCGGAGCGTGCTGGAGGCCGCGGGCATGGGCGTAGCGGTGCCGGAGGGGCGCGTCAGCCTGCGGGTCAACCTCTGCGCCGTAACGCCCGATACGGGCGGAAGCCTGGTGATCCGGAGCCATAACGGAGGGAATATCCATGGGGAAGAAGCCGGGGCGCTCATGGCCGCCCTGCTCGCGGATGCGGCGTTTTCCGCGCTGATGAGGCGGGCCGGGCTGGAGCTCACCGTCACGGATACCTTCCGCCACATAGGCGTGATGAACACGGGCGCGCGGGACCTGGCCGCCGTGCGCCTGACCGAGCCGCATAACGTGCTGGGACGGGAAATCAAGCCCTTCCTGCCTCGCCTGGAGCGCGAAACGGACGATGCCGCCGCGGTCCGGCTGTGCGAGGATATCCGCGCCCTCATGCTATGCAGCTATGAGGCGCTCAAGGACCATCCGGTCAACCGCAAGCGCGTGAGCGAGGGCAAGCTGCCCGCCACAATGATCTGGCCCTGGGGCGCGGCCACGGCTATGAGGCTGCCTTCCTTCAGGGAAAAGTATGGGCGCGGGGGTACGGTCGTCAGCGCCGTGCCGCTGGTTTGGGGCATCGCTTCGCTGGCGGGCCTGAAAACGCCTCGCGTGGAGGGCGCGACCGGCGACCTCGATACCAACTATGAGGGCAAGGTGCGCTGCGCCGTGGAGGCGCTGAAGGCGGGAGACGACTTTGCGGCCGTGCATATCGAGGCGCCGGACGAGATGGCGCATGCCGGCGATCTTGGCAGAAAACTGGAAGCCGTTCAGAACGTGGAAAGCCGCGTGGTCGCGCCCCTGCTCCAGCGGCTCGAGGAAAGCGGCGAGGATTTCCGCCTGCTGGTGCTGAGCGATCATCCCACCTTGTTGACGACGCGCGCGCATGACGGAGGACCCGTCCCATACGCTGTCTATGACAGCCGGACGGTGAAGGCCGCAAAGCAGTTGGGCCTTCCAGCGCCGTCGAGGAAATTCTGCGAGCGGGAAATGGCCGGCGTGCCGGCGCTGACGGACGGCGTCGAGCTGATGGGCGTGCTGTTTGGGCGGCAATGACCATGGGATGCGTCCAATGAGGAGGATTCCGACCGCTCGGGGCGGGGCCGGAGGAGCGCAAAGCCGGGTTTTGCCCGGCTGGCGGGGCAAGGGACGCTGGAAGGCGTCGCCTCCCAAGCCCTTGCCCGATTTGTGCGCGCCTAGCGCGCAAGCCTCTCGTTCATCCATTGAATCAGGTCGTGATAGACTTCGTCGCGGTTGAGCTCGTTCAGGATCTCATGGCGCGCGTCCTCATAGAGCTTGAGGGTCACATCCTCGACCCCGGCCGCCTTCAGTTCCCCGACCACTTCGCGCACTCCCTCGCCGTTGCCGCCGACGGGGTCGCGGTCTCCGGAAAACACCAAAATGGGAATATCCTTTTTCATTGCGCCGATGCGGTCGGGATAAAGCCTTTTCAGCCCCGTGAACAGGTCGCGGTAGGCGCGCGCGGTAAACATGAAGCCGCACAGCGGGTCGGCAATATAGCGATCCACCTGCTCGGCGTCCCTGCTGAGCCAATCGCTGTCCGTGCGGGGGTTCTCAACCTGCCGATTGTTGGCGGAAAAGTTCATGCGGTGAAGGAGCTTGCTGGGCTTTTTCGCCATTCCCAGCGCGCATTGAAGCGAAGCAATCACGCTTCCGGCGGTGACGATTGGCCTGGCAAAATGCCCGGTGCCGCTTAGGATCACGCCTTGAAGGCCCTCCTCGTACCGAAGGCAGTACGTCCTAACGACGAAGCTGCCCATGCTGTGCCCCAGCAAAAAGTAGGGAAGGCCGGGAAACTGCTCCTGCGTCTGCTTCCGCAGGGCGTGGGTATCGTCGATCAGGGCGTCCCAACCGTTTTCGTCGGTAAAATACCCCTTGATCGGCGCGTTTTTGCCATGCCCCAGGTGCGTATGGCCGGCTACGGCATAGCCGGCCGCGTTCAGGCGTTTTGCGACCCCGTCGTAGCGGTCGATATGCTCGGCCATGCCGTGCACAAGCTGCACGACGGCCTTTGCCTCGCCGTCCGCGGGCCAAAGGCATTTTTCGAGCTGCGCGCCCGTAACGGAAGAAAAGGTTTCCCGGATTGGTTCCGACATAGGGATGCCTCCTTGCCGGCCCCGCAAGGGGCCGATGATTTTTTAATTCCTCTCATCCTGATCGCCGCGCGCGGGCGCGCTCGAGCGGCTGGGCGGCGGCGGGAGCGCTCCCGCGCCGCGCCCCCGGAGTCCCTTCAAACGCATTGAAGCGCTGACCGACATGCGCTTCGGGCCGGCTCCTTCGCAAAGGCGACGCGGGGCGGGCCGTTTGCGCCGGGGACGCAAGCGCCGTCCATATTGGCTAAAAGGGCGCGATGCTTTTTTGCCGCTGTGGCGCGTCCTGTCAGACGCGCCACAGCCGTTTGAGCCCGGCAAAGCAGCGAACGTAGGCCGCCATATCGTCCTCGGGGGTTTTCATTCGCTCGTTTTCAAAAATGGTGTCCACCTCCATCCCGGCGGTGGCTGTCAGGCGCGCCCCGCCGCGGGCTCCGTCTCCCTCGAAGGCGTCCGGCATCATGCGCTTGGCCGCCTGGGGGAAAATCGCGTAAAACTTAGGCAGGTATTCCTTCAGCAGATTTTGCCGCGCGGCGGGTTCGCCGCCGGAAGGCGTTCCATTCCACCTGTCCACCCCTTGCAGGGCGCTTTGCAGGCCGTCTTCCCCGTTCAGAAGCCCGATGGCAACCTCCTGCTTGGGATGGCGGCTTTGTACGGGCAGGAGCGCGGCAAGGGGATGGCCTGAATCCAGCCGGCTCAGCGCAAGCCGGCACAGCTTTTCGCGCTGCTCATCGTCGAAGGCCTTGAGAAGCTGGCCGCCGTTGCCCGCCACGCAAAGCTCCATCCTGGAGGGAAGGAGCGCCCGGAGCTCCTCGTCCAGCCAGGCGCGGTGCAGAAGCTCCCCGGCGATGGCAAACAGAAAGCCAATGTTAAACAAAAGCAGGCTTTCCACATAGGTAACGCGGCCCTCGGAGCGCGCGCGCGCCATGGTGGAACGGATGTCCCCGCCAAAGCCGGCGAAGAAATCATCCAATAAAAGCATGCTTTTTTGGCGTCCCCTCGCGGTAGCGGCCCCCTGCCTGAGCGCGCGCGCCACCTCCTGGGCCGCGTCGCGGGCGGCGGCGGGAGCGTCCAGGAAATCCTGCTCAAAATCCATCGTCCGCCACAAGGAGAGGGAATCAAAAAGCATTTGCCGGCAGCCCAGCAGCAAGGAGCATTCCACGGTCGCGTGGCGCGCGTTGTTGAGCCAAACGCTTACGTCGGTCGTGCCTCCGCCGATATCCATGTTCACATAGCCGCTATGGGCGTTCACCTCGTTTCGGCTTAAAAAATACAAGCCGTCCGCCTGGTTTTCGGTAGCGTAGAGCACGGGCGGGCAATCCCGGCTGAGGGGCATGCCCGTTTCCTGAGCCACCTCCCGGGAGAGGCCGCGCATCATCTCCAAATAGGCCTCCTGCCGGTACAGGGGCAGCGCGTTTGGCATGGACACGCGCCAGGACACCGAGGGGGAGCCCCACAGCCTCGCCGACAGGGACGCCTGAACCATGACCTGCTTGAGAAACAGGCGGATCAGGCGGAGCACATAGTCCTCCTCGCCCCATTTCATATCGTAATATAGCGAATTTTCTCCCTTGCGCATCAGGGCCGCAAGGCTTTCCCGGTAATAGATGTGGCCGTCCCGCAGGATGGCGCGCCATTCGTCCGGAACGTCGGTAAACATATCCATGACGCTGTAGAAAGTGCTTTCGCCCGTATCGGGAAGCAACGCGGTTTTGGGCAGCAGCTCGTCCGTCAGAAAACGCCCGCCGTCGTCGGAGGCGCACAGCAGCGCCTGATGCAGGCAGCGAGGCCAAACGGCCGGTTGAATCTTTTCGCCCTGCCGAAGCATAACGGTGGTGGCGATACTGCCAAAATCGATGCCGGCGACGGCGGCGGGCTCATGCTTGAGCTGCTGGCGGGGACGGTCGTTCACCAGCGCGCCCAAGGAGAGCTCCCCCCGCTTCAGAACGATATACGCGGGAAACTGATCGGTGCAGGCGGTCTGCCATGAGCGGGCGTACATTTGCTTGCGCGGTCCCTCGTCCGCGGCGGTTCTGAGGGTTCCCTGCACCCAGCCGCCGCCCGAGGGGGTCCATACGTCTAGCGAATCAGGCTGATGGGCATACACAAAATACTGCTTCCAAAGCCCGGGCGACAGGCGGACGTTGGGCCATACCGCCACATAGGGCAGCAGATAGCCGGGCAGCGCATACGCGGCGCCGGGCTCGGGCCGGTCGCGCAGCTCGTAGGCGCGGCGGAAGGTGACGGCGTTGGTGGTGGCGGCGTCCTTGCCGCGCGTTCGCGCGGTGATGCGCAAAGAAACGTCAAAGCGGTCGCCTTCCGGGGCAAGCCTGCATCGCAGGCCGCCCAGCTCCAGTCGGGGCGCGTAAGCGTCGTCCGCTCCGTCCTGCGCCATAAGCCAGGCGGCAAGGGCGGGGGATAGCGGAGGGATGATATATCGCGCGGGCGCGTCTGGGCGCTCCCCGCCGACCAGGCATGCCGCGGCCAGCGCGGCGTCCTCGTAAGGCGCGCGCTCCGCGCCCTCCACTACCAGGAGGCAGTCCGAAAAGGGCGTCCGGATGCATTGCTCGTCCATAGGCCCCAGCAGATCGCCGAGCAGCCCCGGCAGGGCCGCCGGCAGCGCGCGCATGGGGTACTGAAGCGTTACGTCCCGCTCGCCCTGCGCCGGGTAGTCCGCATGCTCGCGCGCCCACGCATCCAGGAGGTTCAACAGCCGGGGGCTGACGCCGACGTGGCGGGAGAGCTCGCCGCGAAGGCGGGCGAAGCAGGCCGCCATCCGGCGGTTCCATTCGGGACGGAATCGGCTTAGCAGCCCAACCTCCTGTTGAACGCGGCTCAACGCCCCGGCTTCCTCCAAAGCGCCGGCGGGCTCGAGCAGGTAAGCGGCGGAACGGCGCGCAAAGGGAACGCCGTCCAGCAGGTACAGCGTAAGGCCCGCGTCCTCAACAAGCTCGGGCAGGGCCGAGCCTTCCGGCAGCAGGCTGCGGACGAGCGGATTTTTGGCAAGCGCGTCGGTATTCAGTCGGATGGTCTGCTCCTCGATGGCGACGGCCTCCCCGCCCTTTCCCCGAAGGCCGTAAACGGCGCAAAGGCGCGCGCGCAGTTCTTCCGCGGCCGCTTCGTCGCCGCTTTCAAAGCGCCGCCGCCATGGCTCCCGTGCAAGGAGCAGGTCTGAGGCGAAGCGTTCCAGCAAGCCGCAGAGGGAAGCGTCCGGCGAATAGATCAGGCTGTTTAAATCCGCTCGCTCGTTCAGGGCTTGCAAAAGGCGGAGCTGAAGCAGCAGCCGGGTCAGGTCGCGCTCCTCCAAACGGCCGCACGGATCGGTAAAACGCTTTCGCTCGCGGTCATACCAGGTGACGCGCGCGGGCAGCAGCCCGCTCAGGTCGCCGGGGTTGGCGGCGGGCATGAGCACCATTGCCCGGGAGAGCAGGCACAGCGGTGTTACATCCGGCGTCTCGGAGCGGGGATGGGACAGCGTAAATACGCGCAGCCCTTCTCCCGCGCGTTCCGGGGACAGCGCCGCCCGCACGGAGGCGACGAACCCTTCCCCGTCCGCTTCCGGCGTGTCCAGGGAGAGCACGGGCCACGTTTCATCCTTAGGCCAGCTATCCCACAGGAGCAGCAATGCCAGCACGGCGCGGTAGTCGATCATCTCCTGGTGGCGCATGGCAATCTCGTGCGGAAGCCGGGCAAGCCGGCGGAGCTGCTGCTCGCTGGCCAATACGTCCGGGATGGAGTAGCCGACATCCTCCCCCTGCGTTTGCATGTACCGGGCGACATTTTCCAGCCATTCGCGCGGCCGCTGGTTTTGGTCGGTAACGATGCCCGGCACGGCGTGGTAGCCGGAGTGGAAGCCTTCGTCCATATGCGGCAGAAGGGTTAGATAGGAGGTCTGCCGGTCCAGAGCCTCCTTTTCGGCGTCCCGCCGCCTGCCCCGAGGCGTAAGGGACGGATCGTGCCTGTTCATAGCGTTTCCTCCTCCGATACGGCTTGCAGCAGCGCGATCAAGAAACCGGCAAACGCCGCGTCGGGATTGCGGGCGTCGCAATCGCCCCCGCCCAGCCCGGCGATCACCCGCGCCATATCGCGCCGGTCCGGCACGCGTTGGACGATCAGGCGGTTAAGCCCCTGCTGAAGCGAGGCGCACGCCCGGTCAAACACAACGCCGTCGCGCCGCGACGCTTCCAGCCCATATTGCGTCAGCAGCTCGTGCAGGGAGGACAGCAGCTCGCTGTCCAGCAGCTCGTTCCTGGGCAGCGCGTCGGCTTGCGGCATTGGGGGGGCGGGGTAGGCCGCCACAACGTTTTCCCGAATGGCGGCCTCGATGTCGGAGCCGGTCTTTTGGAGCTGCCGCTCCATCGCGTCCCTGACGCGGCGCATCGCGTTCAGGCGCTCCTCCTCCTGCCTCAAGGACTGCGCGTCGATGAAGGCGCTGTCGGCGCCGTGCCACAGCGCTACGCGCCGTTCCAGGTCGGCGATATCGGCTTCCTGCCGGCCCAGGCGCTCACGAATGGATGATTGGGCGTTTTTGAGCACTTCCAGCCACGCGCTGCCGCCGATGCGCGTAAGCAAGCGGACCCGCTCCTCCTGCATGCGCCCGTATTCGTCCCGAAGGCGGGTCAGGTCGGCGGATTCGGCCGCGTTTGCGTTTCCAACCTCTCCCCGTTCTTCCAGCAGCACGAACCGTTCCGTCAGCCGCGCGTAATTGGCGGCGGCAAGCATGGCGTCGGCCTCGGCGGCGCGCTTTTGGCGCATCGTGGGCGGCAGGGTACGGACGACCTGGATCATCCAATTGGCGTAAAAGGCCAGAAAATGGTACAAGGCGTCCAGCTTTTTCGCCAGCCCCGCGCGCTGGGAAGCGCTATACCGAGAAACGCGGTAAAAATAGGGCGCGCAGTAGCCAACCCGGTCGGCGTTCGCGCCCTCGCCGCTCACCTGGGCCCGAAGCGTCGGATAGCATTCTGAAAAGAAAACCGCCGCCGCCTTGATAAGCGCGCCATAAGCGATTCTGTATTGATCCGCCTCATGGTCGAAGCTCTGCCAGCAAAGGGCGGGAGTATGCCACTGATAGTAATAGCAGTCGATGTTGCGCGCGTCCTCGCCGCGGAAACCCGTGCGGAAAAAACGGGCCGCGCAGCGCATGGCCAGCCATTCCATGATATGGGCGTCGTTTTCCTGGCTCTGGGAGCCGGTGGAATAGTTTTTGGTGGTGATAAAGCTTTCCGGCGGCAGACCCAGCAGGTAAATCGCGTCGAAAACGCCGGAGGGGTCGTTTTCGCCGTCGCGGATCATTCCCTCCATGCCGTAGTATTGCAGCGCGGTACGGGCTTTGTCCAGGAAGGTGGAGCTTTTCACCACAATTTCAAGCTCCTCGTTGTGGGAGGAGGCCGGCACCTTATAATAGGGCAGCATCAGTATGGAGGCAAGCACGAACAGGTCGTCGTGCGCGGAAAACCGCCGCCGGAGGTACTGCGAAAGCGCCGGGATGCCGGACGCGCCGGTGCCGCCGAAGATGCTGCCGCACAGGATGAGCTTGACGGTTTGCCCATGATCGATTTCGGCTTGCATTTCATCGATCAGGGCAAGCAGCTCGTCCGTCTGGCCGTGCACGTCGTCTTTGCCCAGCGAGCCCAGCAGATCGGCAAAAAACAGCACGCCAAGGTCGGGGTGGCCGCGAAAGCCCTCGCTGTATTCAAGGCTCGCCTCGGTCTGGGAAAAAAGGGTGCGGGCAAGCAGACGGCCGCGCTTTCGGTTTTGCACCATTTGGTCAACGGAAGCCGCGCGCTTGCTTAAATTCATGCTCCAGCGGTCTACCGACAGCTTGGTATGAAAGCCGCGCCGGGCGCAAGGAGACGCCTCCAGGGCGGCGCGCACCTCCTCGTAATACTCGCCGGCACGCTTGGCGCGCGTGGTATTGCCGCACGCCGCGTCCACGTCGACCGACAGCATGCGAAGGCGCGGGATGGGCGTGTGCCCGCCGCGTTCGTCCAGGGTATAGAAGGCGTCCGCGCACGCGCCGTATACGATGCTTTCCAAAATTTTATTCCCCGTGCCGCCCACGGCGATCACGTAATAGCCCATGGGGCGTCCTCCCTTTCATTTCCGGCCGGCTTGCCGCCGCGTTTACAGCCTTTTGAAAAACGCGTGCCTGCCGCTTAGCACCGGAGGCGCGGCCAGCCGGAAGCACGCAAAGGCCGCGAGCGCGTTGAGCGCGTAGGCGGCAAAGTAAAACAGGTAATCCCAAACCGTGCGGCCCGAGATAAAACGGACGCCCAAAAACCATACCGCCAGCGCAAACCAGGCGTTAACCAGCCAGATCAGCGCCTGCGTCAGGCGATAGGCGCGGACGGCGCGCGCAGTCGTTTTGGCGGCCAGGACGGGCTTTGCGAATGAGACGCGCCAAAGAAGCTGCGCAAGCAGCGTAAGCCCCCACGCGCAAAGAAAACAAAGCCCCGTGAACGCCCGCCATACGCCGTCCTGAAACGATAGGGCGGCCTGAAGCGCCTCGGTTCCCGAGGCCGCGGCGGACGCTTGCGCGCCTCCGCCCGTCGGAAAGGTGAAAAAGGGGAAGGCCAGGGAAAGGTTATGCATCAAATCCGGCGCGGTTCCCGCCAGCTTATAGGGATAGACAAGCGCGAACATGCCGGCCTGCCAGACCGGCGGGATCAAAAAGCAGATCAGGTAGCACAGGAGGCACTTCATCCGGTTGGTATAGCGCACGCGGACGCGCCGCACGGCGGGCGCGCCGGTTTTCCGCTCGGCTTGCATGTCGCTTTTGTCACTCCTTTCCAACCCCGCCTGTTACAAAAACGTCGAACACGCAGCGGATATAGGGGCTGAGCCTGACGTTCGCGGCGGAGCGAAGCTGAGAAAACAGCTCCTTGAGCCAAAGCGCCCGGGAAACGGGCGGAAAATCGGGGATGACAGCGCCGTGATAGCCCTTTTCGGAGACGGGACCCCAAGCATGCTGAAATTGCTTGGGGATGATCTGCGTGTCCCGGTCATATTCGGTCATGAGAGCCGTAAAGCCTTCCCAGGCGGCGATCTGCTCGTTGGTGACGGATACGCTCAAGCTGTTTTCCCCGTCGATCCAGGGGACGGACGGCCAGGAAACCTGCTCGCCCGCCAGGTCGGCGCATACGCGCACGCGGTAATAGCCGGGGCGGAGCTTCGCGCCGTCCACGGTTACGGCGGCGAGCAGCGTGGCGCCGTCGTCAGACAGCTCCACACCCTCGAGCGTAAAAGGGTTTTGGGCCGGGCTGCCGGCAAACGGGTCCTCCGTGTAATCAAAGGCATAGAGCGTGTCACGGTGCGCAAGCACCTGCCTGGAGCCTCCGGCGGCCCCGACGGCCGCCTCGGCGTTGTTTTGCAGCGTTTCTGACAGCAGCAGCGCGCTCAGCACCTCGATCCGGAGGTTTTGAAGGCGCGACAGATCCAGTCCGACGCCCTTTGGCAGCTCGGCGGCGGGAAAGGACAGCGTGAGCGTCCGGTCGGCCCGGCCGCCGTCTGTACCGGCGGGCAGGGAAACCGTCCGAAGCGCCCCGTCAGAGGAAACCTCGCCTTGGCCGGCGGAGAGGCGGAGCTCGGCCCCCTCGGTATGCTGGGTGTAATAGCCCATGCCGGGCCGCTGAATGGACGTGTATTTCCATGCGAACGAAAAAGGCTGCTGCGTTACGGTTTGACCGTTTGCCGTATAGGTCAGCTCGCCCTTCTGCGGCCCGCGCAGGCCCATCAAGGCCGTGTCCGCCTCAAGCCTTCGGTTGAGCGCGTCGGTAAAGCCGGCCACGTGCTCCGGCGCGCCGATGACCAGCGCAAGCATGATGCGCGGCATAGGAAGCGCGCTTTCGCTCCGATGCGTTTTGCTGTTGTACTTCAGCCTGCCCCAAACGAGCGGCTCGCTGAAATCCGCCGGGCCAAAGGAGCTTAGCTGCCCCATATAATCGAGCGTGAACGCGTACAATCCGGCGCAGAGCCCTTTATCAAACACGCCGCGTTGGGCAAGAAGCGCTTCCACGTAAGCCTCCGTCGCGCCGTCCTTTGCGATCCCGCTGAGGCGTCGGAGCGAGGCGGGGTCGCAGGTGATCACCGAAAGACGGGATAAATCCAGGTTTTGCAAGGCGTACAGCAGCGGGTAATCCGTATCGTCGCGCGGAGCGGCCAAGGCGCCCGCGTCCCCGGACTGTACGGCCGCGCGCTGCGCGTCCAGGGCGGCGCTCATTTCGTTTGTCAAGCCGGGGTTTTCCAGCTCCGCGCCGTCCCCAAAGCGGGCCATTTGATTGAGCTTAGGGGAGCCGAGGGAATAGAAGCTGTCAGTCATATCCTCCGCGGAGAGCTCCGCAAAGAGAGATGGCATGGGCTCGATGGCATAGGTCAGCATATCCCTGCGCAGGGAGCGCAGCTCGTCCTGGGAAGCGCTCTCACGCGCCACGCCGTATTTTACCAGGAAAGCGTCGGGCAGGCGCTCGTTGCCGCAGCGCAGCACGCGGACCCTGGAGCCCTCGGCGGCGGCAAGCATATTCCGAAGCACATTTTCGTACATGCCGACCTCGGTTCCGTACCGGTAATGAAAGCCGCCCTCGCGGTACTTGCGGCTGTTGTGGGGATAAAGGCTCTTGTCGCCGGGGTTGATCCCGCCCATCACTTGGGAGGCCTCCAGCCACAGGTCTACCATCAGGTGTCCGGCCTCCGGCGTCTCCTGCCCGGAAAGCTCCTCGTCCTGGTACGCGGGCATGGAGAGAAGCCCCAGGTTGGGCGAGGCGGGGGAGGCTTCGCCCTCCAGCGTAAGCGCGGAGCACCCGCCAAGCAGCAAGGATGCGCCGCACAGCAGGAGCAAGGCGGCTCGTTTGCATGCGCTCATTCGCATCCTCTCCTTTCGTACCGTCAAACGACTTCAATCGCTTCCTCATTATTCGACCCCGCGTTGTTTTTTCCCTGCCGGGAGGCTGCCGCGCGCGTCCGCTTCCTCCAGGGCGCGCTGATAGCCGGGGCTGTGGCGGTACATGTTTTCATACAGGCGCAGATATGCGCCGAAGCGCCGGGAGGCTTCAAACTCCGCCGCGCGGGCGCGGCATTGGTCGGCGGGAAGCGGGTTTTTGCACAGCAGGCGCGCCGCCTCGGCGGCTGCCTCGATATCGCCTAACGGCACGGCTTTGCCCACCGCCCCGGTCACAATTTCAGGCATCGCGGTCGCCTGGTAGCAAAGCACCTGGGTGCCGCACGCCAGGGCTTCCAAAAGCGTCATGCCCATGGTTTCCTCGTGGCTCAGGCTGACGTACAGCTCGGCGGCGGTATACAGCGCGCAAAGGTCGTTCACGTTTCCGGTGCGCGGCACGCCCAGCACGGTATTCCCCGGCAGGCTGTTGATCTGGTACTCGTCCAGGCCCACGGCGGCCACGCAATACTCCGGCCCCAGGGCCTCGGCCAGGTCGATCAGGTCCTCCAGCCCCTTGCGCTCATCCCATACCGCCGCGGCGCTCACGATCAGATGGCGTTCTCCCGCCTGGTCCAAATGATAGTAGCGCACCACGTCGCGCATAAATTGCTCGTCCAGGCAAGGGGCAAACGTATCCAGGTCGATTCCATTGGGCAGCCAATAGACGGGATAGCTTTTCAGAAAGGAACGCCTGACCTCGTCCCGAAGCCACTGGGAGGGCGCGGCGAGCACCATGTGGGGGACGCCTGAAAACAGCTCGCGCTTTTCCCGCCAGTTACGGGCGCTTTGATCCATCAGCAGGCTGGAGGGATAGCTGCGCTTCAGGGGACAGCGGCCGCAGCCGGTCGTCCAGCGCTCGCAGCCTGACTGGCGCGCGCGCCGCTTTTTCCCTTCGGGCGGCGGCGCGCCCTCGGCCATGGTATAATAGGCGCAGTGGCCGGTATACGCCCAGCAATCGTGAAGCGTCCAAACCACGGGGATATCCTCGCTTTTGAGATACTGGAAAAGGGTCGGCAGATGGAGATAATACCCGTGAAGGTTATGCAGATGAATCAGGTCGGGCTTGAATTGCCGAAGCTGGCGCACCAGCCTGCGGGTAGCCGCGCGGCTGAAAAAGCCGGCGCGGTCGGTCACGCGGGCCAGCGCCGCGTGCGCGAAGGTATCCGCGCGGCTGCCCACGCGAAGGCTCGGCACGTCGCCGGGGGCAAAATCGCGCGCAAAGCAAAACAGCACGCGGTGGCCTTCTTTGACGGCCATCCGGCTGAGCGTAACGGCGATGCGGCCCGTGCTGAGCGCCGCGGTGACGTTGATCTGGACAATGCGCAAGGGGAGAGGCCTCCTTTGTGTTCAAAACGTGAAGCGCCGCATGGATCAGAAGCCATGAACCGCCCTCCCCATTATATGCGCAAACCGCGCTTTTTGAAATACGCCGGCAAACAAAAAGTTGTCCGCGCGGCGGCAAAACGCTACTTTGCGCGATGCAGCCGCCGGTAGCTGTTGGGCGTGATGCCGACGCGGCGTTTAAAGACATGGATGAAATAGCTCATATCCCGGAAGCCGACCGCTGCGGCAATATCGTTGAGCAAAAGCTCCGTTTCGGCCAGAAGCTCCTTGGCCCGGTCGACGCGGCGGCGCGTCAGGTGCTCCACAAAGGAGACGCCCGTTTCGCGCTTAATCATCCGGCTGATGTGGGACGGGCTGAGCTTGAACGTCTCCGCGAGCGCTTCCAGGGAGAGGTCGGCGTCCGTAAAATGGCTTTGAATATAGCTGATGAAATCGGATGCGGAGAGCGTCCGCATCACGCTGCCGATGCGCCGGGTCGCCAAGAGAAGCTGGTTGCGCACGGCTCCGTATACGCCCGGCAGCGTTTGGGGAACGCCGGAGCGCAGGAGCGGCTGCGGGTCCCCGCCCGGCGGCTCGGTGAGGAGCGCGCGGGCGGTCTTGAGCTTTTGGAGGGTATCCAGGGCGAAGGAGTACAGCGTCACGCGCGCGGCGTCGCAGCCGGCTTCGTTGCCCTCGAGGGGCAGCGCGGCAAGCAGGCCGCGCAAATGGTCAAACTGCCGTTCGACCTCCGCCGTATCTCCGGCGAACATGGCGGCGGTTACCTGCTCCCGCCACCTTGCCAGAGGGCGCGGATCGACCGGGGCGTTCTCCCGCTGGCGGTACAGGGCAAGGCTTTCCCGCCGTAAAAAGCAATTGTCAAGCGCGTGAAGGGAAGCCCGGTACGCCGCCGGCGCTCCGCCGTCCCCGCGCGGGCCGCCGACGCCGCACAGCATTGCGACGCCATGGTAGTTTTGAAGCCTCGAGAGGATATCCTGGCAGAAAAGCAACGCGGGGCCTTCCCAGGCGTCTCCCTCCCGCGGCGATGCAAGCATACAGACGAAGGCGTCCTGCGTATCCGTAAAAATCATCCCGATACGGCCCTCGTCCGCGGCGTCGCGGCAGGCCTTGGCGATTACCGCGCGCATGGATTCGCTCTGTTGGGCATATGCCGCCGGGTCCGGGAGGAGGCTGACGACCACGCCGCGGTTCAACGCGATCCCTCCATAAAGGGCCGGGTCCTCCGCCTCGCCGGGCTGGGCTCGGCCCAGAAGGGCTTCCCGCAGCAGGTTGCCTTGCATGAGCGAGGAAAGGGCCGGCGGCAGGGCCGCAGGCGCGGCGTCCTTCTGCCGCCGGCTTTTGCGTTCCTCCAACTGCCGGAGCACGGCTTCCAGCTCGTCAAAGTTGGTGGGCTTGAGCAAAAGAAAGTCCACGCCAATATTGAGGGCCTGCTGCGCATAGGCAAATTCATCATACCCCGTTAGCAGAACCACGGCGCATTGGGGATACATGCGCTTGACCAGCCGTGAAAATTCCAGCCCGTCCATCTGCGGCATGCAGATGTCGGAAATAATCACATCCGGCGCGAGAGCGCCAAGCCGGCTCAGCGCGTCCATCCCGTTGGCCGCGTCCCCCACCAGCGAGCAGCCGTACTTGCTCCAATCCAGGTTTCGGAAGCCTATGCGAATGACGCTTTCATCGTCAACGACAAAGACCTTGAGCATGCTGTTCCTCCTCGGGCAGTACAATCGTCACCACGGTGCCCGCGCCCGGCTTCGATTGAATGGCGAGCCCATAGCCTTCTCCATAGTACAGCCGGATGCGGTCATGCACGTTCGCAAGCCCCATTCCCAGATGGCCCGCCCGGCTATGGCCGGCGGTATGGGTCAAAAGCTCGCGGACTTGCTCCGGGGCCATGCCTGCGCCGTTGTCCGACACCTCAAAAACGACGGCGCTTACCCGCCTGCGGCCGGTTACGCGGACGCGGCCGCCGCCCGCGCTTTGCTCCAGGCCGTGAATAATGGCGTTCTCGACCAGAGGCTGCAGGATCAGCTTCGGGATGGCAAGCCCGAGCAGTTCCTCCGGTACCTCCGCGCCATAGTCGATATGGCCGCCGCAGCGGATATTTTGGATGTAAACATAATCCCTGACATATGCGAGCTCCTCGCGGACGGTGACAAATTCCTTTTTGTTGCTGACGCTGACGCGCAGCAGCGTCCCAAGCGCGGAAACCATGCGGCAGATATCGTCCGCGCCCTTGCCCGCGGCCATCCAGTTGATGGTTTCCAGCGCGTTATAAAGGAAGTGGGGGTTGATCTGCGCCTGCAGCGCCTTAAATTCCGCCTCTTTTTGCAAAAGCCGGGCAGAGGAAATCGTCTCCATCAGCTTTTTGCTTTCGGCGACCATCGCGTTAAAGGCGCGGATCAGAACGCCGATTTCGTCCTTTCCCTGCGCGCGCATGGAGATGCTGTAATCGCCCTTCCCAACCTGCGCCATCAGCCGGGACAGCTTGCGCACCGGCCTGGTGATGGTGCGCGAGAGCCAGAACGCCACAAACATGGAAAAAAGGATCAGCAGGGCGCTGACGGAAAGGATGTTCCGCGCCACCATCTGCATCCCGGTATTGAGGGACGACGTGCGCACCCGGCCCGCCAGATACATTTGATAGGGCGCGATGTGATAATAGCAAGTAAGCGTATCCTCCTCCCCGCGTCCGCGCGATATAAAATACCCGCCGGAGGCGCTTTGCCCCGGCTCCCGGAGCGCCGCCGCCAGCTTTTCATATGAATCGAGCCTTTCGCCGCTCGTCGAGGCGATCAACGTTCCGTCGCCCTCCATCAGCTCCAGCGCCCAGCCGGGCTCCAGGTTAATGCTGCGCATGGCCTGAAGCAGGTTGGGCACGTCCACATCCAGCAGCACATAGCCGAGGTTTTCCGTCGACTCGATGCTGCGCACCAGCCGCGTCATCGTAAGGGTTCCGTGCTCGGCCGCCGTGTTGAAAAAAACGGGCTGCCCGGCGGCCTCCAGCGCGGCCTGGAGCATTTCCTCCAGCTTTCCGTCCGTTCCAAGCGCCCAGTGGGGACGGTAATAGGAATATACGGTATCCAGAATGCCGCCTTGCATGTTCAGGATCAGTATAGACCGGATGACGAGGTAATTGAAGTGGTTGACGATGACGTCCTCCATCGGCTTTAGCAGCTCGCGGCGCGACGCGATGGTTTGAGGGTCCATCGTCTGCGCCCGCTTGAGAAAAGACTGCACCGTCGCGTCGTAGGCGATGGTAAAGGCGGTGTTGCGCGCGGTATCAAGGTCGTTGGAAATGGACATGCCCGCCTGTTCGATGATTTCCGAAGCATATTCGCCCGATTTGTTCAGCAGGATGTCGAAAAACTGAAAATAGGTCATGAACCCGATGCCCGCCGTGTTCAAAAGGATAATGAGGCCGAAGCAAAGGAGGAATTTGTTGCTCAGGCGCATATCTGTAAAAAATTGCCTCGTGTTGATTCCCCCTTCCATCCGTTCGCTCGGAGCTTGCGGGCGAAAGGCCGTCCGCGTCTGTATGACGGGGCGTTATGGCCGTCCGCCCCGCTTTCTCTGAATGCATTATAGCATATCGAATCGGCTGAAAAAGTATCAGATTTTTGCGCGGGTTGCTTTTTCATGCGCCGGACGCGGGCGGCCCGGCGCGCGATGTCTCCGCCGCCGCAAGATTCTTAGCTTTACAGGCGTTAAGAGGTCGGGCTATACTTTTTTCAAGCTACTTCGACAATTGAGTAAGGAGGGACGGTTCATGAAGAAGCTTGTTACCATACTGTGCATGGCGTTGGCACTGTCCATCGCATGCGTTCCCGCGACGGCCGAGGGGACGAGGGATACCTATCGCGTATTCCTGCCCCTCAATGAGGGCATGCCCTACACCGAGGCTTTCCTCGACGTGTGCAGGCTGGCGGAGGAGGAGCTGGGCATCACCATCGAGGTGGAGGCCGTGTCGGACGACGACCAGTACCAGCAAAAGTGGCGCACCTACATTGCCGCCAACGACCTGCCCGATATCATCGGACCCACCGGCAGCACCTCGGACGCGACGCTGGCCATGCAGGGGAAGATTGTGGACCTCAAGCCGGTTCTGACGGAGCTGGGCCTTGACGGCAAGATCTACGAGCCGCTGTGCCGCTTCCAGTCCTTCGCCAACGGCTTCCAGTTCGCGCTGCCGGAGCAGATCAACTGCGAGGTATTCTATTACTGGAAGGAACCGCTTGAGAAAATCGGCGCGGAAGCGCCCGCCACCTGGAACGAGTTCCTGGATGTTTGCGCCAGGCTCAAGGACGCGGGCTATACGCCGTTCGGCCTGGCCGGCAAATCCACCTGGCATATTCTTCGGTTCCCGTTATTCGCCCCCTTCCGCGTTACCGGCAACGAGTTTTTCAACAAGCTCAAAAAGGGCGAAGCGTCCTTTGGAGACGAGCCCGCGCTGACCGGCCTCAGGCTCCTGGCGGAATTCGGTCAAAAGGGTTACTTCCAGGAAGGCTTCTCCACCATGGACACCGCCGACGTGATGGACAGCTTCTGCAACGGCAACATCGTGTTCAGCTACACCGGCACATGGGACGCGCCGCTGCTCAACGACCTGTACGCCGAAGGCAAGATCGGCTATATGCTGATTCCCGATGTGGACGGCGTCGATTGCTCAAACGGCCTGCGCATGTACCTGCAGGGCGGCGGCGGTTACGGTTTTTCCGCCGAAAGCTTTGATGACAACATGAAGCAGTTCGTCCGTATCTGGGTGGAAAACTACGGCGAGCTCATGTCCGCGCCCGGCACGGCGCTGTCTCCCATGGCCGACGCCGATACCGCCGCCCTTTCCCCGTTGCTCAAGGACCTGTATGGCGAAGCGATGGCCACGCCAGACTACGCCGCCCTGCCGGACGCCAAGTTTGATTCCAGCACGCTGCTGACGCTGGGCGCGGCGCTGAACGAGCTGGCGCTTGGAGACATCACGGTCGAGGAGTTTGTCGCCACCCTGGACGACGCCCTGGCCACGAACGCTCCCTTGTTCTTTACGGAAGAGGTTGACGATTTCTTCTAAAAAGCCCCGGGAACCGGGGCCGCCCCGCGCGCTTGACGGCGTCCGCGCGGCGGCCCCGGCCCTTACCGGGCCGACCAAGCGGGAGGAGGGGGATAGACGATGCAGAAAACGCTTGGGAGCAAGCGGGCCGCGTGGCTGTTTCTGCTGCCGGCGCTTGTGATGTTCGTCATCATTATGATTGTGCCCATCTTCTGGTCGCTCAGTTACAGCCTGTTCCACTGGGACGGCGTTACGGCGATGAAGTATATCGGGCTTGGCAACTATATCGAGATGTTCACCCGGGACAGGGTGTTCTGGACGGCCGTAACCAATAACCTTGGCTATATGGCGATCAACATCGCGGTGCAAATGGCGGGCGGCCTCCTGTACGCGCTGCTGCTGACAAAGCTCGCAAGGGGCAGGAGCTCTTTTCAGACCTTATACTACACGCCCGTCGTGCTGTCGGCCGTCGCGCTTGCCCAGGTATTCGTCAAGTTTTACGCCGCGGACCCTCCGGGCGTCGTCAACGCGGCGCTCGGGCTGTTTGACAGCGGCTTTAAGCCTGTCGCCTGGATTGGCAACAAGCAGACGGCCTTTTTCTGCACGGCGATTGTGGAGGCATACAAGCAGACCGGCGTGTTTATGGTCATCTTTTATTCGGCGCTTCTCACGGTTCCCGCCGACGTAACGGAAGCCGCCGTGATCGACGGCGTAAACGGCTGGCAGAACCTGTGGTATATCAAGCTGCCCATGATCCGCCCGGTCATCGTCAGCAGCCTTGTGCTGATTGCCAACGGAACCACCAAAAGCTTTGAAATTCCCTACCTGATGACGGGCGGCGGCCCGGGCAAGGCCACGCAGTTGGTCGGCGTCTACCTGTATCAGCAGGGCTTCTCCTCCATGCGCTTTGGCTACGCCAGCGCAATCGCCGTGTTCCTGATTGTGGAAAGCGCGATCATTGTGGGGGCGATCCGGGGCCTGACCGACCGATTGAATGAGAGGTGGGAACGGTGAACCGTGCCAAGGGGCGTCTGCGCCGCCTTCCGTTATATCTGCTGGCGACCGTCATACTGGTGATCCAGATTTATCCGTTGGTTTGGGTCCTGCTTTCAAGCCTGAAAACGCCCCAGGCATTCCGCGTAAGCACGCTGGGACTGCCGATTCCGCCCACGCTGGAGAATTACGGCGCCGCTTTCGCAAGCGGGCATATGCCGCGCTATTTTCTCAACAGCGTGATCGTAACGTGCGCGTCCGTCCTGATGATCATTCTCATCAGCGGCATGGCGTCCTTCGCCATCGCAAAGCTGAGCTTCGGGCTCAACCGAAAGGTGCTCTCCTTTTTTCTGTTCGGCATCATGGTGCCTGTGCAGATCACGCTGATTCCGTTGTTCATTCTGCTCAACAAGGCGGGCCTCACCAGCTCTTATGTCGGGCTCATTCTGGTCAACGTTGGGTTTAATCTGCCGATTTCCATCTACCTGTTCGTTTCCTTCCTGACCTTTTTGCCGGGCGAGGTGCTGGAATCGGCCGTGATCGACGGCGCGTCCCTCCTGCGGCTGTTTGTGAGCATCGTCATGCCCATGTCCGTCAATATCGTCACCACGCTGGTCGTGCTTTACGGCGTGCAGATCTGGAATGAATTTATCTTTGCCTTTACGCTGACCAGCCGACGGGAGTATTATACCGTCCCCGTGGGCCTGCGCGACTTTTTTGGCCGTTACGGCAGCGTCAACTGGACGGGCTGCTTCGCGGCCATTATCGTGACCGCCGCTCCCACGCTCATCGTCTATTTCCTGTTTAACAAAACCATGATCGCCGGCCTGACCGCGGGGGCGGTCAAGGGCTGATTGGCGATAGCAAGGAGGAGCGGAAAATGCCGGCGTTTCAGAAATATGTCCGCGTCAACGACTCGGATATCGCCCTGGCCATCCGCAAGGGCGTTGGACCCATGCAGCGGCTGTTTGACCCAAAGCATGACCGGCTTCCATTTTTTTGGAACATGATGTCCGGGGGCGCTTTTTTCGGCAACCGGCATCACCCCACATACAGCATCTCTCACGTGCCGGGCCGCTGGCTCAACGCGCTGCTTAGCGCGGAGGAAGCTCTTGGCGTTTCGGTGGATGAAGCGGCCGTGGACGCCCTGAGGCGCTGGACCTATGAATCCGTTGAGGAGAAGGGGCTGGGGCTGCCCTGCTGCATGGATACGGAGACCTTTCAAAAAACCGGCCAATGCGACCTGCACAACCTGCGCGAGGTGATGCACGCCTGCTATGCGCTGGTGAAATACCGCTCGGACAAGCGGGCATTGAGCATTGCCAAAACGGTGATTGACTCGGTGAACCGCTATTACGATTTTGAGAACGCCCGTTTCAAAAAGGAACTGTTCCTGCGGGAGCGGGGCGGAACGCTCACGGGCTTTCTGGAGCCGGATTATACGTTCCCAATGGCGTTCGGGCGTTACATCGGGCCCCTGGTGAAGCTTTACAGGGCCTCCGGCCTGAACGAGGCGCTGGATCAGGCCCTCCGGCTGAAGGAAACCTGCTTCCGCCTTGTGCTTGACGAGGCGGGCGGCTATGACGCTAAGCTGTTTGGCTTCCACACCCACTCCACGACCGCCATGCTCTCCTCCCTCGCGCAGCTTGGCGAGACGGTGGGGGATATGGCCATCCTTGAGCGGGTTAAGGCGTTTCTGGAAAACGGGTTAAGGCAGATCGCCACGGACTTTGGCTGGTGCCTGGAGTTTTACGACCGGGACAACCTGGGCGGCGAGGCCAACAACACCGCGGATATCCTGGAAACCTGCCTGATCCTGGGCCGGGCCGGCTACGCCGGCTTTTATGAGCGCGCCGAGCTGATCCTGCGGGCGCATCTTCTGCCGGCTCAATTGCTGGACGCCGGCTTTGTGCCCGACCGCATGGACCCCGAAGATGAAACGACCTACCGCATCGCGCGCGACACAATCGGCGCCTTTGGCTTTCCGTGTCCGTGGGGCCACGAGTACGAGCCGGGAAGCCCGATTTCATTCAACTGGGACATTGTGGGCGGCGCGGTCGGCGGTCTGTGCGAGGCTTGGCGCGCCATCACGGAGGAACGCGGCGGATTGCTGTCCGTCAACCTGCTGTTCGGGTACGAGGACGGGCGCGTCACCGTAACCGACCCGTATGAAAACGGCGGCACACTGACGCTGACGCCCCGGAAGGCTTACCATACGGTGCGCGTTCGGCTCTCGGACACGTTTGACGAGGCCGGCATCCGGGTGGAGGGCTGCGACCGCTACTGTGTCAGGGACGGTTTCCTGTACCTGTGGCGGCCCGCCGTGGGCGGAGCAATCCGCGTATTGCTCCCCATGAGGGATGCGCAGAGGGAATATCGTTTCCGGGATCATGTTTTCCGCGTCCGTTTTCATGGGCAGCGCGTGACCGGCATGAGCTCCGCCGGTAAACGCCTCTGTTTTTTCCCTGAAATTGACTGACGCCGCCGGCGGCTTGACAAGCCGGAAGGAGGATAAAGATGCAGCGTTACGAGGAACTGGACGCTGAGATTCGCACGGCGTTTGAGGCGCTGAGGCAGAGCAGGCCGGACCTTGGAAAGAACCGGCTGAATTTTTCGTGGAGCAACTGGGGGTTTGGCCTGGAGCCGCTGGAAAGGTCGCTGACACGCCTGGAGCGCAACGGGATTTATTATATCGAGCTGCATGGCAACCACTACGGGCCCGATCTGGGCTACCGCGCGAAGGAAACCAAGAAGCTGCTGGAAGCGCACGGCATCCGAACCGCCGGCATTTGCGGCATGTTTTCCAGGGATAACGACCTTTCCTCCAACCGTCCGGTCCACAGGCAGGCGGCTATCGACTACATCCGGCGCGAGGCCGACTTTGCCGGGGAGATGAGCGCGACGTACATGCTTGTGTGCCCCGCCGCCGTGGGCAGGCCCGCGCCCTACGACTTCAGCGAAATCGAGCGGAGCGTGGAGACGCTGTCCATCGCGGCGGACGCCCTGTACGAGCGGGGCGTCCGCGGCGCGATCGAGCCGATTCGGAGCGCCGAAACGTCCGTTGTACACACCTTTGAGCAGGCGAAAAGCTATCTTCAAAGGCTGAATCATCCCGGCGTGCGGCATATCAACGGCGACGTTTACCACATGCTTTCCGAGGAGCGGCATATTCCGACGGCGATTGTCGACGCGGGCGAAATGCTGACGAACCTGCATTTAGCGGACTCAAACCGGCGCGCGCTGGGGGACGGCTGCCTGGATCTGGACAATATCATCCGGGCGCTGTACCTGATCGGCTATGACAATCCGCGCTGCTTTGTCACGCCGGAGCCGCTCGGCCCCGGCGGGGACCCCTACCCGGCGCAGAACGCCGTCACCCCGCCTCAGGCGCTTGACGAGCTGGTGCATAGGTCGGTCGCCTATTTCCGGGAACGGGAGGAGGCCGTGCTGGCGGGTTGCGAATAAACAGCCGGGGTTGAAGCACGCTTTGGGGCGAGCGATTCTGGCACGGACTTTTGGAAGTGTTTTGGCGAGGGTCAAATCCGCCCGTCCAGGCGCTGTGCGCGGCGAAAGGGCCGGAGCCAATGCCGAACGCGGTTCAGGCTGGCGAACCGATTTCCTTTTTAGGGGCCGGGGCCCCTCCAAGCCAACTGAAAACGGGTTCTTCGACAGCCTTCCGATGGCTGTCGAAGAACCCGTTTGAGAAGACGGACATCGGCCGATTTGCCGCCGGGGTAGCTTGGCGCCCCGTGCGGGCATCGCCCGTGTTTTAAAAAAGGAAACAACACTTTTGGAAACGCTGAGGGTATCGCGCCAGTACGAAAGACGACAGGGGCGGGAATCCCCAATCACCCGACCTATCCCCGGGCCTCGTCCGCGGCTCCAAAAAGGGATTCCGAAGGGCGATAGCTTTCCCCGTCACTTAATCAGCGTAAAGTGGGAAAACACGCTCGCAAGCGTATTGGCGACTGTGGACATCGTTTTGATAAAGATGTCCAGCGCAACGCCCACAACGTCCTTTCGGGTATCGCCGACCGTGTCTCCGGTCACGGCCGCCTTGTGCGCCGCCGTTCCCTTCCCATGCCCGCGGAGGGACCCAGCCTCGATATATTTTTTCGCGTTATCAAACGCTCCGCCCGAGTTCCCCATAAAGATCGCGCGCGGGATCGCAACGATGGTCGCGCCGATCAGCAGCCCGCCCACAAATTCCACGCCAAACAGGAAGCCGCCCAGAATGGGGATCATCAGCGCGAGCACCGAGGGCAGCAGCATTTTGCGCAGCGCCTGCTTTGCGGCCATTTCAACGCAGCGGTTGTAATCGGGCTTTACCGTACCCTCCAGCACGCCGGGGATCGATAGCTGCCTGTCGCCCTCGTCCGCCATCAGCTTCGCGGACTCGATGGTATTATCCGTCAGCAGCGCCGAGAAGTATTCGATCAGCGCGCCCCCGACGATTCCTCCCGCAATGACCACGAAGGACGCGATGTTGAGGATCGGCTCGGCGTTGACGGCGGTATAGTTGCCCACATACGCCACAATCAGCGAAACGGTCGCAAACGCGGCGGAGCCGATGGCAAAGCCCTTTCCAATGGCCGCTGTGGTATTGCCGACGGAATCCAGCTTGTCGGTAATCACGCGCACGTTTTCGTCCAAATGGCAGGATTCCGCAAGGCCGCCCGCGTTGTCGGCAATGGGGCCGAACGCGTCGATAGATACCGTCGCGCCCACAAAGGCCAGCATGCCCAGGGAGGACAGCGCGATGCCGTAGGTGCCGCAAGCCTTGCCGGAAATGAACAGCGCAATGCCGATGACGAGAATGGGCAGCAGGCAGGAGCGGGAACCGATGGCGTCGCCCTTGGTAATCACAAACGCCTCGCCCTCCGGCGCAATTTCAGCCAGCCCGCGGGTCGGCTTGTGGTCGGTGCTGGTATAGTATTCGGTAATCAAGCCGATCGCAATGCCGCTGATAATGCCCAGCACGCTGGAAATCCAGGGCGAAAGCCAGCCGAAGCGGAATTCCGGGTAAAGCGGCACGTCCTTAAAGATGACGAGCGCGGCAAAAAAGCCGATAATCACCGTAAAGCCCGCGGAAATCCAGGTTGCCAGGTTCAGCTCCCGGGAGGGCTCGTCGCCCATCTTGCGCACGGAGGCATACCCAAGCCCGATCAGGCATCCCAAAAGCCCGCCGCCGGCCAGAACGATTGGAAAGATACAGGTGGCGTTGAAGGTCGCCTGGGTGACGACGCCGCCCGACAGCGCTCCCTTGAAGATGGTGACGGCGATCATAATGGCCGCGGCCATGGTGGCGACAAAGCTTTCAAGCAGATCGGAGCAGTTGCCCGCGATATCGTTGACGTTATCGCCGATAAAATCCGCGACCACATTGGGCACCCGGCTGTCGTCCTCGGGCATGTCATGGCGAAGCTTGGCCAAAATGTCGGAGGAAATATCAGCGGCCTTGGTGTAGTTGCCGCCGGCGACGCGGTTAAACATCGCCACCAGCGAGCATCCCAGGGAATAGGTCGTAATCCGCATGATGGAGGGATTGCATTCCAGGGTGGTTAAAAAGCCCGATCCGACCGCCTGAAAATCCACCCCGTTCCATAGGATAAACACCAAAACAAAGCCGAGCATGCCAAACGCCTGCACGCTCAGCCCGCTGATGCTTCCGCCGCTGAGCGCGACCTTGACGGTTTCGCCAATGGACAGCGATTCCCTCGCCTTGTTGGCGGCGCGCACATTGGCGTAGGTGGCGCTGCGCATGCCCAGCACGCATACGGCGCTGCTCATCAGCGCGCCCATCAGGAAGGTAACGCCGCTGGTCTTTTCCACAAACAAGCTGAAAACAGCGGCTACCACCACCACCACAATGGCGATGGTCCGGTATTCGGTTTTTAAAAAGGTTGAAGCGCCGCTGCGGATAATGGCCGCCATCTCCGCCATTTCACGGGTGCCTTCCCCAAGCCGCTTCATTTTGGAATAATGATAGAAGATATATGCGGCCGCCACCGCGATAACGGCCAAAACAATGTACCATGCCATGAAGCTTCCCTCTCCAATCCTGTATATTCGTCAACGCCTCTCCCCGGCGCTTCTATGCCGGCGCCCGTCCGCCCGTGTGCGGCGGCCCGAGAGGCGCGCGCCAAGCCCCTGTTGCGCAAACCTCCGCGCATGCGTCGCCCGCCACTTTCTTCCCCCCCTATCCTGTGAACGCTGGAATGAATCCAAAATCAAAATCATTATATAATGGATTGCCGCTAATTTTTCGCAAAGGATTTTTTTCTTTCCCGGGATATTCGCTGCGCGCGGCGGCGATTCATGCTATAATGCCAAAAGGAAGGCGTCGGGATTCAAACCGCGCTTGCCGGGCCGCCAATGCGACGATGGAGCTTAGCTGATATGAAAAAACTTTGGAAATCAGACGCAATCAGAAATATCCTTCTGTCCCTGCTGATTTTTGTCGCGGCCATCCTGCTGTGCTATGGCCTTTCCCTCCTCCATGACGACAACAACGCGTTTACGGCGCCGGTATTTATTCTGGCCGTCGCGCTGATTGCCCGTGTTACGAGCCGCTATTTGTACGGCGTCGCGGCGTCGGTTCTCGCCGTTTTTTGCGTCAACTATTTCTTTACCTATCCCTTTCTGGAGCTCAATTTGTCGCTTGCGGGCTATCCGCTCACGTTTGCCGCCATGCTGGTGGTCTCTCTCCTCATCAGCGCGCTGACCACGCAGCTAAAGCGAACGGAACAGCTCCGGTTTGACGCGGAAAAGGAAAAAATGCGCGCGAATCTGCTGCGCGCGGTATCCCATGATATCCGCACGCCGCTTACCTCTATCATGGGCGCAAGCTCCACCCTGCTGGAAAGCGGATCGCTTGGCCCGGAGCAGGCGGATCTGGTCCAGGAGATCGGCAAGGATGCCCGCTGGCTGATCCGCATGACGGAAAACATCCTGTCCGTGACCAGGTTTGCCGGCGAGGGCGTCATGCTTAAAAAGTCCGAGGAGGTTGTGGAGGAAATTGTCGGCAGCGCGATTGTAAAATTCAGAAAAAACCATCCCGGCATGCCGGTTCGCGTGACGAAGCCGGCCAAGATCCTACTGGTTCCCATGGACGCCACCCTGATCGAGCAGGTGTTAATCAACCTGTTTGAGAACGTGTCCGCCCACGCGGAGACGGCGACGCAGATCTGGCTGACCGTGGCGGAAGAACACAACAGCGTGGCCTTTACCGTAGAGGACGACGGAAACGGTTTTCCGCAAAGCCTGCTTCCCCATATCTGGAGCGGATATGCCGCCATGGCGGCGCGCAGGCGCTCGGACGACCGGCGGAATATGGGCATCGGCCTTTCCGTATGCCATTCCATTATACGGGCCCATGGCGGAGGGATGAACGCGTACAACAGCCCGCGCGGAGGCGCCGCCGTCCGTTTTTGGCTGCCCATCGAGGAGGACGAGCATGTCGACAGGCCGTAAGGGAAAGGTGCTGATCGTAGAGGACGATACCGGCATCTGTAAATTTCTAAAAAGCACGCTGACCGCCAACGCCTACCAGGCCATCATCACCGATACCGGCGAAAAGGCATTGGAAATGGCCGCGTCCCACTGCCCGGACTGTATTTTGCTGGACCTTGGCCTTCCCGACATGGACGGAACCGCCGTGATCCAAAGCATACGAAGCTGGACGAGGATTCCCATTGTCGTGATCTCCGCGCGCAGCACGGAAGAGGACAAGGCGCTGGCCCTGGACCTTGGGGCGGACGACTACCTGACCAAGCCCTTTGGCACCATCGAGCTTCTGGCCAGAATCCGCACGGCGCTGCGCCATACCCAAACCACTACGGAGAGCGACGAGATCGCCCTTCGGGGCGCCTGCCGGATCGGCGGCCTGACCATCGACTACCGAAAGCGCCGCGCGTTTCGGGACGGAGAGGATACGGGCCTGACGCCCCTTGAGTTCAGGATCGTCGCGCTGCTGGCCAAGCACGCCGGGCAGGTGCTCACCTACCGTTACCTCCTGCGCGAGCTTTGGGGGCCGTCCGCCAGCCTGGACAATAAAATCCTGCGTGTGCATATGGCAAATATCCGGCGAAAAATCGAGCCGAATCCGGATGAACCCATCTATATTTTTACAGAGGTAGGCGTCGGCTACCGCATGGCGGAGGAGGGATGACCTTCCGCCGCCCGCGCTGGAGCAGGCCGGAACGGAGGGCCGAAAAAGCGTTCGGGGCAATCCGCCCGCGACCCGCCCGAGCGCTTGCCAGCGTTCGGGCGTTCGGCGGCGTCCTTGACGGGGGATGGGCGAGAGCGTGTTTGACGCGCCCCGGCATCGCGCGTCGCGCCGGGCGGCCCGCGCCTTGGCGGCGGCTCCGTGGGGGCCGCTTCTTTTTTGCGGAAGCGACGGGGAAGGGCGCGGCGACAGGATGCGAAAAGAAACCGCGGCGGATGACAAAGGCCGAACCGGGACGGTCGGCCACGCGACCGGGAACCGGCGCGGAAAGAGCGGGCGGCGCGGTCAAACATAGCGCCGCCAGCCCCAAGCGGCGCGAACACCCTGAAAAGCGAACCCGGCGCAGACGCGTTGCCTTGCCGGTTTTCTTTCCTTCCCGGCTGAACGCGCCACGCGGTTTGCCCTTTTCATTCCCTGATTTTGTGATATACTGAAAGCGACGGAACTGCCGGTCGGATACCCGGCGGAAGGGGAGTGCTTATGAGGCTGGAAGCCAGTATCGCTTTGGACGCGCTCTCCATCGTCTACATGCTGATTTTGATCGCCGGCCAGACCCAAACGCAAAAACGCGACCGCCTGAATCATCTGTATTTTCAGATAATGCTTGCAATCGCCCTTTTTCTTTCGCTGGATATCGTCTACCTGCTGCTGCATGGGAGCGTCGGGCCGTTCTCCCATGCGCTGCTGAAAATCGCAAAAAGCGCGTACTTCATTGTTAATTCCATCATTGTCTGGCTTTGGGCGGCGTATGTCGACTGTATCCTGTTCGGCGGGAGGTTCAGGCAACAGAGGCATCGGTTGTTTTATCACGCCGTTCTGGGCGTCAACGTGGCCATCGTCGCCGTCAACGCCTTGACGGGCGTCATGTTTGACATTTCCCCCGAGGGGCTTTTCGTGGTCGGGCCCGCCGCCATGTGGACCTTTACGCTGCTCAACTATTTCACCCTTTTGGCGGCGACCGCCGTTCTGCTCAAGAACCGGAATCGGGTGCAGCGCAGCCAGCTCGTCCCCCTGCTGGTTTTCCCCCTGCCGCCCCTGCTGGCGGAAATCCTCCAGATTTTTTACCGGGAGTATTCGCTCCTGTGTACCTACGCCGTGTCCGCGCTGATCGTTTTTCAGGTGTCGCAGCGGCATGCCATTTACACGGATGAGCTGACGGGGCTGTTTAACAGGCGGATGCTGAACGAACGCCTGGAAGGCTGGCTGGCCGCGGCCAAGGGGATGACGGTCTGCGGACTGATGATCGACCTGGATAATTTAAAGGCCATTAACGACGCATACGGCCACGCGAGCGGGGATAACGCCCTACAGGCGTTGGCCGGCATGCTCCGCGAGATTAAGCGCAAGAACCTTGTCGCCGCGCGCTATGGCGGGGACGAGTTTATCCTGGCCTGGCCGTCGGCGGACGGCCGCGATCTGCCGGGCGCGGAAAGCGAGCTGGCGGCCGCCCAGGAAAGAATCAACCGCGCAAAGCCCCCCAACGAACGCATCGGCTTCAGCACGGGCCGGTTCCGCTGCCGGGACGACGAGGGCCTGACCGCCGAGGGATTTATCCGGGAGCTCGACCGGCGGATGTACCGGTGCAAAAAGGGCAAGAAGCAACGGAATCTCGTTGCGGAACACGGCGGAGAAACACGCGAGCGCCCGCTTGCCTAGCCCAACCGAAAAGCAGCCGTGATTTTGCGGGGCTTGTGGACGCGTCTGCGGCGCGGGAAACAAACGGAACTTCCTTTTGCGAAAGGGCCGGGCGTTGGACACATCCCCAGCCTGAGGTATGCGGTTTCCATTGTAAGAGGGATTGGTTAAAATTTCCGTTTCCAAAGCCGCCCGTTCCGCGATGGATCAGAGGTTTTCATGCACGGGCGCTTCCAAATGATTGCCCGGCAACGGAAAATTTGACGAATCCCGCCGCGCGCTGCCGCGCCTCTCGATGGCCGCGTTGCCGCTGTGCCCGCCGATCTACCCCGCCGCGCGGGGCGGAGGCCTCCACGCCCCGCAGCCGCGCCTCGCTTTTTACCCGGAGCGCCGTTCTCCCGTCCCACAGCGCCATGGTTACCTTGGGGTGCCTATCCCACCCAAAAGTGCGTTCTTTACATCTCCTTCCGGCACGCGTATGATGGAGACGCGGCAAAGGCCGCCAAGCGCAAAGGAGGAAACGACATGACAGCCCAAGCTTGCCTGCGGGAGCTCCGCAGGATCAAAAGCGCGGCGTTCGCCACGGTGGACGACGCCGGTCAGCCGCAGGTCCGCATCATCGATATCATGCTGGTCAGGGACGAGAGGCTATACTTTTGCACCGCCAGGGGGAAAGCCTTTTACCGCCAGCTCCTGCGCACCGGGAGGGTGTCGGTCGTTGCGATGAACGATGCGTTCCAGATGTTCCGCCTCAGCGGAAGCGTGAAGACGCCGGATTCGCCCAGGGCCTGGATCGACCTGATTTTTCAGGAAAACCCCGCGATGGAGGCCGTCTATCCCGAAGATAGCCGGGCGATACTGGAACCCTTCTGCCTGGAGGACGGGGAAATCGAGTTTTTCGATCTGGGCCGCTCTCCCATCCATCGGGAAAGCCTGGCGTTTGGAAAGGCTCGTCCGAGGGACGCGGGCTTCAGCATTACGGAGGCGTGCATCGGCTGCGGCCAATGCCTTCACGCCTGCCCCCAGCAGTGCATCGACGCGGGAACGCCCTGCCGGATTCGGCGGGAAAACTGCCTGCACTGCGGCCTCTGCGCCGAGGTGTGCCCGGCCGGGGCGGTTCAACGAAAGGATGAGTAAGATGTTGCAAGAGATGTGGTCGATGTTCCTGGAACGAAAGGAATTCTTTCTCAGCCTGTTGTGGGAGCATCTTGAAATTTCTTTGCTTGCGATTTTCATCGCGGTCGTGCTTGGCGGCTTGGTGGGGGTGCTCATCAGCGAGTTTCAGCGCACCGCAAAGCCCGCGCTTGGCGTTATCAACTTTCTGTACACCATCCCGTCGATCTCCATGCTGGGCTTCCTGATCCCGTTTTCCGGCGTCGGCAACGCGACGGCCGTCATCGCCCTGACGATCTACGCCCTTTTGCCGATGGTGCGCAATACGCATACGGGCATTACCCATGTGGACCCGGCCATTCTGGAGGCGGCCAAGGGCATGGGCAGCACCGCCGCGCAAATTCTCTTTAAAATCAAGCTCCCGCTGGCCCTGCCGGTCATCATGTCCGGCATCCGTAGCATGGTGACGATGACCATCGCGCTGGCCGGCATCGCTTCCTTCATTGGCGCGGGCGGCTTGGGCGTGGCCATTTACCGGGGAATTACCACCAACAACGCGGCGATGACAATGATCGGGAGCCTGTTGATCGCCTTGCTGGCCCTCGTAATGGATTTCATTCTGGGCTATGTGGAAAAAAGGATGAGGAAGCGTACCGTGCGGGCGAAGCGGGTAAACCGTTTCCTCGCCGCCGCGGCGCTGCTGCTCTGCGTAGGCGTCGTGGGCGGAACGTTCCTTTCGTTTGGCGCGGGAGATACCCTCCGCGTCGCAACCAAGCCCATGACGGAGCAATATGTGCTGGGCGAGCTGCTGGATCTCCTCATCGAGCAGGAAACGGGCCTGAACGTGGAGCTGACACAGGGCGTAGGCGGAGGCACCTCCAATATCCAGCCCGCGCTGGAAAAGGGCGAGTTCGACCTCTACCCGGAGTACACCGGCACCGGCTGGAACATGGTGCTCAAGCAGGACGGCCTGTACACGGAGGAGCTGTTTGACCAGATGCAGAGCGAATACCGCGACAAGCTCCAATTGGAATGGATCGGCATGTACGGCTTCAACAACACCTATGGGCTGGCGGTGCGGCGCGAAATTGCGGAGCGCTACGGCCTCGAGACCTATTCCGACCTGCGGGCCGTGGCCGGAAGGCTCGTCTTTGGAGCGGAATACGACTTTTTTGAGCGGGAGGACGGCTATGACGCGCTCTGCCAAACCTATGGCCTTACCTTTCAATCGACCATGGACCTCGATATCGGCCTGAAATACCAGGCCGTCAATCAGGGAAAGATCGATGTCATGGTGGTTTTTACAACCGACGGACAGCTAAGCGCGGCGGACGTGGTTGTGCTGGAGGACGACCTTCACTTCTACCCCTCCTACCTCTGCGGCAACGTGATCCGCAGCGAGGCGCTGGAGGCGCACCCTGAGCTTTACGGGGTTTTTGATTTGCTGACCGGGCTGATATCCGACGACGATATGGCCCGCATGAACTATGAGGTGGAGGCCGAGGGCAAGGAGCCGCGGGAGGTGGCGGAGGCATGCCTGCGCGACGCCGGGCTGCTGAAATAAGGGGGAATAGCGATGAATCCGGCGATTGAGTTTCAAGCCGTTACAAAGGCTTACGGAAAAAATATCATTTTGGACGGCTTCAGCCTTAGCGTGGAACGAGGGGAATTTGTCACTGTGATCGGCTCGTCCGGCTGCGGCAAGACCACCGTGCTCAAGATGGTTAACGGGCTGATCGAACCGACGAGCGGGGATATTCTCTTGAACGGGGAAAGCATCATCGGGAAGAACCTGATCGAGCTGCGGCGGAATATCGGGTACGCGATTCAAGGCAGCGTGCTGTTTCCGCATATGACCGTGGAGCAGAATATTTCCTACGTGCCCAATTTAATCAACCATCGGGACAAGCAAAAAACCAGGCGCGCCGTGAGCAAGTGGATGAAGATTGTCGGGCTGGAGGATGAGCTGAAAAACCGCTATCCCGCCGAGCTGTCCGGCGGGCAGCAGCAGCGGGTGGGCATCGCGCGGGCCCTGGCGGCCTCGCCCGATATCCTGCTGATGGACGAACCCTTTGGCGCGGTGGATGAAATCACCCGCGGTCAGCTTCAGGCTGAGCTTAAGGGGATTTATGAACGGACGGGCATCACGGTTCTGTTTGTGACGCACGATATCTCGGAGGCCCTCAAGCTGGGCACCAAGGTGCTTGTGATGGATCATGGGGCCATCGAGCAATACGCGGCGCCGGAGGAGCTTCTTCGTTCGCCGGGCACGGACTTTGTCCGCCGCTTGGTGGAGAAGGAACGCCATATCTGCCGCATGCCGGACGACCGGCTGAACGAATGCGAATACAGCGGGGCCGCCTGTGCCCTGCGGTAGCGCGGGAGACGCGCGGCGCGGCCCGGATGCCGGGCTCCGGCGGGGAGCGGGAGAGGCGATGATGGACGAGCTGCTGCGGCTGCTGATGGAGGACCGGGGCGGCGGAGAGGACATCGGCGTCCCGCGTGACGCGGCGGACAAGCGCCGCCTGATCCGGGCGCTGATGAACGTGCGCCCGCCGCGCCCCGCCGCGCAAGCGCTGCTGGAAGCCCAGGACCGCTATCTCCAAGCCGAGCTCGCGGCCAGGGGTTCCGTGCCTCTCTCGGCCCTCCCTCCCTGCGGCGCGGAGCCGGATCTGACGGTCTGGCGGGGGGATATTACGCGCCTTCATGCGGACGCCGTTGTCAACGCCGCCAACAGCGCCATGCTCGGCTGCTTTATCCCCAACCATGGCTGTATTGATAACGCGATCCACAGCCGCGCCGGCATCCAGCTCCGCCTCCTGTGCGCGGAGCTGATGCGCCGGCAGGGGCATGAGGAGCCGGCGGGCCGCGCCAAAATGACGCCGGCTTTCAACCTGCCAAGCCGCTATATCCTCCATACCGTCGGCCCGGTTGTGGCGGGGGAACCGACAAAACGGGACTGCGAGCTGCTGGCCTCCTGCTACCGCTCCTGCCTGGAGCTGGCGGAGCGCCACGGCCTGGCAAGCGTGGCGTTTTGCTGCATCTCCACGGGGGAATACCATTTTCCCAACGAGGCGGCCGCCCGCATTGCCGTGGACGAGATAAAACGGTTCAAGCGGCGCGCCCGCAGTCCGATTAAGGTGATTTTGAATGTATTTAAGGAGCTTGACGAAGCCATCTACCGCAGACTGCTCGGCACAGCTTGAACGGCTTGCAGGCGCGCTGAATACGGCGGAGGCCGTTTTGGTCGGCGCGGGCGCGGGGCTTTCCGTATCGGCGGGCTTTCGCTATGATGGGCCGCGCTTTACGGAGCATTTTTCTGATTTTCAACAGGCCTACGGCATCAGGGATATGTATTCGGGCGGTTTTTACCCCTTCCGCACGCCGGAGGAATTTTGGGCGTGGTGGAGCCGCCATATTTATCTCAACCGCTATGCCGCCGGTCCGGGCAAGCCCTATCTGGACCTGCTCGAGCTGGTTCGGCATCAGGATTACTTTGTCCTGACCACCAATGTGGACCACCAATTTCAGCTATCCGGCTTTGACCGGAAGCGGCTTTTTTATACCCAGGGGGATTACGGGCTTTGGCAGTGCGAAAGGCCGTGCCATCTCCAAACCTATGACAACGAAAGCGCCGTGCGGGAGATGGTCGCGCGGCAGGAAAGGATGCGCGTGCCAACCTCGCTTGTGCCGCGCTGCCCGCGCTGCGGCGCTCCGATGACCATGAACCTTCGGACCGACGAACACTTTGTGGAGGACGATGGATGGCGCGCGGCCCATGCGCGCTACGACGCTTTCCTCCGCGCGCATCGGAACGGGCGGCTTCTCTTGCTCGAGCTGGGCGTGGGCTTGAACACGCCGGGCGTCGTCAAGCTGCCCTTTTGGCAGATTGCCGCGCAAAACCCCGGCGCGACCTATGCCTGCCTGAACCTGGACGCCCCGCTCTTCCCCCGGGAGATCGAGGCCCGCAGCATTCTGCTGCAAGGAGACATTGCCCCGCTTTTGGAGCGGTGCCTCGAGGCCGTCCGGAAAGGCGCTTGCCGCAGCCGCCCAGACGCGCGCGCGGAAGAGTAAAGCGCCCTGAGCGGAGCGGAGATGCCGCCAAGCGAGGCGGACGCTTTTCCATGCCCTTCTTTACGGGCGGCGGAGGGTTCCCAGATCAAGCGGCAGGCGCTTACCAACCGAAGCGGACGGAAGCCCCAGGCCGGAGGGCCTCGATTCCGCCGGGGTTACGGAAATGCTTCGGCTTGGGCCGAAACAGCCCGTCCGTGCGCTGAGCGCGGCGAAAGCGCCGGAGCCATTGCAAAACGCAAGTCAGCCGGGCGATGCGATTCTATTTGGAGAGACCGAGGCCACTTCAGGCCGCCTAAAAGGGATTCACGCTAAACCCCTTTTTGGTCTTCGGCTGTTCCGCCGATAAACGCCGCATACGCATCTTGACGGGGCCCAAAAGGCATGCGGAAACCTTTTGAAACAAAGCAAAAAAGAAAAGCACCCTTTTGCAAGGATACTTTTCTTATGCTTGACGGTTTGCCGCGATATGGTAGCGGCGACTGGACTTGAACCAGTGACACTCCGGGTATGAACCGAATGCTCTAGCCAACTGAGCTACGCCGCCAAAATGGTTGCGGGGGAGGGACTTGAACCCACGACCTTCGGGTTATGAGCCCGACGAGCTACCAAACTGCTCCACCCCGCGTCATTCATCGCTCATGCGACGCTACTTATCATACAACACAACGCATGGTTTGTCAATCTTTTTTTTCAAATCCTTTTCGATATTTTCTTCTTTCCGCAAAGGCGGGCGGGGGCTTGCTTGCGGGCGGGGGCTTGCGTTTCAGGGATAAATGCGATATGATAACCTTCGAGTTTTGAAAGGGGGAGCATCGACATGGCCGATCTACGGGAAACCATCGAGGAAATGACCGAGGGAAAACCCAAGAAAACCAAGCGCGACCGCAAGAACTGGGTGGCGTTTGTGGAAAGCGATGTGGTTAATTTTCTGACCCTGAACGACATTGAGAAAATGACCATCGACGACGGCGAGGGCAACAAGGCGAAGCTGACGCGGCGCAAGGACGGCAGCGTATTTGTGGAATGCACCAGCTCCAACGTGCTCTGAAGCGCCGCGCGTAAGCGGCGCGAATATGGCGGAGCGCCACGCAGGCAGGCGGCGGCGAAACGCCGGCAACGAATGATGATTTCAGAAGGCTTCGCATAACGCTGTTTCGTTGTGCGAAGCCTTTTTTATATAAGGCGGATTTCGGCCGCCGCCTTGACGCGTTGCTCCCGGGAAGGCGGCCGAGCCAAACGCGGTTCGGCCGGTTGAGCGTATATGCCGCGCGCGTTCGCGCCATGCCCGCCGTCTTGCCGATTCGAGCGCCTGGCGTAAACGACGGTTGGTAACGAAGTTCTTTACCGATGTTGCGGCTCCGGCCCGCTATGCTATAATGGTTCATGATCTTTAACGAAAGGAGCCTGGGCGATGGAGCGGCTTCAAGTGAAGGTTGACGCCAACCGGTGCGTCGGCTGCGGCGTATGCGCTGGGGTGTGCGTCGCGCATAATATTGTGGTGGAGCGTCAAAAGGCAAGGATTTTGGTGGAAGACTGCGTCCTGTGCGGGCAATGCACCGCGATCTGCCCCAAGAAAGCCCTTACCGTCAGCGGCTGCGAGGACGGGCAGGTTGAAAAAAGCGGGGAGATCCGCCTGAAGCCGGAGGAGGTTTTGGATGTCATCCGTTTTCGGAGAACCATTCGGAAATTTACGTCCCAAAAAATCCCCATGGAGGTCATTGGGCAGGTTTTGGAAGCGGGCAGGCTCACCCATACGGCAAAGAACATGCAGGACGTTTCCTTTGTCGTGCTCGATCAGGAAAAAAACAGCGTCGAGCAAGCGGCGGTGCGCATGTTTCAAAGAATGAAGCCGCTGGCGGACATTTTCAATCCAATGGCGAAAAACGTGCCCATTCACGATCACTTTTTCTTTTTTAACGCGCCCATCGCCATTGTCATCCTGGCAAAGAACAAAACAAACGGGATTCTTGCCGCGCAGAATATGGAATTCGTGGCGGAGGCGAACGGCCTCGGCGTGTTGTTCAGCGGCTTTTTTACCATGGCCGCCAACGCGTCGCGCGCAATCAGGAGGGCCATTGAAGCGCCAAGAGGGAAAAAGGTCGCCATGACATTGGCGCTCGGTTATCCGGATGTGCGATTTCTTCGTTCGGCGCAGCGGAAAAAATTAGACGTCAAATATTTGTAGAGGGCTTGAAAATGGCGAAGGAATGCGAACAACGGCTGCAAAAAATCGCGGATGGTTTCAGGGGGTGCAGAAAGGCGTTTACGGCCATTGGCGACGAGACCAGGCAAACCATCCTGCTCGTGCTTTTGGAGGGAGACCCGTCGGGAATTCGGGTCGGGGAAATCGCAAGAAAAGCGCACCTGACAAGGCCATCAGTTTCTCATCACCTGCAAATTTTAAAGGAGTCCGGAATTGTCGCCATGCGGCGGGAGGGGACCAAAAACTATTACCATGTCAGCGCGGATGAAACGCGCTGGAAAGAGATAACGGAGCTGATGAACCTCGTTTATGAAAGCGTTCGGCATATCGGCGCGCCGGAATATCAGAACAGCGGGAGGCGTTTTTGATGATTTTATATTTTTCAGGGACGGGCAACAGCGAATATGTGGCAAGGAGGATTGGCCGGGAGATTGACGACGAAGCGGTCAGCCTATTTCCCAAAATCCGGGACCGGGATTTTTCGGAAATACGGTCTGAAAGCCCGTGGGTTGTCGTCGCGCCCACCTATGCGTGGAGGATACCCCGTATCGTCCACGAATGGCTGAAGAATACAAATTTAGCCGGCAGCAGGGATATTTATTTTGTCTTGACCTGCGGCGGAAGCGCCGGCAACGCGGGCGAATACCTCCAAAAGCTGTGCGCCGCCAAAAAGCTGAACGATTTGGGGTGCATGGACATATGGATGCCGGAAAATTACACCGCGATGTTTTCCACGCCGACGCGGGAGCAGGCGCTGAAGATCATCCGGCAATCCGAAAGCGTAATAGACCGCGCCGCGTCTTTCATTCAACGCGGCGAGGCGTTTCCGCAGCCTGAGATAACGCTTGGGGACAGGTTGAACAGCGGCGTCGTGAATGATGTTTTTTACCCGATATTTGTGCACGCGGACAAATTTTACGCCACAAGCGCCTGCGTTTCATGCGGGAAATGCGTCCGCGTCTGCCCGCTGAAAAACGTTCGGCTTGAAGACGGTAAGCCCGCGTGGGGAAAAAGCTGCACTCACTGTATGGCCTGTATCAACCGCTGCCCAAGCGAAGCGATCGAATACGGAGCGCGTTCCAAGGGAAAGGCGCGTTACATTTGCCCGATAGGCGCCGAAGAAAAGGCGGGCGAATAGGCGTTTCTTTGAAGGGGACGTTGGGAGGCTCCGCCTCCCAAGCCCACCGCCTAAGGGCTTTGCCCTTAGGAATCCCTTTTTTGGGGCCGCGTTCGCGGCCCTCATGCATGATGAAGGGTTGACGGAGGGGAGCGGGGCCGCAGTGCGGCCTTGCGCGAAGCGCAAAGCGACCCGGAGGATATCAAGCGAAACGAGAACGCCGCCCGGGTAGGGCGGCGGGCGACAGTGACAAACCCATTTTAGGGTGGTTTGGAGGGGTCGAGGCCCCTCCAAATGAAATCGTATCGCCCGGTTGACCTGCGGTCGGCAATTGATCCGGTGCTTTGATGTGCGCAGCACCCGGGCGGGCGGGGGAGTTTCGGCCTTGGCCGAAACATTTCCGACGCCCTGAACGGCGGCCATTTCTGGCCGCCGTTTTGCAACGCTTTCGGTTATCTTTCCCGCTGGTCGCCCCAGAAGAACAGAGCGACGGTACCCGGGCCCGTGTGGCTTCCGATGGTGGTGCCTACGCTGTTGATGACCACGGGGCCGTTCAGGCTGGGGAAGCGCTCCTCCACCAGCTTCGCCACGGCCTTCGCGTCCTCCAGGCATGCGGAATTGGATAGATAGCACTTTCCGTTATAATGGAGTCCGCCCTCCGCGTGCTCCTCCATCATCCTGACAATCTCATGAATTACCTTGTTCTTCCCGCGGATTTTCATCCTGGGAATCAGCCGCCCAAGGTCGTCCATGTTCAGCAGCGGGCAGATTTTCAGCATGGTGCCGAACCAGCCTGACGCCCTGGAGATGCGGCCGCCCTTGACGTAGAACGTTAAATCGGTGGAAAAGAACCAGTGGTGAAGATGGAGCTTGTGAGCCTCCGCCCAGTCCCGCAGCGCGTCCAGCTCCATTCCCTGATCCCGCAGGTCGGCCAGCTTGTCCATCAGCAGGCCGTATCCGGAGGAAGCGCCCAGGGAATCCACGACATGGATTTTCCGGTCGGGATATTTCGCGCTTAGTTCATCCCGGGCAATGCAAGCCGAATTGTATACGCCTGATATCCCGCTGGACAGGCTGACATGGAGGATATCGAGCCCCTGGTCCAGAAAAGGGGAGAAGTATTCGATGAACTCGTCGGCGTTGACCTGGGAGGTGCGCGTTTCCGCGCCGTTTGCCATGGCCTCATAGAACTTGTCAAAGGTCATGGACTTTCCCAGGTCGTCGCTGTACGGCTTGCCGTCCAGCATATAGTGGAAACAGATGTAATGGATATCCCGGCTCAGAAAATGCTCCTCGCTAAGGTCCGCGGTAGAGCAACAGCTCAATACGTAATTCGCCATGGGAGGTCACTCGCTTTCTCTATGTTTTTCGATGATGTCGGCATAGGGAAGGCAGCGGTTGCCATTGCCTTCCAAGTTGAACATTCGGCCTTCCTGGGGGGCATTCCTTCAAAAGCCGCGGTCTTTTTTCCCTTCGGCTCAAAAGGGCTCAGATTTCGGGAAGATCGTATCGTATCTCCGTAAGCTCGAGGCCCCGGGCGGGCGCGGTAACGCCCAGGGCCAGGCGGTCGCCGCTTTGCAGCGCCCGCGAAAAGGCGTCCGGTTCCGCGCGTCCCATCCCGATATCCAGAAGGGTGCCCGCAATGATACGGACCATGTTGTATAAAAAGGCGTTTCCACACACGCTAAGGCACAGGTCCGGGCCGGATTGGGTAAGGCGGGCCTCCGTCAGCGTGCGTGTGGTGGTGCGCGCCGTTCCACCGGACGCCTGAAAGGCCGCAAAGTCGTGCGTGCCCAAAAGCGCGTCCAGGCTTTTGCGCATCAGGGACAGGTCCAGCCGCTGCGGCACATGCGCGCAGAGGTCCCGGCAGAGGGCGCTGGCATGCGGGGCGTTGTGGATGCGGTAGGTGTAGCGCTTGCTCCGGGCGTCAAAGCGCGCGTGAAAATCGGGCGGAACGTCCTGCCCCGCGAGAACGCGGATGTCGCGCGGCAGGCAGGTGTTGAGCGCGAAGGGAAACTTCTCCGCCGGGATACGGCTTTGGGTGTCAAAATGCGCGCGCTGCCCCAAGGCGTGCACGCCGGCGTCGGTGCGGCTGGCCCCGGTCACGCGGACGCGCTCGCCGGTCAGTTTGAAAAGAGCCTCCTCCACGCGCTGCTGCACGGAAACGGCGTTTTCCTGCCACTGCCAGCCCGCGTAAGCAGAGCCGTCGTAGCTCAGCGTAATCAGCACACGGCGGGCGTCCGCCGCGCAGCGCTCCTTGTCAATCGGCGGCAGGCGGTTCATGGAAGCCACTTCCCGGCCAAAACGGTCGCAAGCAGCGTGAGCAGGGTAACGGCCAGAGCCCAGCCGTCCGCGGCCGTGAGGCGAAGCACTCTTAGCCGCGTGCGGCCTTCGCCCCCGTGGTAGCATCTCGCCTCCATCGCCATCGCCAGGTCTCCCGCCCGGCGGAAGGCGCTGACAAACAGCGGCACCAGAAGGGGAACCATCGCCTTCGCGCGCTTGAAAAGATTGCCGCTTTCAAAATCCGCCCCGCGCGCCATCTGCGCCTTCATGATTTTGTCCGCTTCCTCTATGAGCGTGGGAATAAAGCGAAGCGCGATGGTCATCATCATCGCCAGCTCGTGGGCGGGAAAGTGGATGACCTTGAGCGGCTTCAGAAGCAGCTCGATGCCGTCGCTGAGCGCGACGGGGGAGGTGGTCAGCGTCAGCAGCGAGGTGCCCGCCACCAGAAAAATCAGCCGCATGCTGAAATGTACGGCCGTCAGCACGCCCTCCCGCGTGATTTTGAGGAAGCCCCATTGAAGCCAGACCGTCGTGCCGGCGGAGAAAAACAGATTGAGCGCAAAGGTGAGAACGAGCAAAAAGCGCAGCGGCTTGACCGCCTTGAGTAAATGCCTGGGCGTAAGCCCCGCCAGCCTGGCGGCGAGCAGAAGGTAGGCCAGTGGGAGCGCGTACCATACAGGGCTGGTCACGCAGAAGACGACGGCGATATAGAGGATGGTTAAAATGATTTTCATGCGCGGGTCCAGACGATGCACAACCGTATCGCCCGGCATGTATTGGCCCAGGGTGATGTCCCTTAGCATGCGCCGCCCCCCTTTGCCATTAGCGCAAGGATGGCGCGCTCCACTTCCTCCAGCGTATACAGGTCGCCGGGGAGGTCAAAGCCCTCGGCGATCAGCGCGTGCGCCAGCTCCGCCGCCTGCGGAACGCCCAACCCAATGGCGCGCAGCTCCTCCTGCCTGGTAAACACCTCGCGCGGAGGGCCGCTGAGGACGACCTGCCCCTGGCTCATCACGATCAGGCGCGTCGCCAGGGAGGCGATATCGTCCATGCTGTGGCTGACCATAATCACCGTAAGGCCCCCAGCCGCGTGCAGCTCCCGTATCATAGAAAGGATGCTCCGCCGCCCGGCGGGATCGAGCCCGGCGGTCGGCTCGTCCAAAACGAGCACCTTGGGCCGCATGGCCAGCACGCCCGCAATGGCGACGCGGCGCATTTGCCCGCCGCTGAGCTCAAACGGCGACCGTTCCGCCACAGCCTCGTACTCCAGGCCAACCTGGCCGCACGCGCGGCGCACGCGCTCGTCGATCTCCCCCGCGGAAAGGCCCATGTTCCTGGGCCCAAAGGCGATATCCTTGGCGACCGTCTCCTCAAAAAGCTGATATTCGGGATATTGAAACACCAGGCCAACCCGCTTGCGAACCTCCAGAAGGCTGGCGCCCTTTTGGGTTATGTCCAGGCCGTCCACCACCACGCGGCCCTCGGTGGGCTTGATAAGCCCGTTTAAATGCTGGATCAGCGTGGTTTTGCCGGAACCGGTGTGGCCCAGCAGGCCGATCAGCTCGCCGTCCTCGATGGTCAGGCTGACATCGTGGAGCGCGACCGAGGCAAAGGGGCTGCCCGGCATATAGGTATGCGTCAGGTGCTCTACTTGGATGGGCATAGCGTGTTTTTCAGCTCCTTTACCATATCGGCGACGGTCAAAATGCCGGCGGAGAGGGGAAGCCCCTTTTCCCTCAGGCGAAGCGCCAGCTCCGCCATGGGGGGCACGTCCAGCCCCAAAGCCTTGATTTCCGCAACGCGGCTGAATACCTCGGCGGGCTTCCCGTCCAGCGCGACGCTCCCCTGATCCAGCACCACCACGCGGTCGGCCAAAGCGGCTTCCTCCATAAAATGCGTGATCCAGACGACGGTGATGCCCTGTTCCCGGTTGAGCTTGCGAACGGTTTCCAGCACATCCTTGCGGCCGGAGGGGTCGAGCATGGCGGTGGCTTCATCCAGAATCATCACCTCGGGCCGCATGGCCAGCACGCCGGCGACGGCCACGCGCTGCTTTTGACCTCCGCTGAGCATATGCGGCGCGAAGGAGGCGCGCTCGGACATGCGCACGGCGGCAAGCGCCGCGTCGATGCGGGGAAGCATTTCCTCCTGGGGGACGCCGAGATTTTCCAGCCCGAAGGCCACGTCCTCACGCACGATATTGGCCACGATCTGGTTGTCCGGGTTTTGAAAGACCATGCCCGCGTGCTTGCGAACGTTCCAAACCTCCTCCTCGGCGGCGGTGTCCATGCCGCATACGAGCACGCGGCCCTCGGTTGGCAGGTACAGGGCGTTCATCAGCTTGGCCAGCGTGCTCTTGCCCGAGCCGTTATGGCCGAGCACCGCTACGAAGGAGCCCTTTTCCACATCCAGGCTGACCGGGCCTACGGCGGGAGAGGCGTCCGGTTCATACCGGTAGGACGCGGCCTCGGTTTGGATGGGAAAGGCATAGGCGATATCCTGCTTATGCATGATGACGATAAAACTCCTTTACGGTTGCTGTTGGGCCGGGGGCGCGCCGCGCGTCTCTCCGGCCAGGCCGGGCTCGCGCGACCTGGCCCAGCTCTCCGCGCTCCGGCGATCCTGCTCGAGCTGGGCGGCCAGCTCATGAAGCGCCTCAAACTTTTTTTCCGGCCTCAGGAACTGGCGGTAGCACAGCGTAAGCTGCCGCCCATACAGATCATGGCCCGAGTAGCCGATCAGATGGGCTTCCACGGTCGGCCCGCCTTCCGGCGCGGTGGGATGGCGTCCCTGGTTCAGAATGGCGAGATAGCGATCGTGATCGCCCGCCACCTCGGCCGTGCCGATATAGACGCCGTCGGGGGGCCAGGCGCGGCCGTCGCGCACATACGCGATATTAGCCGTGGGAAAGCCCAGGCGCTGGCCCAGGCGCTTGCCGGGCGACACGCGCCCGGTGAGCACAAACACAGGCCCGCTCATGCCTGGACCGCCGCCAGAAGCGCGTCGGCAAAGGCCTCGACGCGTTCCCTGACGACGCCCTCCACACGCATTCCGGCGCCCTGGCCGTTTTTTGCCACAATCCCGACGATCAGCTTATCCAGCCCCTTTTGCCGGGCCGGGTCCAGCTCGCCGCCGAACGAAGCGATCCGCACGGCGCGCTCCGCCAGCCGGACGCCGACCTGCGGCGCGAGCAAGGCGCGCGTATCGTCGGTCCCGCATCGGCAGCAAAAAAAACCGACCGGTTTTTCCATCAGCCGCTCCGCGTTTTCCTTGATAAACTTTCTGGCGCGCGCGTGGAGCAGCCCCATTCGGACGGAGCCGCCGACCGCGACGGCGTCGCAGGAGGCGATATCCGGCGTTGAGACGCAAAGGTCGCAAAGCTCGGCCTCGGCCCCTTTTTGGATAAAGAGCTCGGCAAGCAGCCGGGCGGCCTTTTCGGTGGAACCCGTCTTACTGGCGTAAGCAATCAGAAAACGCATGCGCATAGCTCCCTTCAAACGGCTTGAAATGAAATCAGTGTATTATACTTCATCAGGAAAAGAAACGTCAAATGATTTGTCATTCCCCCATCCCGTGATGGAGGAAAATGACCGGCGCGCTCAGGGCGAAGCCCGAACGCGGCAGGCGCGGGATGGGGGCTGAAGCGCTCGATACGAAAGACGACAGGGGTTTTCCGACTTCAACCCCAGCGAGGGCTTCTGGGCAAGCCCAATCGTCGCCCGCAACGATCGGCGCTCCGGGTACAGCCGTACCCGGCCCTTGTATTGGCGCGCGCGTGCGCATCGCTTTCGCCTTGGGCGCTCACAGGGCTGACGCTCATTTGCAGCGCCACGGGTCCGCCGCTTCCCTTCGTCATTCAAAGGGATACCCTGGGACCGTGAACGCGGCCCAAATAAGGGATTCCTAAGGGCGAAGCCCTTGGGCGGCGGGTTTGGGAGGCGGCGCCTCCCAACGTCCCCTCCCGCTTACCCTAGCCTCCTATGCGCCCTTTCCGCCGCACCGCGGAAAACCCGGGGGACGCCCCTTGCTTCCTTCCCTTGGCATATAGTATAATCAAGGCTGTGAACGACGCATTTTTCCGGAAGCGAACCGGTGAAGCTTATCCAAACAAGGAAAGGAACGATGTTTTTATGCGCAAGACCGCCTTTTCCATCCTGAGCGTATTGGTTGTGGCGATGGCCGTCGCCCTGGCATTCCTGATCCCCTCCGGAGCGATAACGGAGGACGCGCAGCAGCGGTATGCCGGCGCGGCGGCTTTTGAGGAAGAGGAGGGAACGCCTGAGGAAGGGGCGTCGCTTCGGCCTGTGGCGGTGCTGGCCAGCGCCGTGTTCAGCGACATCCTCCCCGCGGCCAATATCACTCCGCTGCCGGGGGAATTAACCGAGCCGGGCCGCGCCCCAATCGCCGACAACTTTACCGACTCCGGCTATCGGGACGATACCATCATTGTGGAGCTTGAGCAGAGGCGGGAGTACGACAGCGACGTGTTTATCGCCTATGTCAAAATCGCCACCCCCTCCCAGCTTCGCACGGCCATCGCGGGCGACAAGCTCAGCTCCACCCGAACCAACCATACCACGCGCCTTGCGGCAAACTACAACGGCATCGTGGCCATCAACGGCGATTATTACACCAAAAGCAAGGCGGGCTATGTGGTGCGCATGGGACAAACCTACCGCGAGCAAACCAGCAAAAATATGGATCTGCTTCTGATCGACGAGATGGGAGATTTCCACATCATGCTGCGGGGGCATGAAAACCAGGAAAACGCGATCAAGGCTTTCAAGTCGGAGCATGAGGCGGTCAACGGCTTCTTCTTCGGGCCCGCGCTCGTGGTGGACGGCGAACAGCAGGAGATTCCCGAAAAATATCAGTACGACCCTCATCAGAAAAACCCGCGCGCCGGAATCGGTCAGCTCGGCCCCCTCACCTACGCGATGGTGGTCGTCAACGGCCGTACCGAGGCTTCGGACGGCGTGACGATGGAGGAGTTTGCCTCCATCATGGCCGAAATCGGCTGCGAGCAGGCTTACAACCTGGACGGCGGCAACAGCGCCACGCTTGCCTTCAACGGCCAAATGGTGAACGATAAGCCCCAGGCGGAGCGGTCCGTAACGGATATTATCTACTTTGCGAGCGCCGTCGGCGGGGAATAAGGAGCGGCCATGGATACGACATTTACCCTTTTTGGGCTGACGGCGCACGCCTACGGCGCTTTCGCGGCGGTGGGAGCGCTGCTGACGCTGCTGCTCATGGGCCTGCTTGGCTACCAAAGCCGTATGCCCGCCGGCACGGCGCGCGTATTCGGGCTGCTGGCCATACCGCTGGGAATCGCCGGCGCGCGGCTCGCCTATTGCGCCCTGAATATCGGCCTGTTTACAGAAACCTACGAAAACCCGTGGCTGATGCTGCGCTTTTTTGACGGGGGGCTGTCGATGACGGGCCTGCTTTTAGGACTGCTGCTGGCGGCTTACCTGACCTCGCGCGTGATGAAGGTAAGCTGCGGCAAGGTAGCGGACGTGATGTGCGTTCCGCTCGGGCTGCTGATCGCGCTGCTCAGGGAGGCCGAGCGGTTCACCGACCTGGGCGCGGGCAAGGTGGCGGAGGGGGGCGCGCTGGTGAAGGCCGCGCCGTGGCTCTTTCTGAGCCGGCGCGCGGGCGTGAACGTGGAATACCGCCTGGCCGTTTACCATTATGAGGCGGCGGCCGGAATCCTGCTGTTCGCGGTCATGCTGGCGCTGTTCGCCTCGGCGAGCCGCAGGAAGAACGCGCGATCCGGGGATCTCGCGCTGCTCTTTTTCGCACTCTACGGCGCTTCGCAGACGCTGCTGGAAAGCATGCGCGACGACGGACACATGCTGATGACCTTCCTGCGCGCGGCGCAGGCGGCGTCCGCGCTGATGCCGCTGGCCGTCGCGGGCGTCTTTACCAGGCGGTATTTGCATATTCAAAAGAAGGCGAACGCCCGGATCGTTCTTACGTGGGCGGCGCTGTTGCTGTGCGTGGCGGGCGTGGCGATACTGGAGTTTTCGCTGGACGGCCGGCTGACATGGGGCGCGCCGTCCCTCGCGCGGGATTACGGCCTGATGGCGGCGCTGTGCGCGGTTCTGCTCGCCATGCCATGCTCGCTGTACGCGACGCTGACCAGGAGCCTGTACCGGGAGGAGCATATCGCGGTGCATGTGCCGCGCGGTTGAAAGGAGAACGCCGATGCTGACAGCCCTGACGAGGCGCACGGCCATTGGGCCGATGACGCTGGTGGAGAACGGAGGCGCGCTGGTGCGGGCGGGCTTTGGAGAATGGACGCCCGAGGGGGCGGCCGTCCGGGAGACGCCTCTGCTAGCGGCGGCCTTCCGGGAGCTCGACGAGTATTTTGCGGGAAGCAGGAAAGCGTTTTCCGTTCCCCTCGCGCCGCAGGGGACGCCCTTCCAGCTTCGCTGCTGGCAGGCGTTGCTGGAGATTCCCTACGGGGAAACCCGCGCCTATGCCGAACAGGCCGCCGCCGCGGGGAACCCCAGGGCCTGCCGGGCGGCGGGCATGGCCAACAACCGCAACCCGCTGGCCGTGTTCATCCCCTGCCACCGCGTTGTGGGAAAAAACGGCGCGCTGGTAGGCTATGGCGGCGGGCTGGAGATTAAGGAAAAGCTGCTGCAACTGGAAAAAAGATGGAAAGGGTGACGGAAATGGACGCCGCTCATCGCAAAACCAAAATCGTTTGTACACTGGGGCCCTCCACGGAGGAGGATGTGGTGCTCAGGGAGCTGATCCTCTCCGGCATGAACGTCGCCCGCCTGAATTTTTCGCATGGCACGCATGAGACGCATCTGAGCAACATCAACCGCATCAAAAAGCTGAGGCGGGAGCTGAACCTCCCCATTGCGATTATGCTGGACACGCGCGGGCCCGAAATCAGGCTAGAGACGTTTGAAAACGGCAAGGCGGAGCTGCGCCAGGGCCAGACGTTCACCCTTGTGACGCAAAGCGTCGTGGGCAACGCGGAGCGGGCCTCCATCACGTATCCCGAGCTGCCCCGGGACCTGCGCGAGGGCGCGACCATCTTGATTGACGACGGGCTGGTGGGGATGACGGTCCGCAGCCTGACCGCGACCGAGATCATCTGCACGGTGGACAACGGCGGCGTCGTTTCCGACCGAAAGAGCGTCAACGTGCCGGATGTGGAATTAAGCATGCCCTATATCAGCCGGAAGGACCATGACGACATCGTCTTCGGCATCCGGCAGGGCGTGGATTTCGTGGCCGCGTCCTTTACCCGGAGCGCGGCGGATATTCTGGAAATCCGCAGGATTTTCAGCCAGGAGGGACGCGCCAACATCAGCATCATCGCCAAAATTGAGAATATGCAGGGCGTGCAGAATATCGACGAGATTCTGCGCGTCAGCGACGGCATCATGGTGGCGCGCGGGGACCTGGGGGTTGAAATACCCCTGGAGCAAGTGCCTGTGATTCAAAAAATGCTGATTCACAAGGCGTATTCGTCCGGCAAGCAGGTGATTACAGCCACGCAGATGCTGGACAGCATGATGAAAAACCCGCGCCCTACCCGCGCCGAGGCCACCGACGTGGCCAACGCCATCTACGACGGCACCAGCGCCATCATGCTGTCGGGCGAGACGGCGGCGGGGCTGTATCCGGTAGAGGCGGTTCAGACCATGGCGCGCATCGCCATGTGCGCCGAGCGCGACATCAACTATCAGAAGCGGTTTAAGGAGCGCGAGGCGGACCTGACGCCGGATGTGACCAACGCCATCTCGCACGCCACCTGCACGTCGGCGCACGACCTGGGGGCCGCCGCGATTTTGACGGTGACCAAGGGCGGGCGAACGGCGCGGATGATCTCCAAATACCGGCCTAGCTGCCCTATCATTTGCTGCACGACGGATGAAACCGTGTGCCGCCAGCTCAACCTGAGCTGGGGCGTGATTCCCCTGATGATCGAGGAAGCGACGAACACAGACGACCTGTTTGAGCGGGCCGTGCAGGCGGGCGAGGCCGCGGGGCTTTTGCGCGACGGCGAGCTGGTGGTGATGACGGCCGGCGTGCCCCTTGGCGTGAGCGGCACCACCAACCTGATGAAGGTGCATGTGGTCGGCCATATCCTGGTGACGGGCCATGGCGTGACGCAGCAAGCCTGCTGCGGAAGGCTGTGCGTGTGCCGAAACGGCGAGGAGGCGATCCGCACGTTTAAGGACGACGATATTCTGGTGATCGCGCAGACGTCCAACACGCTGCTGCCCCTGATCCGCAAGGCCGGCGGGCTGATCCTGGAGGATTCAAACCCCAACGGGCATGGCGCGATCGCGGGCATGAGCCTGAACCTGCCGGTGCTCATCGGCGCGGAAAACGCGACCAAAATATTAAAAAGCGGGGCGGTCGTCACGCTGGACGCGGAACGGGGCGTGGTTAGCTGCAACCCGGGCAGCATGGTCTGACCTATCCGCGTTGGGCACAAACGGCGAGGACAACCCCGCCGTTTTTTGATAGGCTTCCAACAGGGAAAGGGGTGGAAGGATGGACTGGATCGAGCGCATGAACGGGACGCTGGATGAGATCGAGAAGCGGCTGACAGGCACGGTGGATACGGCGGAGCTGGCCAGGCTTGCCTGCCTGAGTCCCTTCTATTTTCAGCGCGTGTTTGCCTGCATGACGGACACCACAGTCGGCGAGTACGTGCGCCGCAGGCGCATGAGCCTGGCCGCCGCGGAGCTCCAGGCGGGCGGAAGGGTGCTGGACGTCGCGCTGAAGTACGGGTATGAATCGCCCACGGCGTTCAGCCGCGCGTTCCGTCAGGTGCATGGAATAGCGCCGTCCGAGGCCAGGCGGAACGGCGCGCGGCTCAAGAACTATCCGCCCATTCGTTTCCAAATCACCATCAAAGGAGCTGTGGAAATGAATTACCGGATCGTACCCATGGAAGCCTTCACCGTGCTGGGCAAGGAGCGCGTATTCCAAATGGACACCGCGTTTGAGGAAATCCCGAGGTTTTGGGACGAGTATTATCAAAAAGGATATTACAAAACGGTTTGCGGGCAGTACGGCATCTGCGTGGATGGCTTAGACGGTTCCAAGGAGTTTCGCTATCTGATTGGGGACAACTGCGAGCCGGAGGCGCCCGTGCCGGAGGGCTTTCAAAAGCGGGTCATCCCCGCCTTCGATTGGGCGGTGTTCGAGGACCATGGGGCGCTTCCCGGGGCGCTGCAGAAGCTGAACCGCCGCATCTATACGGAATGGCTGCCAAACATCGGGGAATATGAAATCGCGGCGGGGTACAACGTCGAGCGGTACACCGAGGGCGATATGACGAGCGACGGGTACCGGTTTGAGATTTGGCTTCCCGTGAAAAAGAAATAAAGCACGGCGGGCGGCGGGGGAAACAACCTTCGCCGCCCGCGGCTTGCCCGGCGAAAGGGGCGGCCCGCCCGCTCCATGCGGCGGAAGCGGCAAGAGGCCGGGGCGAAAAGAACTGCCGCATCAAAAGAAAACCCCGCGTTAAATCAACGCGGGGTTCAGATGTTTTTGAATAGCTCCAGGAAAAGCTCCCGCTGCTTCTCTGTTAAAGACGACCAGCAATCCAACGCTTCTTTTTGCTCCGGCGTTAGGCATACCGCGTCATCCCTCTCAGCAAAGAATTGGGATAATGTGACGCCGCATCCGATGCAAATTTTTTCTAAAGATTGAATCGTCGGCGTTTGATTTTTTCGATACCATGTCGATATGGTTGACTGAGATAAATTTGAATGTACGGCTAATTCATATTCCGACCAATTGCGTTCTAAACGGAGCCGCGTAATCTCCTGAAGGATATCCTTAACGGCGCCCACCTCATTTCCAAGCTGTTTTTATGCGAATAGGATACTTTTTTAAAAATGAACAGATAATTGGTTAAGACGTATAAAA
>DBGEOK010000066.1:0-2001 GCA_048370855.1 Candidatus Limiplasma sp. | reverse complement strand
GCGCCCTTGCGGGCCGGACGCTTAGCAAGCGCGTCGGGCCGTCCCCGCGCCTCCGCTCAGCCTACAAACTCCGCCTGCCGAAACCCCCCAGCGCCCCCGCGCGCAACCGCCGCATCCTACCGTCCGCCCCCGGCCTTCCGGCAAAAGCGGCGCAGTGAACCCCGCGCCTCCGCTCAGCCTTCAAACTCCGCCTGCCGGACCCCCAGCGCCCCGCGCGCAACCGCCGCATCTAACCGTCCGCCTCCGGCCTTCCGGCAAAAGCGGCGCAAGGAACCCCGCGCCTCCGCTCAGCCTTCAAACTCCGCCTGCCGGACCCCGCGCGTTACAGCCAGCTCGGACTGTCCGCCTTCAGCGCGGCGATGGAAGAAGCCGCGAGCGCGTAATCCTCCTCAACCCGCTTGAACAGCGCCTCGGCCAGCTCCACCTGCGGCTGGCCCCTGAGCGCTTCGGTCAGCTCGTTGGAGGAATCGTACAGCCGCGTCATCGAAAGGTTCAGGCTGATGCCCTTGAGCGTGTGCGCCGCGCGGAAGGCTTCCCCGTACTCCTTGGCGGCCATGGCCGCCGCCAGCGTGTCAAAGCTTTTATCCTCCAGGATTTTATAAAGGAAACGCTGAATACGTTCCCCGCTCCTCAGCCGCGCCAGCACGTCCTGGTAGTCGCCGCCCATCGCGTCATAGCATTCCTGAATCGTCATGATCCCCCTGCTCCTTTATCACGTTTCATTGCCGCGGTTCGCCCGCCTTATTCGCCGCCGCCCGACGGCTCCCCGCCGGGGGCGTCCGGCTCCCAGCCGTCGCGCCCCTCCAGCACGCGCCGCGCCGTGCGGTACAGGCGCGCGATGTCGATGGGCTTGGGGATGAAGCCGTTCATGCCCGCCTCCCGGGCCGCCGCCATATCCTGCTGGAACGAGTTGGCCGTCATCGCCAGGATGGGCAGGCTTTCCGCGTCCGGCCTGGGCAGACGCCGGATGGCGCGCGCCGCCTCCAGGCCGTCCATCCCCGGCATTTGTATATCCATCAGCAGCAGGGCGTACTCCCCCGGCGCGGAGGCGGAGAAGCGTTCCAGCACAGCCCTTCCGTCCGTACACCAGTCCACCGCCGCGCCCTGCAGCTCCAGCATTTCCACCGCAATCTCGGCGTTCAGCTCGTTATCCTCCGCCAGCAGCACGCGCGCGCCCTCGAGCAGGCCGGAGGGCGGGGCGGCCTCGCGTTCCTCCGTCGGGCCGGCGAGGGGCAGCGTCACCGTGAAGGTAAACGCGCTGCCCTTCCCGGCCTCGCTCTCCAACGTGATATCCCCGCCCATCAGGCGCACGATATTGCGGCTGATGGCCAGCCCAAGCCCCGTGCCCTGGCTTTTGGAGCGGTCGGTGCCCGACTGCTCGAAGGGCTCAAAAATGCGCTCCTGCGCCTCCCTGGGGATGCCGGGGCCCGTGTCGGACACCTGAAAGCGCAGCGCGGCCTCCTTCTCGTCCGCCCGCACGCAGGCGATGTCCAGCCGCACCTCCCCGCCGGCGGGCGTAAACTTGAAGGCGTTGGAAAGCAGGTTGGTCAGCACCTGCTCCAGCCGGATGGAATCGCCCGCCAGCCAGTCCTGGCAGGCCCCGTTTTCCACCACATAGGAAAGCCCGCGCCGCGCCGCCTCCGCGGCCATCATGCTCCCCAGCTCCTCCAGCATGGATTTGAGCGAGAAGGGGGCGTTGGAAAGCGCCATCATGCCGTTGTCGATGCGGCTCATATCCAGGATGTCGTTAATCAGCCGCAAAAGATACTGCGACGAGGCGCGGATCTTGCCCAGGTTTTCGCGCGCGCGCTCCGGCAGGCCGTCCAGCATCAGCGAAAGCTCGGTCAGGCCGACCACCGCGTTCATCGGCGTGCGGATTTCGTGGCTCATGCGCGAGAGGAACTCGCCCTTGGCCCGGCTCTTGGCCTCGGCCTGTTCCAGCTCGCTTTGCATGGACACGGCGCGCACGCGGCCCCGCGCGAGCACCAGCACCACCCCCAC
>DBGEOK010000065.1:0-9839 GCA_048370855.1 Candidatus Limiplasma sp. | reverse complement strand
CGATTTCATTTGGAGGGGCTGTCGCCCCTCCAAACCACCCCCAAATAGGTTTGTCGACAAGCTGGGCGTTCCATCGCTGCTGCGGCGGCCCGTCAGCCCGTCAATGGCGAGGCGCCCTTTTGGACGCGGAGATATGCGCATGCCGTTCCCGCTTGTCCGAAACCAGCGGTATCAGGCTTCCGAAACCCTCTCGGGCCGCGCGTCCGGCTGTAAGACGGTCAACGTCCGCCTCGGCCTGCGTCTAGCCATCGGCATTCTCCCGGACGGCCTTCATCAAAAATCCGTAGCCCTCGGCCTCCATCCGCTCATAGGGGATAAAGCGAAGCGCGGCGCTGTTGATACAATACCGGACGCCTCCGGGCGCGCCGCCCTCCCCGTAAAACACATGCCCCAGATGACTGTTGCCGGCCCGGCTTCGGACCTCCATGCGCGTCACCCCCAGGGAACCGTCCTCCCGATACCTGACGACGCCCGGATCGATCGGGGCGGAGAACGCCGGCCATCCGCAGCCGCTGTCAAACTTGTCCCTGGAGCAAAAGAGGGGTTCCCCGGTCGCTACGTCCACATAAATCCCCCGCGCGTCGCTGTCCCAGTAAGCGTTGCGAAAGGGCGGCTCCGTGGCGTCCTCCTGCGTAACGGCGTATTGCTCGCGCGTCAGCCGTTTCCGCAGCGCCTCCTGGGCCGGGCGCGCGTAGGCGGCGGGGTCGATGGAGCTTGCGGCGAGCGCCTTGATTTTGTCCGGGCTGATGTGGCAATAGCCGCCGGGGTGCTTATCCAGATAGTGCTGGTGTTCGTCCTCCGCCGCGTAAAACCGCGTGATCGGGGCGATTTCCACGTGAAAGGCTTTGACGCGCTTGCGCTCCAGGTCCGCGACGCGCCGGATGGTATCGCGGCTTTCCTCGTCCGCGTAATAAACGCCGGCTTGGTATTGCGGGCCGATATCGTTTCCCTGCCGGTTTTCCGCCGCGGGATCGACCACGGCGAAATAGGCGAACAAAATCGCCTCCAGGCTGGTTTTGCGGGAGTCGTAGGTCACGCGCACCGCCTCCCGGCAGCCCGTGCCGCCCGCGCATACCTCGCGGTAGGTGGGAGGAGCGTCCGCGTGGCCGTTTGCATAGCCGCATACAACGTCCGTTACGCCGCAAAGCGAACGCATCAGCTTTTCCATCCCCCAAAAGCAGCCGCCGGCCAGATAGACGACCCTTTCGCCATCGCCTGAAGCAAGCGCTCGGTCCATGCCTGATCCCCGCCTTTCCCGTCAGCCAGGCCGCGGAGGAGAGCTTCCCGCCGCGCCCGGCTTCGTTCTTTTTGCCGGTAGCTTTCCAGGCCGCCCCGCTTCTTATTCCCCCGTGGCCGGGAGGCAATTTCCAGTGAAAAAATCCCCGCTCGGAGCGGGGAAGCGGAAACAGCCGCACAGGGATAAGAAAGGCCCCGGCCTATATCGAGACGCGCGGCAAACCCGTTTGCGCCCGCCTCCCGCGCAAGCGAAAGAAGCGGGCGCAAGGCTTATTTCACGGTAATCAGCTCATACTCTCTCGTGCCAAGCCCGATTTTTTCCGCATGCTCAAGGCAGGTGCGCCACTCCGACTCCGGCGTGGAATTGACAAAGTGGTCATGACGGTCCACGAACCCGGCCTTGGCCATATTGTCGGAAAGCTGGCTGCCCGGCATGGGCTCTGCGGCAAGGCAGGCGTCCACGCACGCCTGCTCCAGCGCGAGCGGGTCAAAGGAGGCGAACATGCCCAGGTTGGGCAGGATCGGCGCGTCGTTTTCACAATGGCAGTCGCAGTTGGGCGACACGTCCACAATCAGGGAAATATGAAAGCTGGGGCGTCCGTCCACCACGGCCTTGGCATATTCGGCCATGCGGCGGTTCAGCGCTTCGTTTGCGTCGTCGTTATCAAAGGCGATGGCGTCAAAGTTGCACGCGCCCAGGCAGCGGCCGCAGCCTACGCAGTTGTGATGATTGACGGACATCTTTTTCCGCTCGCCGTCAAACGCCAGGGCGTCGTTGGCGCATTCGCGCTGGCACTTGCGGCAGCCGCGGCACAGCGCGTCCTCGATGTGCGGCTTGCCGCTGCTGTGCTGCTCCTTCTTGCCGGCCCTGGAGCCGCAGCCCATGCCGAGGTTTTTGATGGTTCCGCCGAAGCCGGTCATTTCATGGCCCTTGAAATGCGTCAGGCTGATTAAAACGTCCGCGTCCATGATCGCGCGGCCAATCTTGGCCTCCTTCACGTACTCGCCGCCCCTAACGGGAACCGCTATGTCGTCGGTCCCCTTCAGCCCGTCGCCAATCAGGATGGGACAGCCTACGGACAGGGGGGTAAAGCCGTTCTCCCACGCGCAGTAAAGGTGCTCCAGCGCATTCTTACGGCTGCCGGGATACATGGTATTGCAGTCGGTCAGGAAGGGGCGGCCTCCCAGCTCCTTGACGACGTCCGCGACCGCCTTGGCATAGTTGGGGCGCAGAAAGCTGATATTGCCCAGCTCGCCGAAGTGCATCTTGATGGCGGCAAACTTGCCGTCCATGTCAATCCTGCCGATGCCGGCTTTCTTTACCAGCTTTTTCAGCTTGGCGGGCAGGCCGTCCCCAAAGGCCTCGGTACGAAAATCGGTAAAATAAACCTTTGCCTTTTCCATTGTGCATTCACTCCTATATGTGCAAGCATACATACGCGCATGCGGCCCCGGCCTTTTGCGACGGGCCGGAGCCGCACGACTGCGGCTATTCTATTATAAGGGCTGGAGTACGCTCCATGTCAAGCGTTATTGGAAATATTTTGGGCGCGCCGTCCGTCAGGGCTTTGCGCCGTCAGCCGGCGCGGCCGGAATCGCCTTCCGGTGCGCCTTGATGCGCAGGAATCCAAGGACGGCCATCAATGCGGCGGCAAGCGCGTCCACAATGATATCCTTCATGGTATCCATCAGCGCCATGCGGCCCGTGAGCAGCTCGCCGGATTCCGTTATGAATTTTTGCATGTTCAGCCCCAGAAGGCCGTCGAAGGTGAACTCGTAGATCTCCCAGATCGCGCCGCAGCTCAGGGCAAAGCAGAAAGCGAACAGCGAGATGAAAGCGGGAGAAAGCGATACGCGGACGCGGTCGCTCTCGTTCAGCCATTGAACGAGGATGAAGCCCAGGGCGCCGAGCATCGCTCCGGAAAAGAAATGCAATATGGTGTCCCAGTGCGGCACGGTATAGTAAAAATCCAGCACCTCGCCCAGAAAGATCGCGCAGTAGAGGAACGCATAGTACATGATGTAGATGAAGTTGGGGATACCCAGCTTCCATTTCCGGCTGACCAGCGAGGGCAGCGAAAACACCACCAGGCCCAGCAGGCACTGGATAAACATCAGCAGATAGTCGCTTTTCAGGTGGGTATAGGCTTCGCCCTCAGGCGCGGTGTCGGGCGCGAGGACCAGCCGCACCAGCGAATAGACGACCGACATCGCCAGGGTAATAAACAGAATAACGCCCACAATATTGCTGGCGCGCTTGTGGCCGGGCTGATTCATGAGGCGGCTCTCCTTTCTTATTGCGCCTGCCGGCTGGTGGCATAGCCGAGAAGCTCCCGCCAAAGCGGATGGTTTTTATCCAGGATAAGGGTGCTGTTTTCATCCAAGGAGCTTTCCAGCGCCTGCAAGGAACGCCAATAGGCGTAAAATTCGGCGTCCACGCTGTAAGCCTCGGCATAGATTTCCAGCGCCGACGCCTCGCCCTCGCCGCGGATGGCGCCGGCCTCGCTGACGGCGTCCGCCTCGATCATCCGCGCCTCCAGGTCCGCGCTGGCCACCGCCTTGAGGTATTCCTCCTGCCCCTCGCTGCGAAGCTGCTGGGCAACCTTCGCGCGGTCGGCCTGCATGCGCGCATAGGTGCTTTCAATATTGGCGCTGGGAAGGATGGTGCGGTGTACCTGGATATCCTTTACCTCGATGCCGCGCGGGGCCATATCCTCGTTGATGGTCCTAAGCCCCTGGGCAAGCGCGGTGTTAAGCGCCTCCTTGTTGCTGACAAAGTTGTCCGCCGTCAGGCGGTTGATGGCCTGCACGATTACGGGATGGATCAGGTTGTCGAGCTGGTTTTCGGCGCTGGTCATGCTGCCCAGCTTCAGGCTGAACAGGGCGGGGTCCGCGATGGACCACTGAGCGTAGGTCTTGACGTAATACTGCTTCTTTTCCGCCGTGTTGACCACCTCGCTGTCGCTCACATAGGTGTACAGGCGGGAGGAATAGGTCTGCACGGTATCCACGAAGGGCGCCTTCAAATGAAGGCCGCTTCCCGTCAGGATTTTAACATCCCCGCTCGTGGTCAGCTCGCCCTGGAGGCGGTCGGCGTAGTCGGCGTGGAAGGTGTTGTGCTCGTTGAGGATGATGGTTTGAATGACGCCGAACCGGCTGATGACGCACTGCTCGGCCTCGCCCACCACAAACAGCGATTCGCAGACAAGGACGATCAGCACAATGGCCGCGGCGGCAATCGCGGCCGTCCTTCCAACGGTTTTCCTTATTTTGCGGTTCTTCATTTCCTTTTCATAATCGTAGGCATGCTGGCTCATTCTCAAACACCCCCCCCGATGATCGCGGCGGATTCCGCCGCGGGCGTCTGTCCGTCCAGATCCAGGATTTTCACAACCCCGCTGTCCGGCTCCGAAACGATGATACGGCCGCTGTTTTGCAATACGCGCTCCATGGTCTCAATCAGCAGGCGCGTGCGCGTAACTTCCGGCGCGGCCTTGTACTTGTCGTACACGGCCTTAAAAACCGCCACCTCGCCTTCCGCGGCGGCTACGGCTTCAGCCTTGTAGCCCTCGGCCTCCTGGACGGTTTCATAGGCGTTGCTCCGCGCCTTGGGGAGCACCTCGTTTTTGTATTTTTCCGCTTCGTCCAGCCGCTTGGTCTTTTCGTTCTTGGCGTTGTTGACGTCCTCGTAAGCGGCGGAGACGTCCGCGGGCACGGTGATGTTCTGGATGCGCACGTCGTTGATCTTCACGCCCATCTCATAAGTGTCGATCAGGGCCTGGAAATCCGGCAGCACCTGCCGCTCGATTTCCTCCTTGTTGAGCAGGGCGTCGTCCAACGGCCGGTTTTGGATGTTGCGGCGGATGATCGCCTCAAAGGCAAGCTGGAGCGTGCCCTCCGGGTCGTCGATGTCAAAGCAGTACTGCTTTACATCCCGGATGGTATATTGGTAGACGGCCTCGATGGAGACGATGCTGTTATCGTTGGTCAGCATAACGCTCTCGTCCGTATCGTCCGCATATTTGGCGGCGGTGCCCGCCGAGCCCGTCCTGGTGGTGCGGAAGCCATATTCCTTGGTATGGATGGTGGTGACGCTTTCGCTGATAACGCTCTGCACCAGCGGAAGCTTCCAATACAGCCCCGGCCCTTTGCGGTCCGTAACCCGTCCGAAGGTAAGCACCAGCGCCTCTTCCCCTTGCCCGACGCGGTAAAAGCTGTTGAACGCCAGCAGCGCCACGACCACCGCCGCGCAAATGGCGATCAGGGAGCCCGTTTTGAGTTTTCCTTTCATGGGGGGATTCTCCTTTCCTCTTTGCCGAAGCCGGCATGCTTATCATATCATATTCTGTCGGTTTTTTGATAGACCGTCCGTTTGAAAGATACAATCCCCCGCCTGAAAAGGTAAAATTGGCGGCACAGCCCGATTACAACTGTACGCGGAGGGCGGATCGTGATATAATGCCTGCTGTGAGAAAAAATGGTTTCCGTTGAAAACGGGAGAGGTGAATGCGATGGGGGAACGGATCCTCGGGGTGATCTTCGATTTGGACGGCGTCATCGTTTCCACGGACGACTGCCACTACCTGGCGTGGAAGCGCATGGCGGACGAGGAGGCGATTCAATTTGACCGCGCGGTCAACGAACGCCTTCGCGGGGTAAGCCGGATGGAGAGCCTGGATATTATCCTGGAGCGGGCGGGCAGGGCCTATTCGGACACGGAAAAGCTGGAAATGGCGCGGCGCAAAAACGCATATTACGTAGAGCTGATTGGAAGCCTGACGGAGAGGGATATTCTTCCGGGCGCGCTTGACGCGCTGCGTGCGCTCAGGGGCTTGGGTATAAAAATCGCCATCGGCTCCTCCAGCCGCAATACGCCGCTCATCCTCAAACAAATCGGGCTGGACGCGGCGTTTGACGCCGTGGCCGACGGGAACGCCATTACCCGCAGCAAGCCGGACCCGGAGGTGTTCCTGCTCGCGGCAAGGATGCTGGGCCTGAAGCCGGAAAATTGCCTGGTAGTGGAGGACGCGGACGCCGGTATTGAAGCCGCCGCGGCGGGAGGCATGCGCGCGCTGGGCGTGGGCTCGGCGGCCGCCAACCCAAAGGCGGCCTTCCACGCAAAAAATTTGGCCCAAGTGGATTTTACTTCAATTTTGAAATAAAGGCGGGATGAAAATGCTGGATCAAACCATTGCTCGAGACGTGCTGGACGCCGCGCTGTCCACGGGCGGCGATTTTGCGGAAATTTTTATGGAGGACAGGCGTGCCAACACGCTTGCGCTTCAAAGCAACCGCCTGGAAACCGTCAATTCCGGGCGTATCCATGGGGCGGGTATCCGGGTATACGTGGGCCTGAACGCGGTTTACGCCTATACCAACGATACGGACCGGGAAGGGCTTCTTCGCTGCGCCCGGCAGGCGGCCTCGGCCGTCAAGACGCAAAACGGCGTCGCTGCGCGCGCGCGGCCCTTTGAAGCCCTCGCGGTTCAAAACGTCCATCCTATCCGCCTTTCGCCCTCGGAGGCCGACGTTCGCAAAAAAGCGGATGTGCTGCGCGCCGCCAACGCCGCCGCCAGGGCCGTGAGCGACGAAATTTCACAGGCCATATGCAATTACCGGGACAGCGAGCAGGACGTGCTGATCGCCAACAGCGACGGCCTGTTTGTAACCGACCGCAGAACGTATTCGCGCCTGGTGTGCGTTGCGGTGGCGGGCAACGGGGCGGAAAACCAGGTGGGGTCCGTCGCGCCGGGCGCGATGGCGGGCTTTGAGCTTTTCCTGGATAAGGTGGACCCGTCCAAGGTGGGCAAGGAGGCGGCCGAATCCGCCGTGAAAATGCTTCATGCGCCCGTATGCCCCGCCGGCATCATGCCTGTGGCAATTGATAACGGCTTTGGCGGCGTTATTTTCCATGAGGCGTGCGGCCACAGCCTGGAGGCCACCAGCGTAGCCTTCGGCATGAGCGAGTTTGCGGGTAAGCTGGGGCGGCAGATCGCCTCTCCCTGCGTCACCGCCGTTGACGACGGCACGCTGCCCAACGAATGGGGCAGCGAGAACGTTGACGACGAGGGCACGCCCACAACCCGGCTGGTGCTGATTGAAAACGGGATTCTCAAAAATTATATGATCGACCGCCTGAACGGCAAGCGCATGGGGATGGCGCCGACGGGCAGCGCGAGGCGCGAGAGCTATGCCTACGCCCCCACGTCGCGCATGCGCAACACCTATATCGCCGCCGGCTCCGACGACAACGCCGAAATCATTTCCTCCATGGGCGACGGGCTGTATGCCGCAAAGCTCGGCGGAGGCTCCGTCAATCCGGCGACGGGAGAATTTAACTTTGCCGTAGACGAGGGGTATCTGGTCCGGGACGGCAAGATTACCACGCCCGTGCGCGGAGCCAGCCTGATCGGCAAGGGCGCGGAGGTGCTGATGCGCATTGACCGCGTGGGCAGGGATATGCGCATGGCCCAGGGCATGTGCGGAAGCATCAGCGGCAGCGTTCCCACAAACGTCGGCCAGCCGATGATCCGGGTAACGTCGATGACCGTGGGCGGGCGCGCCTGACCAACCGGGCCGCAGGCGATGCGGGCCCATAAGGAGGAAAGAAACACATGAAAGCATTTTTGGATAAGCTGATGGCAGCCGCAAAGTCCGCCGGGATTGAGGCGGCGGAGGCTTATGTTGTGGAGCGCGAAAGCTTCAGCACCATGACCAACGACGGGGAAATCACCGAATATAAAAGCAATTTGACGCGCGGGCTCGGGTTCCGCGGGCTGAAGAACGGCCGCATGGGTTACGCCTCTACCGAGGCGTTCGACGATGAGGCGGTTGACCAGCTCGTCAAGGGCGTGCTGGAAAGCGCGGAGCTTTGCGAGGACACGGACCGGGAATTCCTCTACGACGGCCGCGAACCTGCCCCGGAAATCAATCTGTTTCATCCCGAGCTGGAACGGGTAACGCCGGAGCAAAAGCTTGAGCGCGCCCTGGAGCTGGAGCGGACGGCGGAAAACTACGACCCAAAAATAGATAAAACGAGCTATAACATGCTCACCACCAGCCGGTATACCGTCACAATCACGAATACCTACGGCATGAACCGCTCCTATACCGAGAACCTCTGCTCCGCGTTTACCGAGCCCATCGCCAAGGATGGCGACAGCGTATCCTCCGGCTCGTATGGCGTTACGACGCGCCGCTTTGACGCGCTGGACGTTCAAAAGGTGGCGGGCGAAGCGGCTAGGCGAGCGGTGGAAGGGCTGCATGCCCAGGCGCTTCCCTCCGGCAAATATCGCGTGGTGTTTTTCAACGAGGCCATGACGAGCCTTTTGGATGTGTTTTCCACTGTTTTTTCCGCCGAGACCGCGCAAAAGGGCCTGTCCCTTCTGACGGGGAAGCTTGGCCAATCCATCGCTTCGCCCTGCGTGACCATGATCGACGACCCGCTGCTTGCGGACGGGCTGGAGAGCCGCCCGTTCGACGCCGAGGGCGTCCCCTCCAAAGCGCATACGGTCGTCGAGCGGGGCGTGTTCAAAACCTTTTTGCATAACCTCAAAACGGCTTATAAGGACGGCGTGGAAACCACAGGAAACGCCAGCAAGGCGGGCTATTCCTCGCCGGTGCATGTGTCGCCCTCCAACCTGTATTTCAAGCCCGGCGAAAAAAGCCTGGAAGAGCTGCTTACCGCCATCGGCGAGGGCGTCGTGATTACCGAGGTGACCGGTCTGCACGCGGGCGCCAACGCCGTGAGCGGGGATTTTTCGCTGCTGTCCAAGGGCTATACGTTTCAGGCCGGCAAGCGCGACAAGCCGGTGGAGCAGATTACCGTCGCGGGAAATTTCTATGAGCTGCTTCAGGGCGTTCGGGAGTTTGCGAGCGACCTGCGGTTTCCGGACGGCGGAATGGGCAGCCCAAGCGTGGATGCCGGGGAGCTGTCCATCAGCGGCAAGTAAGCGACTCGGCGAAAAACGGATTCGCGTTGGGCTCGAGGGGAGAAAAGCCCCCGTTGCGCCGCAACGCCGTTTTCATTACAATCAAGGCGGCCTTCGCCTGTGCTTTGGGGTTAGGCGCTTTTCGCGGCATGGAACGACAGGGCGAATGGGAAACCCTTCGCGGCTTACCGGCCGTTGGGCGGCTTGGGAATACTTTTTCCAACAAAAAAACGCCGCGCAGGGGCCTGTTCGGCATATCCAAAACGAACCGTATCCCTGCGTGCCGGCAGGGGTTTCCCGCGTGTATCCCCGGCAAGGGCTTCCGGCTGCTGATATCCAGCGCCGCAGGACTGCCCGCTTGCCTTCGTCGCCCGCAGGCTCAATCGTCGCCCGCCGCCCTGCCGGGCGGCGTTCTCGTTACGCTCGATATCCGTCGGGTCGCCTTCGGTTCTCCTTCGCCTTCGGCGGACAGATCCCAGTCGCCCAAGCGTCGCGCTGGCCGCCGGCGCTCATTTCCAGTGCCACAGGGCTGGCGTTTTTTTCAGTGCCGCAGGCCACACGCTCCCCTCCGTCAACCCGTAATAGAATTGGGCCGCGAACGCGGCCCAAAAACGGGATTCCTAAGGGCAAAGCCCTTAGGCGGGGGACGTTGGGAGGCGGAGCCTCCCAACG
>DBGEOK010000064.1:0-36077 GCA_048370855.1 Candidatus Limiplasma sp. | reverse complement strand
CATATAGATAAAGCAATTCATCCTCGTGCCTAATTGGGATAAACACAAAATCATCACCATCCCAGAACAAAACTGCAGGCCAAAGATCTGCTTGTCTTAATGCTATCTCAAAATTAGGGAATGCATCAAAAATTGTTGTTTTATAAGGGCGTTCTTGTGGCTGAAGGATAAGACAAGAATCCCCTTGGTGTTTTTGAACCAGTCTGTGTAACGTTTCCGGTGAAATCATAAAATCATCGTCGTATTTATTGCTTTCACGCATTTTTGGCAATAAGAGAGATTTGACAGTGCATCGTCCAAAAATTTCTGACAACTCGTGCAAAGCTTTTAAAACATCTCTATGAAAATGTAAAAATGTATCCCCATATTCTACATCTTCGAGTGGACGTTTATAATCTGCGTACATCTGCAACGTTTCTCGTATTCGACGTATATTCATCATATAGCGTTCAAGCTCGTTAGAGTACATATTTTTTTGAAATTGATTAAGAAAATACATAAAACCGTCATAATTTTCCGTTGAACTATATATGTCCCTATAGCAAGACATTACTTTACCAAATGTCAAATTGGCAACAGTATTCGCAGACTCAAGTGTAAACCTATATCCCATTAGTTCTCCTCCCCATTTATTTCTGCTTAATATAATAATTTCTATAGTAACTCTGTCACTTTTTTATTATACCTGATATTTCTACAAAAGTCATGCCAGTTCTATAAAAAATATATAATAATCAGAATGTCTTGTCGAATTTTGTCGTCACTTCCTCCGCCTTACCTATGCTACGGAAAGCATACGCCTGGGCGTTCCAGTAAAAACGGTATCCGAATCGCTAGGACACAGCTCCGTCGCCTTTACCCTGGACGTCTATAGCCATGCTACAGAGCAAATGAAGGATGAAGCTGCTGCTCTTTTGCAAGATTCTATCATGCAGCGGATAAGGTGAATTGGGGTAAAAATTGGGGTAAAAATTGGGGTAAACAAGCCGTTTTGAAGCATTGAAAAAGCCCTGTAACACTTATGTTACAAGGCTTTTTGCTTGGTGCGGGAAACAGGACTTGAACCTGCATGAAGAAAACCCTCACTAGAACCTGAATCTAGCGCGTCTGCCAATTCCGCCATTCCCGCATGCTGCCTTCCCGGCGGAGGAAGGACTTTTTGGTGGGCAGGGGTGGATTCGAACCACCGAAGTCTACGACGGCAGATTTACAGTCTGCTCCCTTTGGCCACTCGGGAACCTACCCATGCATCTGGAAACCAACCAGAAAAGGTGGAGCCGGCGATGGGACTTGAACCCGCAACCTGCTGATTACAAATCAGCTGCTCTGCCAATTGAGCTACACCGGCAAACAGCCCACGGCAAAGATGATGGCGACCCGGAAGGGGCTCGAACCCTCGACCTCCAGCGTGACAGGCTGGCATTCTAACCAACTGAACTACCGGGCCATATGCTGGTGGGCCTTCAGGGACTTGAACCCCGGACCAACCGGTTATGAGCCGGCCGCTCTAACCAACTGAGCTAAAGGCCCATAGCCATGCAAGGGAAAATGGTGACTCCTAGGGGATTCGAACCCCTGTAGCCGCCGTGAAAGGGCGGTGTCTTAACCACTTGACCAAGGAGCCACGCTTGGTGCCGCATAACTGGTCGGGGTGAAGGGATTCGAACCCCCGGCCCCATGCTCCCAAAGCACGTGCGCTACCAGACTGCGCTACACCCCGTCAATTCGCGCCCACATAGGCGACGCTGATTATTTTACACATTTCCATGTGGCTTGTCAAGGGCTTTACCAGAAAAAGATACGGAATTTCCGGGCGTCCGCATGCCGGGCGCGCAGCGGGGAAGGGCGCGCCGCCCGGGCGACGGGCAAGGTCCGGCGGGCTTTGGAACCGCCCGCCTCCGCAGGGCCGCTCGGCCCTATGCAAGCTCGCTGGCATAGGGAATGGAATCCGCCGCGCCCTTGCGTCCCACCGCTATGGCGGCGGCCCTGGCCGAGCGCTCCAGTACGGCGGGCAGCGCTTCCCGGCGTGAAAGTCCCGTGACGAAATAACCGGTAAAGGTGTCGCCCGCTGCCGTGGTATCTACCGCGCGGACGGGGAAGGCGGGCTGAAACAGCGTATTTCCTTCGTGGAGGCAATACGCGCCGTCGCTGCCAAGCGTCAGCACCACGCCGGCGCGCGGATAGAGCTCCCGCATTTTCCCGAGGATGTTTCTCGCTTCCGTTTCGCCGGTCAGGGCGGCGCCCTCCACCTCGTTGAGCAAAAACCAATCCACATCCTCAAGCGGATAGGCGGGTAGCTCCTCGTTTACGGGAGAAGGGTTGAAGATAACCGATAAGCCTCGTTGTTTGGCCTTTCGCATCATCAGCGGCGAGCCGTGAAGCTCGTTTTGCAGGATGATCGCATCCTCCGGCCCAAAGCCCCGGAGCATTTCGTCAAGCTCCTCCGAAGCAAACCGCATGGCTTCCCCAGCGTACACGATAATGCTGTTCTGGCCCTGGCCGTCTACCTGGATAACCGTATGGGAGGAGGGACCCGGCGCATGCTTAATCAGTTCCGTGCGCACGCCCTGCCGCTGGAGCGCGTCAAGCAGCATGCCGCCGTCCTCTCCCACCACGCCAGCGTGATAAATATCGCCGCCGGCCCTGGCGATGGCGATGGACTGGTTTAGCCCCTTGCCGCCGCAATATACGCCGCGCTGATATGCCAAAATGGTTTCACCGGGCGTAACAATGTGGCGGACAGAGTATACGTTGTCGATATTCATGGAGCCATAGTTGAGAATTTTCATCCGCTGCCTCCTCCTTGGTCTATGTCCGAGGGCGCTTGGCGCGGGGCGGCAAAAAGGCCGCCCCGGCTTACAAAGCAAACCCGCCTGGCGGACGCTGGCCGGATATGCCCGCCGGCATCCCGAACCGCTGATGGACCGGGAACGGCCATCGACGTCTTCCGGCGCGGAGAGTCCGCCCGTTCCCTTCAGGCGTCTGCGGCGCGTCTCTGTCCCCGGCCGGCTCCGCTCTTTGGAAAAAACCGGGGACAGGGCGCGCGGCCGCGCTTATTGATCCTTTTTGCCGGCATAGGCGGCGATCAGGGCCAAGGCCAGTACGGCGCCCTTCACGGCGGGCAGCACGTAATAGGGAACCGCGCAAATCGTCAGGCCGTTCTCCAGCGTGGAAACCAGCATCGCGCCGATGAGCGTTCCCAAGGCGTTTGGTTTCTCGGCCCCGCCCACGGACCGGCCGACGAATACCGCCGCAAGGGACTGCATCAGGTAGTTGTCGCAGCACATCACCTGCGCGGAGCTGCCGCGCGAGGATACCAAAATGCCGCCGATGGCGATAAACACGGCGGTAATCATGCCCGCCAGGTAGCGGTACGCTTTGACGTTGATGCCGCTGAGCTTTGCGGCCTGCTTGTTGCCGCCCATGGCGTAAATGAAGCGCCCGTGCTTGGTGTATTCCAGAAAAATAAAGGCCACAAGCACGCACGCGAGCATGATGATAATCAGCCAAGGCTCGCGGCCGATGGCGCTGAAGGAATCCTCCAGCTTGATGCGCGCCGGGTTTGCGCCGCTGGGCAGGCGCATGCCGGTGGAAACCGCGCCGCCGCCGATATACCATTGCCCCAGGCCCTGATGCACGAACATCAGCGCGCAGGTCGCCAGCATATCGGGAATTTTGCATACCAGGATCAGGAACATAGTCAACTGGTACATCACCAGCGTCACGCCGATACATACCAGAATGCATGCCCACAGCGGAAGCCCGTACCATAGGTACATGCTGACAAACACATAGGCCGAGCAGCTCGCCAGCGTACACGCCGACATATCAAAGCCGTCCGGCGCCATGGTGACGGTTGCCGCGATGCCGAACACCGTCGTAATCGACATGGCGCGCAGAATGTTAATCATGTTATTGACGGATAAAAAGCGGTCCCCCTTGATGAGCCCAAAGGCCACAAAGCAGAGCATCAGCGTGATGACGGCCGCCCAGTCCAGCAGAAAGCGAAAAACGGTTTTGGATTTCTTTGTAGCCAGCGGATTTGGTTTGAGCGTAGCTTGCATAATGACATCCTCCTGTTATCGCCTGTCGCGTTCTCAGGCGTACTTGGTGGTGCTGCCTACGGCATAGTGCATAATCTCGTCCTCGTTGGTATCGGCGGTCACAAGCTCGGCCATCACCCGACCGTCGTACAGCACGTAAATGCGGTCTGTAATGGACAGCAGCTCGGCGTTTTCACAAGAGGCATAGATCGCGCTGCTGCCCCGCTTGGCAATTTCGTTAATCAGCCGGAAGATATCCTGCTTGGCGCCCACGTCGACGCCCTTGGTAGGCTCGTCAAAGATATATACGTCGCAATCCGCGGCCATCCATTTGCCGACGGCTACCTTTTGCTGGTTTCCGCCGGAAAGGTTTTTGACAAACTGCTTGATCGACGGGGTGGAGATGCCGAGATCCTCCACGTATTTCCGCGCGTTTGCGTCGGTCTTGGCCTTGTTGATGAAGGAGCCGTTGCAGAACTTGCCAAGCGAGGCGGCGGAAAGGTTAAAGCTCACCGTTTCGTTGACCAGCACGCCTTCCTTGCGGCGCTCCTCCGGCACGAGGGCGATGCGGTGCTTCACCGCGTGCGAAGGGTTGCCGATCTTCAGCTCTTTGCCGTTGAGAAAGACGGAGCCGGCGCTCTTTTCGTATGCGCCGAAAATGGTTTTGCACAGCTCGGATTTGCCCGCGCCTACCAGCCCGGCAATGCCCACGATTTCGCCTTTGCGCACGTAAAACGAGACGCCGTTGACCTTGCCGTCCGCGCCCTCCAGGTTCTGGACCTCAAATGCCTTATCTCCAATGGCAACCCGCTCTTTAGGAAAGTTTTCCTCGAAGGAACGGCCCAGCATTTTTTCCACAATCTCCCGCGTGGTGGTCCGTTCGGTAATGGGGCTGGTGTCCACAATCTCGCCGTTGCGCATCACGGTGTACTTTTCGCAGATCTGGATAATCTCGTTGATCCGGTGCGAAATAAAAATAATAGCGATATTTTCCGTCTCCTTCAGGTGCTTGACAAGCCGGAAAAGCTCGGCCGTTTCGGTATCGCTCAGCGGCGCGGTGGGTTCGTCAAGGATCAGGAAGCTGCATTCGTTCGCAATAGCCCTGGCAATCAAAACCATCTGCTTTTGCGCCAGGGACAAATCCTGCACCAGCGCGCGGACGTTTACCTGGATGTTAAGGCGCTCCAGCACCTCCTTGGCCTGCGCGCGGAGCTTGGGCCAGTTGAGCATGGGGTTGCCCCTGGAGTTCATCACCAGGTCGTTGAGCATCACGTTCTCCGCGACGGACAGCGTGGGCACAAGCGCCATATCCACTTCCTGATAAACGATCTGGATGCCCAGCCTCTTGGCGGCCAGGGTGGAGCGCAGCTCGACCGTCTCGCCGTTTACATATACTTCGCCTGTATAATCTGGGTTTGCACCCGCAAGGACCTTCATCAGAGTGGACTTGCCCGCTCCGTTGGCGCCTACGAGCGCGCGAATCTCGCCGGTGCTGACTTCAAAATTGATATCGGTTAACGCCTTTACACCGGGAAATTCGATGGAAACGTTTCTGGTACCAAGCGTCATTTTATCCATGGATTTCCCTCTTCTCTCATTCGGGATGTCATGCTTTGAAGAAAAGAAGCGCCGGAGCCAATACTCCGACGCTCAGCGTGTCAAAAAAGTACTGCGTCCTTTTTTGCCAATATGGATCATGTTTATGCCGGAGGCGAAAACCTCCCGCCCGCCTGGCATAGCCAGGCAATGCGATTTCATTTGGAGGGGCCGCGGCCCCTCCAATTCACCCGGGGGCTCCTTAACAGCCTGAGCGCCGAAGCGGATACCCCGACGCTCGGGCTTGCGGTTGGGTCAGGACTTACTTGTGGATCAGGTCGGCGGGCATCCAGTCCGCGACGGACAGGTAGCCAAGGTTGCCGTAGGTTTCGCCCGCAACCTCTCCCAGGTTTTCCACGGTGCTTTCGGGCTTCAGGCTGCTGGCCAGAATCGCCGTGCCGGGAATTTCAACCACGTCCACGCCATATTCTTTGGAGGCGGGATCATAGATCTTATCGTATTCGCCGGCCAACTGCAGCATCAGCAGGCGCATGCCGATTTCGCCGTTCAGGGTCCAGTCGGTGGTGCCGGCCGCGCTCCACAGGTCGGGGCGGGTCTGCATGTTGGTCACGTCAACCTGGTCGATATCCACGGAAGCCATCGGCAGCGCGGCCCCGGCTTCGCCGTTGAAGTTGGCGTTTTCCTCGATGGCCTTGTATACGCCCTGGCCATACAGGTCGTAGTAGGCGATGACGCCGTCCACATCCTCGCGGTTAATGCCTTGCAGATAGGCGGCGGCAACGGAGTTGGCGCTGTCAACGCTGTCCTGGAGGGGCTGGATTTCGCCGACGGTCTTGATCTTGCCGGCGGCCTCGTACTCCTGCCAGCCAACCTCGCGGCGGTCAAACGGGCTGTTGTAGTTGGGGCCGCGCCATACCTTCACCAGGCGCACGCCCTCGCCGAATTTGGCGATCATGTCGTCGAGCAGAACGGTGACCAGGCTCTTGTCCTGCTGGAAAAGCTGGGTCACGCCCGGGATCTTCTGGAACTCGCCGTCCGTGTAGAACTGGGTGTCAAAGCACACAATCTTCAGCTCGGGATACTTTTCCGTCAGATCCTTGAGGAACACGTAGGAACCGTCCTGATTGCCGTGGCTGATGAGCAGCCCGTCATAGCCGGCGGCGGCGCAGGTGTTGATGGTGTCCATCCAGCGGTTGAAGTCGCCGTCGCAGAAGTAGAAGTCAAAGTCCACGTCCAGCGCGGCGCACAGATCGGCGCAGGAATCCTTCCACATTTGGAAAATGGTGGCCGAAGGCAGAAGCATGACGTAGGCAACCTTCTTGCCGGCGACGGGGTTGGCGGTTTCGGCGGTGGCGCTGGTGAGCAGCGCGCATGCCATCATGAGAGCCAGTACGAGTGCAAGAATCCTTTTCATGGTAAACCTCCTATTTATTTTTTGAGGGGTTTCGGCTAACGCTCCACCCTTGTTGCTGACAGTATAGCATCGATTCAGTTAAAACGCAAGTAAAATTTTAGAACATTTTACACGCGTCATTTTACGGGCCGGTTCGCGGGAAAAACCGATTAAATTCAATTCTGGAAGCGTCAAATACAAAATTTTAATAGTTTATTGTTTAGGTATTATTTGCGAAATTTTTGAATATGGCGGTTGACATTGATAAACACAAACACTATAATATCAGTGAAATGAACGGCGGATGTTTAATTGAACAACCGCTGAACAGCCGGGCGTTTTCTAAGAAAAAAATGAAGAGAGCGGGTGAAGGGGCATGCAAAACGTTCATCGCTATCCGACGGATGACGAGGCCAAAAGGCTGATCGTGGAGATCGGGCGGAGAATGTACGCTAAAAACTTTGTCGCGGCCAACGACGGCAACATTAGCTGCAAGGTAGGCGACGACATCCTCTGGGCGACGCCGACCGGCGTATCCAAGGGCTTTATGTCCGAAGAGACGCTGGTGAAGATGCGCACGGACGGAACGGTGCTGATTCAGGAAGGCCGCGGCCCATCCAGCGAGATCAAGATGCATCTGCGGATTTACAACGAAAACCCAGAGGCGGCGGGCGTCTGCCACGCGCATCCGCCCGTGAGCACCTCGTTTGCCATTGCCGGAATCGCGCTGGACCGGGCCATCTACCCCGAGGCGCTGGTCAACCTGGGCTCCGTGCCCTGCGTGCATTACGAGTCGCCCGGCTCGCAGGGGATTCCCGACTCGATCGCGCCCTATTGTCGTGAGTACAACGCGCTGCTGCTTGCCAACCATGGCGCGGTGGCCTGGGGCGACACCCTCATGGACGCGTGGTACCGCCTGGAGTCCGTCGAGCATTATGCGATCGTCACATTGATTACCGGCAGCCTCATCGGCAAGGCGAACGTCCTGAGCCGGGAGCAGGTGAACGACCTGTTGAAAATCCGCGCCGGGCTGGGCATTACCGGCGGCGGCGTTCCGCCGTGCGCCGATAGCCCGTCCAATACGCGGGATGTGCTGCCGGGAGCCGCCCGGACAGGAGACGGACGGCCTTGAACGAGCCTCCGCTGGGGAGGGCGGCCGGCGCGACGCCTGTTTCCAAACAGTATAGAGAAAGGAAGGAATCATCATGTCCCGCTATGATACCTATTTTTTAATGAAGGAAAGCGACGTGGTCGATTATGTCCGGTTTCAATATCCCGGCCATTTTAGCCCCGACGCCGAGCTTACGGTCAAGGAAATCGGGGACGGCAACCTGAACTACGTTTTCCGCGTGACGGAGCCGAAAACCGGCAAATCCATCATTGTCAAGCAGGCGGGCGAGGCGCTGCGCATTTCGGCGGAGATGAGGGTTTCCACCGACCGCAACCGCATCGAAAGCGAAATCCTGCAGCTTCAGGATCAATACGCGCCCGGCCTTGTGCCTAAAATCTATGGCTACGATACCGTGATGTGCGCGTGCGCCATGGAGGATCTATCCGATCACGAGCTGATGCGTTATGCCCTGATGAAGCATGAAATCTTTCCGCGCTTTGCGGAGGACATTTCCACCTATATGGTCAACACCCTGCTCAAAACCACCGACGTGGCGATGGAGCATAAGGCGAAGAAGGCCATGGTCAAAAGCTTTATCAACCCCGAGCTGTGCGAAATCACAGAGGACCTGGTGCTGACCGAGCCTTACAACGATTGCAACCGGCGCAACCTGGTTTTTCCGGCCAATGCGGCGTTTGTGGAGCGGGAGCTGTACGGCGATGAAAAGCTCAAGCTGGAGGTCGCCAAAATCAAGTTTGAATTTATGAATAACGCGCAGGCGCTCATCCATGGCGATTTGCATACCGGCTCCATTTTTGTCAGGAAAGACTCCACCCGCGTGTTCGACCCGGAGTTTGCCTTCTACGGGCCCATGGGCTACGATATCGGCAACGTGATCGCCAACCTCATCTTCGCCTGGGATAACGGCCGCGCCGCCGGCGCGGAGGCGTTCTGCGACTGGGTGCTTGGGGCGGCGGCGGAGACGCTGGATCTGTTCCGCGAAAAATTCCTTCGGTGCTTTGACGAGTGCGTGACCGACCTCATGGCGCGGACGCCCGGGTTCAAGGAATGGTATCTGGATTCCATCATGAGCGATACCGCCGCCTATGCGGGCACGGAGCTGATCCGCCGCACGGTGGGCATGGCCCAGGTCAAGGATGTGACCACGATTCCGGACGAGGGGAAGCGCGCCCACGCCGAGCGCGTCAACATCCTCTTGGGTAAGGACTATATTATGCACCGCGACGCCTACCGGACCGGCGCGGACTTCATCGCGGCTGTGAAGCGCGCGGACGACGCGGCAAAGTGAGGGAGGATCGCAATGGCAGATAAGAGCATCATGAGCTATGAAACCGTCGCCCTGGACGATGAAAAGGGCGCGCTGGTCATCCTGAACCAGACCAAGCTGCCCTACGAGGTGGAAATCCTGACGCTGACGGAGCAAAAGGAGATCTGGAACGCCATCTACCTGCTTCAGGTACGCGGCGCGCCCGCCATCGGCGTGGCGGCGGCGATTGGCGTTTACCTGGCCGCCAGGCGGATCGACACGGATGATTATGAGGAGTTCCGCCGGCAGTTTAAGGCCGCCAAGGAGTACCTGAATTCGGCGCGCCCAACCGCCGTCAACCTCTCCTGGGCGCTCAACCGCATGGAAGCGGTCGTGACCGGCGGCCGGGGGAGGAGCGTGCCCGAAATCAGGGAGCTTCTGCGCAGGGAATGCGTCGCCATTAAGGATGAGGATATTTGGATGTGCCGCCAGATCGGCGAGTACGGCCTGACTGTTATCAAGGATGGGGACGGAATTTTGACCCATTGCAACGCGGGCCAGCTCGCCACCTCCAAGTATGGCACCGCTTTGGCGCCGATTCATCTGGGGCGCGAGCGCGGCATGAACTTCAGGGTGTTTACGGATGAAACCCGGCCCCTGCTCCAGGGCGCTCGGCTGTCCGCCTTCGAGCTTCAGGCCGACGGCGTGGACACCACCGTGATCTGCGACAATATGGCCTCCCAGGTGATGAAGAACGGATGGGTAAACGCCGTGTTCGTCGGCTGCGACCGCGTGGCCGCCAACGGGGACGCGTGCAACAAGATCGGCACGTCCGGCGTGGCGATTTTGGCCAAATACTATGGCGTCCCGTTTTATGTGCTCGGCCCGACGTCAACCATCGATATGAGCATCGCGCGCGGCGAGGATATCACCATCGAGCAGCGCCCCGCGGAGGAAGTAACGGAGATGTGGTATCAAAAGCGCATGGCCCCCGAAGGCGTGAAGGTTTATAATCCCGCCTTCGACTTTGCCGACCATGAGCTGATCAGCGGCATCATTACCGAATACGGCATCGCCCGCCCGCCCTATACCGAAAGCCTGAAGGAAATCTTCCGCAAAAAGGCGGAGGCGGAGTCGGGCGGGAAATGAGGGGCGTGGCCGCGGGCCGCTGAGGGCGCGGCGCCGGACTGTAACCAGACAGGAGGAATTTGAATGCTCAAGGGTATTTCCCCGGTTCTTTCGCCGGAGCTGCTCAAAACCATCGCCGAAATGGGCCATGGCGACGAGCTGGTGATCGGCGACGGCAATTTTCCGGCCCAATCGATGGGCAAGCGCTGCGTGCGCGCGGATGGTCACGGCGCCGCCGAGCTGCTGGACGCGATTCTTCAGCTTTTTCCGCTGGACCAGTTTGTAGACGCGCCGGTGACGCTGATGTCGCCGGAGCCCGGCTCGATGGACGGCGACCCGCCCATTTGGGAAGCGTTCGCCGAGCTGGTGGAAAAGCGTCAGCCGGGAACAAAATGCGGGGCGATCGGCCGCTTTGCCTTCTATGAGCGCGCCAGAGACGCTTACGCCGTCGTATCTACGGGCGAGAGGGCCCTGTATGCGTGCGTCATCATCAAAAAGGGCTGCGTCATGTAAGCCTGAAAAAAGGGGCGAAGGCCATGAAGAAAATCATCAACGCGCCGGAAAGCTTTATCCCGGAAATGCTGGAGGGTATTTATGCCGCCCATCCGGACGAGCTGGAGCGCGTGGGGGGAGATTTGCACTGCCTTGTCAATAAGCGGAAGCATCCCGGCAAGGTAGGCATCGCTACGGGCGGCGGCTCGGGCCACCTTCCGCTGTTCCTCGGCTATGTGGGCGAAGGAATGCTGGACGGCTGCTCCATCGGCGACGTGTTTCAGTCCCCCAGCGCGGAGCAGATGCTCAGCGTGACCAAGGCGATTGACCAGGGCGCCGGCGTCCTGTATATCTACGGCAACTACAACGGGGACATCTTCAACTTCGACATGGCCGCCGAGATGGCGGATATGGAGGAGGATATACGGGTGGAAACCGTTGTGGCGGGCGAGGATGTGGCTTCCGCCGGCCCCTCCGGGGAGGGCGAGCCCAACAGGCGGCGCGGCGTGGCGGGCATCTTTTTCGTATACAAATGCGCGGGGGCGGCGGCGGCCGAGGGGCTTCCGCTCAGCGAGGTCAAGCGCGTGGCGGAAAAGGCGTGCGCCAATGTGCGCACGATGGGCGTGGCGCTCACGTCCTGTACGGTGCCGCGCGTGGGCCGTCCCAGCTTTGAGCTTGCGCAGGACGAGATGGAGATCGGCATGGGTATCCATGGCGAACCGGGCATCCGCCGGGGGAAGCTGAAAAGCGCCGATGAAATCGCGGAGGAAATGCTGGAGGCCATCCTCTCCGATCTGCCCTACCGTTCGGGCGACGAGGTGGCCGTGCTGGTTAACGGCTTGGGAGGCACGCCCCTGGAGGAACAGTATGTCCTGTTCCGCCGCGTGAAAAGCATGCTGGAGGAGCGGGATATTGGCGTATACCATACCTATGTGGGCGAATATGCGACCTCTATGGAAATGGCGGGCGCTTCCATCTCCCTTCTGCGCGTGGACGAAGAGCTGAAGCGTTACCTGTCCGCGGAGGCGGACACGCCCTTCTTTAAGCAATTCAAACGGTAAGGGGGCGCTGGGATGGACGCGAGGGGATTTTCTAAGCTTATGGAGCGCTGGGCGGACGTGATGGCGGAATACCGCGACCGCCTGATCGAGCTGGACGGCGCGGCGGGGGACAGCGACCTTGGACTTACGATGAGCGACGGCTTCCGCGCCGCGGCGGATGCCGTCAGGGACAGCGACGAAACCGACGTTGGCAGGCTGTGCTATCGGGCGGGCAAGGCGATGGCCTCCGCGGCCCCCTCCACCATGGGCACCCTGATGGCAAGCGGTCTCATCAATGCAGGAAAACGCTTAAAGGGCGTCGAACAACTAAACGCTCAACAGGAAGCGGAGCTGTTCCAGGCGTGGTACGACGGGGTTCAAAGCCGCGGGGGAGCCAAGCTTGGCGATAAGACCTTCCTGGACGGGCTGTATCCCGCGGTGCTATCGCTCCGCGAAAGCGCGGAGCGCCAGCTCGACAGCGCCTCGGCGGCGGGCCTTGCGGCCAAGGCGGCGGAGAGCGCGTTCCTCGCAACCCGGGGGATGCTTGCCAAGCATGGCCGCATGGCGATCCGGGGGGAGCAATCGCGCGGACTGCTGGACCCCGGCGCCGCGGTCGCCGCCCTGCTGATGAAGGCATATGCGGATTATCAAAACGAACAGTGAGTGAAAGAAATGACGATCAGGGAAATTGCCTCCATCGCGGGAGTATCACCGGCGGCAGTTTCGCTGGTCATCAACAACAAAAAGGGCGTCAGCGAGGAAACGCGCCGCCGCGTGCAAAGCGTGGTGGAAGAATGCGGCTATGTGGTCGCGGGGCAGAAGCGCAAGGCGAAGCATTTCCGGCTCATGGTGATTAAGTTCCGGGCGCACGGCATCGCCATCGAGGAAAACCAAGGCTTTATCGCCTCCATCATCGACCAAATTGAAAGCGAGTGCCGCCGCTATGCTTTTGACCTGGTCATGCGCAACTGCGAGGCCAAGACCGCGGAAACGACGATCCGCGAGCTGATGGTCAACCCGCCGGACGGGGTCATTTTGATGGGCACGGAGCTGAGCGGGGAGGAGTATCCGCTTCTGGACCTGTTTACCGTGCCTGTGGTGGTGCTGGATAACAGCGTTCAATACGGAGGGGTGGACAGCGTGGTCATGGCCAACGCTCATATCACGGCGACCGCGGTGCGTTATCTGTACGGCCTGGGTCACCGGGAGATTGGCTATTACCAGTTCAACCTTCCCATTCATAACTGCGAGGAGCGCTACCAGGGCTACCGGCAGGAGCTGAAGCGCCTTGGGCTGACGCCGCCAAAGCCAGTCAGGCTGATGCCCACGCTTAACGGCGCTTACGAGGATATGAAGCAGCTTTTAAAAAGCGGCGCCTATGTGCCCGGCGGCGCGGTGGTGGCGGATAACGACACCGTTGCCATCGGCGCGGTAAAAGCCATTCTGGAGGCTGGGTACAGCATTCCGGGGGATATGTCCATCATCGGGATTGACGATATTCCCTTCAGCGCCGTCACCATGCCCGCGCTGACCACCATGCGCATTTCCCGCTCCACGCTGGGCGCGTTGGCGGTGGATATGCTGCGCAAGCGTATCAAGCATCCGGATTGGCCAAGCATGCACATGCAGATTACGGGAAGTCTTGTGGTCCGCAACAGCACGCGGGCGGTAGACGCTCCCTGACGGGTTCGGGCTGGCAAGCGCGAAGGCTGAGGCGGACGGGAACGGTCGCCTCCTTCGTTCTTGGGGCGAAAAAGGCCCCGGGACGGAGGGCTAAGGCGCGCGGGCGGAAAAGCCGCGCGCTTTTCTTTGCCGTTTCGCCATGCCTGGCAGGGCAGACGGCGCAAGCAAAAAGGAGGGACGCGCCGTGCAAGGGCTGGAACTGGCGAAGCCGTCGGCGGAATACCGGGAGGAGATTGCCGCGTACAGGCTTGAATTTTTGCAGACGGGCGACTCCATGGATGGAACCGCCCGCCTTGAAACGTATGAAAATCCAGAGGACTGGCTGAAATGGCTGGCCCTGACCGCGAGGGCGGAAACCTGCCCGGAGGGCCTTGTTCCCAACAGCGAGTTTCTTTGCGTTCGCGTCGCGGACCGCCGCGTGGTGGGGATGATTGATATCCGGCACACGCTGAACGATTATTTACTGCGATTCGGCGGGCATATCGGCTACTCCATCCGCCCGTCGGAGCGGGGAAAGGGCTATGCGAAGGAACAGCTTCGTCTGGCCCTCGCGCTGTGCGCAAGCCTGGGCCTCCGCCGCGTGCTGATTACCTGCGACGCCGCAAACGAGGCCTCGCGCAGGACGATTCTCTCCGCGGGCGGAAAGCTCGAAAACGAGGTTCTGGAGCCTTCCGCGCGGGCGATTGTCCAGCGCTATTGGGTGGATTGCCCGTAAAGCTTCGGTTTTGCCGCCGCGACAGGATTTCTGGGCTTTGCATCGAATGATTACCGAAACGCCCGCAGGGCCGTTCAGCATCATCGGGGAGGTTGCCGCCATGACGAGCATGATTACGAGGGAAGACGCGCTCGAGCTTCTCAAAACCTACAACAAGGAACCCTTTCATCTTCAGCACGCGCTGACGGTCGAGGGCGTGATGCGCTGGTACGCCAAGGAGCTGGGCTATGGCGAGGACGAGGAATTTTGGGCCGTTACGGGCCTGCTGCATGATATCGACTTTGAGCTTTTCCCGGATCAGCACTGCCAAAAAGCGCCGGAGCTGCTGCGCGGGGCCGGCGTGGGGGAGGATATGATTCGCTCGATCTGTTCCCATGGCTACGGGCTATGCTGCGATATCGAGCCGAAGCACGAAATGGAAAAGGTGCTGTTCGCGGTGGACGAGCTCACCGGGCTGATCGGAGCGGCCGCGCTGATGCGGCCCTCCCGCAGCACGCTGGATATGGAGCCTTCCAGCGTTAAGAAAAAATTCAAGGATCGAAAATTCGCCGCCGGCTGCTCGCGGGACGTGATAGCCCGCGGCGCGGAAGCGCTGGGATGGGAGCTGGACGTTTTGTTGGAAAGGACGCTCCTGGCCATGCGCTCGTGCGAGGCGGAGGCGCAAGCCGCCTTGGAAAAGGCGCGGCCGGCTCAGGTATAAAATTCCTTGCTCTCCATATCCTCGTTTTTTTCATAAATCGCCAGCGCGTTGTCCGCGTCCACGGTCGCCAGAAGGATATCCCTGGGGTCCTTAAAGCCTTGTATTTCCATCTGCTTTGCCAGCCAGCCCTCGGTATTGCCCGTGGCTCGGAGCCTGTTGGGCAGAACCGCGCCGTCCATGACGACGGCGACCACCGGGCGCGACTGGCGGGGATTCATCTGCATATCGGCGGGGGTCAGCGGTCGGTCCGTCTCGTTGGGCAGGAAGCTCATTTTTCCGTTTACTTCCATCACGACCATCTGGAGCTGCGCCAGGTCAAAGTATCCGGAATTGCGGCACTCGGTCATGAACTCGGTCAGGTCGAGCTTGGCCTTTTTCAGGTTGTTGTAGTATAAGGCGCCGTGATCGTACAGGATCAGCGGCTCTCCCAATATGAAATGACGGAGCTTGCGCGACTTGTCGTCCAGCCGGTTAAACAGAACGGACATACCCGCGTAAATGCACATGGCCACCAGCGCCAGCCAGCTCTCCGGCTCGGGATGGCTTGCCATTTCAGCCGCGAGGGAGCCGATGGAGATGCCGATGATATAGTCAAACAGCGTGAGCTGGCTCATTTGGCGGTATCCCATCAGCTTGGTCAGCGTAAACAGTACGATGAGCGAAATGAAGCTGAAGAGAACGACCTCGCCAAAATCAATCAGGTCCATGGACATACCTCCCCCTCCGCGATAAGGGAAGAATGCCCTTATAAGCTCTTGTTTATGCGCGGGCTCAGGCGCGGCAGGCCGTCAGCAGCGACACCTCCCGCGCGCCGGCTGAAAGCAGCGCCTCCGCGCAGGCGACGGCTGTGGAGCCGGTTGTCAGAACGTCGTCCACCAGAAGGACGCGCCGTCCCGCGACCGCCTCGGCGCGAGGCGCGGCGAAGGCGCCCCGCATGGCATGCAGGCGTTCCTCGCGCGTATTCAACGCCTGCGGCCCGGTGGCTCGCACCCGCTCAAGCGCGTCGGGCAAAACCGGCAGACCGGTATGCGAGGCAAGCCCGCGCGCCAGCAGCAGCGCCTGGTTATAGCCGCGCATCCGCCGCCGCGAGGGGTGCAGGGGGACGGGCACAATCAGTCGGGCCCTGCGCACGGTTTCGTCAAGGACGGACGCATAGGCATAGCACAAGCCTTGACCAAGCGGCAGGGCGGCGGCGCGGTCGGAACGGTATTTCAGCAGGTGTACAAGCTCGCGCGCTTCATCCTGGTGCCAGTAGGCGGATATGCAAGCGGCAAGCGGCTCGTGCAGGCCGACCGCAAGCTCCGCAACGGGAATCCTGCCCTTTTCCAGCTCGGCCTCGCAGCGCGCGCAAAGGATGCCCTCGCCCGCGGAGGCGAGCCCGCGGCCGCAGAGATGGCAGGCGTTTTGCTGCGGATAGAAAAGCGCCGCGACGGAACGCGCGAACCGTATGGCCGTCTGACGCATCAAGGGGCCTCCTTTCGCGGCTTTGCCGGGGCGTGGAGCGGAAGCTTCATAATACGGCGGCGGCCTTCAGGCGCTCGCACAGCGTAGTATACCGGGTTGCCACATGATTGTTCCGAACCATCTGGGCGATAATCTCCTCTCGGCCTACCAGCACCACCAGCCGGCGCGCCCGCGTCAGCGCGGTATACAGAAGGTTTCGCGCCATAAGCATCGGGGGGCCGCCGACCACCGGCATCACCACGACGGGAAACTCGCTGCCCTGGCTTTTATGCACCGTCAGGCAATAGGCGAGCTCCAGCGCGTCAAGCTGCTGCTTTTGATAGGTTACAAAACGGTCGTCGTCAAAGCGGACGGTCATCAAATGTTCGGCGGGGTCGATGCGCTCGATGTATCCGACGTCGCCGTTGAACACCCCCGCGCCCTCTTCCGGGCCGAAGGGAGTTTTTCGCACATACGCAAGCTGATAATCGTTTTTGGTCTGGATGACCTTGTCGCCCACGCGAAATTCCATTTCCCCATGGACGAGGGCGTCCCGGTCCAGGCCCTCCGGGTTGAGCGCGCTTTGCAAAAGGCGGTTCAGCGCCAGGGAGCCGCAATCCCCTTTCTTGGTGGGGCTCAGCACCTGAATGCAGCGCGCGGCTTCGCTTTGCCACGCTTCCTTCGGAAAGCCGAGATACCTGGGCAGGCGCGCGCTCAGCAGCTCGCAGATGGTTTGCGCCGCTTCGGATTGTAAAGCCTTGCGCTCAAAGAAGAAATCCGTATCCCGGGTTTTGAGCACGGGCATTTCGCCGCGGTTGATCCTGTGCGCGTTCCACACGATCATGCTGCTTTCGTCCTGGCGAAAGATGTCCGTCAGGCGCACGCTGGGCACCGTGTCGCTTTGCAGAATATCGTGCAGGACGTTGCCCGCCCCCACGCTTGGAAGCTGATCCGCGTCCCCCACCAAAATCAGCCGCGCGCCCGACGGCACGGCTCGCAGCAAGCCGCGCATCAGCGTTACGTCAACCATGCTCATTTCATCCACGATCAGGCAGTCGGTTTCCAGCGGGTAATCCTCGCCGCGGGCGAAGGTGTCGGCATCCCCGCCGTATTCCAAAAGCCGGTGGATGGTTTTGGCCTCCTCGCCGGTCGCTTCGCTCATGCGCTTGGCGGCCCTGCCCGTGGGCGCGCAGAGAAGAACGTCGCTTTCCTCCTTCAGCAGGGCGATGATGCACCGGATAATCGTTGTTTTTCCCGTGCCGGGACCGCCGGTAATCACCAGCACGCCTTCCTCCACGGCGCTTTGGATGGCCTGCTTCTGGACCTTGCTGAAAGCGACCCCGTGCTCGCGCTCATACGCTGCGATGCGCCCCGCCAGGCCCTTCACCCGCTTATAGGGGCGGGCGTTCATCAGCCGCGCCAGGCGCAGCGCGATTTCGCTCTCCGCGTGGCAGTAAAGCGGAAGGCACAGCGCGTTTTCACACTCGGGAATGGAAAAGCCCAGCAGCATTTTACTAAGCAGCGCCTCGGTGATCTGCCGGTCGACGGCGTCCCCGTCCACGCGCAGCATCGCGCAGGCGCGCTCCAGCAGCTTCTCGCGCGGCAAATAGGTATGGCCGCCGCTTCCCGCGGCGTCGTTGAGAAGGTATAGCAAAGCGGCGCGGATGCGAAACTCGCTCTGCAAGTCGACGCCCATGCTCAGCGCGATTCGGTCGGCCGTCAAAAAGCCTACGCCCTCGATATCCATCACCATGCGGTACGGATTCTGACGGATGAGCTCCACGGTATTTTCGCCGTAATACTTGGCGATCTTCATGGCCAAGTTTGGGCTGATGCCATAGTTTTGCAAAAAGACGAGCGCGCGCCGCATGCCCATTTGCTGAAGGTAGCTTTCCAGGATCATGGCGGCCTTTTTGGGCCCGATGCCGGGTACCTCCGTCAGCCGCTCGGGGTGCTCGTCCAGAATATCCATCGCTTTTTCACCAAAGCATTTCACAATCAGCTTGGCTGTCGAGGGTCCGATGCCGCGAATGAGCCCGGAGCCCAGGTATTTTTCGATGGCGCTTTTGCCCGTGGGCGGCGTGATGGCGCAGGCTTTTGCGCTGAACTGCCTGCCGTAGACGGGATGCTCGGTCCATACCCCTTCAAAGGTGACGTTTTCCCCGGCGCTGAGCTCCGGCATTTGGCCCACCACGGTCTGCTGGCTCCGGCCGGCGGCCACGCGCAGCACCGTATAGCCGTTGTCCTCGTTGCGGAAGGTGGTTTCCTGAACGACTGCGGTGAGCTGCTCCTGCGCCATGGCTTCGCCCCCTTTTGGCTGCTGTTGGGGCTATTATAGCACATTTTTCATGGCAGGGGAATCGAGAAGGACGCGGTCTATGGGCAGGCCGCATTTTTGGGCGTAATCGAGCAAATAGGCGTTCGGACCCGGAGCGCTTCCGCATACGGCGATCAGCCGGGAGGAATGGCTGATGATGTATAGGTTTCTGGCCCGCGCACAGCCGGTATAGCGCAGCGTGCTCAGGCATACCACCTCGTTGGCCTGCCTGAGCACGGCGCAGTAGCGCGCGCTTCGTTCCTTGGGGCAGAGGATCGTCTGCTCCGCGGAGGATAACACGCAGGTAAGGCGCATGCGAAAGCCGGGATCGGCCGCCTGTATCTCAAGCAGCGCCTCGGCGGTCCAAAGGTCGGCGCCGGGTATCAGCCCCGTCATCAAGGCGGAAATGCCCATGCCGTGCATCTGTTTCAGCGTCTCTTTTAACCGCGCCTTTACAGCCAGACAGGCCGGATGGCGCTCGTTTTTTCCACCGGGCAGGGCCTTTAGGGGCGGCCCGGTTACGCAGCAAATAGACTCGCGCATGTCGCTCCTCCCTTCAAATCTACGTCTATAACGTAAATAATACGCTAAAAACTCATTAATTGCAACGTTAAAAACTTACATAATAGTAGTTGAGAACGTAGCTTTGGGAGAGCGCTATGTGGAAATATGACAAAACGAGAATTGGCGAGCGTATTCGGACGAAGCGGGTTCGTCTCGGCTTGACGCAAGAAGAAACGGCGGAAAAAATAGGACGCGCCGTGAAGTACTATGCGGATATTGAGCGCGGATACTGCGGTATGTCCGTTTATACGATGATGGCGCTGTGCGACGCGCTTCATATGTCCCCCAACGGATTGCTGCTGGGGGAGGCGGTCGCGGCGTTTGACGATTCGGAACAGATGGAACGGCTGAAGGCCGCCTTTTTGGAATGCTCGGAGGAGCAGCGCGCATGCGTGCTTCAGGTGGCGCTCCTTTTGACAAAGGAGCGATAACGCGCGTATGACGAAAAGCGACGGGAAAAGGCGCGCTAAAAGCGCGCGGTTGTCAGCGCCTTTGATCCGGCCGTTCCCCGCCGCGCCGCCGGAAGGTCCAGTATTTATTGACCAGAAAGTTCAGCGGGACCGTGAACAGCAGGTTCAAAAACGGCGCCAGGGTTTCCCCGGTTCCGCATACCTCCACCCAGAAGAAAAGCAGCGCGGAATCCAGCAGAAACGTGCCGCCGTAAGCCGCCAGCGAACGCGCATAGCCGGCCAAATGCTCTTTCCCGCTCTTTTTCCGCCCGTCGCCAAACACGCAGCGGTTGTTCCAATAATAAGCGTTGGTTACGCTGATGAGAAAGGCGAGCAGGTTGGACAGCAGGTAATGCAGGCCGAGCAGATGGACGCAAAGCTGATAGACCGCCAGCGAGACAAGGGTGTTGCCGCATCCGACGACGCTGAATTTGACAAACTGCCACAGCCTTTGAAAACCCGGCTTTTGAAGCAGCGCCCGCCATGTTTTTTGCAATCGGTTCATGCTTACCTCCGCCGGCTTGATGCGTTTCATTATAACCGAACGAGCCTAAAAAGGGAAGCGGCTGCCGCGCCTGCCGGCTGTTTTCATTGACATTTTCTGATTTGTTTCTATAATAGGTTTTGAATCTTTTTGTCATGTCAGGAGCTTGCGGATGAAGATGCCGTTGGACATCCCGGCCAACGACCTCAAGCGGTCGTTCGAGCTGTACGCGGATGAGTTTGAGGCAAAAGCCCTGGAGGTGCTTCGCGGCGGGCGGTATATTCTGGGCCGTGAGGTGGAGGCTTTCGAGCGCGAGTTCGCCGCCTATGTGGGGGCGCGGCATTGCGTGGGCCTCGCCAGCGGCCTGGACGCCCTGTGGATCGCGCTCCGGCTGCTCGGCATCGGCGCGGGCGACGAGGTCGTCGTCTGCTCCAACGCCTATATCGCCTGTGTGATGGGCATTACCATCAACGGCGCGACGCCCGTTTTCGTGGAGCCGGACGAATATGACAACCTGGATGCCGAAAAGCTGGAGGCGGCCATTACGCCCCGCACCCGCGCGATTCTCGCCGTTCATCTTTTTGGGCAGACATGCGATATGGCGCGAATCTGCGAGGTGGCGGAGGCGCGCGGGCTCCAAGTGGTGGAGGATTGCGCCCAGAGCCATGGAAGCCTGTTTCGCGGGCGGCAGGCGGGCACGTTTGGCGCGGTCGGCTGCTTCAGCTTTTACCCCACCAAGGGGTGCGGGGCCTTCGGGGACGGCGGCTGCATCGTGACGGACGACGCGGCCCTTGCGGAGCGCTGCCGCGCCTTTCGCAACTATGGCAGCCGCGTCAAATACCATAACGAGATGGTGGGGGCCAACAGCCGCCTTGACGAGCTTCAGGCGGGCCTCCTCCGCGTTCGGCTTTCGCATCTGGACGAGCTGAACCGCGAGCGCCGAAGGCTGGCGGAGCGCTATCTGTCCGGGCTGAACGCCTGCGGCCTGACGCTGCCCAAGGTCCGTCCGGGCGCGACGTCAACCTGGCATCAGTTTGTCGTCCATTGCCCCAGGCGCGACGCGCTGCGCGCCTTCCTGGCCGAGCGCGGCGTCGGCAGCGAGATTCATTATCCCATTCCGCCGCATTTAAGCGAGGCCTACCGCGGCCTGGGCTACCGGGAAGGGGCCTTCCCCGTCGCGGAACGGAACGCGGGAGAGGTTTTGAGCCTGCCGATGTTCAACGGCATGACCGAGGCCGAGCAGGAACGCGTCATCGAGACGGTCAACGCCTTTACGGCGTCATTTGCCGAAGGAGCCTTATGGATAAGCTGACGATCGTCCCCTATGCCAAGGAGTACGCCCCGCTGTGGGATCGCTTTGTGATGGAGCGCTCGGTAAACGGCACATTTTTGCAAACCCGGAGGTTTTTAAGCTACCATCCGGACGGGCGCTTCCGCGACGCCTCGGTTCTGGTTTTCAACGGCAACGAGCTTGCCGCGGTGTGCCCGGCCGCCGGCTGCGTCGCGGACGGTAGGCGCGTGCTGCGCTCCCATCCCGGCAGCACCTTCGGCGGGCCGGTGCTTTCCGCGGCCCTGTCCCGCGCGCAGAAGCTGATCGCCCTGGTGGGCCTGCTGGATGAATGCTGGAGCCGGGAATACGACGCCGTGGAGCTGAAGCCGACGTCCGACCTGTTTTCCATTCTGCCGTCGGACGCGCTCCAGTACGCGCTGTATCACGAAGGCTACACGGAGGAGCTGGAGCTTTCGGCATGGCTCGACCTAAACGGCGCTTCCTACGATTCGCTGCGGGCCGGGTACTCCTTTAACAAGCGCTATGACCTCAAAAAGTGCGAAAAGGCTGGGCTGACCTGCGCCCCGTTTTGCACGGAGGAGGAGCTGGACGCGTTTTACAGCCTGCTTTGCCTCAATCTCCGCAAGTTTCGCGCGCGGCCTGTCCATACGCGGGAAGAGCTTCTTGATTTTCTGTTCAGCCGCCTTCGGGAGGAAATCGCCTTTCTTGGCGTTTGGGACGCGGAAGGGTCGATGGTTGCGGGCGCGTGCTTGTTTTATTTCCGGCAGACCGACGCGCTGCATACGCAGTACCTCGCCGCAAGGCCGGTGTCCGGCGGCTTTTCGCCCTCCCCCTTCCTGTATGACGGCGTTGTGCGCTATGCGCTGGAGCGGGGCTGCGCGCGGCTTTCCTTCGGAACCTCCACGCACGACCGGGGCCGCGTGCTCAACGAGGGCCTGATACAGAACAAGGAGGGCTACGGCGCGGTCCATTCGGTCAATCGAATTTTTACCAAGCGTTTTGCCTGATTGGCAGGGAAGGGGGAGGAACCGGCATGAAAACCGGAAGCGTGCAGATGCTGGAGTTTCCCCAGCATGGGGACGAACGCGGGCATTTGGTCGTCGTGGAGGGGCATAAGGATATTCCGTTTGACATCAAGCGCGTGTTTTATATCTACGGCTCCGATGAAAGCGTGGTGCGCGGCCGGCACGCCAACCGCCGCTCGGAATTTGTGCTGATTAACGTCGCGGGCCTGAGCAAGGTGCGCGTCTGCGACGGGAGGAGCAACGAGGCCGTGTTCAGCATCAACCGGCCGCATACGGGCATTTACCTGCCCAGCATGGTGTGGAAGGAAATGTACGATTTTTCGCCGGATTCCGTGCTGCTGGTCCTGGCCAGCGAGCCGTATGACGCCTCCGAATACATCCGTGATTACGACGTCTTTCTCAGGGAGGTAAACGGTCGTGCCTAAGCTCTCCATCGTCATCCCGGTTTACTACAACGCGGACAACCTGACGCCGCTGTATGAGGACATACGGGAAAAGCTCGTCCGCGCGGCTGATTTTGATTACGAGCTGGTGCTGGTGGACGACGGCTCCGGCGACGACAGCTACCGGGTGATGCGGGAGCTGGCCAGCCGCGATTCGCATATCCGCCTGTTCAAGCTGTCGCGCAACTTCGGCAGCGACGCCGCCGTGCTGTGCGGCCTCGCGCAAGCCACAGGCGACTGCGCCGTGGTGAAGGCGGCCGACCTTCAGGAGCCTACCGAAATGCTCCTGGAGATGTACCAAAAGTGGCGGGAGGGCAATAACGTGGTGCTGGCCGTGCGCGAGGGGCGCGAGGAGGGCCGGATGCAAGAGCTGTTTGCCGACGCTTACTATGCCATGACGCGTAAATTCGCGCTGCCCAACATGCCCAAAAAGGGCTTTGACGTGTTCCTGCTGGACCGCAAGGTGATCGAGGTCCTTCAGCGGATGGACGAGCCCAACAGCGCCCTTTCCGGGCAAATCCTGTGGAGCGGGTTCCGCACGGCCATGGTCTCCTATGTCCGGCGGGAGCGCACGATTGGGAAAAGCCGCTGGACGCTGAAAAAAAAGCTTCGCCTGGTGGCGGATACGCTGTTCAGCTTTTCCACGGTGCCGATTACCTGCGTCACCGCGCTGGGCGCGCTGTCGGTTGCCGGCTCGCTCATCTGGGCGCTGGACGCGCTGATCAGCAAGCTTCGGGGCCAGATCGACGTAACGGGCTGGACGATGATGTTCATTTTCCAGCTTCTCAGCTTCGGCGTCATCATGCTTACGCTGGGGCTTTTGGGCGCGTACCTCTGGCGAACCTTCGACGCGTCGCGCCGCCGGCCGCCGTACCTGATCGAAATTGCGGAGGGGCAGCGAACGCAGGAAGCCGCGAAGGCTGCAGACGGTTCCGCGGAGGCCGCCCAGACCGCGCGGCCCGGAGCGGAGCACTCGGCGTAAACGGCGGCGGGCCGTTTGGAAAGGAGCGGGCGATATGACGAGGAAAACATACCGCAGGCTTTCCTGGGTCATCGCCATGGCGATGACGCTGGCGATATTCCTGGCGGTTTTCCTGAAGCTCGATTATCGGTACGCGCAAAACGACGACGCGGGAATCCTGCGTTCGTTCATGGGATATGAAACCGGGAAACCGGCCCATTTCCATATTTACATCCACGGGCTGCTCGCCTGGCCGCTGTATGCGCTCGCGCTGGCGTTTCCGGGCGTGGCGTGGTTTTCCGTGCTGCAGATCGCCCTGCTGTGCTTTGCCGACGTGCTGATCGCCAAAAGCATCATGCAGTGCTTTGTCAAGCATGACCAGCCCTTTTGGCTGGGGGCGCTGTTTGCCGCCATGTTTTTGACGGCGTTCGCGCTTTCCGCCTGCGCGCATATCACCTTTACGCTGACCTCGGCGCTGCTTGGGGCGGCCGCGGTTCTGCAAATGTTTTCGGTGGATTATGAACGCGCCTCCGATGGGGCTGTGGTGCGCGGGCTGCTGCTGGCGTTGGCGCCGGCGCTGTTGGCCTACGCGCTTCGGCAGATTACCGCGCTGCCCGTTCTCGCCTTCTGCGGCCTTGGGTTTGCGATGATCTTGGCGGAGCGCTTCGGTTTTGGCAAAGCCAGGCGCCGCGGCTTGAAGCCTATGGTGGTTTCGCTTCTGGCCATCGTACTGGCCATGGGAGGGATGGCGGGCGTCCGGGCGTGGGAGATCGCGTCCAACGACGCCGGAGATTATCTGGCCTGGCAGGATGCCACGGCTGAAATCCTGGATTATCATGGCACGCAGGACCTTTCGCCCGAGGCTCTCGCGGACGTGGGATGGAGCGAGAACACCCTCCTTTTGGTAAACGACTGGTTCTTCCTGGAGCCGGATATTTCCACGGAGGCGTTTGAGACGCTGGCCGCTGACCAGCGCGGGCGGGAGCCCGCGGAACCGGGCGCGCGCCTGTCCGGCGCCCTCGGCGTGCTGGGCGGATTCGCGCGGACGGAAACGAACGCGATGCGCTCGGCCATGCTGCTGCTGCTTGTGGTGGCGCTATGCGTTTTCGGCGCGGTAACGCGCAAGGGACGGACGGCGCGCCTGCTGACGGCCCTGGGCGTAACGCTTACGCTGCTCGCGGCTATGCTGCTGTACCTGGCGCTGGAAGGCCGCCTTCCGACGCGCGCCGTCATGACGGCTTTGCTGCCGGCCGCCGGGCTAATATTTGCCCTGCTGCCCGCCTGCCTGCCCAAACCGGATGGGGGAAGACGGCTCCGGCCGGTGCTGGCGGTTCTGACGGCGCTGTGCGTTGCGCAAACCGTCTATTATGCGGCGGGAGCCATCCCCGGCCTCCTTAGGAACGAGGCGGCGGCCGAGATCGGCGAGCCGGTTGCGGACCTGGATGAATACGCACTTTCCGAGCCTGATATGCTGTTTATTCACGATTCGACCCTGGCGATTGACACAAGGCTGTTCCCCGATACGTCCGAAGGCATCCCCCATAACGTAACCTACTGGGGCGGCTGGAGCCTGGGCTCGCGCGAAAGCATAGAGCAGTTTGCCAATTTTGGGATTGATTTGGCGGACTTTCCGGCTGAAACCTTCCTGAGGGAGGACGTTTGCCTAGCCTCCGGCGTGATCGACCCGCCGCCGGAAAAACTGCTTAACTACCTGAGGGAAAAGGTCGATCCATCCGTGGATTACACCATTTATTCCGAATACGGAAACGTTCACTTCTTCCAGTTTTATCTCCCCTAGCCCGTCCGCCAGGGGCCTATGCGCGAAGAACGAAAGCTGACGGGGGTTCGTCCCTATGCCCCAACAAAGGCCCCTGCGCAAGCTCAACCGTCGCCCGCTGCCCGGGAGGGCAGCGGGATTGCTTTGTACTTGAGGAAGCTTTGCGCTCCGCGCGACAGCCCGCCGGCTTACGTTTTCGATAAACGCGCTTTCCGACTCGCTTTCGCCCGGGCCGAGGGGGCTGGAGAGCCGTTGCTTCCGCCCCCGCCTCTTGGCCTATCTTTGGGCCGCGAACGCGGCCCAAAAAGGGATTCCTAAGGGCAAAGCCCTTAGGCGGCGGGTTTGGGAGACGGAGCCTCCCAACGTCCCTCCCCCGCCGCGCCCCCGGCCTTTTGCGCTGGCGCGAATGATTTTCCAAAAGCGGTGGGATGCTAGCTTCTGGGTCAACATCCCAAGCTTGGAAATTAGCGAGGAGGCGCCTTCATGGACAAGATCAAGGTGGTACAATACGGCTGCGGGAAGATGGGCAAATACATCCTGCGGTATCTATATGAAAAGGGCGCGCAAATAGTCGGCGCGATCGACGTCAACCCGCAGATTGTCGGCATGGACATTGGCGATTATGCCGGGCTTGGCTTCAAAACCGGCGTCTTCATCAGCGATAAGGCGGACGAGGTGCTGGACAATACCGACCCGGATATCGCCGTGGTAACCCTTTTCAGCCTTATCAGCGATTGCTATGACCAGTATGCCCAATGCCTGACGCGGGGGATCAACGTTATCACCACCTGCGAGGAGGCGACCTACTGCTGGACCACCGATCCCGTGCGGGCAAACCGACTGGACGTGCTGGCCAAGGAGCACGGATGTACTTTTGTCGGCAGCGGCATGGAGGACGTGTTTTGGGTGAACATGATCGGCATGGTCGCGGGAGGCTGCCACAACGTACAGCGAATCGAGGGCGCGGTCAGCTACAACGTGGAGGATTATGGGCTGGCGCTTGCCAAGGCCCATGGCGTGGGCCTGACGCCGGAGGAGTTTGAACGGCAGATCGCGCATCCGGAAACGCTCGAGCCGTCCTATGTGTGGAACTCCAACGAGGCGTTGGCGTCCAAAATGGGCTGGAGCATCAAATCGCAGACGCAGAGATGCGTCCCCTATTTTCATGACGCGGACCTTGCGTCCTCGACCATGGGCACGACGATTCCAAAGGGCGACTGCATCGGGATGGCCGCCATCGTCACCACCGAAACCTTCCAGGGCTCGGTGATTGAGACGCGGTGCATCGGCAAGGTGTACGGCCCGGAGGATGGAGATATGTGCGAATGGAAGATTACCGGGGAGCCGGGCGTGGAGCTTCATGTGGTCAAGCCCGCAACCGTTGAGCATACCTGCGCCACCATCGTCAACCGTATTCCAAGCGTACTGAGGGCGCCTGCCGGACTGGTCACGCTGGACCAGCTCGAGGAAATCAGCTACCTGACCTACCCAATCGAGTATTACTGTTGACTCCCAAACCGCCCTGGGAAGCGCAAGCTGCCCAGGGCGGTTCAGGCCGTCGAAAAAGCCCGCCTTTCGGCGATCTTTTCCGACGAGAACTGTCGGTTTGTTTTCGCCGGAGGCGCAAACTCCCCGCCCGCCTGGCAAAGCCAGGCGATACGATTTCATTTGGAGGGGCGACAGCCCCTCCAAACCACCCCCAAATAGGTTTGTCGACAATCAGAACCGCCCTGGGAAGCGCAAGCTGCCCAGGGCGGTTCTGATTGTCGAAAGTGTTTGCGGCTCCGATTTGACATAAACCGTATTGTCATAAAAGAACCGCGTTCTTATTTGATACGCTGAGACTTGCGGCGCGGCCTACCGCCGTTCAGGGCCGGTCCTTCATGGGCACGTATTCGCGCCGGGGCAGCACGCTCTTATAGGCGGGACGGATAATCTTATCCATGTTAATCAGCTCCTCCAGCCTGTGGGCGCTCCAGCCGACGATCCTGGCAATGGCGAAGATCGGGGTGAAAAGCTCCTCGGGAATGCCGAGCATGCTGTATGTCAGGCCGCTGTAAAAGTCCACGTTGGGGCTGACGCCCTTGAAAATTTTCCGCTCGCGCGTGATGACCTGCGGCGCGAGCCTCTCCACCATGGAATAGAGGGCGAAATCCTCTTTCTTGTCCTTCTCGGTGGCGAGCTGTTCCACAAATCCGCGGAATACCTGAGCGCGGGGATCGCTGATGGAGTATACGGCATGGCCCATGCCGTAGATCAGGCCCTTGCGGTCGAACGCTTCACGGTTCAGCAGCTTGAGCAGGTAACGCTCCACCTCCTGCTCGTCCTTGAGGTCGCGGACATGCTCGCGCAGGTCGGCCATCATTTCCACAACCTTGATGTTTGCGCCGCCGTGCTTGGGGCCCTTCAGGCTGGCCAGGGCGGCCGCGATGACGCTGTATGTGTCGCTTCCGGAGGAAGTGACCACATGCGTGGTGAAGGAGGAGTTGTTGCCGCCGCCGTGCTCCATATGCAGGATCAGCGCGAGATCCAGCACGCGCGCCTCCAGGTCGGAATAGCTCTTGTCCGGGCGCAGCATGCGCAGCAGGTTTTCCGCGGCGGACAGGTTTTCGTCCGGCCGATGGATATAGAAGCTCTCGTCCCGCTCGTAATGGTTATAGCTGTGATAACCATATACGGCCAGCATCGGGAAAACGGCAATCAGCATCAGGCACTGTCGAAGCACGTTTTCCAGCGAGGGATCGGCCACGTTGTCGTCGTAGCTGGCGAGGGTCAGCACGCTGCGGCTCAGGGTGTTCATCATATCCTTGCTGGGCGCCTTCATAATCACGTCGCGTACAAAGTTGGTCGGAAGGGTCCGGCTGTCGGCCAGGACCTTTTTAAAATCCTTCAGCTCGCCAGCGTCGGGAAGGTCGCCAAATAGCAGAAGGTAAGCGATCTCCTCGAAGCCGAAGCGATGCTCGCGCGTTTCGGCGCCCACAAGGTCGATAATGTTATAGCCCCGGTAAAACAGCTTGCCCTCGCAGGGCACCGTTTCTCCGTTGACCTCCATGCTGCTTTGGATTTCGGAGATGTTGGTAAGCCCCGCCAGGACGCCCTTGCCGCTTTTATCGCGCAAGCCGCGCTTGACGCCATAGGTTTGATAAAGCTCCGGATCGATCGCTCCGTTCTCTAAAAGCCGCGGGGCGTGCTCGCTCGCGTAATCGGCCAGCCGGTCCAAGGGTGAACGCGTCATCAAGAAAAAACCTCCTTTTCAAAGGGACCGAGGGTAGAAGGCCGGCATCGGGAAAGCGCCGGCGCAATGAGAAATTGGGAAGATACCCACTAGTATAACTCAATGACCGAAAACGGTCAAGCGGTTCATAGGTCGGATTTTGCCGCCGCGCAAGGGCACGCAGAAGACGAGGATGTAAGCTAAATGGAATAAGGAAAGAAATTCCCCAAAAGCGTAAAAAGTACAAAACGGGCGTTAATTTTCACCGCGCTGGCGGACGTGTTCCCCTCCCTCGCCCGCCTTGACAAACCGATGTTCAAATGCTATTCTTCCTCAATAGATCAGCTTGTAGATTCCTGATGAAAAAGGGGACTTTTTGCTTGAGCCGAAACACCCGCACCGCTCGTTTTGTCCAGAATACGCTGTCCACGGCGGTTTATCAGCTCACCGCTATGCTTATGGGCTTTCTGACGCCCCGGCTGATGATCCTGTATTACGGTTCGGAGGTCAACGGCCTCATCGTATCGGTTACGGAGTTTCTGACCTATTTTAAAATGGTGGAGGCGGGCCTTGCCGCCGCGTCTATTTTTGCGCTTTACGAGCCCCTGGCAAAGCGGGACGCCGAAGCCGTCAGCGGCATCGTGTCCGCCGCGAGGCAGTTTTACAACAAGGCCGGATGGCTGTTTTGCGGGCTGACGCTTGTTTTTGCGGTGGGCTACCCCTTTGTGGTGCCCGTTACGGATATCGACGGCGTGCGCATGAGCGAGCTGTCCGTCATGATCCTGATTATGGCGATGGGCATTTCGGGCGCGCTGGAGTTCTTTACGCTTTCACGCTACCGCGTGCTGCTGACCGCCGATCAGCGCACATATGTGGTTTCCCTTACCTCCATGGCCTCTCTGCTGCTGTCCACGGCGCTGATCGTGGTGCTGCCGTACTTGGGGCAGAGCGTGATCGTGGTGCGCCTTGCCGCGTCGCTGACCATTCTTCTCCGTTCGGTGATCCTATCGCGCTATACGGCCAAGCACTATCCCAACGTCAACCCCATGGCCAAGCCGAACAAGGCCGCGCTCGGCCTGCGTTGGGACGCGCTGTATTTTGAGCTGACCAACGTGTTTCAGCAAGGGGCGGGGGTGATCCTGGCGACGCTGATTACACGGGACACCGCGATTATCAGCGTATACGGGCTTTATCATATGGTAACGGTCGGCCTGTGGGGCGTGTTAAAAATGGCCACCACCGGCATATACTCCATCTTTGGCAACCTCCTGGTCAGCCGTCATCAATATGCGTTTCAAAAGGCGTACCGGGATTTTGAATGCCTGTACCATATGGCCAATACCATCCTGTTCGGCGCGGCGGCGGTGCTGATCGTGCCCTTCGTCATGCTCTACACGGACGGCGTGACCGATGTGAATTACTACGCTCCGGCGCTCGGCATGCTGATGATCGCGGAGGCGCTGACCAATCAATGCAAGATGCCCATGGACCTGATGATCTCCTCGAGCGGCAAGTTCCGGGAGGTGCGCGGCCAGTGCGTGACGCAGGTTGTCACAACCCTGGCGCTCGGCACGGCGCTGGGCCTGTGCGGCTTGCCGTATGGGCCGATGGCGGCGGTGTGCGGCATCCTGACGGGCGTTATCGCGGCAAACCTTGTCCGCGCGGCCATGCAGCTCCGGTTTGTGCCCAAGGAGATTACGGGCCTGCCGTGGCGGGAGAGCGCGCTGCGCATATTGCGCATGTTCCTCACCGTGGCCATGATCGCCGCGCCCTGCCTGCTGCTGGTTTCCCCGCCGAGGCGCTTTTTTAGCTGGTTTATGTACGCCGCGCTGCTGGTGCTCTATTCGTCGGCCGCGGCCTTCGTGTCGGCTTGGCTGTTTGACCGCAAGGCGCTGCGTTCGCTGCTTGGACGGCTGAAGTATATGCTGGCCCGGCACAGCTAGGGCGCAAAGGCGGGGGCTTTAGGAGGTTTCGCGGCGGCGCGCGGCCGTCGGAAGGGAGGAGCGGCTATGGCGCTCGAGGAAAACCGGTACGGCATGCGGGAGATTCAGCGAACGCTGCTGCGCATGGCGGCGGAAATTGACCGGGTATGCCGCGCGCATGGCATTGAGTACTCCCTGTATGGCGGTACCATGCTCGGCGCGGTCCGGGAAGGCGGGTTTATTCCGTGGGACGACGATTTGGATATGGTTTTTACGGCGGGGGAGCTGGAGCGGTTCGTTTCCGTTTTTCCGCGCGAATGCCGGGAGTATACCGTCACACGGACGGATACGTGGGTCGCGCGCGTGGTTCCGCGCGGCGAGCGGGACCTTTCCAGCCCGTTCGTGGATCTGTTCCATTATGAGCCCATTTCGGCGGACAAGCGCCTCCAAAGGCGCAAGCTCCTCCGCCTGCGGCTGCTCCAGGGCATGCTGAAGGAACGGATCGATTACGCACAATACGCCTGGAAGGATCGCGCGCTGGTGTTGGGCTCGCACCTGTTGGGCCTGCCGTTTTCCAAGGCGCTCAAGCTGCGCTGGTACCAAAATGCGGCGTGCGCGCAGGCGCGGGGAGACGGAACGCTTCTGCAAATCGCGGACGACTGCTTCGCGGGGCTTGCGCACCTGTATCCGGGTACGTGCGCGGAACGGTTCGAGGATATTTTGTTTGAAGGAATGGCGTTTCGCGTGAGCGCCGAAAAGGAGCGGATGCTCCGCTTGAAATACGGGGACGGCTATATGACGCCGCCGCCGGAGGCGGAGCGCAGGGCGAGGCACCTGGCGGGCGGTTTTGCCGCCGCGCGACCGGAGCGGCCAAGGGCGTAGCCGGGGCGCGCGGATGCAAACATTTTCGCCAATTTGTCTAAGAAAAATTGACTTCCTCCCGATGCTGTGATACGATAAAACGTGGCGGCGCTCGCGCCGCACGCATTCAGGAAGGAGCGCGGGCATGGAAGAGAAGATGACGCTTGCGTCCGCGCGGCAAACGCTGCCCCGATGGGACGGGCCGCTTGCCCACCCGCTGTACAGCAAGGTTGTCAAGCGGGCGCTGGACCTTTCGTTTGCGCTTGTGCTGCTCGTTCCCTGCGCGCTGGCGATGCTTCCAATCGCCGCGGCGGTCAAATGCACGTCGGAGGGCCCGGTGTTTTATTCGGCGCTGCGCGGCGGCTATCACAACAGGCCGTTTAACATATTGAAATTCCGCACGATGGTGGTGGGCGCGGATAAGTACTCCAGCACCACCGCTTTTAACGATCCGCGCGTCACGCGCGTCGGTCGTCTTCTGCGCCGGACCAAGCTGGACGAGCTGCCGCAGCTGTTCAATATTCTCAAGGGCGATATGTCCTTTATCGGGCCCAGACCCGAGCTGCTGCGCTATACCATGCGCTATACGGCCGAGGAGCAATGCATTCTGTGGGTGCGGCCCGGCATCAGCGACCCCAGCTCCATCAAGCTCATCAGCCTGGACGAGCTGGTGGGTCACGACGACCCCGAGGGGAATTATGAAAGCCAGATTTTGGGCGAGAAAAACCGCATGCGCGTAACATATGCCAAAAGCCAATGCTTTGGACAGGATGCGCGGTTGTTTTGCCAGACGCTCGTTTGCGTGCTGAAAAAGAACCTGCGCGGCGGCGTATGCGCCGCCGGTTCCGAAGCCACACAGCAAGGAGTAAGCAGATGAACACCGAAAAAAGCGTCAAGCTCGCGTACCAGATCCGTCTGCATGGCCTGGAAATGACCAATCGAGGCGGCACCTCCCATATTGGCAGCATCTTTTCCATGGCGGATATCGTGGCCGTGCTGTATGCGGACGTGCTGAACTACGATCCCAAGAACCCTCGAATGCCCGACCGCGACCGCTTGATCCTCAGCAAAGGGCACGCGGGCGCGGGCATTTACGCCGCGCTGGCGGAGAGCGGCTTTTTTCCTGTGAGCGAATTGGAAACGCATTGCCAGAACGGAAGCCGTCTGAGCGGCCATGTCAGCCATAAGGGCGTGCCCGGCGTGGAGGCCTCCACCGGTTCGCTCGGTCAGGGCCTGCCGATGGCCATGGGCATGGCGATGGCCGCGAAGCTGAACCGCCAGACTCATCGGGTATACTGCATCATCGGAGACGGCGAATGCGATGAGGGAGCCGTATGGGAAACCGCGCTCATCGCCAACCAGTACAAGCTGGATAATTTGATTGTAACGGTTGATTTCAACAAGATCCAATCCCTGGCCCCGGTGGAGGAAACCATCGCTTTGGAGCCGCTGGATCAGAAATGGGCGAGCTTTGGCTGGCATGTCGTCCGGGTAGACGGGCACGACCACGCCGCGCTTCATAGGGCCTACGCAGAGGCGCGGGAGGCGATGGGCGGGGGAAGGCCTGTGGCGGTCATAGCGGATACGGTCAAGGGCAAGGGCGTCAGCTTTATGGAAAACGACGTGCTTTGGCATTATCGCACCGCCCGGGGCGAGGAGTTTGAGGCGGCCCTGAAGGAACTGGAGGCGCAAAAGCCATGAGAGATACCTTTACTCGCTGCCTGGAAAGCTACGCCCGCGAGCATGAGGAACTGGTGCTGATTACGGGGGACCTGGGCTTCGGCGTGCTGCGCCGGTTTATGGAGGAGTTCCCGGAGCGGTTTATCAATGCCGGCATCGCCGAGCAGGCCATGATGAGCATGGCCGCGGGCATGGCCCTGGAGGGCAAAACGGCGGTGGTCTATTCCATCGGCAATTTTCCCACGCTGCGCTGTCTGGAGCAGATTCGCAACTGCTGCGCCTACCATGAGGCAAACGTCAAGATCGTATGCGTCGGGGCCGGCTTCGTTTATGGATCGCTGGGCATGACGCATCACGCGACGGAGGATATGAGCGCCCTGCGTTTGCTGCCGGGCGTGAAGGTGTACGCCCCCGCAGACGGCGTTGAGACGGAGGCGGTGATGGGGCCGTTCCTGAGCGAGCCCGGCGTGGCCTATCTGCGCATTGGGCGGGGCGGCGAGCCGCATTATCACGCGGATGGAGAATTGGCGGGCTATCAGGCCGGCAAAGCGCTGGAGCAGTTTCCGGGCACGGACGCCTACATTCTGACGGCGGGCGGCATCCTTGGCAGCGCGGTTGAAGCGGCGCGGCTGCTGAGGAAAGACGGATATTCCATCGGCGTGGCAAGCTTCCCCACCGTAAAGCCCCTGGACGAGGCGTATATCGCCGGGGTATGCGGGAGGGCGCCCGTCCTTTTCACCCTGGAGGAGCACACCATTGTCGGCGGCTTTGGCAGCGCGGTATGCGAGGCGGTTTGCGGCATGCGCGGCAACCGGTCGCGCGTGGTGCGCCTTGGCTTAAACGATACCTATTGCGCCGTTGTGGGCAATCAGGCCTACCTGGAAAAACAGTTCGGTCTGGATGGCGAAGGCGTGGCCGCAAGCGTTGGGGCCGTGCTTCGCGGCGAAGCGTAACCCCTGAGGAAGAATACCTCCGCCAAGGCGGATGCGAACCATCAATAGACGGGAAGCCGATACCCCTTGACGCCGGTATCGGCTTCCCGTTTGCTTGCTTGATGATGATGCGGATATCCATCCTGCATGAAGCGATGCCCGACGAGGCCTGAAATACCTTTGCGGCCTATCGGCTTTGGGCGCGTGAATCAAGAGGATGTTTAACGCGGGCGTCCGCGAATTCCCGTCTCCGGCCTGGTAAGCCCCGGTTGCCGAGGCGTATAGGGATTGTTCCAAACAACCGGGCGAAAGGCGGCCCGGCCTCCTCCTTTTGTCTAAAAAGCGCTGTTTATGGAATACGCGCGAGGCCCGCGCGCAAAGCCCGGCGCTCCGATAGGGGTCGGAGGGGCGGGGGCCCCTTCAACCCCTCCCCTGAGGGAGCGCCTTGGCGCCGTCTTCGGCGCGGCGCGCTTTGGGCAAGGCGGAAAGCAATGCCGCCTTGCTCCTTGCGGCAGGGACAGCGCAATCCGGCGCTCTTTTCCTACGGCACAATCTCTCCCACGCCGTTGAGAACATATTTGGGCCGGTACGGGAACTTGCGCATTTCGTGCTCGGAGGTCACGCCGCTCAGCACCAGGACGGTGTCGATGCCGCTTTCCATACCCGCGATGATGTCCGTATCCATCCGGTCGCCGATAATGGCGGTTTCCTCGCTTTCCACGTCCAAGCGGCGAAGGCCGTGCCGCATCATCAGCGGATTGGGCTTGCCGACGAAATAGGCGTTGCGTCCCGTGGCGATTTCGATGGGCGCCATCAGCGCCTTGCAGGCCGGAGCGATGCCGCCTTCGATGGGGCCCGTCAGGTCCGGGTTGGTGCCGATCAGCTTCGCCCCGGCGCGTACCAGCGCCACGGCGCGCTCGATTTTCTCATAGCTGTATGCATGGGTTTCTCCCAGCACCACATAGTCCGGGTTGACCTCGTTCATGGTAAAGCCGGCGTCGTACAACGCGCCCACCAGCCCCGGCTCGCCAATGACGTAGGCGCTCCCGCCGGGGCACTGGCTGCGCAGGAAGGAAGCCGTGGCCAGCGCGCTGGTATAGAAATGGCTTTCATCCACCTCCAGGCCCAGGCGTTCCAGCTTTTGCTGCAGCTCCTTCGGAGCCCGCTCGCTGGAGTTGGTCAGAAACAGGAAACGCTTTTTCTCCCTCTTTAAAAAGTCCACAAACTCCGTCACGCCGGGCAGAAGCATGTTGCCGTGGTAGATTACGCCGTCCATATCGCAGATGAAGCCCTTCTTCTGGCGAAGGTATTCCATCGTATACTGCTTTGGATCATACGTCTTGGGATCGTTCCTCATGGATCTTCCTCACCTCATTTTCTAGTGGCAAAAATCACCACGCAGGTAGTATACCATATTTCAGGCCGGGCGCAAAGGCTTTCCATGGTCGTGGCCGTTGAGGACGCTCAAATCCGGGCCGCGCCTCTTATCTTGGCCGCATCAAGCGACCAAGATAAGAAAATTTTAACAAATTGATTTCTTTTTTGGAGAATTCGGAAATGTACTTTCATTGTTTCTGTTTTTCTG
>DBGEOK010000063.1:0-23322 GCA_048370855.1 Candidatus Limiplasma sp. | reverse complement strand
CGCAGGGAGCGCCCCGCCGAAGGGGGGGGCGCTCCCTCAGTTTTTCGTTGCGCGGCGGGGCTTACTGCACGCCGGCAAATTTGTTTTTCACCTTGTCGATCTGCTGCTGCTGGGCCTGTTCCATAGGATACCAGCCCTGCTGGGTCATCTGCTTGTAAATGCCGTCTTGCATGCAAAGGCTTTCGCCCAGCGCGCCGTCAAACGCGGTGTGTACGTTCTGCGTCGAGGATTCGATGGTGCCGTGCATGTACAGGTCGCACACGCCCTTGGTGGTCAGAAGCAGGTTTTCCATAATCGCCTGATCGTTCACAGCCATTCCTCCTTTCCTTACACCAACTGATACAGCTTCTGGAATAGCTGCTGATGCTGGTTGGCAAGCTGCGTTACGTAGCTCTTGAGCTCCTGGTTTTGCAGCGCCTGCGCCGCCTGTTGGCACTGGGTCAGCAAAAACTGCTCGTGGCTCAGCGCATCCTCGATGTACATGAGTTCCTTCGGACTCATTTCCAATCACCTCCGCTGGGTATTTTTCCCCAGCGCTGGAGGATTATGCGCGGCGTAGGCCCGCGGGCCCATTTTTACCTACGCTCCGAAGCGTCGGGCGACTCCTTCCGGGGCGTCGGTATGTCGCCGGGTTTTTCGCTGTGCGGCGTTGTAAGCCGTCAAAAGGATTTCAAAATTTTGATGATGAAAATTTTCCCGGCGCTTTCTCTTGGCAGATCAAAGGCAAATATCGCCGCCCCGCTCTTTCTTCATTGCGCGCTTGCCCGCCGCCGCGGGGCGGGGTATAATAAACGCCGTAGGGGGGAAGCGCATGTATCGGATTTTGGTTGTGGAGGATGATGAGATTATTTCCTCGGAGCTTTGCCAGCACATGGCGCGCTGGGGCCTGGAGGCCCGGGGCGTCTGCGATTTTCGCAATGTGCTTTCAGAGTTTGCGACCTTTGACCCCCAACTGGTGCTCATGGATATCACGCTCCCGTATTTTGACGGTTATCACTGGTGCGGCGAGCTGCGCAAGCTTAGCAAGGTTCCGATCATCTTTCTCTCCTCCGCCTCGGAAAACATGAATATCCTGATGGCGCTCAGCGCCGGAGCGGATGATTTTATCGCCAAGCCGTTCGACCTTGCCGTGCTGATGGCAAAAATCCAGGCCCTGCTCCGCCGCGTTTACGACTTTGCGGGACGGACGGCGCTTATCACGCATGGCGACGTGCTGCTCAACACCGCTGACGGCACGCTTGCTTACCACGGCGAAAAAACAGAGCTGACAAAGAACGAAAACCGCATTTTAGCCGTCCTGCTGGAGCACAAGGGAGAAATCGTGAGCCGCGACGCGCTGATGACCCGGCTTTGGGAAACCGACGCCTATGTTGATGAAAACACGCTTACCGTCAACGTTACGCGTCTCAGGCGCAAGCTGAAGGCCGCCGGCGTGCCGGAGCTGATTAAGACCAGGAAGGGCATGGGGTACATGATCGAATGAAAAAGGCGTTTGTTGGCCGCACGCTGTGGTCCTACCTGCGGGACCGCCGGTGGGCCATGCTGTACGCGCTTCTGTGCGTCGGGCTGTTTACGCTTCTGTGCGCGCTGTTCGGGCTTCCGCTTTCCGGCGCGCTGTACGCGGCCATCCTCTGTCTGGCTGTGGGCCTTTTATTTGCGGCGGTCGACTTTTCCCGCTATTTATTCAAGCATGCGGAGCTTTCGCGCTTGAGGGAGAGCGCGCTGATCGCCGCCGGCACGCTTCCCGAGCCGGCGGGCCGGATCGAGGCGGATTACCGCGCGCTGTTGGAAAAAGCGCTGGAGGAAAACGCCCGCGAAGCGGCCGAGGCGGAGCGGGAGCAAAGAACCCGCAGCGATTATTACTCGCTCTGGGCCCACCAGATCAAGGTGCCGATATCGGCTATGAAGCTGCTGCTCCAGGCGGATCAGAGCAAAAACGCGGCCCGGCTTGGGGGCGAGCTGTTCAAGGTTGAGCAGTACGTGGAGATGGCGCTTACTTACGTGCGCCTCAACGGCAGCGCAACCGACTATGTGCTCAAAACCTATCCGCTCGACGCGGTGATCCGTCAGGCGGCGCGTAAATTCGCTCCTCTTTTTATTCAGAAAAAGCTTGCTCTGGAATATGACGGAACAAGCATGCGGGTGCTGACAGATGAAAAGTGGCTTGTCTTTGTGATAGAGCAGCTTTTGTCCAACGCGGTTAAATATACCCGCCGGGGCCGCGTGACCATCCGGACGGACGAGACCCGCCAATGCCTGATAATAGAGGATACGGGCATCGGCATCGCGTCCGAGGACCTGCCCCGCGTTTTCGAGCAGGGCTACACGGGCTATAACGGCCGCAGCGACAAGCGCGCGACGGGGCTCGGCCTATACCTTTGCAAGCAGGTGCTGACCCGGTTGGGCCACGGCATCGCCATCACGTCCGAGGAGGGTCGGGGCACGCGGGTGGAAATCACGCTCGGGCAAATTGAAATGCAGGTGGAGTAGCTTGCCGGAGGCGCGCGGGCGGTGGGATTGCAAGGGGCTGCAGCGCTAAGAGCGAAAGAAGATAAGGCTTTCCCGGCAAGGGCCTCTATGCAATTTCCATCGTCCTCCCGCCGCCCTGCTTGGGCGGCGTTCTCGTTTCGCGCTTTTGGAAGCATTGCGTATCGCGCGGCGCTTCGCTGAGCTGACGTTTCCAAAAGCGTATGCTTCCGCTTGCTTTGGGCTTGGGCGAACAGCCCACAGGGCTGACGCTCATTTCCAGTGCCTCGGAAATGCCGCTTCCCTTCCTCATCCAAAATGATTCCCCTTGGACCGCGAACGCGGCCCAAAATAGGGATTTCTAAGGGCGAAGCCCTTAGGCGGTGGGCTTGGGAGGCGGAGCCTCCCAACGTCCCTTCGGCCCCCTTTTGAGGGATGGGTGGAATGGCCGCGGCTCCTCCAAATGAAAGCCTATCGCCCGCACGGCCCGGATAGCTTACAATTCTGTAAGCTATCCTTTCAAAATGTAAGCCATTCAAATGGCATGACGCGCCCCAATGCGCTATACTGGCCCCGTACCAAGCAAAAGGAGGCATGCCACGTGGCTATGTTGGAAGTTGAACATCTTCAGAAAATTTACGTGACCCGCTTTGGCGGCAATCAGGTTCAGGCGCTGAGCGACGTTACGTTCAGCGTGGAGCCGGGCGAATTCGTCGCCATTATGGGCGAGAGCGGCAGCGGAAAAACCACGCTGCTCAATATTCTGGCGGCGCTGGACAAGCCCACGCGCGGCCAGGTGCTCCTCAACGGGAAGAGCCTCTCGGGCATCGGCGAAAAGGAGGTCTCCTCCTTCCGGCGGGATAACCTGGGCTTTGTCTTTCAGGATTTTAACCTGCTGGATACCTTTTCTATCCGGGACAACATCTTTCTTCCCCTCGTGCTGGCGGGCAAGAGCTACGCCGAAATGGAGGAGCGCCTGAAGCCCATCTCCATGAAGCTGGGCATCGGGGGCATACTCTCCAAATTTCCATACGAAATTTCCGGCGGTCAAAAGCAGCGCGCGGCGGTGGCGCGGGCGCTGATTACCAAGCCGCAGCTCATCCTGGCGGACGAGCCCACCGGCGCGCTGGACAGCCATGCCACAGACGGCCTGCTCACGCTTTTTTCCGATATCAACCGCGACGGGCAGACCATTTTGATGGTGACTCATTCCGTGAAGGCGGCCAGCCATGCGGGGCGCGTGCTGTTTATTAAGGACGGCGAGGTGTTCCATCAGCTCTATCGCGGCGGCAGCACGACCGAGGAGCTGTACCAGAAGATTTCAGACACCTTGACCATTATTGCGACGGGTGGTGCGCTGAATGCGTAAGGGCTTTTTTGCGCGGCTTGCCCTTATGGGCATCCGAAAAAACCGAAAGGTGTACTATCCCTATCTGCTGACCGCCGTCATCACGGTGGCGATGCTCTACATCATCTGCTCCCTGTCCATGAACCCCAGCCTGAACTCGGGAACGCTCGCCTTTTCGCTTCAGCTCGGCGTGGGCGTCACCACCTGCTTCAGCGTAATCTTCCTGTTTTACACCAACAGCTTTCTCATGAAGCGGCGCAAGAAGGAATTCGGCCTTTATAACATCCTCGGCATGGAAAAGAAGCACATCGGCCGCGTGGTAGCGTGGGAGACGATTCTGATCCTTCTGGCCAGCCTGGCGGCGGGCTTCGGCATCGGCCTGCTGCTGGAAAAGCTGATGTTCCTGATCCTGACGCGCATGATCGGCGAGGCGGCCGCGCTGACCTTCCACCTGTCCGCGCCCGCGCTGGGGTATGCGGGGACGGTCGTGGGGCTGACGTTCCTGACGATCCTCCTCAATTCCCTCCGGCAAATCCACCTGTCCAAGCCCATCGAGCTGCTGCGCGGCGGCGAGGTTGGGGAGCGCGAGCCCAGGGCAAAGTGGCTGCTGGCGCTGTTGGGCGTACTGGCGCTCGGCGCGGGATATTGGATCAGCGTATCGGTGAGCAGCGTGGCGGCCTCCATTATGATGTTCTTTGTAGCGGTCATGCTGGTGATCGCGGGCACCTACCTGCTCTTTACGGCGGGGAGCATCACAACGCTCAAGCTGCTTAGGAAGAGCAAGCGGCACTATTACCGCGCCGATCACTTCATCAGCGTGTCCGGCATGATCTACCGCATGAAGCAAAACGCCGTCGGCCTGGCGAACGTATGCATCCTGTCCACCATGGTGCTGGTCATGGTCTTTTCCACCTGCTCCCTCTGGTTTGGGATGGAGGACACGATTAACAACGGCTGCCTGGGCGACGTGGACATTACGCTTTATGACTATCGGCGCGAGGACGAACTGCGCGCCCTCCTTGACGAGGAGCTTCGCAAGTCCGGCCTGGAAAAGAGCGAAGAGCTCTCCTACTCCTACCTGACCTTCGCGGCCTATCAGCAGGGCGATACCTACTTGACCACGCCGGGCACCTACGATATATTCAGCGACGCGCTCTCCAGCCTCTTCGTGATTCCGCTGGAGGAGTACAACCGGTTGAACGGGACGAAGGAAACGCTTGCCCCGGATGAGATTTTGCTGTCCTCTCTCCGCGGGGAGCACCGGGGGGATACGCTTAGCGTGCTGAATACGACCTTCCGGATCAAAAAGCGGTTTGAGGACGGCATTCCAAACGGCCCGGCCAAGGCCAGCATCTACCCCACGCAGTTTATGGTCGTCAGCGGCTGGGAGCCCCTCCTCGCGCTTTATGAAAAGCAGGAGGAAGCCTATGGGGAACGCAGCTCCTCCATCTGCTTTGATATCAGCTTCCGGCTGTCCGGCGATAAGGAGGAGCAGGGCCGCTTCTACCAATCCCTCCGGGCCGGGATATCCGGCGCCAATCCGTCCTTCGGCGCTTACAGCACCAAATGGCGCGAGGAGCTGCGGACCGGCTTCCTGGAGCTCTACGGCGGCCTCCTTTTTATCGGCCTGTTCCTGGGCGCGCTGTTTATCATGGCTATGATCCTGATTGTGTATTACAAGCAGATTTCCGAGGGCTACGACGACCGGCAGCGCTACCAAATCATGCAGAAGGTGGGCCTGAGCCGCTCGGAGATCAAACGGTCCATCGGGTCGCAGATCCTTACGGTTTTCTTCCTGCCGCTCCTCGCGGCGGGAATCCACGTGGCGTTCGCGTTCCCTATGCTCACGCGCATGTTCTCCGGCCTGGGCATGTTTAACGTAACGCTCATGGCGGTCTGCGCGCTGGCGAGCTTCGCCGCCTTCGCAATTCTGTACGGCGTGGTGTACATCCTGACCGCTAAGGTCTATTATCGGATTGTGAGCGAGTAAGAAGACATGCAATGGCGCAGTGTTTTGCTGGAAAGGCAGGCGGAAAAAGCGATGACGATGAAAGAACGGTTGAAACGCATGCTGGGCGGGATGGTCTTTTGGAGCGGCTTTGCGCTTACCTGCCTTCTGCTGGTGCCCGTATGTCTTCTGCTGATATGCGTCTGCGGTATTTTCAGCGCCGCCGACGGCTGTTCGGCCAGGCTTCGGGGAACCAGAGCCTAGCCTTGCGGAGAAATCCGGGAGGCTTCAGCGGGAAGGGACGTTGGGAGGCTCCGCCTCCAAAGCCCTCCGCCTAAGGGCGTTGCCCTTAGGAATCCCTTTGCTTGGGCCGCGAACGCGGCCCAAGTTTGGGTTAAGGCTGTAGGGGAGCGTCAGCCCGGTGGCACTGGAAATGAGAGACAGCCCGGTGGCACTGAAAATGAGCGTCAGCCCTGTGGCACTGAAAATGAGCGTCAGCCCTGTGGGCTGTTCGCCGAAGGCGAAAGCGAATGGAAGTGGGGAGCGAAACGAGAACGCCGCCCGGCCGGGCGGCGGGCGACGATTGAGCGACCGGGGTCTGTTCGCCGAAGGCGAAAGCGAATGGAAGTGCGCCGGAGCGGAGCGTGTGGCCTGCGGCCACTTGCCGCGAAGCGGCAAAGCGATGCGCAAGCGTGAGCCAATACAAGGGCCGGGTACGGCAGTACCCGGAACGCCGATATTGGCGAGAGAGCGGAGCGTGTGGCCTGCGGCCACTTGCCGCGAAGCGGCAAAGCGACGCGCAGGCGTGAGCCAATACAAGGGCCGGGTACGGCAGTACCCGGCACGTCGATATTGGCGAGGGAGCGAAACGAGAACGCCGCCCGGCAGGGCGGCGATGAGGCCTGCGCAAAGCCCCCTCTCGGGCGCTTGGGGGGGGAAGCTCATGCCGCCCTTCGTTCTTCGCGCCGCAGCCCCGGATAGCCTGGCGATTGACGACAATGCGGCGTTTCCCCAGGCGTGCCCGTCGGCCCTTCATTGCCGGCGCGGCGCTCGCGCTACAGGCTTAGCTCCATGCGGCTGATGATATGATCCTGATATTCGCGGTCCAGCTCCACAAAATAGCCGCTCCAGCCCCATACGCGAACGATCAGGCCGCGGTGCTCCTCCGGGTGCTTTTGCGCCTCCAGCATCGTATCACGGTTGACGGCGTTGAGCTGAAGCTGGTGTCCGCCCAAATCCATAAAGCTTTTGACCATGAGCGCGACCTTTTCAATCGCCTGGTCGTTGCGAAACAGCGTATCATGCAATTCCAGCGTCAGCGGCCCTCCGTTGCAAACCCTGTTTAAATGGGGCTTGGCGAAGGACTGAAGGATGGAAACAGGCCCTTTCACACGGGCGAAAAGGCTGGGGGAATAGTTTGCCGCGAGGTTTTCGCCCCGCTTGCGGCCGTCCGCCGTAGCCGGCATGTCCTTTGCGTGCCACAGGTAGTACATGGCGGAGCCTGTGCCCGGCCTGAAAATGCCGCCCCGGTCGTTCCGCTTTCCCGAGAGCGCGTCCGCAAAGCAGTCCAGCAAGGCTACGGCGATAGCGTCGGCCTCGTCGTCGTTGTTGCCCATTTTAGGCATGTCGTAGCGTAGCCGGGCCTGAAGCGCTTCCTCTCCTTCAAAATCGGTCTCGAGCGCCTTTACAAGCCGTTTTTTGCCGACAGAACCATCCTCATAGACGACTTTGCGAATCGCCGCCAGGGAATCCGCGGCGGTAGCGATTCCCGTGCCGTGAAAGCCGTAATTGTTGTACTTGCACCCCATGGACACGTCGCGGGCGTTTTCGCCGCATCCCTCCATCATGAGCGACAGAAAGGGCGCGGGGAAGATGTAAACGTTTTTGGCGGCTTCCACGCACGCTTCCGCCTGGTCTTTGATATTGGCCTCCACCTCGCCCATCAGCGCCTCAAAGCTGGCGCAGTTTTCCAGCTTTGAGGCCACCGCTTCCTGCATGGCCTTGGCAAAGCTGACGGCGTTGAGGTTGGGGATGTCCATTCCCTTTCCGGGAATGATAAACTCCCAGCAGGCCGCCACCACATACTGATAGGCGTCCTCGGGCTCGTAGCCGAAGGCGATGAGCGCCGGGATGACGACGTCGTCGTTGCAGTATTGGGGAAAGCCCAGCCCCTGCTTGGTCAGCCGGCTGCCCAGCCGGTACAGGGACAGCGGGGTGTCACGATGCACGCGCAGGTTGATCTTCGGGTCAATCAGGCAAAGCTCCAGGCTGGCCTGCATGCACAGCTCGGAAAGCTCGTTGTAGCTGTCGGAGCCGTCGGGGTTTAAGCCGCCCAGCACCATGCTCTGCCCGTTATCTCCCTGCTGCATGCCGTAATACAGGTCGCTGTCGCGGTTAAAGGTCAGGAAAAACTCCTCCACCAGCTCTTGCGCCTGCTCCATGGCGAGCCTGCCCGCCTCCAGGTCCGCGCGGAGATAGGGGAGCATGTACTGGTCGAACCTGCCGAGCGTGTTATGGTAATTGCCGCCGAGCCACATCACAAAATGGATGATGCGCAGCATTTGAAGCGCTTCTAAAAAGCCGCCTGGGCGGCGGCGCGGAACGTTTGCCAGCACCGCGGCGATATCGTCCCGTCCCTGCGCTTGCGTAAGGGAACGATAACGCTCCGTCAGCGCCAGCACGCTTGTTAGGACGCTCGACTGCATGCGGGCGTATTCAGCCTTTTCGGCCTCCCCCTTTTGCGCGAAGCCTTCCGCGAGCGCCTCCAGCTCCCGTATTTTTTGATCGAAGCCGCAGGAGAGCAGCATGGTATAATCGACGCTGATGTTGCAAACCTCTCCGCGCTCATGAAGCGTCGCCGCGCCGCGGATGCGCTCCAGCTCCTTTGGCGTAAAAAGGGAGAACACGACCGGGTTGGTTCGTGTAAACACAATGCGCTCCAGCGGAAAGAGAACCGGCCGCTCCAGCGCGAGCATGGCGTTGAGCCGCTCGCCCGCCCGGCGCGCCGGCGAGAGCCCCGCCCGCTCCCATTCCCGCGCGAGCTCGTATTCGTCGCGCGCTTCGCCTCTGGCGGCGTGATGCGCCTTTTGTAGAATGAAAAAGTCCTTTAACGCTTGAATCAGCTCTGTCATAGCACACAACTCCTTATCCCATATTCGGCAAAAATGCGCGTGTCGTCATATACAGCCCGGTTTTGCGGAAAATCCGCCTGATACGTCTTGCCGAGCATGGCGTACTTGGCTCCCGCGGTCGCGTGATACGGCAGCAGCTCCACGCGCAGGAGGTTTTGAAACCCTTGAAGAAATTCGGCGGTCTTTCGGAAATTTTCGGCGTTGTCGTTCACGGTTGGAATCAGGGGAATCCGGATGAGAAAGGGCTTGCCGCTTTCGGACAGCAGGCGGGCGTTATCAAGGATCCGGCGGTTGGACACGCCCGTATATCGCTGATGGATGGAGTCGTCCATGACCTTTAGGTCCATCATGATCAGATCCATCGCTCGCACGACACGCTCAAAATCATCCGCCGGCGCGTAGCCGGAGGTCTCGATGGCCTTATGCAGGCCCGGCGCGAGCAAAGCGGCGGTCTCCAGCACGAAGCCGGCCTGGAGCAGGGGCTCGCCGCCCGAAAAGGTGACGCCGCCTCCCACCATCCGGTAATACGGCGCGTCCTTGTTCAGGCGGTCTGCGAGCCGCTCCGGGGATATCCTCTCGCCAACGACGCGGCGAAGGCGCTGGCCGCATTGAGACACGCATTTTCCGCAGGCAATGCAAGGCTCGTGCTCGCACACGGCTTTGCAAGCGCCGCATCCGGTGCACCCGTTTGGCGATACCATCAGCTCCGGCTTTCCGGAAAGCCCCTCGGGGTTGTGGCACCACGCGCAGCGCAGGGGGCAGCCCTTCAGGAACACCGTCTGGCGCAGGCCCGGGCCGTCGTAAACCGCTCCCTCCTTGATATCAAAAATCACGCCGTCCATCCGATCCCTCCATCCTTCCTGCGCCCCGGGGTCGGCCGCTCAGCGGCCGATCATCACCCGGCTGCCTTCCGGCAGGGACGTCTTCACACAGTCGTTGGCATACGCGCGCTCGGGAAGAAGAACCAGGGAATGGAGCGTGGCGCCGCCCAACGGATAGGGCGCGTAATGCCATACGCCGGGATGGAGGTATATCATCGTACAGGGCGGAACCCTGAAGGCCTCCAGCGCCTCCGCGTCCAGGCGCGCGTCCGCCGTGGCGGGCGCGACGCAGATGCACGATTCTGTATCCAGCGTCATAAAGGCTTCCCAGGAATGCGTATGAAACTCCATCAGCTCAACGATCAGCTCCATGGGCCCGGCCTGCGTGACGGACGCGCAAAGCGTCTGTCCGCTGGAGCCCAGCGGAAGCAAATCACGGAAAAAAAGGACGGGATTTTCTCCGATTGCCGGCCCGTCCGGGTCGGTTAGAGAGGCAAAGCGGCCGTAAGGCCGGAAGGCCTCCAAAGCGAGCGTTTGCATGGGAATGGATTTCATAGCGAACCCTCCTTGCCGTATGCGTGTATTGGTACCTTTCGCAAGCATAAGCGCGGCCGGGCCGTGCGGCTCCTGCTTGCACGGATGCCATTTTAGACCCGATTGGAATGGTAACGTTCACCTAAATTGTAGCATGAACCGGGAGCACATGCAAGCAAAAGATCTTGACTTTTCGCCCTGTATTTTTTATAATGAATGTGAAATTCGGATGAACGTTCATCCCTGGCGCGCGAAAGGAAGATACGGCATGCTTACGTCACATCGCACCACGCTGAAGGATATTGCCCAAGCGACCGGCTTTTCCATCAATACGGTATCCCGCGCGCTGAAGGACAGCGCCGCCATATCCAAGGCGACCCGCGAGCGCATCCGCACGGTGGCCGCGGAGCTTGGCTACGTGGTGAACGCCTCGGCAACCGCGATGCGCCTTGGCTTTACCAAAACCATCGCGGTGATCGTGGGCGATATTGTCAACCCGCATTTCGCCATTATGATTAAGGAAATAGAAAGCGTGGCGCGCGCCAACCAATACGGCATGATCGTGCTGAACACGGACGAGGACCCGGAGCGGGAAAACGAGGCCGTCGAGCTGGCGCTGGGCAAGGGCGTGGACGGCATCATCATATCGCCGGTGCAGAAATCGCAGGACAGCGTGCTGCGCATCGCGGCGGCTCAGGTGCCTTTCGTGCTGATAGGGCGGTATTTTGAGGGCTTTCATACCAACGCCGTCGTCTGCGACGATATCCAGGGCGGCCAGCTTGCCACGGAGCACCTGCTGTCGCTCGGGCACCGAAAAATCTGCTTCATTAACGGCCCGGAATACGTATCCAGCTCCCGCGAGCGCCAGGAAGGGTATACCCGGGCCTTTCAACAGGCGGGCGTCCCTCTGGACCCCGCCATGATCCATCCGGTGTCGCTCCAGCAGGATCAGCGCCACGATCAACTGCGCGAGATCCTTGCCAGCACCAAAGCCACCGCCGTCTTCGCCTTCAGCGATATGATCGCCTGGGAAACCATCCAGCTTTTACAGGAGCTGGGCAAGCGCGTGCCGGAGGATATTTCCGTCGTAGGGTTTGACAACCTGCTTTCCAAGCTTCATTTTCCGTTTCCGCTGACCTCTGTGCGCACGTTTAAAACGCTGATCTCCGTGGAGGCGGTTAAAATGCTGCTCTCACGGATGAGCAGCCCCTACGACCCGAACAGCCCTGTATCCAAGCAGGTCATTTCAACAAGCCTGGCGATCCGCGGCAGCACCAGGCAGGTTCGGGCAAACAAATAAGCTCTTTCCCATCCGGCGCGGCGGTCCGCCGGCGCCGGCCTCGATGCGGACGCCCGGCGAAGGAGGATGTTGAATGCTGTTGAATGTGGGAGCGGCGACCGGAGCCGCGCGGCTTCGGTCCTCGCCGGCTGCCGCCGGCGAGGAGAGCAATCCCTTGCCGAACGTCGGAAGCGGCGAGGAGGCCGGCCGGCTGCCGCCGGAGTGGCTTAACGTGAACCTGGCGCCGCTGTACCGGCAGCTCGAGCGCCTGGAGGCAGCCCAGGCCGGGCCGGTCATCGAGGAATACCTGCTGCCGCTGACCGAGCTGATGAACGGCTCTTTGCTGATGACGGGCTATGTGGTGATGGATATTAAGCTGGCCGCGTCGCGCATACTGAGCCAATGCGGCGCAAAACCGGCGGATGTGCTGCCGGATCTGCTGAGCTGGAACGATGTTCTTCGGTATGGAAATAACGCGCGCGGTATTGTCGAATATGCCGTAACGCTGCTGACAATGTCCCTGGAATACCGGGATCGCCATGCCGCGCGCCCCTGTAACGACGCAATCCGCGGCGCGTGCGCCTACATGGAGGCGCATTATCAGCGTAAGGAGCTGACGCTGCGCGACACGGCGAGGCACGTGAGCCTGAGCAACAACCATTTCTGCACCCTGTTCCGGCGGGAGATGGGCATGTCCTTTGTCGATTACCTGACCAAGCTGCGCATGGAAAAAGCGATGGAGTACCTGCGAAGCACGGGCCTTGGCAGCGCGGACATCGCGGAGAGGATCGGGTATACCGACCCCAGCTATTTCCGCACCCTGTTTAAACGGTTTACAGGCATGAGCCCGAGGGCCTACCGCACCGCAAATAAATGAACGTGGTCCCTGTCGGATACGAGCTGAAATGACAGGAATAACGTTCATTGCTTTTTATACTGGATTCACCCTTTTTCCTCATTATTTTTGCCCGTTATCCACCTTGAAAATGGGTGAAAACGGAAAATGTCAACCATAAATTAGGAAAATAACCTGTTTAATTTTAAATAATGAAGCGTATAATCAATGTTAACGATGAGGCTGGAAAGCTTCAAAAAACGATATGGGAGGATATTGAACATGAAAAAAGCTCTTGCTCTGGTCCTTGTTTCAATCATGCTCGTAGCCAGCGTCGGCAGCGCGATGGCCGTTACGATCGGCTTCTCGCAGGTTGGCCAGGAATCCGACTGGCGTACCGCCAACACCGACGATATCAAGTCCGCGGTTGCCGCCGAGGGCTGGGATCTGGTGTACGACGACGCTCAGCAGAAGCAGGAAAACCAAGTCAAGGCTCTGCGGAACTTCATCTCTCAGGGCGTGGACATCATCCTCTTCACCGGCGTTGTGGAAACCGGCTGGGAAGAAGTGCTCAAGGAAGTCAACGAGGCGGAAATCCCGCTGTTCCTGTTGGACCGCATGCCCGATTGCCTGGACAAGATCGACTACGTTGCCGCCTTCGGCGGGGACTTTGTTGAGGAAGGCCGCCGCATGGCGTACTGGACCGGCAACTACATGAAGAATGCCGGCCGCGGCGAAGAAGAGATCAACGTCGTGATGCTGGAAGGCACCACCGGTTCCGCCGCCGCCGTCGGTCGCACCGAGGGCATTATGGAAGTGCTGCCCACGTACCCCAACCTGAAGCTGATTGCCCAGCAGACCGGCAACTTCACCCGGGCCGAGGGCCAGGCCGTAATGGAAAGCTTCCTCAAGGCCCATGAAAAGATCGACGTGCTGCTTGCGCAGAACGACGATATGGCCCTGGGCGCCATCGACGCCATCAAGGCCGCCGGCAAGGTTCCTGGCAAGGATATCATCATTGTGGGCTGCGACTCCGTGAAGGCCGCGTTTGACGCGATTGTCGCCGGCGACATGAACTGCACCGTCGAGTGCACGCCGCTGTACTCTCCCGCGATTATCCCCATGATTAAGGACCTTCTGGCCGGCAAGACCTTTGAAAAGCAGGTCATCCATCCCGAAGAGTTCTGCTACGACGCGGAGGGCGGCGTTCCCTACAACGCAGACGGCAGCCGGCTGTCCATCAAAGCCGCGGACGTGATCGACGAGCGCCAGTACTAAGATCATTGATTTCCAACGGATACTGACAGTATCCGGCATGAGCGGATGGAAGGCGATGCCTCCATCCGCTCATGCAATAGGAGATCTCTCTGATGAAGGGATGATGGACTTGGAAAATGATGTAGTTTTGACCATGCGGGGCATCGAAATTCAGTTTCCGGGCGTCAAGGCTCTGGATCATGTGGATTTTACGCTCAGACGCGGCGAGGTTCACGCCCTGCTGGGCGAGAACGGCGCGGGAAAATCCACGCTTATCAAGTGCCTGACAGGCGTTCATCACATGGATGCCGGAAGCATCAGGCTCGACGGCGTTTCCATCAGGCCGGCCAACCCGCAAAACGCTATGGAGCTTGGGATTTCCACCGTGTTTCAGGAAATCAACCTTTGCGGCAACCTGACCGTTGCCGAAAATATTTTTATCGGCCGCCAGCCTATGCGCCGCGGTCAAATTAACTGGAAGGAAATCAACAGCCGCGCTGCCGAGCTTTTGCGGCGTTTTCACATTGATATAGACGTCACGCGCCCGCTCTCCTACTATTCCACGGCCATCCAGCAGATGGTCTCCATTGCGCGGGCCGTGGATGTCCAGGCCAAAATCCTGATCCTGGACGAACCGACCTCCTCCCTGGACGAAAACGAGGTTCAGCGCCTGTTCCAGGTGATGCGGGAGCTCCGGGAGCACGGCATGGGCATCATCTTTATTACGCACTTCCTGGATCAGGTTTTCGAGATTTCCGACCGCTTAACCGTGCTGCGCAACGGTCGTCTGATCGGCGAGTTTGCCGTGGAGGAAACCAACAAGCTGGACTTGGTCAACCGGATGATCGGCAAGGATATCAACGAAATCTTTAACCTCAAGCGCGCGGAGCAGAAGGACGGGGCGCAGGTCCAGCTTGAGGCGGAGCATATCGGGATTCCCGGCAAGGTGGAGGATATTTCCCTGTCGATTCAGCAGGGTGAGCTGCTCGGCTTCGCGGGCCTGCTGGGGTCCGGGCGCACGGAAACCGCCGAAATGCTCTTTGCCGTTACCAAACCCTCCAAGGGTACCATCAAAATTCGCGGAAACGCCGTGAAGCTTCACGTGCCCTTGGACGCGATTGGGCATAGGATGGCCTTTTGCCCGGAGGACCGAAAAAGAGACGGCATCATTGGAGATCTCAGCATCCGGGAAAATATCTATCTGGCCCTTCAGGCCAAGCGGGGCATGCTCAAGCCGATGTCGCGCAAGGAGCAAAGCGCGCTGGCGGACAAGTATATCAAGCTGCTTTCCATCGCCACCCCGGACGCGGAAAAGAAGGTGGGCGAGCTATCCGGCGGCAATCAGCAAAAGGTGATTCTGGCGCGCTGGATGGCCACGGAGCCGGATCTGCTGATTTTGGACGAACCCACGCGCGGCATTGACGTCGGCGCGAAGGCGGAAATTCAGCGGCTGATGCTGGAGATGTGCGGCAAGGGCGTAGCGGTCATCTTCATCAGCTCGGAGCTGGACGAGATTATCCGCTGCAGCAACCGCATCCTGGTCATGCGGGACGGCCAAAAGGCGGCCGAGCTGGACGGCGAGCATTGCACGCAGGCCGATATCATGGGCATTATTGCCGGGGAAAGGGCAGGTGAAACCGCATGAAGAGCCGCGAATCCATCTTTAAAAGCAAGCTGGCTTGGGCGATCATCGCCGAATGCCTGATTCTGCTGCTGGCAGCCTTCATTCAGCCCGCGTTTTTTAAAATCGAGTACCAGGCGGAAACGCACATGCTGTATGGTTCGCTGATCGACATCGTCAACCGTTCGGCGGAAATCACCATCATCGCAATGGGCATGACGCTGGTGATCGCGCTGGGCGGCACGGACCTGTCCGTAGGCGCTTTGGTTGCGGTGGCGGGCGCTTTCGCGCTCAAATTCCTCCGCTGGGATGTGACGCAGTACCCCACCCCTGGCGATTACACAATCTACCCCTTCGTCGTGGTCATCGCGGTGCCGCTGCTGCTGTGCCTGGCCATGGGCATGTTTAACGGATTGCTGATTTCCAGGTTCAAGATGCAGCCGATCATCGCCACGCTGATTTTGATGGTGGCCGGGCGCGGCATCGCGCAGATCGCCACGGACGGGAAACAGTTTACCACGCTGTATTCTCCGTTCCGCTTCATCGGGCAAGGAAGCCTGTTCGCGCTGCCCATGCCCATCATCATTACGATCGTGGTGGTGGCGGGCGTGGCGCTGTTTACGCGCCTGACCTCCTTTGGCACCTTTGTGGAGTCCGTGGGCATCAACCGTAACGCCAGCCGCGTATCCGGCCTGCGCTCCAACCGCATTATCATGATCGCCTATACGCTGACCGGCTTTCTGTCCGGCATCGCGGGGCTGATCTACGCCAGCCGGATTTCCTCGTGCGACAGCAATAACGCGGGGCTGAACTACGAGCTGGACGCGATCCTGGCGGTGGTCATCGGCGGCACCAACATGGCGGGCGGCAAGTTCAGCCTGGCCGGAACGGTGGTCGGTTCCATCATCATCCGCACCATCACCACGCTGGTCTTGTATTTCGGCGTCGTATCCGAGGCGATTATGGCCTTTAAGGCGCTGATTATCGCGGTGGTGATCGTGCTGCAATCCGAGCCCGTGCGCAAGTGGATGTCGGGCTTGAAACGCCGCCAGCCAAAACAAATCGCGGGGGGTGACGTGCATGCTTAAAGCGGAAAAAAACGCCGGCTACGGACGGAAAAATCCGCTCCGCGCGGCGGCTAACCCCAAGTATATCATGGTGTACGCGACCATCGGCATCTTTCTGCTGACCTACCTGGCGGGCGTGCTGGCATACGGGGACAAGGGCTTTTCCTCCCTGCGCACGCTGATGCTCCTGTTCATCGATAACGCCTATATCGGCATCTCCGCGGTGGGCATGACCATGGTGCTGATTACGGGCGGCATCGACCTGTCGGTGGGCGCGGTAGCGTCGCTGACAGGCATGATTATTGCCTATGGCAACAGCGTGCTGGGCTTGAATCCGCTCGTCTGCATCGCCTTCGCGCTGTTTGTGGGCGTCGGCCTGGGGCTGACGATGGGGTGCATGATCCAGTACCTGAACGTACCGCCCTTCATTGCCACGTTGACGGGCATGTTCCTGGCCCGCGGCGTATGCTCCCTGATCAGCCGGGAATCCATCTCCATCAGCAATGAGATGATCGACGCCTGGGCGGGCTGGAAGCTCTACTTCATGAACAGGGTCGACGGGGAATGGGTCAAAATCAAGCCTGTGGCGTACGTCAACCTGAACGTCATCCTGTTTGCGGTGATGCTCATCATCGGCATCATCATCCTGCAAAAGACGCGCTTTGGCAGAAACGTTTACGCCATCGGCGGCAACGAGCAGTCGGCGAAGCTGATGGGCCTGCCCGTCGCGCGCACAAAGGTGCTGGTATACGGCTTCAACGGCCTGTGCTCGGTCATCGCGGGCGTCGCCTACGCGCTGTATGTAAAATCGGGTTGGAACCTCTCGCTGATGGGCTCGGAGCTGGATGTCATCTCCTCCGCGGTGATCGGCGGCGTGCTGCTGACCGGCGGCGTCGGCTACATGGTGGGCACGCTGTTCGGCGTCATGCTCAAGTCCATCATCCCGGCGCTCATCACCTTCAACGGCACGCTGTCGTCCTGGTGGGCCAAGATTGCGATTGGCGCGCTGCTGCTGATTTTCGTCGGGCTCCAGCAGATCGTCGTCATGAGCTCTGAACGCAGGAAAAAGAAGACGCAGTAGCGGTCCGACAATAGCTGGAGCCGAAAGGCGCAATACGGAAAAAGGCAGGGAGGAGAGTCCGCGCGGGCTCTCCTTCCTGCCTTTGCCGTTTGATGGATATCACTCGTAAGTTAAGGCCATACACGGCAGAGGACGACCGCCGCGTCAAACGTTCAGCTCCTGCTTTTCTCCCAGGAGCTCGCGGTTGCGATCCAGCACGGGCCGGATGATATCGCGCAGGTATTCCTCCACCTGCTCCGTGCTCCTGCCGACAAAATGAACCGGGTCAAGGATGCGTTCAACCTCTTCCCGCGTAACCATAAAGGCGGGGTCGGCCACGATCCGGTCGATCAGGTCGTTCCTTCCGCCCTCCTCCTTGACCACGCGCGCGGCGGCCTGGCTGTGCACGCGCAGCTTTTCGTGGAGCTGCTGGCGGTCGCCCCCCTTTTTGACGGCGTTCATCATAATATTTTCCGTGGCCATAAAGGGAAGCTCGTTCATCACGCGGGCATGGATGACCTTTTCGTATACCATCAGCCCGTCGCATACGTTCATCATCAGGTTGAGAATTGCGTCGACGCCCAAAAAGGCTTCGCTGACCGCAATGCGGCGGTTGGCGCTGTCGTCCAGCGTGCGCTCGAACCATTGGGTTCCCGCGGTGATGGCGGCGTTGAGCGCGTCCACCATGACGTAGCGGCTCAGGGAGGTAATGCGCTCGGAGCGCATGGGATTGCGCTTGTAGGGCATGGCGGACGAGCCGATTTGCGACGCCTCGAACGGCTCCTCCATCTCCTTGAAGCTTTGCAGAAGGCGGAGGTCATAGCTGAATTTGCTGGCGCTCTGGGCTACGCCGGAAAGCGTGCTGACGACCATATAATCCATTTTGCGGCTATAAGTCTGCCCGCTGACGGGCACCACGCGGTCAAAGCCCATCTCGGCGGCGATATCCGCCTCGATTTGCTTGATCTTTGCGCTGTCGCCGCCCAAAAGCTCCACAAAGCTGGCCTGCGTGCCGGTGGTGCCCTTGCTGCCCAGCAGCGCCAGGCTTGCGATGCGGTGCTCGAGCTCCTCAAGGTCCATGTACAAATCATTCAGCCACAGGACGGCCCGCTTGCCCACGGTGGTGAGCTGCGCCGGCTGCAGATGCGTGTACGCCAACGCGGGCACGCGCTTGTAAGCGTCCGCAAAGTCCGCCAGCAGGGCCATGACGTTGAGAACTTTGCGCCGAACAATTACGAGGCCCTGCTTCATGACGATGACGTCGGTATTATCCCCCACATAGCAGCTTGTCGCGCCCAGGTGAATGATGCCCTTTGCGTTTGGACACTGGAGGCCGTAGGCATAGACATGGCTCATGACGTCGTGGCGGCATTCCCGCTCTCGGCGCTGGGCATCCTCATAGTTAATATCATCCTGGCGGGCCTCCAGCTCGGCGATCTGTTCGTCGGTGATGGGCAACCCCTGTTTTTGCTCGGCCCGGGCCAAGGCGATCCACAGCCTGCGCCAGGTACGGAACTTATTGTCCTCGGAAAAGACGAACTGCATCTCCGGGCTGGCGTAACGGGTGGAAAAGGGGCTTATGTAACAAGAATGATCGGGCATGGCGAAAACCTCCTGATGATGAAACGAATCTTATGATATTATATCATTAACAGCCTATGGAAGCAAACGGCCCGAGGGCTTTCTGCCGATGTACATGGCATGCTCGGAGTAGGCCAGCAGCTCCGGCAGCTCTAAAAAACGCTTGGCCAGCGCGATCCAGCAATCGATTTCCGACGGCTCGCGGGTCAGCAGCTCCCGCTCGTTGGGGGCCAAAATGCCCTCCTGTCCAAAGATATGCAGCTTTTCTAATGAAAACCGCTCCATAAAGGGAAGGATATCCGCTTGATGGCAGAACCACACGCTGGTGAACGCGGGCCCGCTGTAATCCCCTCCGTTTTCAATTGCGCCGAACAGGCGGGATGTATTGGGATCGACGCATTCCCGCTCGATATTGCCGCCGTTCTTCAGGTCGTAAATCACGCTGGCGAACAGGAGGATGAACGAGGCGTAGAAGCAGCCGCCGGGCTTGAGGCGACTGAGCGCCAGCTCTACGGCCCGCACGCGCTGTTCCTCTTTCAGCAGGTGGTACAAAGGCCCCATCAGCAGCACGTGATCGTATTGGCCCAGGGAAAGCGAATCCAGCGCCAGGCAGTCCGACGCCAGCGCCTCCAGCTCTACGCCCGCCTCGGCCGCCTTTTGGCGGGCGAGGGCGACGTTGCCTTCGGACAGGTCGACCAGCGTGACGCGGCAGCCGCGCTTGGCGAAATGGATAGCGTAGCGCCCGGGCCCGCCGCCGATATCCAGCACGCTGTCGCCTGGACGGACGTATTTTTCCATCATGTAAGCGGTAAGGGCGAACTCAAACGGGTGCTCCGAAAGCCGGTCCCATTCCAACTGCGCGTTTTCATTGTAAAACTGCCGGACTTGAGAAGTATCATCAACCATTGCACGCCCCTCCAATCGTAAATTTCGACGATCATACCACGGAAAGGCAACCGCGTCAAGGTTCGCGGAACGCCGACCGGTTCAAGGCGATATATGGAAAAAATAGCAGGGAAGGCGGGCGGCGGAGGCGTGGGGCAATCGCGGCGGGTATGCCGCGGGAAAAGAGACGGCATACTAGGTACGCGATGCATGCCGCGGGCTGTTGAAGGTTCCCTTTGGAGCGGCTTGCGGGGCCGCCGTCCTTCCAACCGTAACCGTATCGGGGGGCCGCCGAAGCCTCCGACAAGGGCTTTTTCGCAATCCGAATCGCCGCCCGCCGTCCTGCGTCAACCCCTGGCCCATCCTTGGGCCGCGAAAGCGGCCCCCAAAAGGGATGCCTAAGGTCGGCGAAGCCCTTAGGCGGCAGGCTTGAGAGGCAGAGCCTCCCAACGACCCCTCGCGCGTCCCGGACGTGCAGCTTCGCCCTGGCTGAAACATTTCCCAAGGTCCTCGGCGGGAAAACCGCCGTCAGGCGGGCTTTTTGACGGGAGAGTATGCGACGCATGCCGGCCTGTATCCGGCTTGGGCGGCAACCAGCCGAATTTCGGTCGGCGGACGAGGAGGAAAAATGGATATGTCCGGTTATTTTGAAGGATGGTATCTGAAGCAGCAGAACGCGGATTCCGTGCTGGCGTTGATTCCCGCGCTGCACCGAAAGGCGGGCGGGCAGACGGAGGCCTCGTTGCAGATTGTGTATCCGGGCGGCATGTACAACGCGCCATGCCGGCACTTTTCGCTGGACAGGCCGCGCCGGGCTTTTCGCCTGGATGAAAGCCTCTTTACCGACCGGGGCTGCAAGCTTCGCCTGAAAACGGACGAAGTGTCGCTTGAGGGGGAGCTTTCTTACGGGCGGATGACAAGGCCAAGATACGACGTGATGGGGCCGTTCCGGTTTGTTCCGGGAATGCAATGCCGGCATTCGGTGTTCAGCATGTCGCACCTGGTGGACGGAGAAGTGCGGCTGAACGGGCGCGCCTACCGGTTTCGGGACAGTCCCGGCTATATGGAGGGCGACAGGGGCGTTTCCTTTCCCGAGCGTTACGTGTGGACGCAGTGCGGCTGGGGAGAAAACGGCGTGATGATATCGGCGGCCAGCATCCCGTTCCTGGGCGGGCGCTTTACGGGCTGCGTGGCGCTGGTATACCTGGACGGAACGGAATACCGGCTTGCCACCTATTTGGGGGCGAGGGTGGAGGAGGCCGGCAATGACAGGGTCGTGCTCAGACAGGGAAAAGACGTGCTGTCCGCCCGCCTACTTCAGGAAGGCGCGGTTCCGCTGAGGGCTCCCGATCACGGCGGAATGACCCGCACCATCCATGAAAGCGTTGATTGCGAGGTGGCGTACCGTTTTTTGCATAACGGGACGGAACGGCTTCGGATTGCCGGCAAGCAGGCGGGCTTTGAAGGCGTGTGGAATGATGCGCGCGGACTGCCTGTCTAGGAGAAACGACGGCGGATGCGCGCGCTCGAGGCTGAGCCCGCGCTTCCGCCGCCCCAAGGCTATCCAAATATCGACCTATCCGTCAGGAGAGGCGGGGAACCCCCGTGACCCCAAAGGAACGCGCCCTGTCAGCCAATACGGGTAACGGAGCTGCAGCGCTGTTGACCCACGCATGGGCCGTGAACGCGGCCCCAAAAGGATTCCTCAGGGCAAAGCCCTTGAGCGGTGGGCTTGGGAGGCCGCGCTTTCAACGTCCCTTCGCGCTGAAGCCCCTCCCCGCCCGCGGGCCGGCCGCACGACAGGATTCCATTTGGAGGAGCAACGGTCCCTCCAATCCACCCCTTACAAGGGGTTTTTTAACAGGCTGAGAGATCTGCCAGAAGCAAGAAGCTTTGGCGCGCGGCGTTGCTCCCTCGCGGGACCGGAACCGTTTTCGTATCATTTTGCGATCCGTAAAAGGATTGCGCGCAGGCGCTTTTTTCGTTGGCCTCCGCCCACTCAGAACCGGGCGCGGTGAAAACCCCGCCGCGCTCACTGCCGCCGAAGGAAGCCGTCGGGGGTTTGCTCCGATACATATACGGGCTTGCCGTTGATGATTGTCGCCCGCACGGAAGAGGCAATCAGCAAGGGGCTGCCGTCAAAAATGGCAATATCGGCGTCCTTTCCCACCCTAAGGCTTCCCAGGCGGGCGTCCACCCGGCAGATGCGGGCGGCGTTGATGGTGATGGCCCTGAGCGCGTCTTCCTCTCCTAACCCTTCCTTTGCCGCGAGGGCCGCGCAGAGGGGCAGGTGCTGAATGCGCGAGACGGGATGATCGGTGGTCAGCGCCACCAGCACGCCGGCTTTTTTCAGTATCCCGGCTGTTTTGAAGTCCGACTGGCTCACCTCGTTCTTGCTTCGGGAAGCCAGCGAAGGGCCGATAATCGCGGGGAATCCGCTTTCGGCAATTTCATCGGCAATCAGGTGCCCCTCCGTGCAATGGTCCAGCGTAAGACCGAGGCCAAACTCCTTCGCAATCCGAATCGCGGTGAAAATATCGTCTGTCCGGTGTACATGCGCCTTGATGGGAATGCTTCCGTCAAAGAGCTGCCGATAGCTTTCCATGCGGAAGGTTTGCGGGCCGCCGCCGGCTTGCAGCGAGTCAAAGTACTGCCGCGCCAGGAAAAACTCCTCGCGGATCAACGAGGCGATGCCCATGCGGGTGGACGGCATATTGCCATTGACGCCATAGTTAAACTTGGGGTTTTCCCCGAAGGCGAGCTTGACGGCGGCGGGGGCGAGCACAACCATGTCGTCGATTCTGCGCCCGTCGGTTTTGATAAAGGCAAACTGTCCGCCGATGGCGTTAGCGCTGCCGGGGCCGACCATCGCTCCGGTGATGCCGGCGGCAATGGCGTTATGAAACGCGCTGTCCATTGGGTTGATGGCGTCGACCGCGCGCAGGCAGGGCGTGAGCGGGTTGGTTCCCTCGTTGCAATCGTCCCCCTGCTTGCCCGCCTTTTCTTCGGAGATACCGATGTGGCTGTGCGCGTCGATCAAGCCCGGGTAAACATGCATGCCCCGCGCGTCGATAACGCGCGCTTCCTCAGGCGGGTCGATATGCTTGGAGATCTGCGCGATCTGATTGCCTCGCGTGAGCAGATCCGCCCTGATAACCCCTTGGGCTTCCATCGTATGCAGGGTCCCGTTCTGAATCAGCAGCATATCTCCGCACTCCGTTATGTTTCCGAATTTGATAGGCCTTGTTTCTTCGCGCATATTTTGGCCGCGCGCGTGAAAAACTATCCGCGAAATCCAAATTCCGCAGGAGGTAAGGAACCATGAGTTTTTTAAACAGTAATCAGAACAGCCAGAACAACCAGAACCAGCAGAACAGCCAGAACAACCATGCGCCAGAATTACAAACCCTACAAGATACCTACTTTTGGCTATCCCAAACTACGTCTGAATCTGATTATTGAATATACGGACGGCAGCAGACAGACAAT